>CAYJFY010000017.1:27671-44955 GCA_964369755.1 uncultured Lachnospiraceae bacterium
TCAAAACGGAACTGTGCTATCTGTTCTTTTTTTTTTGCTCTGTTGGGGAGGGGGGTTTTTTTTAAAAACCCCGGACCCCAACGAGTCCCCAACGAGAAAATCCCTGTCCCTTTATGATTTCAAATCCTTAATTATCCGCCTCACAATCACCGTAGCAAGTACCACGGTACAGATATCTGAAACTGGCTGAATATAGTACAGCCCTTCTTCTCCGAAAACCACTGGCAAGATTACGACTGCTGGTAAAAAGAATATCCCCTGTCGAGACATAGCCACGATGGATGCTCGAAGCCCATCTCCAATAGATTGACTCAACATATTTATCATAATCACCCACATCTGAAATGGCAACACAAGAAGTTGTATGGTCAATGCCTTTGTTCCAATCCTAATCACTTCCAGATCATCTCGCCTAAACAAAGTGATAATTTCCTGATTAAAAACAATTCCAATAATCGCTAGTACCACCATCGTCACGGTGCCAACTCTAACACAAAACCAGAACGCTTCTAGAACCCTATCCTTCCTCTTTGCACCAAAATTATAGCCACAAACAGGTTGAAACCCTTGCCCGAATCCAATAAGAGCCGAATTCACAAACATCATGACACGTGCAACAATTGAAAATGCCGCAATCGCCGCATCTCCATAAGGTGCTGCAGCAAAATTAAGTAGGATAGTTGATACACTTTGGAGTCCTTGCCTGCAAAAAGAAGGGGCACCAATATAGAATATTTTACCGTAGAGTTTCCATGTTGGTCGAAAACGCCTCCACTGGATAGAAAGGTTTTCCTTCCTAAAATTACATTGGAACAACAGAATGAAGAAACTGATGATTTGACTCACCATAGTCGCCAATCCAGCCCCACCAATCCCCATATCAAAGATATAGATAAAAATAGGATCTAATACCATATTCAATACGCTTCCTATGGAAATCCCCACCATAGCATACATGGCATTTCCTTGGCTTCTCAACAAGTTATTCATCACTAGTGAAGCCATCATAAATGGTGCTGCAATCAGAATATACCTAGCATAAATCTGTGCATATGGCGCAATCGTCTCAGTGGAGCCCAACAGATACACCAATTCCTCTAAAAAGAGGTTCCCAAATATAGAAATCAAAAGACCAATTCCAATCACAGTATAAAAAGCTGTTGCTACTAGGGTATACGCCTTCTTCTCTTCCTTGCTCCCTAGCGCCATCGCAATTTGATTGCCACTTCCCATACCTAGGGTGAAGCTAATCGCTTGCAAAAAGGACATCACAGAAAAAACAACCCCTACTGCTCCTGACGCGCTCGTGCCCAACTGACTTACAAAATAAGTATCTGCCATATTATATATAGAGGTAATAAGCATGCTTATCATTGTTGGAATCGCTAACCGAATAATAATAGAAGGAATCGGTGCGTTCACCATCCGTTCTCTTTTTTGCTCTATATTCATATCCTCTCCCATTTGACAATTATTTTATAATAACGCGCTCTACTCCTATCGCTGCTTCCTAAATGTAATAACAAATGCACCTTTCACTTGAAGCGATGTTGCCATATAGTCATATGTTACAAGTTCCCATCCTTCAGCCGCTTTAGAATTAATTAGATTATCCAACAATGCTATATCTTCGCTATCTGCCTTATCAGAAAACCATTTTGTACTCACTGTTAAAATTTCTGTTTTATAAATATACATCACCTCTACCTCCTCGTAAATAAAATATACTATAGCACTCTGAAGCCATAACGTCAAGTAAGCTTTCCGTATAGACTAACCAACAGTGATATGAAAATAGCTCCCAATACAAGACAACTCTCATACCCCACCAAGTATTCAAAGGCAATCCCATAAATAGCTTGCCCAAGAGGAGATGCAAACATCCCTATTGTCATAATGAATGCCGTAACTTTTCCTATTATATTTTCTGGTGTTTCGCTTTGAATATATGTAATAATCATAACCGATGCCAAAGTAGACACACACATTGCTAGAAAAGCACTTATTAAAATTAGTACATAGGCCATCATCGGATTGCTGCGAAAAAGCATTGCCACTGACATAGGCATTAGGCTAGTTGCAACAAATATTATATACTTATAGAGGCTTTTTATGTGGAGTTTCTCTCCAAACACCCCAGCTAAAACTCCTCCAAAAAGTCCACCAAAAGCAAGTACCCCAAGGGAAAACCCATACAATTCTTCACTTAATGAAAGCCGTTCCGTAATCAATACAGGAAGTGAGATAATGATGAGAGCCGATATCAATGCATTGATGAAACAGATGATAAACATTAATTTGCGAAGTACTGGTTTTTCCTTGAATATGAAATGAACTGAAGCTTTGGTATCATTCCTTACCATACCGAGAATCGAAGATGTGGAAACTTCTTTTTTATATGGTATTTTTATAAAAAGTTCTAATATTGCCGATGCGAAAAGGCAGACAATTGACACTACGATAATTGGCGCGATACCAAAACTTCCGAGTAACACCCCACCTATAATAGGAGACATCAAGTTCGCGAATCCTCCAATGCTACTAACAATTCCATTTCCCTTTACCAATATTTTTTCATCAAGGAGTGCTGGTACACTCGCCTGTACTGTTGGCTGATACAGACCACTAATACTATATAAAATCATTAATGTGACTATCAGCAATGGTATGAGGGAAATACTCGCCATAGTAAGATAAAAAAATAGCATTAAAAAGCCTGTTAAGAAGTCTAGTATCACCATAATATTTCGTTTATTCATCCTGTCAGCAACGATTCCTCCAATAGGCATCAGTACTACTAGAGGCAGAAAAGATACGGCACTTACGATTCCAAAAAGTGCAGAAGAACCTGTTAGGTTTAATAAATGTAATGGTAATGCAAAACGAAGGATCCCATTTCCAAATAACGATATAATCTGCCCTATTACGACGAGGGTGAAGTCTTTTTCCCATAATTTTGTTTGTTTCATTACACACACTCCATCCTATTTACTTTTTTAAGTAGACCACCGAACAACGCCATAGATACTAGTAGTAGTACTCCCCCCACAATGACAAATGCAATATCTGAGTTGGGCCCCAAAAGCATCACTGCATTTCCAAACGGAGAAACGAGGATTGTCGATGTAACGATTGGCAATATAATAGATTTCTTGTAAAATCCTAATCTTAATGCAATAAGACCAATAAAATTTGCTACAAAAGCAAAAATAATTGTGAGTCTAATCATTAAAACTGTATTTGTAAAAGAGTGTGAAATAAGCCCTACCATACTACCTATGACCCCAACCAGATAACAAGATATCACATTGACCGCAAACATCATCACAAATACAAAAACAAAAATAAATATGAATTTTGAAAAAAGTATACTACTTCTTTTTTGAGGATAAGTAAATAACAGCACATTTTTTCGCCCTGTATATTCCTCAACAACAAACTTTGCATGCATCACCGATGATAAAATAGCAAAGGCACTCATTGAAATAATAGAAATCATTGTAATAACCATATTAGGATCAGAAAATTCTTGCGAAGCTGGGTCGTTAGGTTCTAAAATAGGAACAGCACAGAACAGTAGTCCCATAGCTATTACCGATGCGAAGATTCCTATCACACTAAGCAAATATATTTTTAAGTTGTTTTTTCTCAATTCAAGTTTTATCAGTTTCATCATATTAATAACCCTCTCTTTCTCGCGGTCAGTGTGAAAAATTCTATTTTTCACACTATCCACGCATCCTTTCGATTAAGTAGTTTTCTGTTTCCTCACCATATTTGTTTTGTAAGTCTTTTATCTTACCCAATCGCTCCAAATTACCATTTGATATAATTACAATACTTTCAGCAGTTTGCAGTATTTCACCTAAAATATGACTCGATAGAATAATTGTGGTGCCTGTTTCCCTAAGTGCGATGAAAAGTTCACGCATATCTTTGATTGCCACAGGATCAAGCCCATTAATCGGCTCATCAAGCAGCAAAATCTCTGGATTGTGACTAATCGCTCTCGCAATACCAAGCCTCTGTTTCATACCCATGGAAAACTTTGAAACAGGCTTATCATCTACATTTATAAGGCCGACTGCGTTTAAGGTTTTCTCTATATCAGTATTTGCTGTGAGATATTCTAAATGGATTTTAAGATTCTCGTGAGCAGTTAAATGCTCATAGAAAACAGGTGTTTCAATCATAACACCAAGTTTTTTTAGTACTTTATCACGCTCATTCCATGGTGAGCAATCTAACACTTCAACTCCTCCCTCCGTTGCTTCTAAAAGCCCACATAATAATTTAAGCAGTGTAGTCTTCCCTGCTCCATTGCTCCCAAGAAGTCCGATAAGTTCCCCCTTTTTTACTTCCAAATTGATGTTGCTTAAAACCAATGTGTTTTCATAACTTTTACTCAAGTTATTCGTTTTAATAAGTGTTTTCATAAAATATTCTTCCCTTTCCAAAATTTTGTTTTCATATCATTTTTCATTTACATACATTCGGTTGGTATGTATTTATTTAAAAATAATCTGCTCTATTTTAGAGCAGTTATTTTTATAATGATTTGATTTTTTCAATCGTTTCTTCATCAAATAAGGTGAATTTATATTGCATAGCAATTTCATTGAGCATACTACATTTCGCTGACAAACGCTCTCTATCCGTCCCAAGAATTGTCGGGTTCAACCATACATTGATTAAAAGTGTGATCATCTCAGCAAGCTCATAAGGTTTATCTGTTTCAATTGACCCATCCGAGACACCTTCTTCTATGATTGGCAAAATATAATTCGGAACAACTTCGTAGCAAGTACTTTTCAATTGCAAAACTAAAAATTTAGGATTGTCTAAAAAACTTGGTGTCATTTGCATCAGGGTTTTTGTAGTTTGACTATACACGTTAGATTTTACAAGTTTTTTCAGTTTTTCTGCACCTGTTAAGGTTTTATCCTTTTTGATTTTAATTAAAAGCTCATGATTTCCCTGAGACACTTTTGTACCAACCGCATCAAAAATATCCTCTTTTGATTTAAAATGATGATAAATCGCACCTTTCGTAAGCCCATCCAGCTCATTTATGATATCTTGCACACTTGTGTTATCGTAGCCTTTTTCAAGAAAAAGCCTTGCTGCTGCATCAAGTATCCGTTCAACTGTTTGCTCTGGATATTTGTTTCTTGCCATGTTTACACCTCCACATACCTTTGGTATGTAATGATATTAACATACCAATAGTATGTTTGTCAAGCACCATTGGGGACGTTGTTTTTTGACAAAAAACAACGTCCCCAATGAGCAATGAGTATTATTTTGCCTCATACCAGTTTTCACCTGTATGCATATCAATTTCTAATTTCACTTTAAGTTGTGCTGCTCCTGACATCTCTTTTGCCAAAATTTCTTCTACTATAGAAACCTCTTCTCTATGTGCCTCGATTAATAACTCATCATGGACTTGTAGAACCAATCTAGAACGTAGATTTCTCTTCTTCAACTCATCATTTACGCGAATCATAGCAATCTTCATAATATCGGCTGCCGCTCCTTGTATCGGTGCATTCATTGCGACACGTTCGCCAAAGCTTCGTTGCATAAAGTTTGACGACTTTAGTTCTGGAACTGGACGTCTTCGCCCAAACATCGTGGTAACATATCCGTTTTTCTTCCCGAATTCAATCAAGCTGTCTAGATAAGATTTAATCATCGGATAGGTCTCAAAATAACGATTGATATACTCTTGCGCCTCTTTTCGTGTAATGCTCAGGTCTTGACTCAAACCGAATGAACTGATTCCATATACAATTCCAAAGTTTACTGCCTTGGCATTTCTACGCTGCAGATCGCTCACCTCGTCGAATGGAGTATGAAAGACCTGTGATGCAGTAATTCGATGAATGTCTTTTGCGCTTTGGTATGCCTCAATCAACTTCTCATCTCCAGATGCATGTGCCAAGATTCGCAATTCAATCTGCGAATAATCGGCATCTACGAACACATATTCTTCTTGTGGCACAAATACTTTTCGGATCAACCTCCCCATCTCCATCCTCACTGGGATGTTCTGAAGATTTGGTTCGGTACTACTAATTCTTCCTGTCGCCGTGATTGTCTGATTAAATTTCCCATGAATTCGTCCGTCTTCATCAATATAATTCACCAGTCCATCCGCATAAGTAGATTTTAATTTCGCAACTTGTCTATATTCTAAAATCGTGCTTACGAGAGGGTAATCAACCGCTAATTTTTCTAGCACTTCTGCCGATGTGGAATATCCCGTCTTCGTTTTCTTCCCATGTGGCATCTCTAATTCTTCAAAAAGTACGACTCCCAATTGTTTCGGAGAGTTGATGTTGAATTCATGGCCAGCACCCTCATAGATGATACGTTCCAACTCTTCAATCTTTGTTCCTAATTCCTTACTATAATCTTGCAGAGCCTTTTTTTCTACCTTAATTCCATTTCGCTCCATATCATATAAAGTAAATGTTAATGGAACTTCTACCTCTCTATATAAGTCTAATAGATCGAGTTCTTTTAATTTTGCTTCCAGCACCTCTGCCCCACGATAAGAGACATATGCTTCGTAAGAAGTAAGCTTCTCTTGCTCTAACTTCTCATCAATTGTAATCCCCAAGTAGTCTCTTGCGATATCAATGTAAGAATATTCCCCTTGCAGTGGATTGATGAGGTAAGCTGCTACACTAAGTTCAAAGGTCTGACTTGCTATAATCTGAATCTCTTCTAATTTTTTCTTCACATCAAACATTGCTACCGAAGCAACATGTTTCAAAGCGTCTGTCATCTGCTCATATATGCTTGCAATGGATTCTAGTGCATCTGGTTGAATCAGATACACTTCTTTCTCCGAAAGCGCAACACCAATTCCCGCATATTCGCTTGAGTCAGCAAATAAAGGAAGGGCAGACTCTTCACTCGGCAGATAACTAATTCCAACCTTCTCACAAGTCTTCACTCGCTCCAACAAACTCTGAATATCTTTGTCCTTACGAATCACATGGAAGTATTCTTCTACATCTTCATTGGTTGCCTTATATTCGAATCTTCCCATGAGATTCTTAAACTGCAATCTCTGGAAGAACTCATAAGCTTCTGGCGTATAGAAGTTCTGAATCTTCGCTTCTTCTATGGCAAACTCCAATGGAACATCAACTTTAATCGTTGCTAATTCCTTACACAACCTTGCAAGTTCCATATGTTCAGCCAATGCCTTAGATGCCCTCGGTGGCTTCAACTCCTCCACATGACGATAGGCCTCTTCTATGGAACCATACTCTACAATAATCTTCGTCGCTGTCTTTTCGCCAATAGACGGAACCCCGGGGATATTATCCGAAGAATCTCCCATAAGAGCCTTTACTTCGATAAATGCGTTTGGAGATACTTGATATCGCTCCAATACATCGTCGGCATAATAATCCTCTATCTCTGTTCGACCTTGCTTCGTCTTTGGAATGCGAATCTTCACTAAATCCGTAGCAAGTTGCAAGAGATCTCGATCTCCTGAAATAATTGATACATCCATGCCCACATCCGCACATTGCTTGCCGATTGTTCCGAGCACGTCATCCGCCTCAACCCCCGGCTTCTCCATAATCAAAATACCCATAGCTTCCAACACTTGCTTCATCACAGGTATCTGTTGACGAAGTTCATCAGCCATAGGTTTTCTCGTTCCCTTATATTCTTCATACATCACATGACGAAAAGTAGGGGCGGAGACATCAAATGCCACCGCCAAATACTCTGCCTGCTCTTCGTCTAATATCTTAAACATAATATTTAGAAATCCATAAATTGCATTGGTGTGTAGTCCTTCCGAATTGGTCAGATCTGGCACTCCGTAAAATGCACGATTTAATATACTATGTCCATCAATTAATACGATTTTAGCCATATATTGCCTTTCTTCTATTCCATGTCATCCCAAGATTCATCAATCTCAACGAATCCTTTTTTCTTCATGTTTGCAACAATTAGTTTAACCACGAATCCACTAATAATACAAAGAACTGTGATTAACCATCCACCAAGATACATCGTGTATTGTGGATATCCACCATAGTTACCTCCATCTACTGCGAATAAAGTATAGAACTTCAATCCGATTAGTAGTGCTAATAACACTGGTGCAATAAACTTAATCGAGGTAACAAACCACCATGCTGGCATCTTAAATCTCACTGTGTTCTTATTGATTTCATCCAAAATCTTGCTTGTCTTGAAGAACCAACCTACTGCAAGACACTCAGCGATACCGATTAGAATCATATGATATTGATTCGTCCAGTTATCTACGATATCTAGCCATGCAAGACCCGCTCTTGTTGCAAAAAGCAACGAAAAAATACCAGATACTAAACAAATAGCAATTGTAACCTTCCTATGTGTAAACTTGAACTTGTCAGCAACTGCGGTAGATACACCCTCCACAATTGAGAATGCTGAATCAATCGCTAGCGTAACTAAACATAAGTAGAATATAAATCCAAACACTGCATTGAGCCATCCAATCGATGTCAAGTTAACAATCGCTTGTGGATATACGATAAATGCGGTTGCGATTCCTGACTCAGTCATGTTATCTAACATTCCTGTTCCACCCATGGTCGAGAACATAACAATTCCTGCAAGAACACTAATTGCCATGTCTGAGAATGCGATGATAATTGCATCCACTGCGATGTTTGACTTGCGATCCAAGAACGAACCATAAGCAAACATAATTGCCATCATAATTGATAAACTAAAGAACACTTGCCCAATAGCGTCAATCCATAACGTTGGATTCATAAATCCATCTAAATTCGGAATAAATAATCTCTGTAGACCTTCAATACCTCCTGGCATTGTAATCCCCTTGATTGCCATAACAATCAGACAAACCACTGGTAAGAACACCGTATATTTTACAACATTTGATACACTTTTTGCACCATCTTTAATACAGATGTAAATCAATGCCCATGCAATCACTAGTGCAATCAAAATCGCAATTGGAATTCCATAATCTTGTACTGTCCAAGTTGTCTCTGTAAGTTGTGCAAATAAATTACTCGCCCCCTCAGAGTCTCCTGTCATATCAGCAAATCGAAAACTGAAAAATGCCATTACAAGCACCCAAGCAAACACAACCGCATAATAGGTTGCAATAACAAACGCATTTGCCGTTGCCGCCCAACCGATCGGCTCGAACTTCTTATTCAAGGCTCTCATCGCTCCTGGTGCACCACTTCTAGTTTTTCTACCAATTGCAATCTCCATCATAAGCAATGGAATACCGATTACTAACATTGCTAACAAATACACAATCAAAAAACTTGCTCCACCGTGCTTTGCAACCAATCCTGGAAAACGCCACGCATTTCCTAATCCTACTGCTGATCCTACTGCCGCCAAGATAAATGCACTTCTCGAAGACCAGCCACCTCTACTTGCTCCACTCATTTCATTTCCTCCTCATTCTGTTCATCATTTCATACCTAAGATTCTGTATATATCTTATGACCGTGGTATTATCTTATATAACTACTAGCTTCTAAACTATCATATTTTCAGAATAGTGTCAACTTTTATAACATTTTTTCACGAGTATCTGATTTATTTCTTAAATATTCCAAAAGGTTTTCCAAGCGGTAAGAATACACGTCCAAATGTAGCATTCAATACATTTGCACCACATGCATAGAATGATACCACTGCAATCAATAACTCTGCATAGGCTGCAACCTCATGGAAGAAATGAGTCGCGATTCCCAATGTGCTAAATGTAAGTCCTATAAACAAGAAATCGATTAAAACAAAGATGATAAACAATGTTTTACTCACTTCCATCGCTCCAATTGTCATAATAAATGTAAAAATAAAATATCCTAGGAATGCAAAACCTAGTTGTCTAACATCTGCCGAACTCTGCATTGCTTCTCCGAATACACCATTTTGAATCAACCAAGTACCCGCAACCCCTAACCAAAAGAATCCATATGCGCAAAACGCAGTTCCACCGAATACATTCTTCAGTTTAAAGTCTAGTGCTCCAGCATAAATCTGTGCTGCTGCTCCTAAAAAAATCGCCCATGGTATTACCAAGGCTGTCCCCTCTGTGATACCTAGTTTCTGTGACGATGCAACTAAAGTTACAATCGCTAACCCTAATAGTCCAATTGCCGACGGATTCCCTACGCTTACAGAAATCTGGGTCTGTTGGCTGTTTGTTGAATTGTTTGACATTACTTCTTTTCTCCTTAAATCTGTTCTTTTTTTCTTTATCTCTTCACGTAAAATCTATTGTTTCCCCGTGAACACAACATTCAAATTTTATCATTATTCGACAGAAAAATCAATCAAATTAATTTTTGAATCTTATCATATGGTTCTGGTTTTGCAAATAAATATCCTTGAGAATAATCGATTCCATTCTTCAAGACTACTTCTTGTATCTCTTCGTTCTCTACAAATTCCGCCACTGTCTTCGCACCGATCAAATCAGCCATATAGTGAATAGAATCCAAGATAATTCGACTATCTTCATTTGTTGCTAAATTTCGAATAATCTCCCCATCTACTTTGATAATATCTGGTTTCAATGAAATTACAGAGGCATATGTGGCAAATCCTACACCAAAATCATCGATAGCAATCTTGCATCCTATCTCTCGAACCTTCATCAAAAACCCGAAGATCTCATTATCGGTATTGTAATTTTCTGTTTCCACAAATTCCAATACTACCTTTGTCGGATTTGGGTATTTCTTCAACCTCTCAATGAACCACTCTTGAAACTCATCTGACTGAATATCTAATAATGAGATATTTATACCTAAATCACACTCACTATTCTCAAATTCAGATAATGCTTTATCAATGATTATTTTACTCAAAGTAAGATACAGTTTAAACTTTTTCGCAATCGGCAGAAACATCCCTGGTGGACAAACCTTCCCCTCTTGGTCATAAATTCGCATCAAAGCTTCGTATTTTTCAATTTTACCATTTTCATTATTACGTATCCCCTGATAAAATGGCACGACCTTATCGTGATTAATGGCATGGTTTATTAAATCAAACACTTTGAAATTTTCCTCTGACTCTAGTGCCAATAATTCCCACTCATTCTGTGCAACTAAAAAATTATTCTGCAGATTTCTATTCACATAATACACACTATTAATCCGATTGATTAAATTATCCCCAAATGCCAATGCAAATCTTGATACACCACTGATATCTGTCTGCTGTGATGTAGCCACCTCATACTGCTCATAGTTCGCTTTCATTAGATTATAGAAATCTTCATCGCTCATCTCATCATTTGCCACCGCCATAAATGATTTATAAGTATGCGCATACACATGAATTATATGGCCTATTCCCATCTGTTTATATGCCTCATTCCCTATAGCCAAAAACTCCGCACAGGTTCGGTTATACTTCTCTTCCCCCAATGTAGCAATTGTGGTATCCGCATTAATAATCTTTATCATGCAAATCTTATTGAATTTCTTCACCTTATTATCAAGGATAAATTGCTCGTAACTCATTACATGGAATCTATGGTCCATAAGTTTGTTATCTGATGAATGCTCTGCTTTATTCTCACACATATTTTCTCTCCTCTTACCCTCATTTTCCTTGGGCAATCTTCTGCAAGTACACTTCCATTATATTAACATATTTAGGACTTGTGAAACAAGAAGTATTTACTTTTTTCCTATCAAAATATATAATGGAGGCAGATACGAATCACAAATACTCAGTAGCAATACAGATAGGGGATAATGAATGAAGAAAGAACTAATTTTTACAGATGAAAATCTGTGTGTTGGATGTAACAAATGTGTATTTAAATGTCCAGTAAATGCTAACATCGCCACTTGCGAAGATGGGAACAATAAAATTCATGTAGATAATGAAATGTGTATCGGTTGTGGTGAATGTATCGATATCTGCGACCATCAAGCTCGTCGATACGCGGATGATACCGAACGATTTTTTGCCGACTTACAATCAGGCGTTCCAATTTCGCTCGTCGTCGCACCAGCTGCACGGACAAATTTCAGAGATTTGGATAGACTCTTTGGCTTCCTAAAAAGCTTAGGTGTTCATCTAATCTATGATGTTTCCTATGGAGCAGATATCTGCACTTGGGGATACATCAAAGCAATTAAAGAACATCACTTAAACAGTGTAATCGCTCAACCCTGTCCAGTCATTGTGAAATATATTGAGTACTTCAAACCAAGACTCATTGATTATCTCTCACCAATACATAGTCCTGCCCTTTGCACTGCAATCTATTTGAGAAAATACAAGAATGTAAATGACCAGATTGCATTTTTATCCCCATGTATCGGAAAATCCTATGAATTTGATGATGAGAACACCGGAAATAACATTAATTACAATGTAACCTACGCAGCCCTTACTCAGTACATCACTGATAACAACATACAATTAATGAACTTCCCTCCAGCAAACTTTGATAATCTAGATGGTTCATGGGGATTCGCCTTCTCACGTCCAGGCGGATTGAAGGAAAACGTTCATTTTTATCTAGGTGATGAGGTCTGGGTAAAACAAGTAGAAGGTATGGAACATGTAGAACACTATTTTGAAGAATATAGTCAACATGCTGCCTCTCATCAACCGATACCACTGCTAGTAGACGTGCTCAACTGCTCTCATGGCTGTAACTTAGGTACTGGAACACTGAAAAACATCTCACAAAACAGTATCGATTATAATACGAACCAAACAAAATCAACCGTATCAAGAGAACATGCTCAGGAACTATTTGATTATTTTGACCGACATCTAAACATCAACGACTTCACACGTAGATATGCAAATCGTTCTATCCATATCAAAAAGCCATTGGATCGTGATTTGGAGCAAGCATTTATCAATTTAGGAAAGCTGACACCAGAGGACAGAAATATCAACTGTTTCTCTTGTGGGTACGGAAGCTGCAAGGACTTTGTCTCTGCCGTAGCAATGGGGAAAAATCATAATAAGAACTGTAATCGATATGCGAAAGTGGAAATCCATGACAAATTAATGGATTTTGAGAACAAATTCGAGAACTTCATCGGTAGCATCAACGCCATCAATGATTTAATAAACGCGAATAACTCCACCAATAAAAAGCTGAATGATATTGCAACCCAGACCAAAATCATTGCAATTAATGCAGGAATTGAAGCGGCTCACGCCGGTAATTATGGTGTAGGATTCGCAGTAGTAGCCACCGAAATCAAGAAGCTAGCAGACGATTCTTATCGAACCCTTTCTACCAGTGAACAGACATCACAGAATCTATCTCAAGCCATATCGACTATAAATAAAAGCTTAGAAGATATCAAGAAAGAACTTTATGACGTTATGTCAAATGAATAAAAGCCAAGTCTCTTATGCATGAAAAAACCCGTACTTTCAGTACGAGTTTTTTTTATGCAGGTGGTGGGACTTGAACCCACACGAGGTTGCCCCCGCAAGATTTTGAGTCTTGTGCGTCTGCCATTCCGCCACACCTGCTTCTTATATGACAACAAGAGTATTCTACCACACTCTTTATCCTATTGCAAGTACTTTTTTGTTTTTTTGGGGACGGAGGGAAATGTAACAATGTCGTTTCATTCTTCCCCCGTCCCCTATTCACTTAACTAAAGTATTTTACTCCTGATTCGAATATCTTCAAGTCTTGTTCTCCATAGATGTTGATTGCCACACCTTGGCCTCTTCTCTCTGAATGTGCCATCTTTCCTAGGACACGTCCGTCTGGACTTGTGATTCCCTCGATTGCATGGTAGGAACCGTTGACGTTCCACTCTTCGTTCATTGAAGTATTTCCGCTTAAGTCGCAATATTGTGTTGCAATCTGTCCATTTGCCACCAACTGATTCAACCACTCTTCGCTTGCTACGAATCTTCCCTCCCCATGGGATGCTGGATTGGTATATACACCTCCGAGTTGTGCTTGTTGTAGCCATGGTGATTTATTGGACACCACTTTTGTGTATACCATCTTCGAGATGTGTCGTCCGATGGTGTTGTAGGTCAATGTAGGCGAATCTGCTGTTTGCCCTACAATCTTGCCTTCTGGAACGAGACCTAGCTTGATGAGTGCTTGGAAACCATTACAGATTCCTAGTGCTAAACCATCTCTCTCATTCAATAGTTTCTCTACTGCTTCTTTTAGCTTCTCATTCTGGAATGCAGTTGCGAAGAATTTTGCTGAACCATCTGGTTCATCTCCCGCACTAAATCCACCTGGGAACATAATCATCTGTGCTTGTGCGATTGACTTCTCAAATTCTTGGATGGAATCACGGATATCTGTAGCATTTAAGTTCTTAAATACTTTTGTGATTACCTTTGCACCAGCCGCTTCGAATGCCTTGCTGCTATCATATTCACAGTTTGTACCCGGGAATACTGGAATGAATACTGTAGGCTGTCCGATTTTTTGGCTGCATATATGGATGTCTTTTGTATCATACAATTTAGAATCCACCATGACATCTGAGGATGCTTTTGAAGTTGTCGCAAATACTTTTTCTAGCGTACTTGTCCAAGCTTCTACAGCTTCTTGCATCGGAATCACTACATTTCCATGTGTGAATTCTGCCGCCTCTGTCACTTCACCAATTACTGTATAACTTACCTTGAGCTCTCCCACTTTTCCATCTGGAATCTCTGCTATAATATCACCAAATGCAGGGGCAAATAACTCTCTTGTATCTACAGAGTGCTCAATCTTAACTCCCATATCATTCCCAAATGCCATCTTGCTGATTGCTGCAACCACACCATGTCGATCTAATGCATAGGCAGATACTACGTTTCCATTCTGGATATCTTCATATAACTTTCCATATTGATCCATCACTTGTTCATATACTGGAAGGTCATATGCATCCTTATCAATCTTTATCCAAACTAATTTATTCTTCGCTTGTTTCAATTCAGGTGTAATGATATCTTTCTGCTCGGCAATGTCTACTGCAAATGATACTAAAGTTGGAGGAACATCGACCTCATTAAAACTTCCCGACATACTGTCTTTTCCACCGATGGATGGCAAGCCAAATCCGATTTGTGCCTCATAAGCACCAAGTAATGCTGCAAATGGTTGACTCCATCTCTTTGGATCTTCTGTCATTCGACGGAAGTATTCTTGGAATGTAAATCTAATTTTCTTATAATCTCCACCCGTTGCAACAATTTTTGCTACAGATTCTACTACTGCATATGTCGCTCCATGATATGGACTCCAACTAGACAAATATGGATCATAGCCATAACTCATCATTGTTACCGTATCACATTTCCCTGTTAGAACTGGAAGTTTTGCCACCATTGCTTGTGTCTCTGTCATTTGATTTTTTCCACCATGTGGCATCAATACCGAACCGGCTCCGATACTACCATCAAACATCTCTACCAAGCCTTTTTGAGAACAAACATTCAAATCGGCTAGCACTTCCAACCACTTGCTCTTCTCATCTTGAATTTCTTGCTGTACGAAGATACTCTCTGATTTACTCGGAATCTCTACTTCAACAGAAGTTTCCTGATGTGCACCGTTGGTATCTAGGAATTGTCTCGCAATATTAACGATTTCTCTACCTCTCCAAGACAAGATCAACCTTGGCTCTTCTGTTACTACTGCCACCTCTACCGCTTCTAGATTCTCCTCAATCGCATAAGCAAGGAATTGTTGCACATCTTTTGGATCTAATACAACAGCCATACGCTCCTGAGACTCTGAGATAGAAATCTCTGTTCCGTCTAATCCAGCATATTTCTTTGGCACTTTATCTAAATCGACTCTTAATCCGTCTGCTAATTCTCCGATTGCAACCGAAACTCCACCCGCTCCGAAATCATTACATTTCTTAATCAGTGCACTCACTTCTTCTCTGCGGAACAATCTCTGAATCTTACGCTCTGTTGGCGGATTCCCTTTTTGTACCTCTGCTCCACAAGATTCGATTGACTCTTCGGTGTGAACCTTCGACGAACCAGTTGCTCCGCCGCAACCATCACGTCCAGTACGTCCACCTAATAATACAATGATATCTCCCGGATCAGAAGTTTCACGAATGACAGCTCGTCTTGGTGCTGCCCCTAGAACTGCACCGATTTCCATTCGTTTTGCCACATAATTTGGATGATAAATCTCCTTCACCGCTCCTGTTGCAAGTCCGATTTGATTTCCATAAGAGCTATATCCATGG
This sequence comes from uncultured Lachnospiraceae bacterium, assembly GCA_964369755.1. Taxonomy (GTDB): domain Bacteria; phylum Bacillota; class Clostridia; order Lachnospirales; family Lachnospiraceae; genus CAUPWF01. The sequence goes on from CAYJFY010000017.1 coordinate 43,922, forward strand.
GCTGCACCACGGACAATCTTCTTCTGTGGCAACTTTCCTTTTAGTGTTTCATTTACCGCAACTGTTGGATCTGCTGCCCCTGTTACACGCATTGCTTGATATACGTAGGTACGACCAGAAAGTGGGTCACGAATCGCTCCACCTAGACAAGTAGCCGCCCCACCAAAAGGTTCAATCTCTGTCGGGTGATTGTGTGTTTCATTCTTGAAGTTTACCAACCATTCCTCTTCAATACCATCGACAAGGACAGGTACAACGATGCTACAAGCATTAATTTCATCACTTTCTTCTTGGTCATCTAGTTTTCCCTCCTTCTTCAACTTTCGCATTGCCATCAGTGCAAGATCCATCAAGCAAACAAACTTATCTTCTCTTCCCTTAAATATCTCACTATGATCTGCCAAATACTTCTTATAACTCGCTTCCATGGGCACACGATAATCACCTTCACCGAAACTTACACTTGTTAATTCGGTAGAAAATGTAGTATGACGACAGTGATCCGACCAATAGGTATCTAACACTCTAATCTCTGTCATGCTAGGATCTCTATTTTCTTCCCCATGAAAATAACCTTGAATATGTAAGAAATCCTTAAAAGTCATTGCTAATCCCAATGAGTCATATAATTCTTTTAGACTCGTTTCTTCCATAGATTGAAATCCTGTCAAGATCGCAACATCCTCTGGCTCTTCAAATTCAATCTCTAAAGTCTCTGGTTTCTCTAATCCCGTTTCTCTAGAGTCCACTGGATTGATGCAATGACTTTTGATCGCTTCAAACTCCTCATCACTGATACTTCCACCAATCACATAGGTAATCGCCGAACGAATAATCGGTTTCTCATCCGCATTGATAAACTGGGTACATTGAACAGCCGAATCCGCTCTCTGATCAAACTGACCTGGTAGATATTCCACTGCAAACACACGACTTCCCTCATTCATCTCTAGCACTTCTTTATATAAGTGATCTACAGGAGGCTCTGCAAACACCCCATTACATGCTGTTTCAAATGTCTCCTGGGATAGATT
>CAYJFY010000018.1:0-44175 GCA_964369755.1 uncultured Lachnospiraceae bacterium
CATCTTTGCTACTAACTGTACCCTTGGCAATTTCTCCACTTCAAATTCCCCTACAAGAGTACCATTTCTCAAAACAGTTATTTTATCACAAACCGCATATACCTGCTCAAGGAAATGTGTCACGAATACAATCCCTACTCCCTCAGATCTCAGCTGACGCATAACTCCAAATAATTGCTCTACTTCACTCTCATCTAAGGATGAAGTAGGTTCATCTAGAATCAAAACCTTTGCCGAGGTATCCACTGCCCTTGCAATGGCAATCATCTGTTGAATTGCCACCGAATAGTTTTCTACTGCTTTCGTCACTTCAACTTCCAAATTATATTTTTCAACCAATTTCCTAGCATTCTTATTCATCGTCCGCCAATCAATTCGCCCAAACTTCATTGGCTCTCTACCAACAAACAGATTCTCGGCAACTGATAGATTCGGACACAGATTCACCTCTTGATATACCGTACTGATTCCATTTTCTTGTGCCTCTTGCGGATATTTATTTATGATCGGCTTTTCCTTACCAGCGATCTTGATTTCTCCCGTTTCGAATTCTTCAACCCCTGTCAACACCTTAATCAAGGTTGATTTTCCAGCTCCATTCTCACCCATCAGTGCATGAATTTCTCCCTTGTTCAAGGTGAAATCTACATCACTAAGTGCTGTAACACCTGGGAAATGCTTACTTATTTTTTTCATAGTAAGTACAACATTGTCTTTCATCTCTCCACCTCTCTCTTTTAAAAAAAAGGGAACGAAAACGTCCCCTTTTTTTGAACACCTTTTTAATTAATATTTACGTGTTGGCAATGTTTCTTCTGCTGTTTCAGCTGGGAATACACCTTCATCTACGTATGCAATTTTTTCAGGAGTTTCGCCGTTTTCAAGTTGTGTGATAATTTCAGCCACTCGTGGTCCATGCAATGGGTTACACTCAACCGATACATTCATATCACCTGCAATCATAGACTCGAATGCTGCTGCAACTGCATCATATCCAATTACAATGATATCACCCTCTGGTCCACATGTAAGACCAGCAGCCTTAATCGCATCTACTGCGCCGAATGCCATATTATCATTCTCACATACTACAACATCAATATCATCATATTTCTTCAAGAATGATTCCATAACTTCTTGACCTTTTGTCTGTGTGAATTCACCTGTTTGTAACTCAAGCATATTCCAATTTTCGTGTTCTGCTAAGATTTCCGCAAATCCATCTGTTCTACCTACTTGTGCTGACGCACCGATTGTTCCTTGTAATGTAACGAGATTGATTTCTTCGTCTTCTCTTCCTTGTTCTGCTAGATAATCAGCTAGCCATAGAGCCGCATCATTTCCCTCTTTAATAAAATCTCCACCAACCCAACAAGTATATAGAGAATCATCAGACACATCGACCATACGGTCAGATAAGATAACTGGAATTCCTGCTTCTTTTGCTTCACCAAGTACCGTCTCCCAACCAGTCTCCACTACAGGTGCTAAAACAATATAGTCAACATCCTGTTGGATAAAATCACGAATTGCTTTGATTTGATTTTCTTGTTTCTGTTGTCCATCAACAAAGATTAACTCATATCCGTTTTCTTCTACGAATGTTGTTTGGAACGACTCTGTATTGGCCATTCTCCAGTCGGATTCTGCTCCAACCTGAGCATATCCAACGACGATTGTCTCCCCATCACCACTTGCTTCCTCTGCTGGCGCCTCTTCCGCTGTGGCTTCCTCTGTTGCTTCTTCTGCCGCTGGTTCACTTGCTTGATTTGCTCCAGGATCTGAGGTACATCCAATCATCATACTTGCAACCAACATTGTACACATCAATGCGCTTACTACTTTTTTCTTCATATCTCTTCCTCCCTTTTTTTCGCCTTTCGCGATTTAGTATGCATTTATTATATCTGTCAGGCACATCAGTCTCTACCTAGTTTAATTCGAACTTTGTTGTATTTTTTTTGCATTTCACAAATAATTTTGTGAAAAAGTTGGATTATTTTTGATATTTACATTTTTTTTGGAATATGAACCTTCGCTATCGTACCTTGACTTTTTGAATATAGTTTCAATCCATACTCTTCTCCGTAAAAAAGCTGAATTCGCTCGTTGACATTGATCAGTCCAAACCCACCATCCTGCGGGTCTAATTCCTTTTTTTCTATCAAATGATTCAAGTGATTTAACATCTCTTCCTCGATTCCAATCCCATCATCCTCCACTGAAATCAAAATACTATCCCCCTCTTGAACTCCTCTGATTCGAATCGTCCCCACTCCTCTCTTATTCTTAATTCCATGGTATAAGGCATTTTCAACCAAGGGCTGCAATGTTAGCTTCAAGATGTAATAATGTTCAATTTCTTCATCTATCTCTATGTGATACTTTAGGATATCTCTGTATCTAGCCTTTTGTATTTCCAGATAACTCTCGATGTGCGTTTTCTCCTCCGCAATCGTAATAAAATCTTTTCCCTTGCTAAGAGTAGTTTTGAAAAAAGTAGCAAGGGATGTGGTCATATTAATCGCTTCTTCATTTTTAGCTGCTTCTACCAACCAAATAATTGTGTCAAATGTATTGTATAAAAAATGCGGATTAATCTGCGCTTGTAAGAGCTTCAGTTCTGTTTCCCTTAAGTGTACCTGTTCTTTTTTTATAGTTTTTATCAAAATACGAATTCTGTTCGTCATTTCTAAAAATTTATTTTCCAAAAACCAAATTTCTGTAATTGGACTGTGAGGATTTTCTACTTCGAAAGCGCCTTCACCTACTTTGTTTGTCATTTCACATAATTCTTCTAATGAGTTTTGAGTATCCGTCGAGAATTTTTTTAGTAGCCTCCATAAGATAAACATCAACAACACTTCAACAGATATAATGGCAAATACAATTCCATTTAACTGCCTCTCTAATTGAATTCTCACCTCTTCTAGATTTTGAGCTTCGTTATGAATAAAGTCTGACAATTTTTCTTGGACAAGTTCAGTAAGCATATAGACATTCTCGTCCAGATTCTGCATATTGATATCATAATTATTAATTTCTCTATAACTTCCCTCGATATCCTCTATTCTATCCTCTAATATATTGAGTAAGCGCGTAATCCCCTCCAAATATTCCTGCTGTTTCAAAGTGCTAGCATGCTTTCTCAAATCTTCAATGAGTAATTTTGTATTGCCAATTTCTTGATAAGGGTCTTCTTCTTCAAAACTGGATCCTCCAATTACAATCTGATACATCATCGAGTCAATATTCGTCTGAAAATCAAAATTGATTTGTGTTGCAATATTTAAATCCTGAATTATCTTCTTGTATGCAGAATTATAATACCAAATCGTACCAATTAATCCAAAAATAAGGATTACCACAGAGATATAGATCGCTAATCGAATCCGAAAGAATCGCTGTTTTATGGTTTTCTGATCTCTTGTCTGATGTTTACTCATCTTCATCATAGCTGACTCCTACTTCTATATTCTTTTGGCGTGATTCCATTTACCTTTTTAAAAATATAGCTAAAATAATGAGAATCTTTGTATCCCACCTGATAGCCCACCTCAGTAATCTTCATATTTGAAGTAGCCAGAATCTCCTTCGCCTTATTCATTCGGACAAAAGTCAAGTATTCGATAAATGTTTCCCCGACTGTTTGACTAAATATTGTACTGAAATGACTCGGACTAATATTGACGCTTGCCGCAACTGCATTTAGGGAAATATCTTCCTCGTTATAGTGTGACCCAATATATTCTTTTGCCTTTTTTATAATGATTTCATATTTGTTTACTGTCATACCGATTCTTTTATCTACAATGGCTTCTATGAGCTCCACAAAGTAGGACTTTGCCTTTGTAAAATCATAAGCAATATCTCCAACCTCACCCCTCGATTCCAACACCTCCTGTGCATCAATCCCGACCTCATCTACAAACCCCTTCACTGCTAGATAAAAATCTACGATTAGATACTGCTTGAAGATGATTGAATTTATTGAAGCATCTGAAATCTCATTAAAATAATTCTCAACAAATCCCTGCACATCTGTCAGAGATCCATTGAGTAGGAATTTCCTAATAACAGAATTATCCGGCTTTTTCATCGGTACCTTTGCCTCGCTCTTCTCCTGCAGATCACCTGATCGCAAGATTTGACTTTCACTATAAAAATATTGATATGCGAAGACTTTTGATGCACTTTCGTAACTCTTATACACCTCTGTAAGTCGGCAACAAGGTGTTCCTACACCAATAAAATATTGTTTTTTTTCTTTATTTACAAATAGAGATATCATCTCTTCTATCAATTTTTCACTATTACTCTCTAACTCTAATTCCGTCTCTCCCATCATTAAGAACGCCATGCCTTCTAGTCCACGATCAAAATATATGAACCTATATTTCCCTTCTAATTCCAACAACTTGTCTTCCATACTAAAGAGAGAAATATTTTCCTCCTCTCCCTCCATTTCCTCTGAGAACATTTTTGCTAAAATCATATTAAAATTCGATCCTTGTATTTCAATCTTCAATTGCTCTGCTTTGACCATCAGATCACGATACGAATATCCCTTATTGATTAAATCCCCAAAGAACATATATCTATTTTTATGTAGGAAATTATATAAATCGTCCTGAGATCTTCGTCTTAGGTCTTCTTCCCTTTCTTTTCTTATCACCTCTGATATCTTGATCAAAACATTAGTTAATTCCTTTTTCGAAATAGGTTTAATCAAATAGTCTGTCACTTTTAGTCGTATGGCTTGTTTCGCATATTTAAAATCATCGTGTCCGCTCAATATGATGATTCTAGTATCTGGCAATTCCTTCTTCACCAGCTCACTGAGCTCTAGTCCATCCATAAATGGCATTTTAATATCTGTGATAATGATATCTGGTTTCTCACTCAGTATCTTGGGATAAGCTAATTCTCCATCACTGGCTTCCCCAACAAATTCTAGCCCATGCACCTCCCAATCAATTTGAGTTTTTATTCCTTCTCTCACAACAATTTCATCTTCTACCAAAAATACTTTTATCATCTCTGCCACCAACCTTTGCTGAAAACTATGAAACCCTAACTACATCAATTAAACCATATTTTTTACATTGTTTGCAATACATAAGTTGAGGACAGCAGTGATACGAAGCAGTGCTTCCTCCTACTACTGTCCTCTTGACTGATGGAACTTTTAGCAAACTTTATAGCAATTGCTATCTACCAAAAACTTTTACGTCTATACTATTACTTCAGATATTTCACTGCCGCTTGCTCGATTTCTAATCCTTGTCGATATCTCTTGGCAAACATCTCAAATCCCTCTACATCTTTTTCCTGTGGTTCCATTTTCGTGCCTTCTGAACCTGCGAAACATTTTGTCTTTAGAAAATCATTTAGGGTTTCACCCTCATCTTTGTTTACCAAATAAGATGCCAATAATGCAATTCCCCATGCACCGCCTTCTCCAGCCGTTTCCATGACAGATACGGGAGTATTTAATGCACCTGCTAGAATTCCTTGTGCCACTCCTTTGGTCTTAAAGATACCACCATGACCTAAAACGCTATCGATCTGTACTTTTTCGTCTTTTTGTAGGATGTCCATACCAACCTTCAGTGCTCCAAATGTGGTAAACAAATGCGTTCTCATGAAGTTTGCCAAGGTAAATTTGCTCTCTGGAGTTCGTACGAACATGGGGCGTCCCGCCTCCAAACCCGTTATATGTTCTCCTGATAAGTAATTATACGCCAATAATCCTCCACAGTCTGATTCTCCCTCTAATGCTTGATTATATAAGGTTGCAAATAATGTATTCATATCTACATCCACACCCATGGCTTCCGTAAATTCCTTGAATAATCCAACCCAAGCATTTAGGTCTGAAGTGCAGTTGTTACAGTGTGCCATGGCCACGAGACTGCCCGCTGGAGTGGTGACCATATCGATCTCACGATAGACTTTCGATAGTTCTTTTTCCAGCACAACCATCGCAAAGATGGATGTTCCCGCAGATACATTGGCGGTACGCTCTGTTATGCTATTGGTGGCAACCATTCCTGTCCCTGCATCTCCCTCTGGCGGACACATCGGAACCCCTGATTCTAATTCCCCTGTTGGATCTAGTAGATTTGCTCCCTCGTCGGTAAGACACCCTGCTGTCTCGCCTGCTACAAGCACATTGGGAAGAATCTCTTCCAACGTCCATGGATATTCCTTCCATGCCACTTTCTCCTGAAATTGCTTTAGCATTTTGCTATGGTAGGACCTTGTTTCTATATCAATGGGAAACATTCCCGATGCTTCTCCAACTCCCAACACCTTTTCGCCACTTAGCATCCAATGTAAGTAACCAGCCAAAGTTGTCATATACCGAATCTTTTCCGCATGGTCTAAATCCGCCTTGATTGCCTGATATAAATGGGCAATACTCCAGCGCTGTGGAATATTGTATTGAAATAGCTCTGTGAGTTCTTCGGACTCTGCCTCTGTCATGGTGTTACGCCAAGTGCGAAATGGGGCTAGCAAGTTCCTCTCACCATCAAACACCATATATCCATGCATCATTCCACTAATCCCTAAACTTGCCAACTTCGTTAATTTCACATTATATTTTAATTCCACTTCTGCCTTGAGATTCGCATAGCATCCTTGAATTCCTTTCCACACATCGTCTATGCTATAAGTCCACACATCCTCTACGAGTTGATTTTCCCACTCATAATCCCCTGAAGCAATGGGCTCATTGCTCTCATTCACTAAGACGCCTTTGATTCTCGTTGATCCAAGTTCAATCCCCAAAGAAGCTTTTCCTTCTATAATACATTTTCTAATTGTCGTCATGATCTTCCTCCATTCATGTCCTCACTTCCAAAACAAACCAGCAGTTTCAATTGCAGAAATCACTGGTTTGCTGTTCTTCTATTTGTATGCAATCGAATTCCAACGTAATTCGTTCTTTAAGTTCCGTATGGTTGTATCTTGGTCAATGACCACTGTCTCGATTCCCATGGCTGCACCCCATGCAACCATCTGGTCTACACTGAGATCATAAGAGAATGCGGTATGATGTGCTCCACCCGCTAGAATCCAAGCTTCTGCCCCTACTGCCAAACTAGGTTCTGGTGTCCAAAACGCAGTTGCCACGGGGAGTTTTGGCATCTCAGCTTCCACCTTCTTGCAATTGACTGCATTGATAATCAAACGGAAACGATTTCCTAAGTCGATTAACGATGTTGCTACGCCTTTTCCTGTCTTCGATGTAAACACCAATCGCGCTGGATCTTCCCGTTCTCCCATGGACAATGGATTTACCTTAATACTAATTGGACCCTCCGCAACACTTGGGCACACTTCCAACATATGCGCTTGTAGGATTCCTTCTTTTCCTGGAACGAAGTTATAGGTGTAATCTTCCATAAAGGAGGTTCCCTTCGCTCCTTCCATTCCTGCTGTCATAATCTTCATCAGACGGACCATAGCCGCCGTCTTCCAATCGCCTTCTCCACCGAAGCCATAACCTTTTTCCATCAGGCGTTGAATGGCAAGACCTGGCAATTGCTGTAGGGAGCCTAAATCTCCGAAATGTGTTACAATCGCTTGATAGTTCTTCTCTATCAGAAACTTCTCAAATCCAATTTCAATCCCTGCTTGTACTTCTACATGTTTTCGAAACTGGTCTGCTTCTCTACCTTCTAGTAAAATCTGGTATTTATCATAGTATTCTTCCACTAAGGTATTGATTTCTCCTGTCGTTACATCTTTTACCACGTCTGCAATCTCATTGACTGGGTAGGCGTCGATTTCCCAACCAAACTTAATCTGTGCCTCTACCTTATCCCCCTCGGTTACTGCAACATTTCGCATATTGTCTGCAATTCGCATAACGCGGATATGGCTACTCTCCATGACTCCTACGGCAGTTCGCATCCATGATGCCAACCTCGTTTGTACCTCTGGATTCGCCCAATGTCCTACGATGATTTCTCGCTCAATCCCCATACGACTTACAATGTGCCCATACTCTCGGTCTCCGTGTGCCGCCTGATTCTCATTCATAAAATCCATGTCAATGGTGTCATATGGAATTTCTTCATTGAACTGAGTATGTAGGTGACACAGTGGTTTTCTGTATTCTTGCAATCCTAGAATCCATGATTTCGCAGGAGAGAAGGTATGCATCCAAGTAATAACCCCTGCACAGAATTCATCTGCATTTGCTTCATTGAACGTTTTTCTAATTAATTCATTGGTAATCAAGGTTGGCTTTAGAACTACCTCATATGGTAACTTTCCTGATTGGTTCAGTTTCTCTACTATAATTGCGGAATGTTCCGCTACATTCCTCAGGCACTCCTCTCCATACAGATCTTGCGATCCTGTTGCAAACCAAAATTTATATTCTTTATTTTTTAACATATTTCATTCTCCTTTTTTCTTAATTTTCTCTACACTTTGTAGTTCTTCGTATAAAAAGTTCACCTTCAAACTCGTACGAATCACACTTAACTCCTGTTTCCATCATCTTAATTAGTGTTTCTGCAGCCTTTATACCTAATTCTTCTTTTGGGTGCTGCACGGAAGTCAGCTCAATATTTAACAACTTAGCTAATTCAGTGTTATCTACACTTACAATTGATATATCCTCTGGTACAGATATATTGTATTTTTTAAATATTTGTATTAAATGGCATGCAATTTGATCGTTATAACACACAACCCCTGTACATCCTTTTAATCTTTCCAATAATTTGCCTTCAATCAAGTTCGTGTTTTTTACATCTTCAGTATCTACCCAAACAACATGATTCCCTTTAATCGTCAAGCCATGATCCAACATTTCCTTAAGATATCCACTATATCTACGTACACCTTGACCATCATCCATCTTAAATACAGCACCGATTTTCTCATGACCATACTTAATCAAATGGCGTGTCATTGTTCTTCCTGCCTTCTCATCTTCAAGAGAAACCATAGGTGCATTTATTTCCGGATAACAACTATGGATGAATACAATCGGAACATTTCTCTGTTGCAACTGCCGATATAGATGTAAATTAGGATTAGGTAAAGCACTTTTTGTAGTTTCTACAATAACTCCCCCTAATTCCTGCTTCAATAAATCTTTCAGTATCTCCTCCTCCCTCGAACCACTATTATTTGTAAAGGAAATTTGTACTTGATAACCATTCTCATCCAATGATTTTTCAATCCCCTTTATAATTTTAGGAAAAATATAATTATCTACATATGTCGTAATTACCGCTACTCTAGTGCATAAGCTACGCGTTGGAACTTGTTTTTTTATCACGAAAGTACCGCTGCCCTGACGACTTTTCACCTCTCCCTCAGATTCCAAAACTTCCAATGCTTTCCGCACTGTTTGTCGACTGACTTGAAATCGCTCCATCAACTCGTACTCTGATGGAATTTTGTCATTAGGCAAAAATACAGATTCAGAAATTCTCTCCTTTATCCAAACAACTATTTCCATATACTTTGACATATGTGTCCCTCTTCCTCCTTATTTATTTGTATTGTCAATAAATACAAATAAATTTATTTGTATTTATATAATATTAATTTAACCTATAAATGTCAATACAACTCAACACTTTCATCACTTTTAATAGTATTCAGCATATGATTTTGTGTACAATATACATTTTTGCAACAAGAAAACAATACAAATTTATATTTGTATTGTTTTCTCAATTTATTTATTGTCCGTAATATGAATTCTCTCCATGCTTTCTCAAAAAGTGCTTCTCCGTTACATAACTGGGTATCAACTTGATTTTTTGATTCAAGACCTCAGCGTGGTATGCCATTTGTGCCACTTGCTCCATCACAACCGCATTATGCACTGACTCATGTGCATCTTTCCCCCATGTGAATGGTCCATGATTCGCGCATAGTATACCCGGATTATGCATCGGGCTAATTTTCTTCATTTTCAACGTTTCAACAATAACCAACCCTGTATTTTTTTCGTATGCTTCCTCCACTTCTTCCCTTGTCAAACTTCTAGCACACACAATATCACCATAAAAATAATCGCTATGAGTCGTATTATAATTCGGTATATCCCGATTTGCCGCCGCCCAAGAAACCGCCATATTCGAATGGGTATGTGTAATACCTTTTATTTCTGAATATGCTTTATATAACTCTATATGAGTTGCCGTATCTGATGACGGTTTGTATTTACCCTCTATCTTATTTCCATACAAATCCATCACCACCATATCCTCTGACTTAAGCACTTCATACGGAACTCCACTTGGTTTTATTACAATATATCCACTATCCTCATCCCTTCCCGAAACATTTCCCCACGTAAAGGTGACTAGACCGTATTTCACCAAATCCATATTAGCATCATACACTTCTTTTTTTAAACCCTCTAACATTTTCCACCTCCAAGCAAATCATTTCAACCCATTGCAAGATTACACTCATCACGAATAGTTCATCTTACTTCTATATTCATCAAAAACTTCTCTTAGAATTGCATACTCCACCTCTCCAAAAGTTTCGTTCGATGCCGCAATATGCGATGAATAGTATGTATCTGGTATTCCCAACTCCAACTGCATTTTGATATAATCTCTCCAATGCTCTTTATCTACCATCAAATCATTATCCGTATCAATCAACCACTTATCACAACCTGTTTCAGCAATCAATGCTCTCATTTTCATTATTTCTAAAACCCCTGGGCTTACTCCATCCAAATCGTTTAAACGCAACACATCAACCACTTCTGCGAAATATGGATTTGGCGTGTGCGTAATCAAAACACTATCTCCTTTGACTTTCTTCATATATACATAGAGATTTTTTATATAGGCCTTTAGCAACTCCACTCCCCATACATTTTTTTCATATACAGAAATCAACTCATCTCTTTCTTCTCTGTGCACATACAAATGTTCTTCATTTGTCTCATTTATTAATCCAAAGAATGTATTCAAGTAGCACTTGAATATCCCCTCCTCTGATGGCGTGTTTTGTGTGAAATCAATTTTAAATCCATCTGCATTTAAACACCCTTCATCTGACGAAAGCATTTTGTATATCTCTTTTTCTAGAATTTCTTTGTAGATTGGATTGGTAGGATCTGGTGCTACTGCACGGTCATTCAACATCAAGCACGCCTCATCTGGAAGTCCCTGTGTCACAACCGGTGTATACCATAATAACACATGTCTTCCCTTCTCATGTTCTCGATCAATAAAAGCTCGCATATCATCCCATTTGTGTTCATTTGGTTCAGCTAGTGCTGGATTAAGCGCCCATCCCATATCTATGATAATCGTTCCTGGGTTGACTCCATTCTCCTCCAATGTTTTTATATAATTATTATATCGTTTTTCAGTGCAATAGTCCGTAACATTGATAAAGTTACCATTTTCATGGTTGTCATGATCTGCTCGATATTCATAGCGCATTTCCCCCCAACCACAGAAAATCGGCTCTTTCCACCAACTTGGTATCTCTTTCTCTTCCACCTCTACTACACAGTTGTTCTCCACTAAATATTCCTTATATACTTTCAGAGCACCCTTTAAGCTCTCTGTATTCCTGCCCAATACTAGAGTTGGACTTTCATAGCAGCCATCTACTTCTTGGTGCCCCTCAAACTGCAGACTAATCGCACTCGTTCTAGCATGATGTTTCATGCTAACATAATTATTCTCCCCCTGCTTCGCAGCAACAAATATCGGAACACACTCGTCTTCATCTTTAAAAACATAACAGAATAATGGTGGACTAAGCCATTGCTGGCAAGACAAGATATCATCCTCCTCTATGGATTTAACAACTTCTCCAAATTCCCAGTCGAATCGGGGCGCATAATAACTTTGAAACCGTTCTTCTTTCCTCTCAAATCCACCAAACACAATATCTGTAATCTTCTTGTTTGTCCCCGATACAATAGCGTAACTTTCTATATGCAAATTATGTATTTCGTAGACAATTAATTTTTTATCCCATACTCTATTCTCTGAACTAAATATCAATTTTACTTTATGAGATTCTTCCTCAATCGAAATCAAGTCCACTTTGTATGTATCATCCTTTGCATTTGTAGTGTCTACGTTAATATTAATTTTTCCAATATAGACAACCTTTCCCCGAACACTGTATCTATATGTATCTTCATTTAATTCGAATACAATCTGACCAACTTCATTTTCTATACATACTTCATTTTCATTTCTATTAATCCTCATAGTCTCTCCTCTATTTAATTGCACTGTCAACCATACCTTTTATAAAATGTTTCTGTAACGCAATGTAAAGAATTACAATCGGAAGAAGTCCCATCAATGCTGCCGCAGCCGCTCCTCCCATATTGTTACTCTGTTGTGAGAAAAACTGCGCAACTGCAGTTGCTACATTTCTCATATCCGACTTCGGTAACATGTATAATGACATCTGGTAGTCATTCCAGATATATGTTCCTGTGATAATCACTACACTTGCGATAACTGGTTTAATTAGCGGCAGAATAATATGTGAATACACTCGTAAAAATCCTGCTCCATCAATATATGCTGCCTCGTCTAGCGCAACAGGTAGTGTTCCTATAAAATTCTTAAACAAAAAGATTGCTAGTGGCAATTGTCCCGTAACCATAATTAGAATAATACCCCAGTATGTGTTAATTCCACCTAATTGATTCATCATAGAATATAGTGGCACTAATGTACTAAGAGGCGGTATCATCATAACACCGATAATCATAAACATAATAATGCTATTAAATCTAGTTTTATTTCTCGCTAGTGGATATGCCGCCAAAGTTCCAATCATAACGATTAGAATTACGGAAACACCCGTGATAACCACTGTGTTCAGTATCGCCCTAAGCAAATTCCCATTCACAAGAGCATTATTGAAGTTTTCCCAAAAAACACTCGTAGGCGGAATCCATTTCGAAGACAAATCCATCTTTGATTTACTAGCAGTCGTTATTACAATATAAAATGGAATCAGTTGCACAATCACCATAATAAATAAAAATATTTTTCCTATCACTTTCAGTAATTTATCCATTTAATCGTCTCTCCCATCTTGCAAAGAATATGTTTAATACTAACGATGCAACTAAAATCATTAAGAACAATACAATTCCAATTGCTGATGCATATCCAGCCTTCTCTGCGTTGAAATACATCAAACTGATATAGGTGGATATTGAGTTTGTAGAATATCCTGGTCCACCATTTGTCAACACCTTAATCACGTCAAAGAGCTTAAATCCCCCGATTAAATTCAATGTTACACTAGTAACAATCGCTGGATGTAATAGCGGAAAGGTAATATTCTTAAACATCTGAAACGTGGATGCTCCATCTATTTTCGCCGCCTCATAATACATGTTCGATATATTTTGCAGTCCAGTTAAATATAAAATCATAGATGTCCCCATAAACTGTATGCTATTAATAATTACAATCCATAGCACTGCCATATTCTCATCCGTTAGCCACGCTACCTTCCCTCCACCAAATAGCATAACAATATCATTAAATGCTCCACCATTATATTGAAGTAACATATAGTAAATGCTACCCATAATAACCGGAGAAACCAAAACTGGCATATAAATGATTGTTCTCGCTGCATTACAACCAAAAAACTTTTGATCCAGGATAACTGCTAAAAGCATACCAAACACCTGTTGAATAAGGGTACAACCAAATGCGAAAATAATGGTGTTCATCATTACTCTGCCAAAATATTCATCTTCAAATATCTCCAAATAATTCGAGATTCCCGCAATCGACACCTCCGTCGAATATCCATCCCAGTTTAAAAACGAAAGATTAAACCCTGATAACAGTGGATAAATTGTAAATACTAGAAATAAAATAAGTGCGGGTACATATAGTAAGTTCATTAATTTTTTTTGTGTATTAATAGAAACACCTTTCTTCACATTCGTTCCTCCTTCTATCAAAACTCTCTATGATTGAAACAAGTCTGAGAATTCAAAATCCTCAGACTTGTTAGCATTTTATTGTTCCATGAAAGAATAATACTCTTCTTCAATTTCTGTCATTGCTTCATCCAAAGTCTTTTGTTGTGTTACAACCATCTCTGTTGTTGCAACGATTGCATCCCATGATCCAGACGGCATAAATACTCTATCAAAATATGGTACCCCTGGATATTCAGCTACAACTTCAAACGATGCTGTTAGCGGTCCCAAATCTGCAGTTGCTGAAGTAAGTCCTGACATTTGACCAGACGATGTCGCAAGCGCTGCAATATTTTCTGGTTGTGCCATGTACTCTAAAAACTTGATACAAGTATCTACATTCGCTCCATCTTTTGCAATTCCAATTGCGTCCTTTTCTCCACACACTGTGTAAGGCTCTGCTCCCTCTTCATTTGGAATTGGCATAACGCCCATATTTCCCTCAGGTGCATATTCAAACGCCGTTACTAACGCAAAGTTCATAATAAACGAAAACGCTGTATCACCTTGTGCCAATGCTCTTGATATATCATCCGCTGTAGCAGACGAGTAATCTGGGTTGAAATACTCATTTTGAGCGAATTGATCTACAATATCTAATGTACTTCTATATTTATCCGTCACAAATGTTCCATCCAACATGCTTTGATTATCTTCATCTGTAAAATATGTAGGTGCAATCCAGTCTACATACAACCCTGTAGGCCATCTGTCTTTACCTGCATTGTAAATTGGTATTTTACCATTTGCTTTTACCGCATCACACACTGTGAAGAAATCGTCCCAAGTCTTAATATCTTCCACCTTGTATCCTGCTTCCTCAATCACATCCGCGTTATATAGAATTCCCGCAATATCTACATTAAGCGGAAGTGCAAACAACTCTCCACCTTCACCAAACATAACATCCGATAACAACGGGCTTACATCTGCTGCCCATGCTTGGTCTGATAAATCTAATAAATACTCAGAGTATCTTCTCAATGACCAACCATGAGTCATCCACATATCTGGAATATTTCCGCCACCCAGTCTTGTTTTGATTTCTCCCTCATGATCTGTACTAGAAGGAATCAATTCAATTGCAGGTGCATCAGGATTTTCACTAGCAAACCCCTCTACCATTTTCTCATACTCCTTGAAAAGTGCTGTATCAATTGCTGTACCTGTCATAAATTCAACGCTATCACCACTTGCTACTTCTGCTGGCTCTTCTGCCTCTTCTTGTGCCACTTCCTCTGCTGGCTTCTCTGTTTCCCCACCCGCTGGTGCTACCGCAGTGCACCCAATTAGCATTGATACTGTCATTCCAATTGCCATTAATGCTGTAAGTCTCTTTTTCATAACCTCTCCTTTTCCGTATAAGTTGTCATTGTTTCAAAATTGTACGTACATGTTATACATATAAATTACCACACGTATGTAATTCTGTCAAATAAAAAATGTATATCTCACACTTATTTGTGCAAAATATACATTTCAAAATCATAATTTTTGGACATATTCAACAGAATCTTTTTCAACTACACCAACTTTCATCATAACTTGTATGGTTTTTTGAGGCTCCCTGATTTTTTTCACCAACTCTTCGTATGTAACTTCCCCCAATTTTTTCTTTGGGTGTTCCATGCTTGTTATCGGAACTCTATATGCCTCTCCAAACGGAGTATTATCGAAGCTAATAATAGAATGTTGCGTCGGAATATCAACCCCCTTTTCAAATAGGATATCCGCCAATACAATCGCAAGATCATCGTTATAGCATATCGTTGCGGTTGAATTTAACAGACGATCAAACCACTGTGCTAACACCTGTTTGTTCTTCAAGATATAATTTTGATCCTGTGTGGCCAACCACAAAATGCCATCCTCGTCCACCTCTATTGATTCTTCCATTAGCGCACGCATCATTCCCGCATATCGTCTAACCCCTTGAATATCATCTGATTTAAACACTCCACTGATTTTCCTATGCCCACGTTCTATCAAATACTTTGTAGCTTTATATGCTGCATCCTCATCGTCTACAACCACATAATCGTCTTCCTGCGACAAATACCCATGAATAAACAGAACTGGCACCCCCTTATCCCTGAACATTTGATACAACTCTCTATTCGGGGATGGCAATGCACTTTTCGCTGGTTCCGCAATAATTCCAACCACATCCATTTGCATAATATCTCGCAAGCATTCTCGTTCCTTCGAAATCTTATTATGGGTGCAACGAATCATAATATTGTAACCATTTTGACTTGCTAACCCTTCTATTTTCTGAACAATATCTGGAATAATATGATTATTTAAATATGATGCAACTATGACGATGGTTTTAGCCAACCCTTGATTAGAAACCTCTCTCATCTCTTGCATTTTGACAAACGAGCCACGTCCATGTTCCGTATAAATCACACCCTCTTGTATCAATCGATTTATCGCTTCACGAACGGTATGACGACTCACATTGAACTTTTTCATCAGTTGGCTCTCCGAATGAATTTTATCCCCTTCTTTTAAGTTTTCATAGATAATTTCATTCTTAATGTAGTTCATCACTACCTTATATTTTAAATCACCCATAGACATTCCCCTTTATATTTGCACTTTCACTCGTACGTATAAGAACATCTTACTCTTTATTTCGCGTGATTTCAACCTTTTTCTACTTTAATTCCAGTTTTTAACTTTCTCGTAGATTCCATCGGCATCCAATCCATATTTCTTGATCAATTCTACCGCTGGTCCTGACTCTCCAAACACATCATTGATTCCAATTTTTAGAACTTTGGTCGGTGCTTGCTGTGACAATACGTCGCACACTGCACTTCCTAGTCCTCCGATTACCGAATGTTCTTCAACGGTAACCACTTTCCCTGTTTGTTTCGCATACTTGACTACTAACTCTTCATCCAGTGGCTTTATCGTATGGATATTAATTACCGTTGCTTCTATGCCTTCCGTCGCCAATCTCTCTGCCACTTCTAATGTAGCCGCCACTGGCAATCCTGTCGCGATCAAGGTGATGTCTTTTCCTTCACGCAACACCACACCTTTTCCAAGTTCAAATTTGTAATCTTCTCTTTCATTGATCACAGGTACTGCTAGTCTTCCAAATCTCATGTAAACTGGTCCCTGATGCTCGTATGCTGCCTTGACTGCAGCCTTTGCCTCTACGTCATCAGATGGATTGATGACCACCATTCCTGGAATCGCTCTCATTAATGCAATGTCTTCGTTGCACTGATGTGTCGCTCCATCTTCTCCTACCGAAATTCCTGCATGTGTCGCTCCAATTTTTACATTTAATTTTGGATATCCTACGGAGTTTCTCACTTGTTCAAATGCACGTCCTGCTGCAAACATTGCAAAGGAGCTCGCAAATGGAACTTTTCCTGTGGCAGCTAAACCTGCTGCAACACCAACCATATTGCTCTCTGCGATTCCACAGTTAATATGTCTCTCAGGGAATGCTTTTTTGAACACCCCTGTTTTTGTTGCTGCCGCTAAGTCTGCATCTAGTACGATCACATCTTCATGTTGTGTTCCAAGCTCTACCAATGCATTACCATAGCTCTCTCTTGTTGCTATTTTCTTTACTTCTGACATAATGCATCACCTACCTTTTCTAAATCTGCCATTGCAACTTCGTACTGCTCTGCATTTGGAGCAGCCCCATGCCAAGCCGCATTATTCTCCATAAAGGAAACGTTCTTCCCTTTGACTGTTTTTGCAATAATCGCCACAGGCTTTCCTTTTACTTGTCTCGCCTCTTCGAATGCTTGCTTGATTTCATCCATATCATTTCCATTGATGCAGATTACATGGAAGTTAAATGCCTCGAACTTCTTATCGATTGGATAAGGTGAGTTCACTTCCTCGATACTACCATCAATTTGCAAGTTATTATTATCTACAATCACAACAAGGTTGTCTAGATTTCTGTGTCCAGCAAGCATTGTCGCTTCCCAAACCTGTCCCTCTTGAATCTCACCATCACCAAGTAGTGTATACACGCGATAATCCTCATTGCTTAACTTTGCTGAGACAGCCATTCCCACAGCAACCGAAACTCCTTGTCCAAGAGATCCCGATGACATATCCACGCCTGGAATATGCTTCATATCTGGATGCCCTTGTAACATGGCGCCAACCTTACGTAATTTCACAAGTTCTTCTACTGGGAAGAACCCTCTCTGTGCCAATACCGAATAATACCCTGGCGCTGTGTGTCCCTTAGACAATACAAATCTGTCCCGATCTGCCTTCTTCGGATTCTGAGGATCTATATTCATCTCCTCAAAAAATAAATACGTATAGATGTCTGCCGCTGATAGCGATCCTCCTGGATGTCCTGATTTTGCATGAAAGACTGCTGTCACAATGCCCTTGCGCACTTCATTTGTAATCTTCATAAGTTCCAATTTTGTCATGATTTCCTCCTATTTACTAAAACTATTCGCCGAATACGGCCTTATAATCTTCTTGGAATTTTTTAATTCCCGCATCTGTCAATGGATGCTTCGTCATTTGTTCTATTACTGCATATGGAACAGTTGCTATATGAGCACCTGCTAGCGCACAATCCGTTACATGAATCGGATTACGCACACTCGCTGCGATGATCTCGCATTCCAGTCCTGCCACTTCAAATATTTCAACAATCTCACTAATTAAGTCCATACCTCTTACACTGATGTCATCTAAACGACCTAAGAATGGAGACACATAAGTCGCACCTGCTCTTGCAGCTAAAAGTGCTTGATTCGCATTGAACACCAAGGTTACGTTGGTTTTGATTCCCTCCGCTGTCAATTGTTTGCAAGCCTTAAGGCCTTCTACTGTCATCGGAATTTTAACTACCATGTTTGGGTGAATCTTCGCAATTTCACGACCTTCTTCAATCATCGTTTCTGCATCCACAGTTGTCGCTTTCACTTCTCCGCTGATTGGTCCATCCACAATGGATGCAATCTCGGAAATCACTTCCTTGAAGTCTCTTCCTTCCTTTGCAATCAATGATGGGTTCGTTGTCACTCCACAGATTACTCCCATTTCGTTTGCTTTCTTAATGTCCTCTACCTTTGCTGTGTCAATAAAAAATTTCATGTCGGCCTCCTAAATTGTAACTACTGAGTTTGATATTTACTTTTTTATTATATAATCCACTCACGCTTCGGTCAACACGTCTAGATTTTATTAATAAAATTTCTTATTAATAATTTCGTTTTTATTAATGCTTTGTTTTATGATGATACCTACGGATTGCTACGCACTGTGTGCTTTCGCAATCCTAAAACATTCAGAATCCGCCCTATTCGGGCTACTTCTTCATGTTTTGCGTGACCCAAAGCCATGATTCTTCATGCAAGCATGAAATCATGACCTTTTGTCCCTTGGTATCATTTTATTATTAATAATTTTTCTCAGTTATTAATTTTAAAAAGTCACCGCATTTTCAATGGACCTGTTGTTCCTCGCACAATCAACTGCGGCTCATACTCCACATGATAAGTGCTAATCGGCTCAAATCCACTGCTATTCGATATGTTTTTCGACTCGATCTTCTTCAAGATAATCTCACACGCATCTCGCCCTTTATGAATCACAAAATGCTCAATCGTTGTCAGTGCCACTTTCTTCATTCTGCCGTATAAGGTATTATCACACCCCATAACCGAAATATCACTCGGCACCTTGTATTTCGCTTCTGCCAATGCATCGAGCACGCCAAACGCAATCATATCATTTAGACCGACGATTGCCGTGACGTCTGGATTTTCTTCCAGCAATTCTTTGGTCAATTTGTATCCAATCTGATATTCCGCATCAATACTGAAGGACTCTAGGTCCATTTCTTCATTCGCAGACTTTATGATTACATCTGCATTCAAGTCACTCTCTTCGTATTCCTTTAGAAATCCTTCCACCCTCTTCGAGCGTTGTTTCTGGCGAACCGTAAGCGGCGGTGCGATATATGCCACCTTTCTATGCCCTAGCGATATCAAATGTTTTGCCATCAGACGCCCTAGCTTTGAATTATCCAGCTCTACCACATCTACATTTAACTTCTCGTTTTGATTATTAATAATCGCGATCGGAACATCCTTCACCATTTCTTCTATCATCGGCATGAAACATTTACTTGGATTACAGGTATAAACCACCCCTTGAGGCTTCAAAGAAGAAATCATCTTCAGATACTTTTCTTCTAGCTCTAGGTCTCTATGTGTATTGCACACCAAGATTGCATATCCTTTTTCCTTGGCATTTGTTTCTATCCCTTGCAACAACATCACGTAATAAGGATTGGTCAGATTCGGACAAAACACGAATAGCAACTTCCCTTTCTTACTTTCCTTCCTCACCCTGCGCTTTGGCACCTGATATCCTAACCTTTTTGCCTCCGTCTCCACTCTCTCAATCACTTCTTTTGAGAATGTCACGTTATATTTCTTGTTCAGCACCATAGAAACAGTAGACTGGGACACCCCTGCCGCCTGCGCGACCTGCGAAGATGTCACTTTCTTTCCTGCCATGCCATCATCCCCCTATCAATTATAGGACTACTCTACCCTCCAAGGCTCTCAAAAGGGTCACCTCATCTATATATTCCAAATCTCCACCGACTGGCACTCCACTTGCAATCCGACTCACTTTAATCCCCGTTGGTTTAATCAGCTTGCTAATATACATCGCTGTAGTTTCTCCCTCGAGACTCGAATTCGTCGCAATGATGACTTCATCTACATCCCCTTGTAAGCGCTCCATCAATTCCTTGAGCTTGATGTCTGTCGGTCCAATTCCCAACATCGGAGAAATGGCTCCGTGTAATACATGATAGACACCATCGTACTTGTCTGTTTTTTCATAAGCCGCCAAGTCCCGTGTATGTTCCACAACCATAATCACCTTCTTGTTTCGCGATTCATCACTACAGATGGGACACAACTCATTGTCCGTAAGGGTCAAACAATTGGCACAGTACTTCACATTCTTCTTGGCCTCCACTATGGTGTCCGCCAGTCTCATCACCTGCTCCTCTGGCAGATGAATCAAGTGAAACGCTAGCCTTGCTGCAGACTTTGTTCCAATACCTGGAAGCCTTGAGAGTTCTTCAATCAGCTTACTGATCTGACCGCTATAATATTCCATATATCAATAACCATCCCCTTCTCACAGCTTAGCAACTTTGTCCCTTAGAACGGCATTCCCATTCCGCCTGTCAGCTTGCCCATTGCCGAAGAAGATGCATCTTCTACTTGACGCAATGCTTCGTTCGTCGCCGCCATTACTAGATCCTCTAATGTTTCAATATCGTCTGGATCAACAACTTCCTCCGATAATTTTACCTTTGTAATCTCTCTCTTACCAGAAACTGTTACCTCTACAACTCCGCCACCAGCAGTCGCTGTAAATTCTTTCGTCTCCATCTCTTTTGCTTGCTCTTCCATTTGTTTTTGCATCTTCTGAGCTTGCTTCATTAGGTTTGCCATGTTACCAGGCATTCCTCCGCCTGGGAATCCACCTCTTTTTGCCATCTTCTTTTCCTTCTCTTTCTTTTATTTATAATTTCTGCCTCTAGAACTAATCCTCTATCTCAATTGGCATGTTGATAACCTTGGTAATATCTACGAATACATCTTCCATCGGTCTTCCCGAATCTGCACACCGCAGTTCCATCTGTATCGTTCGATTCACTTTCCCCTCTATATAGGATTGTAATTCCACCTTGTTTCTCTCCAAAGCCTCATACATAAACCGATCTTCCACTACAATCAGCAACTGCTGATTCTCCCCCATACTCGCAATCGCTTGCTTCAAATACATTCGAAGCGGATCTGGTATGGTGCGTTTGATCTCTGCAAATTTCACTGCAACCTCACGAATCTCCTCTGGCAGTGCCTGTTGTAAAACAATCGGTTTTTCCTGCTTCTCTTCTGCCTCTATCCCCTGGGAAACTTGTACCTGCCCTGCTGTTTGACTTGGCTTGGCAACGATACCTTCCTCGATTTGTTTTTCTATTTTTCTCACGCGCCCTAACACTGCATCTTCCGATGTTTCCATCTTAGGCTCACACAATTTAATCAATGCAACTTCTAATAAAATTCTTTTTTGCGTCGCATATCTCATCTGATTGGATAACTCGGAGAAAATCCTTATAAACCGAAGGAGCGTATCTGTATCGACCATCTTCGTCTCTTCTTTTAACTGTTGCAGATTCTCACTCGACACATCCAATATGTCCTCCATATTGTCCGAACTCTTAATCAACAATAGATTTCTTAAATACCATGCAAAATCCACTACAAACTGACTCAAGTCACGCCCTTGCATCACGAAGTCATCTAGCATGGCTAGCACTTGTGCCACCTCATAATTCAACAACTTCCGTAGCAACGCACTAAACATATCTGTATCGATTGCGCCTAATACCTCAATCACATTGTCGTAGGTCAGCTTTTGCCCTAGATAAAAGGCGATACATTGATCTAGTAAACTCAGCGCATCCCTCATGGAACCATCTGCTACTTTTGCAATATATCTGAGGGCTTTATCTTCCACCTCAATTTCTTCTTCATCCATCAACTCTTGAAGCCTTGCCACAATCGTATCGATTGTAATCCGCTTAAAACTATAATGTTGACAACGCGATAAGATCGTAATCGGTATCTTATGAATCTCCGTAGTCGCTAGAATAAAGATTACATATTCGGGCGGTTCTTCCAATGTCTTCAGCAATGCGTTAAACGCACCGATGGATAGCATATGCACCTCATCGATAATATATACCTTGTATCTTCCCTCTGTCGGTCTATACTCCACCTCTTCACGAATATTTCGAATGTTATCTACACCATTATTCGAGGCAGCATCGATTTCAATCACATTCACCGACGCTCCTGCCGCAATGGTTTGGCAAGACGCACACACTCCACAAGGACTCCCTTCCATTGGTTGCTCACAATTGACTGCCTTTGCAAATATCTTCGCAACCGTGGTCTTACCTGTCCCACGCGTTCCACAGAACAAATAGGCATGACCAATTCGATTCGCCCTAATCTGATTCTTCAATGTTGTTACAATCGCCTCTTGTCCTTTGACGCTTTCAAATTCCGCAGGCCTAAACTTTCTATATAATGCGGTATACGACATACTTATTCATCTCCAAAACTAATTCCTACCATTTTTGCCTCACTAATGATTTGGCTATCTGGGTCTACCATCTTGAGCTTATTCGCAACCTCTTCTAGTGGCATCTTCACAACCTCACCATTTTTCAATGCAACCATATATCCATAGGACTCCTCTAGAATCAACTGCGCCGCATAGGCTCCAAATCTAGTCGCTAACACCCGATCATATGGACATGGACTTCCACCTCTTTGCATATGCCCTGGAATTGTCACTCTGATCTCTTGACCTGTTTTTTCTTTGATTTGCTCTGCAACTTCATATGCAATGGATGGCATCTTTCGATTGGCAACTTTTTTCTTATACTCTTTTTTCGTCAACTTTGCATCATCCTCAGAGATTGCCCCCTCTGCAACTGCAAGAATCGTGAAACTCTTCCCTGCCTTTGTTCGGTTCTCAATGGCTTCTGCCACCTTATCAATACTATATGGAATCTCAGGCAACAAGATGATATCTGCGCCACCTGCAATCCCTGCATGTAAGGTTACCCAGCCAACCTTATGTCCCATAACTTCTATAATAAATACGCGGCTATGAGAGGCTGCCGTGGTATGGATACAATCAATTGTATTCGTTGCAATATCCACCGCACTTTGGAAACCAAATGTCATATCCGTTCCCCACAAGTCATTGTCAATCGTCTTTGGCAATGTAATCACATTCAAGCCTTCTTCTCTCAACATATTTGCTGTCTTGTGCGTCCCATTTCCACCCAATACAATCAAGCAGTCTAATCCTAGTTTCTGATAAGTAGCCTTCATCGCCTCTACCTTATCAATTCCATCTTCTCCAATTACGCGCATCATCTTAAACGGCTGCCTAGACGTTCCTAATATAGTTCCGCCCTCGGTTAGTATCCCCGAGAAGTCTCTCGATGTAAGCATCTCGTATTTCCCATGAATCAACCCTTTATATCCCTGACTAAAGCCATATAATTCTACATCATCTCTCTTTGTACAGATTCCTTTCACAACTCCACGCATCGCTGCATTCAGCGCTTGGCAGTCTCCACCACTTGTTAGCATTCCAATTCTCAACATATGCTCGGCTCCTTTCGTACAACTTCTTATTTTCTAACCGTACTTATTATAGCACGAATGACTATCACGGACAAGAAAAAAGAGGTTTTGCACTTCAATGCAAACCTCTTTTTCGTCTTAAGCGGGTGATGGGAATCGAACCCACGTATCTAGCTTGGAAGGCTAGTGTTCTACCATTGAACTACACCCGCATGTGCCCAGAGCCGGAATCGAACCAGCGACACGAGGATTTTCAGTCCTCTGCTCTACCGACTGAGCTATCTGGGCTTGTACAAATCATTTATAAAATTTGTAACTCCATGATATTATCATTTTTCCGACTTCATGTCAAGATATTTTTTTAATTTTATCTAGAATTTATTTATAATTATTTTCAAATACCCCTTGATAATCCAATCACCATGTAGTAATATATACATGTGCCAACAAGTAGTTTTTAATACTACATGTGTATGAGGAGGTTAATAATTATGAGCATCGAAAAACTAAAAGACCCTGGAAGTGCGGTTACCCATTTCATTGGTATGTTAATGGCAATCTTTTCTGCAATTCCACTAATACTAAAAGCAGCATCTGAACCAGAACCGATCTATTTGATATCGATTTCTGTTTTTGCAATTAGTTTAATACTTCTATATTCAGCTAGTACACTCTACCATTCTTTGGATTTAGGGGAAGTTGGGAATAAAAAATTAAAGAAATTTGATCATATGATGATATCTGTATTGATTGCAGGAAGCTACACGCCAATCTGCTTTGTCGTATTAGATGCGTTTATGGGGCGTCTTCTACTATTTATTATCTGGGGCATCGCTATCGGCGGAATATTGATTAAGGCTTTTTGGATACATTGTCCGAAGTGGTTCTCCTCTGTATTATATATCGCAATGGGTTGGACTTGTGTACTCGCCTTTGGGCAGTTACTTGCAAACCTCTCTACAGCAGCATTCGCATGGTTGCTCGCTGGTGGAATTTTATACACAATCGGCGGAGTTGTATATGCATTAAAACTACCTATATTCGAAAAATTACCAAAGCACTTTAGAGGACATGAAATTTTTCATATTTTTGTAATCTTTGGAAGCACATGCCATTTTGTTTTCATGTATGCCTTTGTATTGCCATAATAAATGAAAATAAAGTTTTCTACTGCACAAAAGAAGGGGACATAATCCCCTTCTTTTGTCTACTTCACTTTATATTCCTCCATTATTTCTTCCATATTATAATCTGGAGCATACTTTTGAACCACTTCTATCAATGCACTCAGCTCATCTATGTTTTCTTCTAGTTCCTCTGCAATTGCTTTCGCAGATTTATTTTTTTGCAGTTTGGAACTCCCTTAATATATCCACAAACTCAGA
Source organism: uncultured Lachnospiraceae bacterium (assembly GCA_964369755.1). Taxonomy (GTDB): domain Bacteria; phylum Bacillota; class Clostridia; order Lachnospirales; family Lachnospiraceae; genus CAUPWF01. The sequence continues at coordinate 25,587 of CAYJFY010000018.1, forward strand.
GTACTCGCCTAGAGTCTTGCACTGCTCTTTTAATTCATCATTGAACCCTTTGTTTATGTTGATGACAATCACCTTGAGTTCAAGATTCGGGTCGTTCCCCCTTGGTGATATTCCATATAAATCAGACAATTTCAAAACCTCTCGTTCTCCCATTGTTCTTTTCCCATTGTAAAATACAATGAAACTCGGGTAAGGGATTTGAATTGGTGTTGAACCATAGACTGCATCGCTATAATCGCTATAAGAAAGAAAAAGGGACAGGGGCTATAACGCTTTGCGTTTCTACCTCTGTCCCTTTATATTATTACTCTTCGATTGCTCCTACTGGACATTGTGCTGCGCATGCTCCACAATCTACGCATGAATCAGCGTCAACAACGTATTTGCCTTCGCCTTCTGCGATTGCACTTACTGGACATTCTGGTTCACAAGCTCCACAGCTTACGCAAGAATCATTAATTGTATATGCCATTTTAGTATCCTCCTTTCACAATATCTACTACATGTCCATTCTAATACAATCTAACAATTTATTCAAGTGCTTTCCTATTGTTTCATGTTTTTATATGCATGCAGAATGATATTTCGTGCCGCCTCTGCTTCTTCTTTGGTCGCATCAGGAATATTGCTTAGTGGGTATTGGATATTCAACGCCTCATACTTCCCAACTCCTAGGGAATGATAGGGGAGGACGTCGAGCGCCTTCACATTGTTCAAGGTTCCTAGGAATTCTCCTAGCTCTGTTAGATATTCTTGGAACAAGGTGACCCCTGGGACTACAACATGACGGATCCATACGGGCACATTTTTTCGATCCAAGTATCTTGCAAAGGCAAGGATTTCCTCATTTGGAAATCCAGTGAGTTCCTTGTGGCAGTCTGAGCGGATATGTTTGATATCTAGCAATATCAAATCCGTGAGGGATAGCAGTTCTTCCAATTGATCTAGAAACTCTCTACTTCTTTCACGAAAAACGATTCCCGAGGTGTCAATACACGTATGCACATTCTTGGACTTGAGATCACGGAATAATTCAATCAGGAACTCCATCTGAAGCATCGGCTCCCCACCCGTTACCGTGACTCCTCCATTTCGGTAGAATGGTTGATTTGCATAGAAACTCTTTAGCGCCTGTTGCACACTCATGAGTTCTCCCACTCGTGTCTCCCAAGTATCGGGATTGTGACAGTATTGGCACCTCAGTGGACAACCTTGCAGAAATATCACATATCGCAATCCTGGTCCATCTACCGTACCACAGGTTTCAATGGAATGTACATATCCTTCTGCCATAATTACATCCCCTCGTGGAATGTTCTCGCAATGACATCGTCTTGCTGCTCCTTGGTTAATTTGTTAAAGTTTACTGCATAGCCTGACACTCTCACTGTCAATTGCGGATATTTCTCTGGGTGCTCTTGCGCATCCAAGAGGGTTTCCTTAGTGAATACATTTACGTTCAAGTGATGTCCACCTTTTTCTACATATCCATCTAGCATATTCACTAGATTATCTACTTGTTGCTGTTCTACTTTCTTCATTGCAAATGCTCCTCTCTCAACAAATTATACGTCTGTTCTATCAATCTACATCTGGAAGATTCGGAATCTTACAAGCCTGGTCTCCACATTCACCCATAGAATCCAAGTCTAATTCCCCTGTGAATACTGTCATCTCCTTGCCCAATGCACCTGGTACAATAGAAAATGTATTCGATATTCCATCTTGCGCCTCTGAAAATGGTATCTTTGCCACGGATGCCAGTGACGCCAAGGCACCCTTTTTATCTCTGTTGTGCATCGGATTTGCCCCTGGTGCAAATGGCTCACCCATGCGTCTTCCATCTGGTGTATTTCCTGTCTTCTTTCCATATACCACATTAGATGTAATGGTTAGAATCGATGTGGTTGGGATCCCTTGTCGATAGGTATGATGAGACTTGATCTTATCCATAAACGACTTCACAACCCAATTGGCAATGTCATCAACTCTATCATCATCATTTCCATATTGTGGGTATTCACCCTCTATTTCGTAATCATAGATAAATCCTGTTTCATCCTTAATTGGCTTTACCTTTGCATATTTGATTGCACTAAGCGAGTCGGCTACCACCGATAGTCCAGCAATTCCTGTTGCAAAATACCGTTTCACTTCTCGATCATGAAGTGCCATTTGAATCCGCTCATAGCTGTACTTATCATGCATATAGTGGATGATATTTAGCGTATTCACATACAAACCTGCAAGCCAAGCCATCATATCATCAAATTTCTGTAACACATCGTCATACTCTAGATATTCCGTGCATACTTTGCTGTATTTTGGTCCAATTTGAATTCTCAACTTCTCATCTACACCACCATTGATTGCGTAGAGCAAACATTTCGCTAGGTTGGCACGCGCTCCAAAAAACTGCATTTCCTTGCCCACCTTCATCGAAGAAACACAGCACGCAATGGCGTAGTCATCACCATGAATCGGTCTCATCACATCATCATTCTCATACTGAATCGAAGAAGAAATGATGGACATCTTCGCACAGAATTCTTTGAAGTTCTGTGGCAATTTCGTCGACCAAAGTACCGTAAGGTTCGGTTCTGGCGCTGTACCAAGTGTATTTAAGGTATGAAGATATCTAAACGAGGTCTTCGTTACCAATGAACGCCCATCTACCCCGATTCCACCGATGGACTCTGTCACCCAGGTCGGATCTCCCGAGAACAAGGCATTATACTCTGGCGTTCTTGCAAACTTCACTAGGCGCAATTTCATAATAAAATGATCCACTAATTCTTGTGCTTCTTCCTCTGTCAAGAGTCCTCTTTTTAGATCTCTCTCAATATAGATATCGAGAAAGGTAGACGTTCTACCAAGACTCATAGCAGCCCCATTCTGCTCTTTTACCGCTGCTAAATACCCAATGTATAGCCACTGGATTGCTTCCTTAGCATTCTTCGCAGGTTGACTGATGTCAAACCCATAGATAGCTCCCAGTTCTTTTAATTCTCCTAAGGCTCTCATCTGCTCTGTAAGTTCTTCTCTCAATCGAATATTATCTCCAACCATACGAACTGGCGCTGTATTCAATTGATCTTGCTTATCTTGAAGCAAGAGATCCACCCCATAGAGTGCAACTCTTCGGTAATCCCCGATGATTCTTCCTCTTCCATAGGCATCAGGAAGCCCTGTAATAATTCCTGCCTTTCTCGCCAACTTCATCTCCGATGTATAAGCATCAAACACCCCTTGATTATGGGTCTTTCGGTACTTGGTGAAGATATCAACAATCTTCGAGTCCACTTCATAGCCATTTTGCTTACAAGCATTTTGTGCTAATCGGATTCCACCATATGGTTGAAGCGAGCGTTTGAACGGTTTGTCCGTCTGAACCCCTACGATTTTTTCCAAATCACGGTTCAGATACCCAGCTTCATGAGAGGTAAGCGATGATACAATGTCCGTATCCATATCCAGGACCCCGCCCGCCTTCATCTCTTGCTCCGATAATTCCATCACTTGTGCCCATAACTTCTTGGTTGCTTCCGTCGCCTCTGACAGGAACTCATCATTCCCTTCATAAGGAGTATAGTTCTTCTGAATAAACTCGCGAACGTCAATCCCTTCCTTACACCACTTCCCTAGGCTAAATCCATCCCAATGTGCACTCCACTTTACAATCATTTCGAACCTCCGTCATCTATCTCACATTTACTACTATCCTATTCTTATTATACATCATCTTAAGTTATTTATAACTATTTTATTTTTTTAAATTTCCAAATTGGGTGTAATGCGGCAACCATGCTAGCTCCACGGTTCCAATCGGACCATTCCTCTGTTTTGCAATAATAATTTCAGCCACATTTTTTAATTCCGTATCTTTATTATAATAGTCATCTCGATAGATAAACATTACCACATCGGCATCCTGCTCGATAGCTCCCGACTCTCTTAAGTCGGACAACATCGGTCTATGATCTGGTCGTTGCTCTACCGCACGGCTCAACTGCGAAAGTGCGATAACAGGCACATTCAGTTCCCTAGCTAGTCCTTTGAGGGAACGTGAGATCTCAGAGATCTCTTGTTGCCGTGATTCGCTTCGTCCTCCAACCCTTCCAGACATCAGCTGCAAGTAGTCAATGACAATGAGATCTAATCCCTGTTCCATCTTATACTTTCTGCACTTTGATCTCATCTCCGAGATAGATATTCCTGGTGTATCATCGATGATGAGTTTTGATTCTCCGATGATTCCAGCTCCCTCAATTAGTTTCTCCCAGTCATCATCCTTGAGATTTCCAGTTCTCAGAACCTGTGCATCCACCTTGGACTCTAGGGAGAACATACGATTGATCAACTGTTCCTTTGACATCTCCAAACTGAAAATAGCTACAGATTTCGCCTCGCGAAACGCTACATGCTGTGCGATATTTAAAACAAATGCCGTTTTCCCCATAGAAGGTCTTGCTGCGATTAGAATCAGATCCGATCGCTGCAGCCCCGACATCTTATAATCCAAATCCAAAAATCCCATGGGAATCCCTGTAACAGTCCCCTTCACCTTGGACGCTGCCGCAATCTTGTCGATGGCATTGAGCACCACCTCTCGAATCGGCACAAAATTATCCACCGAATTATTCTGTGTCAACTCAAATACTCTCTTCTCTGTTATCTCAAAAATAGCCTCTAGTGGCTCACTGTCCTCATAACATAGATTGGACAATTCCGTATTAAGCTTGATCAGTTTTCTAAGCATGGATTTTCTGCGTACAATTTCCGCATAATGTTTCACATTTGCCGAAGTTTGTACAATCATCAATGCTTCTTTTAAGTAAGCAAGTTCTGTAATCTCCTCTGAAACATTTTTTTCTCGCAGTTTGTTCTGTAGGGTAACCAAATCCACATTTTTTCCCGCACCATATAACTCTGTCATCGCTTCGAATATAATCCCGTATTCCGTGATCTTAAAATCGTCCTTGGATATAATCTCCGACACTGACAATATGGCATCCTTGTCCATAATCATGGAACCGATTACCGATTGCTCCGCCTCTTTGCTATGAGGTAGTGTCCGCATGATTTCATCTGCCATACCAATTCTCCTCCTATAAATACATTGACTTCTTCCATCTCAATAGACTCTACAAGGCTGCTTGTTCAGCAGCCTTGTATGATATGATTCTTCTCGATTATTTTGCTTCGCTTACTACTACTTTTAGTTGTGCTGTAACCTTTGGGTGCACCTTGATCGGCACCGTATGTGTCCCCAATGTCTTCAGTGCATCTTTCAACTGCACCTTCTTCTTGTCCACATCTAGATTCATCTGCTTCTTCACTTCTTCTGCTATTTCCTTCGAAGAAACGGACCCAAACGCACGACCGCCTTCTCCTGTTTTAATCGAAACCTTGATCTCTCCAGCCTCAAGTGTCGCTGCCAATTGCTTACACTCTTCTAACAATTCAGCAGCCATTTTATCATCATTTGCTTTCTTCAATCGAAGGTCATTTAGATTCTTTCCTGTAGCTTCAATCCCTTGACCCTTTTTGATGATAACATTTCTTGCGAATCCATCATTCGCCTCAATCACATCGCCTTTTTTCCCAAGGTTCTTTACATCTTGTAATAAAATTACTTTCATTCTTATATCTCTCCCTTTTCTCGCATGTCTTTCAATGTATCCTTCACAGTATTTCGAACGGCATCCACATTATCTGTTGCAAACTGCGCCCCTGCCACGTTGATATGACCACCACCGCCTAGACGTTCCGCAATTACTTGCACATTAATCTCATCGATTGCCCTTGCACTCAGATAGACCACCTCTTTATATAGTGTAAGCACGAAAGATGCTCGTATTCCTTTGATTTCTAATAATTCATTTGCAATCTGTGCACCTAGAATCGTTGGACTATCCACACCTTCTCCATTACACACTGCAACTGCAAACTCTCCCATATAGCTCTCTGCACTTTGAATGGCACTCGCTTTTACTTTATAGGACGACATATCTTCACGGAACGTCTTTCTCACACGTGTGATATCTGCACCATTTCTTCTCAAGAAGGCTGCAGCCTCGAAGGTACGTACTCCTGTTCTATTCTGGAAATTGCTTGTATCAATAAGGATTCCCGCATACATACAATCTGCCTCGATCCCATCAACCTTGATATCATCCACAATATACTGGAGAATCTCGGAGATCATCTCACATGCGGATGATGCATATGGTTCTATATAGGATAGTACCGCATTCTCTATATTACAACTCTCTTGTCTATGGTGGTCAAATACCGCAATTGTCTTTGCCTTTGTTAACAACTCTTGACAATCACACAACATCGGTTTATTCGTATCTACCACAACAACCATGGTATTCTCCGTCAGATAGTGCATTGCCTCCTCAGAAGTCAAGAACATATCTCCAGGATAATCTGGACTATCTACAAAGCTATCATAAAATGGTTGAACCGATGTAGTAATCTCATTGATAACAATATATGCACGTTTTCCCAATGCACGTGCTGCACAATAGATTCCAATGGAAGCCCCAAAGGAGTCGATATCTGCCATCTTATGCCCCATAGCGATAATCTGGTCTTTTCCTTCTACGAACTCTCGGAAAGCTTCGGCTTTTACCCGCGCTTTTACTCGTGTATTCTTTGCCACTTGCTCATGCTTACCACCGAAATAGGTCAAGCCATCAATGGTTTTAAATATCGCCTGATCTCCACCTCTTGCCATGGCAAGATCAATTGCTACTCGCGCATGATTATAACTCTGAGCATAAGTATCGGTACTCAGTCCAAGTCCCACGCTCAATGTAACGATGCGATTATTTCCGAGATTAATCTCTTTCACATCATCGAGTAGAGAAAATCGGTCTGCCTTGATTTTTTCAAAATATTTCTTTTGAAGAACAATGAAGAACTTATCCTTCTCTAGTTTCTTGATTAGTCCATCCATCTCTCCGATGTATTGGTTGATCTTTTTCTCGATTACTGCGGTTGCTAATGCCTGTTTGTATCCTTCGATACTATCAATCAACTCATCATAATTGTCGATATAGATAAGCCCCGCAATCAGTCTTTGTTCGTCTACGAGTCGAATGTTTCGATTGAGCTCCGTCACATCTTGGAATGAAATCGCAATAAAGCCTTCATCCTGAGAATTCGCATCAATCAGCTGCTCATGACGGGTGAGGTGACTCAGTCCTACTTTCTGTAGTTCCACCTTATATTCAACACCCAAAAACTCCAATTCTAAGTGTTCTTTATCTAACTCATTTAAGGGAAATACATTGCGATTAATACTTGGAAATATCTTATTGATATATTTTTCTCGTCTACTCGCCTTGCTAATCCGTTCTCGAAACGCTTCATTACTCCAGATGATTTTGCCATCATCTAACACAAGTATATACGGAATATCTAGTCCCTTTAGCAACTGGTTTTGCACCAAACCATATTGGGTAGCAAATTCAATCAGATCGGCCACAATAATCTCTCGATTACGAAAATACAGGATAAATGCAATCACCAAATATAGACCTAAACAGCCGGTCATCACAATACCTGCTGTTAAGTCTATCATGTATATCCATATATTCACTCCGAGTAGAAACAGTGATATGATAAACGGCCACTGCATATACAGTTTTAATTGCCCCTTAAACCGAACCTTCTTGCTAAAGTCCATACTACACCCCTCAATATTTATCGCGATTACTTATATGATTCTAAACACTCTACTTTATCTAGTTTCTCCCATGGAAGATCCAAGTCATGTCTTCCAAAATGTCCATATGCTGCTGTTTGCTTATATATCGGACGTCTAAGATCTAGCATCTTGATAATTCCTGCTGGTCTTAGGTCAAATTCTTTTCTTATAATTTCCACCAAATCTCTCTCTGCTACAATACCCGTTCCAAATGTATCCACCATAATAGATGTCGGTTGAGCCACACCGATTGCGTAAGATAACTGAATTTCACAGCGCTTCGCTAATCCAGCTGCAACAATATTCTTTGCCACATATCTCGCTGCGTATGCTGCGGATCTGTCTACCTTAGTGCAATCCTTTCCAGAAAAAGCACCACCACCATGACGTGCCATACCACCATAGGTATCTACGATGATTTTCCGTCCTGTCAACCCACTATCTCCATGAGGTCCACCAATTACGAATCTCCCCGTTGGATTGATAAAATATTTTGTCTCATCATCCACCAATTCCGCTGGTAAAACTGCATCGAATATATATTTTTTCACATCTGCATGAATTTGTTCTTGTTCCACTTTATCGTCATGTTGTGTCGAGAGCACAACTGCATCAAGACGAATTGGGTTCCCGTTCTCATCATACTCTACTGTCACCTGAGTTTTTCCATCTGGTCTCAGATAATCAAGTGTTCCATCTTTTCTGACTTCTGTCAACTTACGTGACAACTTATGTGCCAATGATACTGGATATGGCATATATTCCTCTGTCTCATCTGTCGCATATCCAAACATCATTCCTTGATCTCCAGCTCCAATCGCTTCAATCTCTTCATCTGACATTCTATGTTCTTTCGCTTCTAGTGCTTTATCAACCCCCAATGCGATATCTACCGATTGCTCATCAATGGCTGTAATCACACCACAAGTATCCGCATCGAATCCATATTTTGCGCGGTCATATCCAATCTCCTTGATTGTACTTCTTACGATCTTCTGAATATCCACATATGCATTCGTTGTAATCTCTCCCATAACTAGAACAAGCCCTGTTGTCACTGCTGTTTCACAAGCCACACGACTCATCGGATCTTTCTCAAGCAGTGCATCTAATACCGCATCTGAGATTTGATCGCACATCTTATCTGGATGTCCCTCTGTTACCGATTCTGATGTAAATAATAATTTTTCCATACTAATTCTCCTCTTTTAACACACCTTGAGTTTAAACTTTCGTATATCCCTCTCCGATGTCACCAATCTAATTTCCGCTCCAAGTCCCCTTAGTTTTTCATCAAAACTCTCATATCCTCTTTGAATATACTTAATATCCTCAACGGTACTAATACCATCTGCCGCGAGCCCCGCTATGACTAACGCCGCTCCCGCTCTTAGATCTGGTGCCGATACTGCTGCACCGGTATACTGCTCCACTCCCACGATAACTGCCGTATTGCCATCCACCTTTACATTAGCGCCCATGCGCGCTAATTCATCAAGATATTTAAAGCGATTCTCAAATAAATTCTCTGTAATCGTACTCGTTCCTTTCGTTAGTCCAAGCACCACACCAATCTGCGGTTGCATGTCTGTCGGAAATCCTGGATATGGCAATGTCGTAACATGGGTTGCTTTCAATCGTTTCTTTGCCACCACACGAACTGCATCGTCAAATTCCATCACCTCGCACCCCATGTCTAATAGCTTTGCTGCAATAGACTCGAGATGTTTTGGCACCACATTTTTGACTGTAATATCCCCTCTAGTCGCAGCTGCTGCATACATGAAAGTTCCCGCTTCTATCTGGTCAGGAATCACTGCATATGTGGTCTTATAAAGTCTCTTCACCCCCATGACACGAATCACATCTGTACCCGCACCACGAATATTTGCTCCCATACTATTTAAGAAGTTTGCCACATCAACGACATGTGGTTCTTTTGCGACATTTTCTAAAATGGTCTTGCCTTCTGCTAGCGTCGCTGCCATCATAACATTGATGGTTGCACCCACGCTCACCTTATCAAAATAAACATGTGCCCCCTTCAACTTCTCAGCCTCTACAGAAATCTTGCCATAACTGATATTAACACTTGCGCCAAGCGCTTCAAATCCTTTGATATGAAGGTCAATTGGTCTACTGCCGATATTACAACCACCTGGCAGCGCAACCTCCGCACGACCATACTTCGCTAACAATGCACCCAAGAAGTAATAAGATGCTCTTATTTTCTTGATGCAATCATAATCGATACTGATATTTTCAACTGTTTTTCCATTTATTTCTACCGTGTTTGGATTAATCCGCCTTACCACTGCTCCGATTCCTTGCGCAGCCTCTAATAATACGTTTACATCATTTACATTTGGTATATTCTCCACCAATACTGGTTCATCTGCTATAACAGCTGCTGCTAAAATTGCCAATGCCGCATTCTTCGCACCACCAATCTCCACTTCGCCTACTAATGGATTGCCACCATTGATAATATATTGTTCCATTCACTTACCCCGTTTTATTTTTATTTTCGGTCTTAATTTTAAATCAATCACTCTACATCATATACCATTTCTAGGTTTCTGTCAAATTTCGAACCATTTCCAGCGCCTCACTAATGGTATCTTCTATGCTTTTTCCATCCTCACTAATCGTAATATCCGCATAGCGTTCAAACAAGATTTTGCGCTCCTCATACAGGTCTTTTAATTCCTGTCCCTTTCGGAGAACCACCCCGCGATTTTTCGCATCTTCAATCCGTCGTTCGATTTCCGCATAACTTACATGTAGATAGATTATCGTTCCAATTTCCTTGAAATGTTGCATTGCTTCCTCGCAGTATACAACACTTCCTCCTGGGGCAATAATGGAGCGTTCTACGTCCAAGTCTCGGTTTACTTGATTTTCAATCTTTAGAAAACCTTCAATTCCCTCGTCTTTAATAATTTCTTTCAGCAATCTCTTCTCTTGATTTTGTATCAACAAATCCGTGTCAATGAAGTCATATCCCAACTCCTTTGCTAGGATTACTCCAATTGTACTCTTTCCTACCGCTGGCATTCCTATCAACACTAGGTTTTTCTTCATCTCATCACCTCTTAGTTCAGTCAATTCTCATGGACTAATACCATATATTCTTCTTTCGACGCTTTCTCTCCCGTCGATTACAAAATTCCTCGTAAATCAAAATATCAACCATCGCCCGAAGCCATTTCACTTCTGCATCCTCGAAATCTATGGATTGTGCGCGAAAATAATCCTTGCCTTTATCATAGACTCTACTGCACATCAGTCTTAGCATCAATTTATCTGGATATTCATCATACATGAGGCTCCCCTCATATTCCAAGTCGTCACATGCCTCCTCGATAATCGGAATCATCTCTCTTGCAACTCCAGGATATAGGCTTCTCATATATTCTAAATCTCTTCGGCTTCTTTTGTCCTCACGGAAGATATCCACAGTCGGATAAGTCATATAATATGGCAATTTTTGATCCATTTCATTCCCTCAGCATTTTATACGCTTTATTACATTCATTGTATGCGCGGACAAAATATTGAGTGACTCCCTATGACTCCCAGGAAAGACTGTGTAGCTCTCCCTCTGTCTTCATATTCATAAATCCTTGTTGTCTCACTGCTTCATACAACACAATCGCAACAGAATTCCCTAGATTAAGTGAACGAATCTCATTCATCATCGGGATCCGAATACACTTCTCTTTATTCTCAACCAGAATCTCTTCTGGTATTCCTGCACTTTCTTTTCCAAACATAATATAACAATCCTCTGGATATGTAACCTCTGTATAAGTATTCTGGGCTTTTGTAGACCCCATGAACATATTTCCTACCGCCGCTGGATTCTTCGCCAAAAAATCTTCATAATCGATATATCTCGTCACATCTAATCGATTCCAATAATCCATGCCTGCGCGCATCAGTGACTTCTCATTCAATCGAAACCCCAGTGGTTCAATCAAATGTAATCTACTATTTGTGGCAAGACATGTTCTCCCTATATTCCCTGTATTTGCCGGAATCTCTGGTTCAAACAGTACAATATTAATCATTGTTTTCTCTCAATCTTTCAATAAATTTTGCCATGCGTGAAATTGCGACCTTCAAATCCTCTAATGAATATGCATAAGAAATTCTAAGGAACCCTTCCCCGCTATCTCCAAAGGCAGTTCCAGGAACCACTGCAACCATCTCTTCTTCCAAGAACTTCATGGCAAATTCTTCCGATGTAATTCCAAACTCTCGAATATCTGGGAATACATAGAATGCCCCAAACGGTTCAAAACAGCTCAATCCCATCTCCTTGAACGCATGCATGAGATACTTTCTTCTCTGGTCGTAAGACTCTCGCATCTGCGCCACCTCATCTCCACAATGACGCAAGGCTTCCACAGCTGCATACTGACTGTTGGTCGGTGCACACATAATCGCAAACTGGTGAATCTTCGTCATCTGAGAAATAATCACTTCTGGACCACATGCATATCCAAGTCTCCAACCGGTCATTGCAAACCCTTTGGAAAATCCATTGATTACAATCGTTCTCTCCTTTAGCCCTGGAAAGCTTGCGATTGACACATGGTCTCCCTTGTAGCTCAATTCAGAATAAATCTCATCGGAAATCACGTACAAATCGTGCTTCACTACTAGTTCGGCAATGGGCTCCAACTCTTCTCTTGTCATAATGGATCCTGTTGGGTTATTTGGAAATGGAAGAATCAAAATCTTTGATTTTGGCGTAATTGCTTCTTCCAACTCTTCTTTTGTTAATTTAAACTCTGTCTCATTCTTGAGAGGAATCACGACTGGTACCCCTCCCGCTAATTCTGCACAAGGCAGATAAGACACGTAACTCGGTTGGGGAATAATCACTTCATCACCCTCGTCTAACATCGCTCGAAGCGCAATATCGATTCCTTCACTTCCTCCAACCGTTACTACCACTTCACTCTTGGCATCATAGGAGACACCAATGGTTCTTCCCAGATAATTCGTGATTTCCTGACGCAGTTCTACTAGACCTGCATTCGAAGTATAGAAAGTCTTTCCTCTCTCCAATGTGAAGATTCCCTCTTCCCTTACTCTCCATGGTGTATCGAAATCAGGCTCTCCAACTCCAAGTGATATGGCATCTGGCATCTCACTTACCAAGTCGAAGAATTTACGGATACCTGAAGGTTTTATTGCTGTTACTTTTTTTGATAACGGATTTCTCATTATGGTGTCACCGGCATCCTTTCCGATTGTGGTTTTGCAATCATAATCGTTCCCGATTCTTTATATTTCTTCAGGATAAAATGTGTTGCTGTACTCAAAATAGATTCTAGCGGCGACAACTTATCCGATACAAATGCAGATACTTCCTTCAATGTCTTCGCATCTAGAGTAATCAACAAGTCATATGCTCCCGAAATCAAATATACTGAACTCACCTCTGGATAATTATAGATACGCTCCGCGATGCGGTCAAATCCTTGGTTTCTCTGTGGTGTTACACGCACCTCTATCAATGCAGTAACCAGTTCCGTTCCAGCCTTATCCCAATCGATTAAGGTATGGTACCCACAGATAATATTTTCATTTTCCATTGCCGAAAGCTCATTCGCGATTGCAACTTCATCACTTCCTAGTAGAATAGCCAATTCCTTGAGATCCACTCTCGCATTGTGTTCCATGTAATTCAAAATCTTCTTTCTCATACTCATCCCTCTTTCTTAAATTGATTGATTTGCTCCAATAATTCGGTAAAGTTCATCTTGTGCTGGCTTCTCTAGGAAACGCTTTTCCTCGCCATTTTTTATCGCACGTTCACAACCGTGAGTCGTTTTCCCAATAACACTTCCTAGTATATCTTTCTCTGCACACGCTCTGACCAATGCTTCTCCATCTTCTACCACAACCAATACACTTCCCGTAGAAGTTAGTTGATATGGATTTACAGCAAATCGTTCACAAATCTCTATGGTTTCTTGCTTGATGCTAATTTTCTTCCAATCAACCTCCACGCCAATCTCTGCCATCTCACCCAAGTTCCACAGTGAAGCAAAAATCCCACCATCTCCAATCAAATAGATCCCTTCCGCGTTTTGTGAAATCGCTATATCAATTTCTGTCCTTGCAATTAGATTTTCTTTCTTCTCCACAAACCGTCTGAAAAAGCTTGGAGAAAACCGTTGTTTCAACTCTTCTTCATGCTGGAATAAGATTCGAAGTGCCCCCTCTGTCCCGATTTCATTTAGAAGCACAATGTCTCTATCAGGCTGAATCTTTGTCGCATCTAGCATCCGCGATTCCTTCGTTTCTCCGATTCCATTCACATAAAACAGAGTGGTTTCAATCTGCGCATTTACATATGCCTTAATCCCCATTACTTGTATTCCATGGATTTCACAATGCTTCACTACATGTTCTACCATGGATTTCAATCTCGATTCATATGCATACTCTGGCAACTGTATGATGATATCCACACCGATGATTGCACCACCTTGTGCTGCAATCTGGTTAACCACCTTGGCAATCCCATACACGCAGATATCCTTTTCACTCCCATATACTGTTGCACTCGATGTAAGCATCGCCCTGCCATCTCCAAGTGTAACACCTGTGCAACATTCCTGAATCGTCGGCTGAATGCATACAGGTTCTACCACCTTGGGCAATGGTTTTAGCACAGAGCGCTTTAACACATGTTGTGATATATTTCCTATTTTCATAATCACTTCCTACTCATAACCCTATCTTATATCCGTCTAAGCTGCTGGTTCTGGTGCCGGCTCCGGTGTTGGCTCTGGCTCTGGCGTTGGTTCTGGCTCTGGTGTCGGTTCCGGCGCTGGCTCCGGCTCCGGTGTCGGTTCCGGCGTTGGCTCTGGCGCCGCCTCACGTTCCGTGATTGCCGCCTGTGCAGCACCTACTGCCCCGTTTATCGTACCTTCATCCTGCGATAAAATCGCATTCCTCACACTATCCGTCAATGCTGGATCCGAATCCGCAGTTCCTATTTCAATCGTCTTCGCAGACCCTTGATAATAACTCGTATTTAATTTTTCCCTGCTTTCTTCCACACCATCCACGGTCACAATCTTCCACAACTCCGCAGTCATCTGCTTATTGCTTCCACCCGTAGTCCTTGAATATCCAATACTCTCTCCAGGAGCTTCTATATATGTGATATTACTTACTTCTGTAGCTTCTATAATCTTGCTCTCAAAAGAAATCTCTCGATTCTCTTCTCTCGTTTCCTTTCCATAGAATCTAACAGTCAATACTCCATCGTATAGATTCGCATACACATAAACTGGATATTCTTGATTATTTTTGAATACCAAGTTCTTATAATCACCCGCAATGGCAGCATCTCTACCTGGATCCACATAGGAAACTGTCATCGAATGCGCCTGTCTCTGCACAACCTCTAACTCTGCATACAACACGGCATTATAAACGGTAGTAGAAACCTGGCAGATTCCTCCTGCGAGAGATTCTACAACCTCACCGTTCTCGTAAGAACCCGCATAGTGATACCCATTTTCCTCCGTATATGGACTTGTCACTCCCTGAACCGATATTTCATCCCCTGGCATTAATATCGTACCATTTAGACATTCCGCTCCTCTTCCAACATTATCATATCTTCCACCATTGTCGACCAACTTCGTAGAAAATTCACCCAGAACACTGTTCAGCTCCTGCAATTCTTCCGTTGTCCACTCTGGCTCTTCTTCTGTATACGCTAGGGTGACCTGAATATCACTTCCACTCCACTCTCCAGCGATTGCTGTCATCGCATCATTCACCATCGGCGTTGAGTCAATCACAATTCCGTTCTGTCCCTCATGATGTATCATCTCTCCATCTTCAAATGTAAATGTCGCATCTACTGGCGGTTGCTCAAACACTACATAAGTCGTTTTTATATAGTCCGTCAACAATCCTGCATCCATCTGGAATAATGGCTGAAACACTTTGCTCTTCTCTTCCAATTGTCCTAGAATTTCTCGTTTGTGGAAGAAACCTCCCGTATTTCCATATTCCATTACCTCTGTAATCAATTCTTCGCGATTGCTCACTTCTAGATTAAATGTGGACAATTCTACCGGTAGAATCTCCGACTCGCCTTCTGTAGATTCTGTCCCCTCCGCAGTTTCAGCTTCTGCATCTTCGTCCTCCTCTGTAGCTTCACCTTCCGCAGCTTCGGTCTCCTCGGTTTCTCCCTCTGCTGTTTCCGACTCGCCCTCTACATCCGATTCGCCTTGTGTTGGATCACTTACAACATCCGAATTCACAGACAATTTCGCAACTCCATATTCTGCGGTGATTTCATCTAGTACGGCACCGACCTCTTCCTCTGTCATTCCACCTACATGCCGATCCGCAATATAAACATTCTCTGCAACAATATATGGTTCATCACTTCCCTTGCCAATAAAAAGGAATACGCCAGTAACAGCTGCCGCTACCACCAGTGCCAAAATCACAATATTTCTTATCAAGGCGATTTTTCGCTTTCTTTTACGCTCCAAATACACCCTTCTCATTCTTCTCTTTCTCTCTCTTTCGTCCATGAGACACCTACCATCTTTTATAATCTAATCAAATAAATACTATCTATACCAAATATGGCAATACGGATGTCAACAACATCGCTGCAATTACCACTAAAATCACAATTGCTACTATTTTTTTTGTTTTCTTGTCATATAATTTCACTTCAATTACCTTCTTTCTATCTAATCAAGGTTTTAACCCTAGTACCATTCTATACTTTTTAACAAGATTTTGCAAGCATTCTCATAACTCATAAACACGTGCCCCATGCGTCAATGGATCTCGATTCATATAATCAAACAGAACATGTTCTCCACCTATGATTTCCACATGAGTCATCTTACTCATCTGCCGCTTGTCATACTTCTCATATCCCTTCAATACCTTGTGTTCTTTTTCCTCTGTCTCGAAGAATTTTTTCACCTTTTCTTTATCTAATTCGCGATTTCGTGTAAACCTCGGACGTACTTTGCAAGCTTCCCGCAAACAAAGATCCATCATCAATGTATCATAGAATTTTTCTATTTGCTCTGCTGTCAAATCAAGTTCCTCTATTATAAAATCATACAAGATTTCATACCTTGCAATTCTGGAACACTTTTGCTTCCCATAATCATTTCTAATATAAAAGGTACTTAATTTTTCATATAAGTGAAACGGTGTATCAAACTCTCTCACTAACAACTCCATGGTCGTTGAAAACTGATCGCTGTTATAATAGGTTTCCACCATCTCCTCTATCACCTTCAATCGAATCACTTCTTCGTAGGAGAGCCAATTTGTAGACAACACTTCATACGGTGGTGCTGATTTATATTGCAAACCATACACTTCTTTCATTTCTTCCATGTAAGAACCCTTGAGGACTTTTAGAAATCCCAATTGGAGCTGTGCTGGTTTCATTTCGTAAACCTCATTGAATGACGTTTGGAATGTTTCATACCCCTCATATGGCAGCCCTGCAATCAAATCCAAATGTTGATGTACACGGTTGCTCGCCCTTACTTGTAACACATTCTTTCTTACCTGGTTCAAGTTCATCGTACGTTTAATTTCGCGAACTGTCCTCTCATTCGTCGTCTGAACTCCAATCTCTAACTGAACCAGTCCACTCCGCATACTGGCTAACACTTCCATTTCTTCTTCCGTCAACAAGTCTGCTGCCACTTCAAAATGAAAATTCGTAACTCCATTATCATTGTCCCTAATGTAACTCCATATCCCTAGTGCATTTCTTTGCTTACAATTAAATGTTCGATCCACAAATTTCACTTGCTTCACCCTATGATTCAAGAATATTTGAATCTCCTGCTTCACTCGCTCCTCTGACCGAAATCTTAATTTTTTATCAATCGAAGACAGGCAGTAGCTACAGGAAAATGGACACCCTCTACTAGATTCATAGTAGATAATCTTATGTTCAAAAGCCTCTACATCATCATAGATAAATGGGATCCGATTCATATCGATCATTTCTCGCCAAGGATTCTCTACAATCTCGGATTCCACTCCATAATTTTGGTAAAATGTAATTCCTGCAACATCAGGTAAGCTTCTTTTCCCCTCATATGATTCTAGCACCTCTGCAAAAGTCTCCTCACCCTCGCCACACATAATCCCTGTAACGATTGGCTGCTGACCCAAAAGCTCTCGCGCACAATAAGAAACTTCAGGCCCACCTAGCCATATTTTGCTATTTGGCAACACCTTCTTCAAATCTACCATCAACTCTTTGACAAACATTATATTCCAAATATAACAAGAGAATGCCACAATGTCCGCACGCTTTTCGTAAATATCTTGCAAGATTTCATCTTGTAATTGGTTAATTGTATATTCCACAATCTCTATCGTCGTATTATCTAATCCCCCATATTTTTCGGCATATGCTTTTAGATTATACACTGCCAAATTCGAATGAATATATTTCGCATTTATGGCAACTAGCAACACTTTCATCGTCAACCTTCTTTCCCATCATTTATGACAAAAAGCACCTACTTCCCATTCGGAAGTAGGTGAAAACAATTTTTATTTTATTTTTTGTGCATTACACTTCGAACTTAACTCCCCAAACGTTACTTAAGTAGTTAGCTCAACCCAGGCACCCTCACGGCACCCGAAAGGTTTCACTTAGTGCTGCTCCGTTCCCGACCTGACACGGTTCATGAATTTCCGTCGCGTAAGACCCAAATATCAATGCCACTTTCCTAAGGCAGCTTCACAAAGCAAGCCCTCTGTGTAATATCACCCCCACTATAGCGGATTGTGGGTACAAGGCACCGCTACCGCCCCGGCTGC
>CAYJFY010000019.1:0-8472 GCA_964369755.1 uncultured Lachnospiraceae bacterium
AGATTATTTAGATGACGATGACGATGATGAAGACGATGATGATGACGATGACGATGATGATGATGATGATGACGATGATGATGACGATGATGGTGATGACGACTAATAATTGACGATAATTGATAATTGGGGATGTAGTTTTTTGAAGAAAAACTACGTCCCCAATTAAAACATCCCTGTCCCTTTTTGAAATCTAGGAATGAAATTGAGAAAACTTCATATAAATTATATAATTAATCATAGTGAGGTTTCTAATGCAATCTATGCAAGCGGCACAGATAAATACAGAAAATAAAGGGAAATTTAAAACGTCAGTTATTTCGAATGTAACTGCATATCCAATTGAAAATGCTACAGTTTCTATTACGTATACAGGAGTTCCAGAATCTGCGATTGAAGTTTTACGTACGGATGAGAATGGGCAGACGGAAACAATAGAATTGGCTGCACCACCGATTGAATATAGTCTAGATGTGAACAATCCGCAGCAACCCTATTCGGAATATACAGTGGAGATAAAGGCGCCAGGCTATCGACCAATTTCCATTGCTGGTGTTGAGATTCTTGCAGATATTAATGCGTTGCAAAATGTGGCACTTAGTCCGGAAGACAGTCGCATTTCAACTTCGAATACTTATGTAATTGATGCACATACGCTCTATGGGAATTATCCAGCAAAAATTCCGGAAAGTGAGATCAAAGCAATTGATAATAGTGGGGAAATTGTACTTGATCGAGTCGTGATACCAGAATTTATCATTGTACATGATGGTAGCCCAGGAGATACTACAGCAAAGAATCATTATGTGAAATATAAAGACTATATAAAGAATGTTGCATCGAGCGAAATCTATGCTACATGGCCGACAAATACGATACGAGCAAATGTTTTAGCTATTATGTCTTTTACACTCAATAGAGTGTATACGGAATGGTATCGAAACAAGGGATATGATTTTACAATTACTTCCTCTACGGCATATGACCAGAAATGGATAGCGAATCGCAATATATATGACACAATATCGGCTGTAGTAGATGAGTTGTTTACAGACTATTTATCACGACCGAATGTAAAACAACCAATTTTAGCGCAGTATTGTGATGGGAAGAATTCAACCTGTCCAAATTGGATGACGCAATGGGGATCCAAATATCTGGGGGATCAGGGGTATACTCCGATTGAGATTTTGAGGTATTATTATGGGGATGACATCTATATCAATACAGCACCAGAAGTTTCAGGGGTTCCGTCTTCTTGGCCGGGGTATACCTTGGAAGTCGGTTCGACAGGCGAACCAGTGGAGACGATTCAGATGCAGCTCAATGGAGTGGCAGAAGGTTTTCCGCTGATACCAACATTAGATGTAGATGGAATCTATGGACCAGCCACAGAGAATTCGGTTAAGGTATTTCAATCTGTATTTGACTTGCCAGAGACAGGGAAGGTGGATTATAGTACCTGGTATAAAATATCTGAAAAATATGTAGGAGTTTCTAGAATAGCACAGTTGTAGTTTATTAGGGACAGGGATGTTTTCGTTGGGGACGTAGTTTTTTGAAGAAAAACTACGTCCCCAACTTGTTTGATATTTGAAAAATCTCCACCGTTATGATACAATCATAGATATGAATTTTTTTCACGAAAGTAGGAATTTATGATAGAAAAACCAGTTATTTTTAATTACTATACGTATGGCAGACCGTATTATGGCGGCTATAGAGGAGTAAGATATTCCATTGTAAGACAAGGAGAAAAACCAGATTATAAATTAGCAGTCATTACATGGCCAGAACCATATTGTATCGATGCGACACCAGATGAAGTGAAAGTTCGAAAAGAGTTTTCGTTTGATGAGGGCGGATATGATGAGGCGTTGATGTGGCTGAATGGGCAATTTGAAGATTAGATAAAGAAGATAGATGAGGGATAGAGATGAATAAAAAAGAAGTATTAGAAATTAAAAAGCAATTTTCACCAGCAAATTGTGCGATTACAAGAATTTGTGGATGTTATGTGAATCACGAAAAGGAGCAGATTACAAATTGGAAGAGTGCATTTTTATCACTGCCAGAAGAGGAAGAATTCAAATATTTTGAGTTGTTTAAGAAGACTTTGTCTGGCAGTATTGGTAAGAATTTATTACACATGGAGTTTCCACTCGAGCAAGAAGCGGAAGGAGGAACGCAAGAATTTCTGATGAAGCTACGTAATAGTAAGTTGCAAGATGATTCTCTGATCGAAGAGTTCTACGAGAAGGTAATTGCGAATTATGAATATCCAGAAAATTATTATATTATACTCATTCATGCTGTATATGATATACCAGGACAAGCTTCGGATGGATTCACCATGGATGATGCGTCGGATAATGTGTATGAGCACATCTTGTGCAGCATCTGTCCAATGACACTTTCGAAGCCAGGACTCAGCTACAATCCAGAACATAATACGATTCAGGAACGAGTGAGAGACTGGATTGTTGAGGCACCGTTGCAGGGATTCTTGTTTCCAGCATTTACAGATCGCAATACAGATATTCATGGAGTGTTGTATTATTCTAAGAAATCCGAAGAATTGAAAGAAGAATTTATAGAAGAGGTATTGGGAAGTCGTATACCATTATCTGCTGGAAGTCAAAAAGATCATTTTAATTTGTTATTGGAAGATGCCTTAGGGGAAGAGTGTGATTATGAGGTTGTTCGCAATGTGCATGAAAATTTAAATGGAATTTTGGATGAGAATCAAGATAATCCAGACCCGATTGAATTATCGAAGCCTGATGTGAGACGGCTGTTGCAGGAAAGTGGTGTGGGCGAAGAGCAGTTGGAGAATTTTGACCAACATTATGACGGATTAGTCGGTGAGAAGAATCATTTGCTGGTCAGTAATATTACTGAGAATAGAAAGTTTCAGATTCAGACACCAGATGTGGTGATTAAGGTAAATCCAGAGCGGGCAGACTTGATTGAAACACGTGTGATTGATGGAAGGCAGTGTTTGGTCATTGCGGTAGACGACCATATTGAGGTGAATGGTGTAAATGCAAGAACGATAGCGAGAGAGGAATTCAATGAAAACTACAAGCACGAAGAGCAAGATATGGAGAACCATTAGTACGATTGCTGTAGCGTTAATTATTGCGATATTGGCACAATGGTTCCAGCGTACTGCAACGGATGCGGTAAATGATTCCACTCTTCAGGAGATGGAAGAAATTGGCGCGCAGATGAAACTATCTATGGAGTCCGTCATCAATGATGGTGTGGAGGAAGTGAATCATCTTGCCCAATATATAGCGGATAATGATATTACAAAAGATAATGTTGTGGAATATTTTGCGACACAGTCGCAGACACAAGAGTTTGATGAGTTATATTATGTAGAACTAGATGGAAATGGAATATCTGCAGATGGAGAGAATTACAATTTTGCAGATGGAGATACATTTTTAAGTGCATTAGACAAGGAGAGTCATATTATTACTCCGAATAAAGAAACTGTAGAGGGTGAGATGAAATTTGCTATTACCGTTCCCATTACGAAAGAGGACGTGATACAAGGGTATCTTGTTGGCTGTGCGGTGATGGACGGTTTTTCAGAAATTATAGAAAATGCCACCAGGGACAGAGGGGCTGCATTTCTCGTGAATCAAAATCTAGAGATTCTATTCACAAGTAGTGATGAGCATATGAATTCATCTGATATATCAGCAGAAGATATGTTTTCGCTGGGAAATTCCAATGTTGAGAATGCCTTGGAACTTCTAGAACAGCAGGAAACATCTAGTTTTCTCTACCAAACCGCCGAGGAAGAGAAAGTTCTCTACTATACCAAGATAGAGAATACCGAGTGGGTTTTAGCGATTAACATGGATGTGAAGGCAATCAATGGAGAGTTAATGTCGGCAGTAGATCGTTTGACCATGATCAGTGAGGGAATCTATTGGTTTTTGATTCTTGTAATCTGCTATACGGCATTTGCACAATATCGCTCGTATAAAACACTCGAGCAAACAGCGTTCTATGACGTGTTGACAGGGTTGCCGAATATGACGAGGCTTAGAAATGAAATGCAACAAATCCTTGAACGCAATAGAGGAGAGCGGTATACAATCTTAAAGACGGATATAGAGAATTTTAGAGTGATCAACGATCTCTTCAGTTATGAGGTGGGCAATCGGATTCTCAAGGCGGTAAAAACATATGGGGAGGCACTAGATGAGCCGACTCTGATTATGGCGAGAGTGGGCACCGACGAATTTATTATGTTTGCGAAGACAGACGCACTGAGCAGTGTTGAAAAACTCGATGAACGTGCAGTTCAGCATTTTGAAGAATTCGTCACGGAGTTGAATCATCATCATCTTTCGTTTAAAAGTGGAAGATATCATATTCCAAAAGGAGAAACAGATGTCGAGGATATTATCAACAAGGTGACTTTGGCGCATAAAATGGCAAAGCGGACCAAAGGGATGACTTATTGTGACTATGATGATTCGTTTAAGAAACAATCCTTGCGAGACGCAGAACTTACCAACAAGATGAAACCAGCTCTAGCAAATCAAGAATTCCAGATTTATCTACAGCCGAAATTCAGTGCAGATGAGAATAAGCTGGTTGGTGCAGAGGCATTGGTGCGCTGGATAGAATCAGATGGAACCATGATTTATCCAAATGATTTCATACCATTATTCGAGCGAAATGGATTTATTGTGGAGCTTGACAAGTATGTGTTAGAGAATGTATGCAAGACGATGCGAGGCTGGCTAGATGACGGATGTGGAGAAATCACAATCTCAGTAAACTGTTCGCGACTAAATTTAGAAACACCATTTTTTGTGGATGGGGTGGTTGCGATTGCGGATAAGTATCAGGTGCCACATGAATGCATCGAAATCGAATTGACAGAATCGACTACCATAGAAAGCGACACTGCAATCGAAGAGTTGTTCCATGAGTTGCACGAGAATCGTTTTAAGATCTCGATTGATGATTTTGGGGCGGGATATTCTTCGCTAGGGATGTTGAAAAATCTCCATGTAGATACCTTGAAGATGGATCGAAGTTTCTTTGTTGGTGGGAAAAATGCGCGACGAAATGATATGCTGATTGATAGTATTGTGAAGATGTCACATAATCTAGGGATGTATGTGGTGGCAGAGGGGATTGAAACGCCAGAACAGATTGAGCTGCTGAGATCTATGAATTGCGATGCAATACAGGGATATGTATATGAGAAGCCAATGCCTATTACTGAATTTGAAGCGAAGTATTACGGGTTCATGAGAGAAGAACTGAGCAATAAAAATACGGGATTGTCCTTAATGCAAAGCATCAATGATGCAAAATACGCGAACTCATTTGTGCCGTGTGGAATATTGATTACGGAGATGGATGAGCATTTCACTATGGTGGAGGCAAATACGGGATTTTTTGATATTGTTGGCTATACCAAGGAAGAGTTGCGAAAGACCTTTCATAATCGCGGAATCGACACCATACACCCAGACGATCGCGACGATGCGATTCAAGCGATTGCAAGGAAAGTGACAGAAGACCCGACGGGTAAGCTGGATTATACTTGCCGATTGGCAAATAAGGACTATGGTTATAAAATGGTTCAACTGTCTGGTAGAGTTGTGAAAAATGAAATAGGAATCAAGAGATGCTATCTTTCTATTACAGATATCAGTGCGTATTTAGAAAATCTTCGTGAGCTACAGGAAGAAAAAAACTTCAATGCTCGTATTGCAGAACTTACAAACAGTGTATTCTTTGACTATGATGTGGAGAGTAAGACTATACGGTTCTCTAAAAATTTTGCCGATCGATTTCAAATTCCAGATATCATAGAAGGCTTCCTAGAATCAGAAATCGGTAGAAATATGTTTCCTGCTTGCTTGAACTTGTTAGGTGAGAATGTAGAGCGTGGAGAGAATTTGAGAAAGACAGAGGGTGAGCTTTGCCTTACAATGCCAAGCGGAGAACCAATTTGGTATCTGTTCAGTTTAAAGGATGTCTATGATGAACATCATCATCGTTGCAGAACGGTTGGGAAGATGACAGAGGTGTTGGGACACAAGTTGGAGATGGACATCTTGAAGGTGAAGTCAGAGTCAGATTCTCTAGCCGCCGTTTATAACGAATTGGCGACAGAACGATATATTCGCAGCTACCTAAGGCTTGCAACTGAAATCAACGAAACAGGTGCATTCTTTGTTATTGACCTTGAAAACTTTGACCGGATAGAAAAAGTGTTCGGGAAGGAATTTGGAGAAATCTGCCTCAGAGATATCGGAAATGTTTTAAGAAATATGTTCCGCAGCTCTGATATCATCGGAAGAAAAGAAAACGATAAGTTCTTTGTATTCATCAATAATTACAGAGCGATTGAATTTGTAGAAAAGAAAGCGATAGAGCTCTGCGAAGTCTTAGAACGGACCTATGAAAAAGATGGGGTTGAATTGAAGGTAACTCCGAGAATTGGAATTTCATTGTATCCAGATCACGGAAGTGATTTTGATAGCGTATATCAAAAAGCAGATGCTGCATTAGAACAGATAAAAAGAGATGGGGAAAGTAGAATTTCGATATCTGATAATTGATTGATATAATAGAAGTGATGCAACAAAAAATTGCATAATTCGACAAAAATCGACAAAAAACACTTAGAAATATTGTGTTTTTTGTCGATTTTTGCTATTATATTTATGAAGAGGAAGGGTAAAATATTCCCAATATTAGATTCAGGTTAGAAGAGTTATTTATAGGAGGTAGGCTGTATGTGGGTGAAGAAATGTGTTGAAACTATTGTAACAGTATGTATATTGATGAGTGCTTTGCCTATTGTGCCAGTCTTAGCTGCGGAAGAAGTTGTGAAAGTGGGATATTATACAGACTATACAGATATTATCGAGGATATAGAAAGCTTGAATAATAAAGGGTATGGATATGAGGTGTTTCGCAAGATAGAAGAAGTGAGTGATTTGAAGTTTGAATTTGTACCGATAGAGAGGGATATGTTTGAAGCAGTTAATTCAGGAGTTGTAGATGTTGGTGGATTGAATATCAGGTCGGATGAACGAAGAGAAGAAGTTTTATATTCTGCAAATCCATTTTCTAAAACATCGGTTGCATTGATGACAGATGATATGGAAATAATGTTTTAAACCTCGGCGTTTACAATCTATATTTGGTTACCAGTTTTGAGAATCAGGAGTTGATGGATAAGATAGATCGTATATTTATAGATGTGGTGAAGACAGAGGGAAACTTTTTTTTGGAGTTAGAAGAAAAGTATCTAGCGGATAAGTTAGAGATTAATCACAGAGGGTTGACGATAGCGGAGATAGAGACATTGCGAGAAAGACCATTGGAGGTAGGTTATATCTCGGATTATGAGCCGATTTCCTTTACGAATGAAGATGGAGAACCAGATGGAGCGATGGTTGAAACTTTGAGTGTGTTAGCAGAGCGGTATGACTTTCAAGTGAACTATCATCCATATAGTATTCTAGATGATCCAAATGATCATGAGGGGTTTGATTTGCTTGTAACGTTGTATGGAGAAGGGGCACATGAGTTCGAACATTATCAACCAACAGAGGCATACTATTTGATTTCAGTATATGCTCAAGTTAAGGCGAGTGTACATAGTAGTAGCGGGTCGACAAAAGAGACGATAGAAGCATCTCCAAGAATTGGAAGTTTGCGTTATCAATCAGTGGAATATGAAGTATTCTTAGATGAGTTTCCTGATAATGAGTTTGTGTTCTATGATGATTGGCACCAACTATTGGATGATTTTGCGGATGGGACTGTTGATATGATGATATCTACAGACAGTGCAGCTCGGTATGCTGAATTATACCTAGAAGATGTAGATAGAGAAACCATATCCACAGATCTACAAATTCCGATGCAATATTTCATCTCTCATGAAATTGCAGATGAGTATATTCCGATTTTTAATGTGATGTTAGATAGACAAACAGAAGATGAATACGAGGCAGTTCTTATTACCAATGCAAATGCATATTATCCAGAAAATAAGATGGATTTTTTAGAATTTATGCAAGATAGATGGTACATGTTTTTAGGCACGGCACTTGTTATAGTAGCTACTTTCCTAGGTTTTGCGCTTTATGCACAGAAGAAAAAGAAGGATGCACTCAAGGAGGCGTATGACACGGATGCCTTGACAGATTTTCTGGCGATGCATAGATTCCGAGAGATTGTGAAGGAAAAGTTGAGTGAAGCGAAAGAGAATGAGTATGAGTTGATTTCATTTGATATTGACATGTTTAAAACAATCAATACGCATTTTAGTGCGGAAAGAGGTACCAATGTAATTAAAGCAATAGCAAATTCATTGAAAACAGTGTTTGAAGGAAAAACAGCAGTGATTTGTAGAAAAACTGCGGATCAATTCTTGGTATTTAGACGAGTAGATGATGGTGGAACTTTGCG
>CAYJFY010000019.1:8482-44000 GCA_964369755.1 uncultured Lachnospiraceae bacterium
CTCAGATATTCTGCCAAGTATTCAGGGAGTCATGGGTGAGAAATATAATGTTATGATGTCATTTGGTAATGTGGTAATCAGAGATTGTAAGGCAAACCCATCTACGATTATCGGACAAGCGGACAATGCGAGGGTACAAGGAAAGAATGAACATAAGACTACTTTCATTACATTCGATGAGAAGATGCAAAAATTTTATGAGGAAAGAGTAAATGTGACCTTTCGAATGGAACAAGCACTTAAAAACCGTGAATTCACAGTGGTGTACCAACCGAAGATAGACTTCAAAACTCTGGAAGTCGGTGGTGCGGAGGCGTTGGTGCGTTGGTTCCCGAAATTAGGGAACACCATATTCCCAGACCAGTTTATTCCGGTGTTTGAAGCGAACGGATTTATCGAGTTCTTAGATTTATATGTACTAGAGGATGTATGTAAATTTATTCGATCAAATTATAGAACTATGAGTATTCCAAGAATCTCAGTTAACTTGTCAGCGAACACGATTCTTGCAGACAATATCGTGGCAAGGGTCACGGATATCGTTTCAACATATTCTATTAGACCAGATGAAATTGAATTAGAGATTACAGAAAGTGCAGTGGAAGGTGATACTGAAAAATTCATGTTACGAGTAAAACAATTGAGAGAAATGGGATATCCAATTGCTATCGATGACTTTGGAGCTGGAGTTTCTTCTTTGAATCGATTATCTGCAATTGAGGCAGATGTTCTCAAACTGGACAAGGCGTTCTTTGACTTGAAAGATCAAGGCGGCAAGAGTGCGGTGGTTGTTACCAATGTAATAGCTATGGCTAAGGAGTTAAAGATGAAGGTTGTCGCAGAGGGAGTAGAGACCTATGCGCAAGCTCTATGGCTTAGAAAGATTGATTGTGATTATGCACAAGGCTATTATTTCGAACGACCAATCAGTGAGAATGACTTCAAGGCATTATTAGAGTCGAAAAAGGTATTCAGTATCGAGTTGTAAAGGGAGAGTTACTATGAAATCATTGAAGGGAAAAATTTATAAGGCAACATTACCGCCAATTATTTTGGGCTGCCTGCTGATTATTGTGATGTTTTCAATTGGAATTTATAATATCACACTATCGAATCTGAAGTCATTTATGAAGGAGAGTGCTACATTTGCGGGGCATGCGGTGCAGAACCAACTGTCTTCTTATCAGGACATGGCGCGACAGATTGCGAGTGACCCTGCTATTGTGGAATCTTTGGAGGAACTACAGAGTGGAGGAAATGGGAGTGCGAACCATAATAGTGCGAAAGATGTTATCTTGCAGGAGGCAGAATCTATCAGGGACTTACATGGTTTTATGTTTGTCGAAGTGTTGGACAAAGACGGGATAGAGTTGGCGTCAGGGGCAGATTTTTCCCATGAAGAATATTATCAAGTGGCACAATCAAGTGGAGAAACCTTTGTAGTAGACCCACAGTTAAGTGAATTGTCGGGTGACATGATCATGATGGTTTCAGCACCAATTATGCAGGGGGATGAGTTTCTCGGTTGTTTGGTTTATGCAATTAGTCCGAGTGTTTTTTCACAGAGTGTAACAGAAGTGCAAATTAGCACCGATGGATACTCATATATTATGAATGGAGAGGGGACTTTGATTGCTCATCCAGATGAAGAGTTGATAATGAGTCAAGCGAGTACAATTGAGAATGCTGACCGTGAAATATTAACACAGATTGCGAGTGAGTTATTGAATGGGGCAAGTGGCTTTATAACTTATACATATGATGGAGTGGAGAAATTTGCAACGTATATGCCAATTGCTGATACCGATGATTGGGGTGTGGTAATTACATCTAGCCAGCAGCAGTTTTATGAAGAGTTATGTTTATATATTATGGCGAATTTTGGATTTGGGGTTGTGATTATTATTGTTCTGATTATGTTGATTCGACGTGTGAGTAATCAGATTTCACGACCAGTCAAGGCATATGCGGAGCGATTGAACAGTTTGACGGCTGGAGATTTGAGTACAACGGTGCCGATTGAAACAGTTGCCCTAGAGACGAAGCAGTTGGGAGAGGCAATTAGTACACTGGCGGAATCATTTACCGTAATTATCAAGGATATCGATCAAGCATTGACACAGATGGGAGATGGAAATTTTGCAGCGGAGAGTTATGCAGAAGATTATTATGTGGGTGATTTTGAAGGATTTTATCTGAGTATGGATCGAATTGAAGCGAAACTGTCGATTATTATTTCTTCCATACGAAATATGCTAGAAAGTATGAATACGAAGAGTAGACAGGTGTCAGATTCGGCCCAGAATATTGCGTACAAGACAGCTGAGCAAGCGGAAGCGATTCAACAATTAGCGCAAGTGATGGAGCAACTTTCCTCAAAGGCGAAGAGAATTACAGAGAATACGAGAGTCGCAAGTCAAGTCAATGAAAAGACAAAGGCGGAGTTGGAAGTAAGCAATACGAGTATGCAGGAAATGTTGTCCTATATGAATTTGCTGAATTCAAAGTTTCAACAGACTGAGAAGATTGTGAAAACAATTGATGACATTGCATTCCAGACCAATATACTAGCATTGAACGCTGCAGTAGAAGCGGCAAGGGCTGGGGAAGCAGGGAAGGGATTTGCAGTTGTTGCCGATGAAGTGAGAAATCTAGCTGCGAAATCAGCAGAAGCAGCGCAGAGCACGGCAGTCTTAATTGGGGAGACAGCAGAAACGGTTCAAATCGTAGCAGATAAGATGCAAACATCGGCGGATTCCATGCAGATGTTGCAGACAAGTGCTTTGTCACTGGGAGATAAGGTTACTACCATTTCGGCAGACTCAGAAGACCAATTAGTAGATGTCTTGCAGACAGATGATATTATGAGAGGGTTAGCGACTGCGGTAAGAGAGAATGCAGATACGGCAGAAATGAGTTCCGTTGCAAGTGGAGAATTATTTGAGGAAACTCAGGGGCTTAAAAGGCTGGTTTCTGAAATTACGATTGTGGAACAAAGTGCTAGAAATGCGATACTAAATGAAAATGAATGAGGAACATAAATATGTGTCATTTCAGATGAAGAACTATCAATTATTGGATAGTAAACAATCTGGAATGGCACATATTTTTTACGCTACGCTATATACTAGTGATAAAACATATATTTTGTAAGGAATGTTATGTCGCGAATTATAGGAGTGCTATCTTGTGCAATTAGTAATAATAGACAGTTTGTAACTCAGAATTATATTGATGCAATTGTGAGAATTTCTGCAACACCACTCATTATCCCAGCAACATCAAGAACAGCTCTAGATGATTACCATTCTATCCATGAATATGTGGAACTATGCGATGGTTTTTTGTTTTGTGGAGGAGGAGATATATCTTCGCTTCTATATGGAGAGGAGCCCATGGATCATAGCGGTGAGACAGATTTTGAGTTTGATCGATTCCAGATTGAGTTGATGAAGTTGGTGATAGATAGGAAGAAGCCAGTACTGGCAATATGTCGTGGGATGCAAGTCATGAACGTAGCATTAGGGGGGACGCTGATACAAGATATAGGAAGTACTGTGAAAGACTGTATCGAGCATCAGCAGCACACACGCCTAAGAAGTGATGTGAGTCATACAGTATATTTTCGGGAGGGAAGTATATTAAGAGAGATTTACGGAGAAAGTGCGTGGGTGAACTCCCATCATCATCAGGCGGTAGGGAAGTTAGGCTGTAGTGTAGTTGTATCAGCAAACACAATAGATGGAATTGTTGAGGGGATCGAAGTAGAAGACCATCCATTTGCAGTAGGTGTGCAGTTTCACTGCGAATTGGGGACAGGGATTTTCTCGTTGGGGACGGAGGTAAACGGCATTTACCTCCGTCCCCAACGACCAACGAAAGGGAGGAATCTATGAAAGTCTTTAGAAAAAGTTTGATCGAAGCAACCGTCATTACATTTGCACTTGGCAGTGCCTTTCACTTTTTGTACGATTTATTAGGAGAAAATAAGGTGGTTGGATTGTTTTGTCCCGTTAGTGAGTCGGTGTGGGAACACTTGAAGATGCTGGTATATCCATCTCTTATAGGTTATTTCGTATTACTTAGACAGCATGTGAGAAAATACCGAAACTTATTTGTATCCTATGTCATAGGACTTGTAGCATCATTATATCTGATACCCTCATTGTACTATTTTTATACCACAGGCTTTGGAATTGAAAGTGTTGTATTGGACATTGTTTTATTTGGGGTGAGTGTGATTCAGATGTATTGTATTATCTTTGTGATCTGCATTTATCATTCAAAGTTTAGCATTGACAAGATTATATGCTTTCTAGTATTATTCTTAATTGTAGGAATGATGACTGTGTTTACGATGTATCCCCCAGATTTCCCGATATTTGTGTCAAAGGGGACAGGGATTATTTCATCGGGGACGGAGGTAAATGGCATTTACCTCCGTCCCCGATAAAAAGGAGAACTTATGAGTATATTAAATGTGGAACATTTGACTCACGGTTTTGGTGACCGTGCGATTTTTCAAGACGTTTCGTTTCGCCTATTGAAGGGGGAGCACATTGGTCTAATTGGAGCCAATGGAGAAGGAAAGTCTACTTTTATGAATATTATAACGGGCTCGCTTCAACCAGATGAGGGGAAGGTTGAATGGTCGAAGAATGTCCGAGTTGGATACTTGGATCAGCATACGAGCTTGGAGAAGGGGATGACAATTCGGGACGTGTTGAAATCGGCGTTTTCGTACTTGTTTGAACTAGAAGAAGAGATGAATGAAATCTGTAACTCCCTTGGAGATGCAGATGAAGAGAAGATGATGGAGTTGATGGAAACTCTCGGGACGATTCAAGATACGCTTACCTTGCATGATTTTTATGTAATTGATGCGAAGGTGGAGGAAGTGGCGCGCGCATTAGGGTTGTTGGATGTGGGGCTCGAGAAGGATGTTACGGACTTAAGTGGTGGACAGAGGACGAAGGTCTTGCTGGCGAAATTGTTGCTAGAGAAGCCAGATATCTTGTTGTTGGATGAGCCGACAAACTATTTGGATGAACAGCATATAGAGTGGTTGAAGCGCTATTTGTTGGATTATGAGAATGCGTTTATTCTGATATCTCATGATATTCCGTTCTTAAATAGTGTCATTAACTTAATCTACCATATGGAGAATCAGGAGTTAAATCGATATGTAGGGGATTACGATAAATTCCAAGAAGTCTATGCAGTGAAGAAGTCTCAGTTGGAAGCGGCTTATCGAAAACAACAACAGGAGATTGATAGCCTGAAGGACTTTGTTGCTCGAAATAAGGCTAGAGTGTCGACTAGAAATATGGCCATGTCGAGACAGAAGAAGTTGGACAAGATGGATGTCATTGAATTGGCAGCAGAGAGACCAAAACCAGAATTTCGATTCCGCTATGGGAAGACTCCAGGGAAGTACATATTTGAAACAAAGGACTTGGTGATTGGATATGATAAGAATGAGCCTTTGTCTAAGCCGTTGAGTCTGGCGATGGAGCGTGGGCATAAGATTGCTTTGGTCGGGGCAAATGGAATTGGGAAGACAACACTACTTCGGAGTATATTGGGATTGATTCCGGCGCTACAGGGAAGTAGTGAGTTGGGTGAAAATCTTGAGATTGGCTATTTTGAGCAGGAGATTAAGGGAGAGAACAAGAGAACGTGTATTGATGAGATATGGGAGGAGTTCCCTTCTTATACCCAATATCAAGTACGTTCAGCATTAGCAAAATGCGGATTGACTACCAAGCATATTGAAAGCCAAGTAAGGGTATTGAGTGGGGGAGAACAGGCGAAGGTCAGATTATGTAAGCTCATTAATCGTGATACCAATATCTTATTATTAGACGAGCCTACCAATCACTTGGATGTAGATGCAAAGGAAGAATTGAAGAGAGCTTTATTGGATTATAGAGGAAGCATTCTGTTGATTTGTCATGAACCAGAATTTTATCAAGATGTGGTGAATGAAGTCTGGGATTGTTCCAAATGGACGACAAAAATCTTGTAAGAAGAAGCGGAATAAAAAACAATGTTTTCTATGGTTGCAAACATTGTTTTTTTGTTGTAAGTATTGGAGAATGGTGTTATAATAAATCTATTAATCTCATATATTTTGGAGGAAACAGATGAAGAAATTAGAAGAATATGTAAGAAGTATCGTGGATTTTCCACACGAAGGAATTATATTTAGAGATGTAACCAGCATATTAGAGGATGCAGACGGATTGGCACTAGCAATTGATTCTTTGCAAGAAAAAATGGAAGGATTAGAGTTTGACTTGCTTGTAGGACCAGAATCTAGAGGGTTTATCTTTGGAATGCCGTTGGCATATAATCTAAAGAAACCTTTTATTCTAGTTCGTAAGAAAGGGAAGTTGCCTTGCGAGACAATTGAAAAAGAATATGAACTAGAGTATGGAACAGCCACTATAGAAATTCATAAAAATGCGATTAAGCCAGGGCAAAAAGTGGTAATTGTAGACGATTTACTAGCCACAGGCGGAACCACAAAGGCGATGATTGAATTAATCGAAGAACTTGGTGGTGAAGTGGTGAAGATTGTATATATTATGGAATTAAAAGGCCTTGAGGGTAGAAAAAAATTACAAGGCTATAACACAGAGGCAGTCATCGCCTATGAAGGAAAGTAAATATTTAAGATACGAATATGAAAAAAGGAGGTTATGGTATGTTTGATAGAATCATTGAGAAGAAAAATAAGACAACGAGTTTGACACAAGAAGTCGAATTGCAGGAAGAAGATTATCAGGATCCCCAGCAACTCTATCAAAAATTAGTGAACCGTGTACGAAAATACCATCCTTCTGCGGATGTTACAATATTAAAAAAGGCATTTGACATCGCATATGATGCACACAAAGACCAACGAAGAAAGTCGGGCGAACCTTATATCATCCATCCATTGTGGGTGTGTTACATCCTTGCGGATTTGGAGATGGATAAGGAGACGATTGTAGCAGGTTTATTGCATGATGTAGTCGAAGATACCATTATGACCTATGATGATGTCTGTCAGGAATTTGGCAATGAAGTTGCTTTGCTTGTAGATGGAGTTACCAAATTGGGACAATTGTCTTATTCGGCAGATAAGATTGAGGTACAGGCAGAGAATCTGAGGAAGATGTTTCTTGCCATGGCAAAAGACATTCGCGTGATTATCATAAAGCTAGCTGACCGCCTGCATAATATGCGTACTTTGGAATTCATGAAGCCAGAGAAGCAAAAGGAAAAAGCCAGAGAGACCATGGACATCTATGCGCCGATTGCACAGCGTCTAGGTATATCGAAGATAAAGACAGAGTTGGATGACCTGTCCTTGCAGTATTTGAAACCAGACACGTATGCGGATTTGGTTGACCAGATCAATGCAAGAAGCCATCAAAGGGAAGAGTTTGTCCAATCTATCATCGATGAAGTAGAAGGAATCATGACAGAGGCGAAGATAGAAGCACAGATCTATGGACGTGTGAAACATTTCTTCAGTATTTATAAGAAGATGGTGAATCAGAACAAAATTGTAGATGAAGTCTATGATTTATTTGCAGTGCGAATCATTGTAGACAGTGTGAAGGACTGCTATGCCGCTCTTGGGGTCATCCATGAGAATTATAGACCGATTCCAGGTCGATTCAAGGACTATATTGCCATGCCAAAGGCAAATATGTACCAATCCTTGCATACGACTCTAGTGAGTAAGAAGGGTGAGCCCTTCGAGGTGCAGATTCGAACAGCGGAGATGCATAAGACGGCCGAATACGGGATTGCAGCCCACTGGAAATACAAAGAAACGAATGACAATACAGATGTAAAGATTCAAGAGGAAGAGAAGCTTACATGGCTCCGTCAGATTCTAGAGTGGCAGAGAGATATGACGGATAATAAGGAATTCCTGAACCTATTAAAGGGTGATTTAGACTTGTTCTCTGAAGAGGTGTATTGTTTCACACCGAATGGAGATGTGAAAAATCTTGCTGCAGGGTCGAATCCCATCGATTTTGCCTATGCGATCCACAGTGCGATAGGAAACAAGATGGTAGGTGCTCGAGTAAATGGTAAGTTGGTGAACATCGACCATAAGTTGCAAAATGGTGATCGGGTGGAGATTATGACTTCTCAGAATTCTAGGGGACCGAGTCGCGACTGGTTGAATATTGTGAAATCAACACAGGCCAAGAATAAGATCAATCAATGGTTTAAGAAAGAGTTTAAAGAAGAGAATATCGTAAAAGGCAAGGAGATGTGCGCCGCATATGCGAAGGCGCATAGCATTGTATGGACAGACCTTACAAAGCCGAAGTACCAAGAGGTAATCATAAAGAAATACGGATTCCAGAACTGGGATGCCTTGATGGCGACCATCGGTCACGGTGGAATGAAAGAGGGTCAGATTGTAAACCGCCTTTTTGAAGAGTTCGAGAAAGAGCACAAGAAGGTACAGACCAATGAGGAAGTGCTAGCTCAAATAGCAGAAAACAACACCAAAGAGGAACGACACCACGAGACTCAAACAGCGAAGAGCAAGAGTGGAATTGTCGTAAAAGGGCTAGATGATGTAGCAGTTCGATTCTCTAGATGTTGTAGTCCAGTACCAGGGGATGAAATCATCGGTTTCGTCACAAGGGGGAGAGGGCTATCGATTCACAGGACGGATTGTATCAATATGATGAATCTCTCGGATGCTGAACGAGCTAGATTATTAGAAGCAGAATGGGAAGTCGAGGAAGAAAATCAGGCACAGTATTTTGTAGATGTGAAGATATTCGCCCAAGACAGACAGGGATTGCTCTTAGATGTTTCTAGAATATTTACAGAGAATAAAACCAATGTAAAGAACGTAAATACTAGAACCAGTAAGCAGGGAGTTGCAACGATGGAAGTTGGTTTTGTGGTTCATGGAAGACACGAATTAGCAAAGATCATGACACAGCTTAGAGGAATCGAAGGGGTCATGGACATCGAACGATCTGCAGGATAAGAAAGAGAGAAGATAGGAGTTGGACATGAGATTAGAGACATTTGTACTGGGTATGGTGGAGACGAATACCTATGTAATTATTCAAGAAGAGACGAAAGAAGCATTGGTCATCGATCCAGCAGATACACCAAGCAAATTTGTGGATTACTTTGAGAAAGAGGGATTGGAATTAAAAGGAATTCTTCTAACGCATGGACATTTTGATCATATCATGGGAGTGAATGCATTGCAGGAAAAATACGGAGCACCAATCTATGCAACAGATGCAGAAGATGTGTTGCTTACAGATCCTAGGATGAATGCGTCGATCCAAGTAGGGAAACAGATTAAGGTGGAAAAAACCAACAGCGTGAAGGATGGAGAAGTGTTGGAATTGGCAGGGTTCCAGATCAAAGTCATCACAACACCAGGACATACCATCGGTGGATGTTGCTATTATTTTGAGTCGGAGAAGAAAGTGTTTACTGGGGATACATTGTTCTGTAGAGACATTGGAAGGACTGACTTGCCGACAGGTAGCTATGCGACACTGATTCAAAGCATTCGTGAGAAATTACTAATATTGCCGAAGGAAGTAGTCGTATATCCAGGACATATGATGACGACGATGATTGGGGACGAGAGTGTTTAGAACTCTGTCCCTAATTGAGTTTTGGAGGAAGAAATGATAAAGATTTTTCTGAGAGAAGAATTATATAGATATGATGTGTTTCATTTGGCGAAGATCTATAGACCAAATACAGAGATACAGGTAGAGGTGAACGAAGAATTTGATTTCTTTTTGAAGATTGTAGAAGATGATTGCGATGAGATATATGATATTTTGCAGATTGATGATGACATTTCGCAACCGGGTATGGAATCTCAGGTGAAAAAAGAGCGGAAACATGATATCAATATTCAAGTCTTTGAAGCATTCAATCATTATACTGGTAAGCGACCAGAGTGGGGGATTCTCACAGGCGTTCGTCCCACGAAACTTTTTATGAATCGGTTGGAGGCAGGTGCAAGTATAGAGGATACCGTGAAGGAATTCACAGAGTATTATAAGATGGAGGAATCCAAGGCGCGGTTATCAGCAGAGATTGCGGAGAGAGAACGACAACTTTTAGCACAGATTGACTATGAAGAAGGATATAGCCTATATATCGGTATTCCATTTTGTAAATCTAGATGCTCGTATTGTTCCTTTACCGCCTATCCCCTTCATAAGTGGGAAGAGCGGGTGGATGAATATGTAGATGCATTGGTCGAAGAATTGGTGGCAGTTGCAAGGGTGTCAAAGCCTAAGAAGCTTGATACGCTTTATATCGGTGGGGGAACGCCAACGTCTTTGACGGCGAAACAATTAGACCGATTACTGCAAGCGATTAGCCAGCATTTTGACTTGGAACATCTGCAGGAGTTTACAGTGGAAGCTGGGCGACCAGATACCATCACCCGCGGGAAATTAGAGGTGATGAAACAATATCCTGTGAGTCGTATTTCCATCAATCCACAGACTATGCAAGAGAAGACATTGAAGCAGATTGGAAGAGAACATTCGGTGGAAGAAATCTATGAAGTCTATCAAATGGCAAGAGAATTAGGGTTCGATAATATTAACATGGATATGATTGTGGGGCTACCAGGCGAGACAGTCACAGACGTGGTGGATTCGTTGGAGAAGATATTGAGTCTAGAACCTGACAATCTAACCGTTCATTCCCTGGCTATGAAGAGAGCGTCCATCCTAAACCAGAATAAGGTGGATATACAAGAGGAGAATTTGCAAGGGGATTCAATCGGGGAAATGTTGATACAGATAGAAAAATCGGCTAGAAATCACGAATTGCTACCATATTACCTGTATCGTCAGAAGAATATCGCTGGAAATTATGAAAATGTTGGATATGCAAAGGTTGACAAAGCGGGAATTTACAATATACTTATTATGGAGGAAAAACAATCCATTATAGCTGTCGGAGCTGGAGCGACAACGAAGTTAGTCGGCAGAGGCAATGACAAGAAGATTGAGAGAATTGAGAATGCAAAAGATGTACATCAGTACATGAGCACCATCAAGGATATAATGAAACGAAAGGAAGAAAGGTTATGGCATTAAAGAAGAAACCTGTTACGGGAATGAAGGATATCTTCCCAAATGAAATGGAAATCAGGGATTATCTGATTCACCTAATCAAGGAAACTTATAAGACATATGGATTTGTATCGATGGAGACACCATGTGTTGAACATATAGAGAATCTATGTAGCAAACAAGGTGGAGATAATGAGAAGTTAATCTTCAAGATTCTGAAACGCGGAGAGAAATTGAAGATAGAATCGGCAACGGAAGAAAGCCAAGTAGTGGATGGAGGTCTCCGTTATGACTTGACAGTACCTCTTGCCAGATATTATGCGAATTATTCTAATGAGTTGCCATCGCCATTCAAGGCATTACAGATCGGAAGTGTTTGGAGGGCAGATCGTCCGCAAAAAGGGAGATATCGACAATTTACTCAATGTGATATCGATATCCTAGGAGAAGGAAGCTGTCTATCGGAGATCGAATTGATTCTTGCTACAACTACCATGTTAGGAAAGTTGAATTTCAAGAATTTCACGGTTTGTATCAATGATAGAAATATGCTCAGAGCCATGGCTTCTTATTGCGGGTTTGAACAAAAGGACTATGAAGAAGTCTTTGTGATCTTAGATAAGATGGACAAAATTGGTGCAGAAGGTGTAGAAAAGGAATTGGTTGAACTAGGGTATGAATCAAAGAATGTGCAGAAATACCTGGAGTTATTCGATTCGGTCTCTCAGGATATCCAAGGGTTGAAGAACTTAGTGTCTATCTTGGGAGAACATTTGGACGGCGATACAGCAGCTAGATTAGAAATGATTATGTCCAGTGTAGAAGTAGCCAAAGAAGCAGAGTTTCGTTTGGCATTTGATCCGACGTTGGTGCGTGGACAGGCGTATTATACAGGTACAATCTTCGAAGTTCGTATGGATGAATTTGGTGGAGCAGTAGCCGGTGGCGGACGTTATGACAAGATGATTGGATTATTTACAGGACAAGCCACACCTGCTTGTGGATTCTCCATTGGATTTGAGAGAATTGTAATGATTCTACTAGAAAATGGATACCAATTACCGAAGCAAAGAGAGAAGAAGGCATATCTGTTAGCGAAGAATTTATCTTCGGAGAAGATGCTAGAGACATTTGCGGCGGCGAAATCAGATAGGGAAGCAGGAAAACAGGTAACCATTCTAAATATGAAGAAGAATAAAAAGTTCCAAAAGGAACAGTTAGCAACTGAAGGTTATGAAGAAATTGTAGAGATATGGGAGGATTAAGAAACGATGGCAGAATTAATGCATGGTTTAAAGAGAACGCACCGTTGTGCAGAGATTACAAGTAAAAATATAGGTGAGACAGTTACCGTTATGGGGTGGGTACAAAAGAACCGTAATAAGGGAGGAATTGTATTCGTTGATTTGAGAGACAGAACAGGAATTCTTCAAATTGTATTCGATGACAACAATAGTGCAGAATTAGTAGAAAAAGCTTCAAAATTAAGAAGTGAATTTGTTGTAGCCGTTGTTGGAGAAGTGGTAGCAAGAAGTGGGGCTGTAAATGAGAATCTAAAGACAGGCGAGATCGAGATCAAACCATCTGAGTTAAGAATCTTATCAGAGGCAGAGACACCACCATTTCCAATTGAAGAAAATAGTAAGACAAAAGAAGAACTTCGTTTGAAATATCGTTACCTAGACCTACGTAGACCAGATCTTCAGAAAAATATGATGATGAGAAGTCAGGTGGCTACATTGACAAGACAATTCTTGGCAGAAGAAGGATTTCTTGAAATAGAAACACCAACATTAATCAAGAGTACTCCAGAGGGAGCAAGAGATTACCTTGTGCCATCACGCGTACACCAAGGTTCTTTCTATGCGCTACCACAGTCACCACAGATCTACAAACAATTGTTGATGTGCTCAGGATACGATAGATATTTCCAATTGGCGAAATGCTATCGCGACGAGGATTTACGAGCAGATAGACAGCCAGAGTTCACACAGATTGACATGGAACTTTCTTTCGTAGATGTAGATGATGTGTTGGAAGTAAACGAAAGATTATTACAGAGATTATTCAAAGAAGTCTTGGGATTAGAAGTAGAATTGCCAATACCTAGAATGAGTTGGCATGATGCCATGAATCGATATGGATCAGATAAACCAGACATCCGATTTGGAATGGAGCTTACAGATGTAACGGAAGTGGTAAAAGGCTGCGAATTTGTAGTATTCAAAGGTGCAATCGAAGCAGGTGGAAGCGTTCGTGGAATCAATGCTGCAGGACAAGGAAGCATGCCAAGAAAGAAAATCGATAAATTAGTAGAATTTGCAAAAGATTTCGGTGCAAAAGGACTTGCCTACATTGCAATTGGAGAAGATGGAAGCATGAAGTCATCATTTGCAAAATTTATGACAGAGGAAGAAATGACAGCTCTAGTTTCAGCAATGGATGGTAAGAATGGAGACCTGTTATTGTTTGCAGCAGATAAGAACTCTGTAGTATGGAATGTGCTAGGGAACTTACGTCTAGAATTAGCAAAGCAGATGGAACTCTTAGACAAGAGCGAATATAAATTCTTATGGGTAACAGAATTCCCGCTTGTAGAATGGAATGAAGAGCACGAAAGATTCACAGCGATGCATCATCCATTCACCATGCCGATGGAAGAAGACTTACAATACCTAGATTCCGATCCAGGAAGAGTAAGAGCGAAGGCTTACGACATTGTATTAAATGGAAGTGAAATCGGCGGAGGAAGTGTGAGAATCTTCAACAGCGAAATTCAAAGCAAGATGTTTGAAATGTTAGGATTCACACCAGAAGAGGCAGAAGAGCAATTCGGCTTCTTATTGTCTGCGTTCAAATACGGAGTACCGCCACATGCAGGACTTGCATATGGATTGGATAGATTAGTGATGTTAATGGCGAAAGAAGATAGCATCCGTGATGTTATTGCATTTCCAAAAATCAAAGACGCATCGGACTTGATGTCTCAGGCACCAGATGTGGTAGATCCAAAACAATTGGCTGAATTAGGGTTGAAGATTTAGGCCTAATAGGGGATGGGGACGTTCATTGGGGACGTAGTTTTTTGAAGAAAAACTACGTCCCCAATGAAAAAATCCCTGTCCCTTTTTGAAAAATGAGGAGGTTTAGACCATGAGAAGATGTTTGAGTGCACAGCAAATGAAAGAGATAGAAACAAGAATCATTCAAGAACAAGGATTCCCAGCTCTTATACTGATGGAGCATGCAGCACTTGCAGTCTACAGGGAAGTGGTTCGGCATATTACAAACGACACAATTGTTTGGTGCGTATGTGGATGTGGGAATAATGGAGCAGATGGATTGGCAGTTGCAAGACTACTTCATCAAGACGCTTACAAAGTAAAGATTGTTGTGGTAGGGGATCCAGTGAAAGCTACAGAAGAGTTTCACATACAAAAAAATATGGTGGAGCAACTAGAGATTCCCATATTTACGATGAATGAATTTTATCCAGAATCAAGCGAATGTATTATCGATGGAATCTTTGGAATCGGATTGGTTCGAGAGGTGACAGGCGAGTACAAAGAAGTGATTGATAGAATCAATGCAGTCAACTGCCAAGAGGTAATTGCCATTGACCTTCCTTCCGGACTCTGTGCAACAACAGGACAAGTTCTAGGATGTGCAGTGAAGGCTACGCGAACCGTGACTTTTGAGTATGAGAAGCTTGGTTTGTATTTGGGAAGAGGAAAGTCGTGTACAGGAGAGGTTATCACGGCAAAGATTGGATTTCCAAGAGGCAATATGGTTCAGTGGATTGGTGAGTTTGGACAAGATACAGAAGTGATGATTCTAGAGCAGACGGATTGTGAGAATATTCCTAGACGTGATCCACTGGCCAATAAGGGAACCTATGGGAAGCTATTGATTGTTGCGGGGAGTGTTGGAATGTGCGGAGCAGCATATTTGTCGGCATTAGCAGCATATCGAACGGGTGCAGGACTTGTGAAAATCTATACTGCAAGGGAGAATTGTTCCGTCTTGCAGATGCAATTACCAGAGGCAATTGTAGAAGGCTATGATGGGGATGTATCTGAGGAAGCAATCGCAGAGGTGTATCAGTGGGCAACGACGATGGTAATCGGGCCAGGGCTAGGGCGAGGGACCCTTCCGAAGAGACTTGTAGAAGTGGCATTGAAGCGAACAACAGTCCCTATGGTGATGGATTCGGATGCATTGAATGCAATCGCAGAAGACTTAAGTCTAACAAATCGGTGCAGGGATAATATTATTATTACACCACATATGAAGGAGATGAGTCGACTGACAGGAGACTCCATTGAGGAAATAAAGAAATCACCAATTCAATATGCGAGAGAATATAGCAAACAAAACAAGGTAA
This sequence comes from uncultured Lachnospiraceae bacterium, assembly GCA_964369755.1. Lineage (GTDB taxonomy): Bacteria > Bacillota > Clostridia > Lachnospirales > Lachnospiraceae > CAUPWF01. Next base: position 23,963 of record CAYJFY010000019.1, read on the forward strand.
CTTGTCTGTTGAAGGATGCTACGAGTGTCATTACAGACGGGCTAGAACAGACCTATCTGAATATCAATGGCACCAGTGTCCTTGCAAAAGGTGGAACGGGTGATGTATTGACTGGGATTGTAGCAGGGTTATTGTGTGTTGGAATGATACCGGTTCATGCGGCAGCATATGGAGCATATTTGCATGCAGAGGCAGGAATCAAGGCTAATGAGGAACATTGGGACCACGGCGTAATTGCAAGTGATCTGATAAAATAAGGCGATTTTATTTTTTAAATTTTTATTGACAAGGGACATCATATTGTATTATATTTACAGTACAACAACACAGTGACACAATGAACCAGTAAAAAGCAGGTTATATTTTGCGGGAACACGAAGTGCACCTGTGAAAAGTAAGCAAAATGCGATGAGGGAGAGACTTAGATGAATGCGTTGATTGAGATTGAAGATATGTCCAAGATATACAATCCAGGCGAGAATGAAGTGCGTGCATTGGACAATGTTTCGTTACGGATTGATACGGGTGAATTCGTGGCAATTGTGGGACAGTCAGGATCAGGGAAATCCACCTTGATGAATATGATAGGGTGCCTTGATACTCCCACAAAAGGTAAGTATAAGCTAGCGGGTAAGGAAGTTGAAAAATTAAAAGATGATGATTTGTCCGTGATTCGAAATCAGGAGATTGGATTTATCTTTCAAGGATTTAACCTAATTGCTAATTTAGATGCAATTGGAAATGTGGAACTGCCACTGATCTATCGAGGGATTGGGAAGAAGCAGCGTAGAGTATTGGCAGTGGAGTCATTGGAGAAAGTGGGCTTAAAGGAGCGGATGAAACATCGGCCAGCAGAGCTCTCCGGAGGGCAACAGCAGAGAGTCGCTGTTGCTAGAGCTATAGCAGCAAAACCGTCTATTATATTAGCAGATGAGCCGACGGGAAATTTGGATTCATCCTCCACGGAAGAGGTGATTCAGATACTGAGGCAGTTACATAAAGAAGGCAGTACCATTATTATGATTACGCATGCGAAGGAGCTTGCGAAAATCGCAGATCGAATGGTGGTGTTAAAAGACGGTCAAATCGTCGAGGATACAAGTGTAAAAGGTAGTGAGGCAGAATAGGTGAAACATTGCATGTAAAAGTAGCGAATAGGCTTGAAGGGAGAGACGAGAAAATGAGCGAAATAGTAGAAGTGGAACAGGTGAAAAAGAGCAAAAAAAACAAAAAGAAGTTACCAGCATGGATGATTTTTCCTATACTAGGGGTGGTTGCACTTATTGTGGTAGGAATCGCCCTATTGGTTCCTCAGGGGGAAACCATACAGCAAGTGGAATATATCACAATTCAAAAAGGGGATATACGACAAGAGTACACCACATCTGGACTTGTGGAAAGTCAGATGAATCAGACTTACTATGCGCCGAGTAATGCACCGGTGCAGGAGGTTATGGTTGAGGTGGGGCAGACAGTAAAAAAAGGAGAGCTACTGGTTAGTTTCGATACCACGGATTTAGAGAAAGTATCGACACAGACAGACTTAAATTTATCTAGTGTAATAAATACCAATGCAGATGCACAGAACCAGGCGGCACAAGCACAACAACTCAGTGCTAATAGTATTGCACAGTTGGAGGGGCAGATTAGCGAGAAAGAAAGCCAACTGAGTCAGTTGAAGAAAGATGATGAGGCGATGGCTCCAGAGATTGCGGCGCTGGTTGCGAAAATTGCTGAATTAGAGCAGAAGAAAGAAGAGAACTTAAATACGCAGAGTGAACAGAGGGCAATCAAGGATAACGCAGAATTAGAATTGCAGAAGGTGGCAGAAACAGATCCCCGATATCAAGAGTTACTGACTGCGGCGACCACTGCGACAACGACACTCAGTAATCTAGAGATTGAATTCCGTACGATTGAAGACGAATTGGCAGCGCTTGGAACACCGAGTGGTGGAACAGCGGCGCAACAAGCTCAATTACAGCAAGAGATTGATGCTCTGAGAATGAGTTTGGAGGAGGCAAAGACTCAAGCGGCTTCCACAACTGGGATTAGTCAAGCCCAGAAGAACAACATGGCAATCTCTCAAGAACTAGCAGAAATTGAACAACTGAGTGCGGAGGAGGCATTAAGCCTAGCCAAGGTAGGAATTGTTGCGACAACAGATGGGGTGATTTCTCAAATCATGGTACAAGAGGGTGGTTTGACTGCCCAAGGCAGTCCGATTATTACCATTGTAAGCAACGAGCAAGTAGAGGTTGCGATCTCGGTTCCAACTAGTGACTTCGACAAATTGATAGAAGGCAATGATGCGGAGATCACCCTAGGTGCATCCAAGTATCAAGGGATTCTAGAAGAAGTAGATAAGATTGCAATGCCTAATGACAAGGGAACACCGTCGATCGGAGCAAAGGTTCGAATCACGAATCCAGATGATAATATCTTCATAGGTGTGGAGGCGAAGGTGAATCTAAGTGTGGCAAGCATGGAAGGTGTAGTGGTCGTTCCCACTGCGGTGACCAATGTTTCGACAGAAGGTGATTTCGTCTATGTTCTTACAGAGGATGGCATGGTAGAAAAACGTTTCGTAGAACTAGGAAGTTATGATCACATGTACAGTGAAGTGGTTGAAGGTTTGAAGGAAGGTGACATGGTAATCGATGGGAATGTGCAAGACCTAGAGGGGCAGAGCGTTCTTGGGATTGAGAAGCAAGAGGTGTAGCCATGACACAATTTATTGAATATGTAAAAATGGCCTTGTATAACATTCGGCAGAATAAAGGTCGTTCCTTTCTCACCATGTTAGGGATTATCATAGGAATATCGGCCGTTATCACGATTGTATCCATTGGAAATGGAATACAAGAAGATTTCGTTGAGGTGGCAAGCCTTTCTAGTATCAATGTTGCGGTCAATCCAGAGGAAGTGGATGATCCCAATATTATTACACTAGAAGATATGGAAGCCCTTAGCGACTCGCTAGGAGACTCTATTGATGGAGTGGTTTCTTCTTTCATGGAAATGGGAACTACCGAGACGAGAAAAGGGGAGTTTGATACCTATATCACATTGACGACTCCAGATGCAGAGGCTGATGAGACGAAAAAGGAAATTATTCGAGGAGAATATTTTACAGATGTTGATATACAGAATGCATCCATGGTTGTGATAATTGATCGAATGTCTGCCGTGTATCTTTTTGGGACCGATGATGTAATTGGGATGAACTTGGATATGCAAATTGGAGATTCTATCGTTTCTGTTACGATTAAGGGAATTCGTGATGTAGACCAGGCATATGCAGAGGAGATGGCGGCTACGTATGAAATGTTTGGAATGAACATGCTAATTATGATGGAGATGCCATATACTGCTGCACAGAACTGGGGTGTGGAATATGATGGGTTCTCAAGTGTTACCCTTTACCTGCCGAATGAAGCCGATGAAAATGCGGTGGCAAAAGAAGCAATCGATGTACTGGATATGCGACATGGAAGAGGAGAAGAAAGCAAATTTCAACGAGAAGCAGTCATGGATTTGACTATGATCACATCCGTGCTAGATGCAATGACAGCATTTGTAGCATTTGTGGCTAGTATCTCCCTACTAGTTGGTGGAATCGGAGTTATGAACATAATGTTGGTTTCGGTTACAGAGCGAAGAAGAGAAATCGGAATTCGAAAAGCCCTTGGAGCAAAGACATCTTCCGTAGTGACACAGTTTTTATGTGAATCAGCAATCATCTCTGGAATCGGTGGAATCATTGGAATTATGATTGGTGGAGGGATTGCCCAATTAATCGAATTTACGGGAGTTGGAGGGTTGTCGGCAAGCTTATCCATTGAGGCGATTTTACTGGCTACTGGATTTTCATGTGGAGTGGGAATTGTGTTTGGAATATATCCGGCGCGAAAAGCAGCGCGAATGACACCGATTGAAGCACTGAGACAGATGTAAAAATAGTAAGGAGTCAGTTACATTTCAGTCCCACGCTAATCACTCCGCTGATTAGTGATGGGCTAGTACGTGAATTTTATGATAAATCACGTCCCTCGCCGAAGGCGACTTGTAAATGGACGTGATTTGTTGCTTTTTGTAGGAGCACGTAGTGTGACTGTAAAAAGTAACAGGAGTCATTTAATAACGATATTAGATCGTTATTAAATGACTTGAAAAAAAGAATGGTAAATGATAAAGTAGAGAGTATAAGGGAAACAGTAGGAAGCTATAGCAAAAGATAGCTACAGCAAAAGAAGAGGAGGAATAAAATGTATAAAACAGGGAAATTATTAAAGGTAGTATCCATTATTCAGATTGTATTTATGTCACTAGGAATTATTGCAAGTATTATTTCTATTGCCACAGCACCAGTGATGATTGAGATTATGCAAGAATCAGGAATGCAAGGGGTGGAGGAAATTTATAATATCCCACTTTTAGTGTTAGGGCTAGTGGTAAATGTATTTGGATTAGCAACCGCAATCGTGGGGTTATTAGGTAAGTCTAAGAAGGTATGCTATATCATGATGGGTATATATATCCTATATTTGATTTATAGTACGATCGATAGTATCGCCATAGGAGGAGTTGGACTTGCACTGATTAGTGCAGCACTCAGTCTTGTGCTTCCGATATTGTATCTATGGGGAGTATACCAATCAGAGGATATTGAAGCAATAGATTTTGCAACACCGAATCTGTAAACACAACAAGGAGGGAACGTATGAGCAAAGTAACGACAAGAGAAGAGTTTCAGGAAGCAGTGAAGTCAGGAACCGTGGTAATTGATTTTTTCGCAACATGGTGTGGTCCATGCAAGATGATGGGACCAAACTTTGAAGCAGCCGACCAAGAAATGGATGGAGCGGCAACATTTCTAAAAGTTGATATCGACGAGTTACAAGAACTCGCAGTCGAACATGGGGTGCAAAGCGTACCGACACTGGTGATATTCAAAGATGGAGAGCCAGTAGATAGAGTGATAGGAGTCGTATCCAAAGACGCCTTGATAGAAAAAGTAAAAAATTACGTGTAAGGAATAATTTCCTCCAATTTACAAATACTAGAGAAAACACTAGTAACTGTAAATGGAGGAAATTTTTTTATGAAAGCTACAGGTATTGTAAGAAGGATAGATGAGCTGGGTCGAATCGTAATACCAAAAGAAATACGAAGGACACTACGAATTCGGGAAGGAGATCCATTAGAGATCTTCACGGGAAGAGACGGAGAGGTAGTGCTTAAGAAGTATTCGCCGATTGGAGAACTTAGCGAATATGCGAGTCTATATGCGGCTGCAATGCATGATGCCATTGGACAAAGCATATATATTACAGATTTGGATCAAGTAATTGTGGCAGAGGGAAGTGGGAGGAAGGATGCAATCAATAAAAGCCTGACCGTAGAATTTGAAGAGCTTGTGAAGCAACGGAAACAAGTTTTGATTAAGAACGGAGAAAAAGAGTATCTAGACATCTGGGAAAATATGTCAAACGAGGCTTATGCAATCTTAATCACTCCTATTATTTGTGATGGAGATATTATCGGTAGCATCGTAATTTTGCAAAGAGACGAGAAAAAAGAACTTGATGAATTAGAGAAGCAGTTGTCCAATGTAGGCGCGTATTATCTTGGTGGACAGATGGAGCAATAAGCGGTCTAAATCCTTGTGAACCTGCATATGATAGAGCAGAATGATGAAGAGGAGAAAAACGAGAGGTGGAGCAGAAAAAATATGTTATGTGGATGTTTCGGTCGATTCTGACCGCATATCTAGTAACAGGAGGGTTGTTGGCTCTCTTGGCATTAGCGCTGTATCGATTTGACTTGCAAGCAAACGTGGTTTCCATTGCGATAACTGTAATTTATGTATTGGTTACAATTCTTGGTGGATTCATCATGGGGAAATTTGTACGCAGTAGGAAGTTCTTCTGGGGATTTGTACTTGGAATTGTATATTTTGCATTGATGTTAGTTGTATCTTTGGCTGTATATCGGGGATTGGATAACTTCAGTGTTTTGACAACGATGTTAATGTGTGCCGGAGGGGGAACCCTAGGTGGGATGTTGGCTTAAAAGGGACAGGGGTTTTTTCATTGGGGACGGAGGTTTTTGAAGAAAACCTCCGTCCCCAATGAAATCTTTTCTTTACTCCGCAACGGGACTATGCTATAATTGTTAGAGTTAATTAACAGTTAGGAGGTATACCCATAATGAAACGTATTAAGACATTGAATACACAAACACTAAACAAAACAGTGAAAAAAGGTGGATGTGGCGAATGCCAAACTTCTTGCCAATCTGCATGTAAGACTTCTTGCACAGTTGGTAACCAAGTTTGCGAGCAAAAGAAATAAAAAAACAATTAGTACTTAGAATAGGCAGAATAGGCAGCGCCCATATTGGACGCTGCCTATGTGTATGAGACGATTTCGTAGAGAATGAAGAAGATGTAAGATTAGAAAGGTGGTAGCTGAGGGATGGTTCATCAGTACCGTAACAATGGATTGAACATAGTCTTAGATGTCAACAGTGGTGCAGTGCACGTTGTGGACGAGCTATGTTATGAGATATTAGAGTTATTAGCAGAAAATGAAAATAAAAATTACGACTATAGTGTAGAAGAGTTGAAGGAAATTTTCGCAAATGAGGATTTCCGATATGACATAAAATCAGGATCAAAATATAGCAGTCAAGATATATTGGATACGTTTGAAGATATTATAGAGTTGACTCAATTCGGACGATTGTATTCTGTAGATGAATATGAGACTTATATCGGTGAAGTAAAACAGAGAAAAACAGTGGTGAAAGCGCTTTGCTTACATATTGCCCATGATTGTAACTTGGCATGCAAATATTGTTTTGCGGAGGAAGGGGAATATCATGGAAGAAGAGCGTTGATGTCCCTAGAAGTTGGGAAGAAAGCATTGGATTTCTTGATTGAGAATTCTGGGAATCGGCATAATCTAGAGGTGGACTTCTTCGGTGGAGAGCCATTGATGAATTGGCAGGTTGTGAAGGATTTAGTGGCTTATGGAAGAGAGCAGGAGAAGATTCACAATAAACATTTCCGCTTCACATTGACGACAAATGGAGTTCTGTTGAACGACGAGGTGCAAGAATTTGCGAATCGTGAGATGGATAATGTAGTGCTTAGTTTAGATGGAAGAAAGGAAGTCAATGATAGAATGCGCCCGTTTCGCAATGGAAAGGGGAGTTATGACCTCATTGTTCCAAAGTTCCAGAAATTAGCAGAGAGTCGGAACCAAGACCGCTATTATATCCGAGGTACATTTACGAGAAATAATTTAGACTTCGCGAAGGATGTTATGGAATTTGCTGACTTAGGTTTCAAGCAGATTTCGGTAGAACCAGTAGTTGCAGACGAGGCGGATGATTATGCCATTCGCGAGGAGGATTTACCACAGATTTACGCAGAATATGATGAATTAGCTAAGAAAATCATAGAGAGAGAGCAGGCGGGACAGGGATTTAATTTCTTTCACTTTATGGTGGATCTAGAAGGGGGACCATGTGTGGCGAAGCGATTGTCGGGCTGCGGAACGGGTACGGAGTATTTGGCCGTGACACCATGGGGAGATTTATATCCATGTCATCAGTTTGTAGGAAATGAAGCGTTTTTAATGGGAAATGTGGATGAGGGAATTGTGAAACCAGAGTTAGCGGATGAGTTCCGAAGTTGTAGCGTATACACCAAGGAAGAGTGTAAGGCTTGCTTTGCTAAGTTTTATTGCAGTGGTGGATGTATGGCAAATTCAGAGAAGTTTCACGGAACCATTCATGATACTTATAGCATAGGATGCGAAATGCAACGGAAGCGAGTGGAATGTGCAATTATGATCAAGGCCGCATTGGCTGACTAAGAGGAGAGGGTAGAGAGATGAACAAATCAAGAGGAATAATAAGCTTAATTCTAGTGACTGTATTTATTGCAGTTCTTGGCTTTACCGCAGTTGTAGGCTGGGGAGCGAACGGAGCTGGAGCAGCACAAAATATTAAGCTGGGATTGGATTTGAACGGTGGAGTGAGTATTACATATCAAGCAGTGGATGGAGCGCCGTCTGCAGAAGATATGGCAGATACCATTTATCGGTTACAAAAGCGTGTAGAGAATTATAGTACAGAAGCAACCGTATATCAGGTTGGAGACGACAGAATCAGTATTGAGATTCCAGGGGTGACAAATGCAAATGAGATCTTAGAAGAATTAGGAAAACCTGGATCCCTCGAATTTCAGGATACTGCGGGAAATGTTTTGTTAGAGGGAACTGATGTTGAAATGGCGAGCGCAGAAACCCAACAAGATGCAATGCAGAATTCTCAATATGTGGTTGCTTTGGATTTGACAGATGAAGGTGCAGTAAAGTTCGCAGAGGCTACTCGCAACAATATCGGACAGACCATTGCCATTATCTATGATGGGGAAATCATCAGTAATCCAGTTGTAAATCAAGAGATTACAGGTGGAGTTGCTTCGATTACAGGAATGGATAGCTTTGAGGAGGCAGATCAACTAGCACAGACCATTCGTATTGGTGGATTGAAGGTTGAACTAGAGGAAATCAGCTCCGAGGTTGTTGGGGCTCAACTTGGTGAAGAGGCGATTGAAACAAGTCTTCTAGCTGGGGCAATTGGAGTTGCAATCGTCCTATTGTTTATGTGTGCAGTTTATCTTCTGCCAGGATTAGCATCAAGCATCGCACTACTTTCCTATATTGGAATGGTAGCAGTTTTGTTGAATGCATTTGATATCACACTTACGCTACCTGGAATTGCAGGTATTATTCTAGGAATTGGTATGGCAGTGGATGCCAATGTAATTATCTTTGCACGTGTGCGCGAAGAACTAGCAGAAGGAAAGAGTGTAAAACTCTCCTTGAAATCAGGATTTAGCAAGGCGCTATCGGCGATTTTAGATGGAAATATTACTACATTAATCGCGGCAATTGTTCTTGGGTTTATGGGAACAGGAAGCGTGAGAGGATTTGCTCAGACCCTAGCACTTGGTATTGTGGTGTCTATGTTTACGGCACTTATTATCACAAGACTTGTAATCTATGCATTGTTCGCAGTGGGGCTGAAAAAAACGGCGCTATACAGTAGAAAGAAAAAAGAAACCAAGGTATACAATTTCTTGGCAAAGAAAAACCTATTCTTTGCAGCTTCAGCAGCAGTTATTGTTGCAGGATTGGTGGGGATGGCAATCTTTGGCTCCACAACAGGAAATGCCTTAAACTATAGCTTGGAATTCAGTGGTGGAACAGCTACAACAGTAGCGTTTGTCGAGGATTATTCATTGGAGGAAATCGATACAACGGTGAAACCAGTGGTAGAGGGTGTAGTTGGAGATGCTGGAATTCAGGCAACGAAGGTACAGGGCTCTCATGATGTTGTGATCAAGACAAGATCCTTGAATTTGGATGAGAGAAACGAGCTAAATACAGCGTTGGCAGAAGAATTTGGAATTGATGAAAGCACAATCACAGCCGTGAATATTAGTGCCACAGTTAGTTCGGAGATGAGAAACGATGCAGTACTTGCGGTTATTATAGCTACTATTTGTATGTTGATCTATATCCGATTGAGGTTTAGTGATTTCCGATTTGCTTCTAGCGCAGTAGTTGCGCTGGTACATGATGTGTTAATTGTATTAGCATTCTATGCATTGGCGCGAGTATCGGTAGGAAATACATTTATTGCATGTATGCTAACCATTGTGGGATACTCAATCAATGCAACCATTGTAATCTTCGACAGAATTCGAGAAGAGAGGAAGTTGGCGAAGAAGAACGAAGACTTGGCGCTGATTGTGAATAAGAGTATTTCGCAAACACTTACCAGAAGTATTTACACATCCCTTACGACCTTTGTCATGGTTGCTGTCTTGTTTGTTTTAGGAGTGAGTGCAGTGCGTGAGTTCGCATTACCATTGCTGGTTGGAATCGTATGTGGTGCATACTCTTCGGTATGTATTACAGGGGCGTTATGGTATAGTATGAAAAAGTTACAGAAAAAAGAAAATTAAGAGTTGTATAGAAACATATTGAAACAGATAGAAAATGAGGGTGCGTAATACGTACCCTTATTGTGTAATTGGAAACTGATAGAAAGGGATGGTTATTAAGATGAAGGAATCTTGGTTTCTACTACAAAAAGGTACTGATTTTGATGCCATGATGAAAAATCATAACATCAGTTTGATTCAAGCGAGATTGATGTTCAATAAAGACATCGGAGATGATGAGATTCAAGAATACTTACATGGTACAATTGCAGATTTGCATGACGGAATGTTACTGCGAGGAATGGATACGGCAATTGAAATCATCAAGGAGAAGATTCAGAATCGTAAGAAGATTCGAATCATCGGAGATTATGATATTGATGGAGTGAATGCTACGTACATCTTATTAGAAGGGCTTGCCAAGGTGGGAGCAAGTGTGGATAGTGATATTCCAGATCGAATCCAGCATGGATATGGCTTGAATGTCGAATTGATTCAACGTGCAATGAGTGATGGGATAGATACCGTAATTACTTGCGATAACGGGATTGCGGCAGCCAAGGAAATCGAGTATGCAAAATCCCACGGATTGACGGTGATTGTGACAGATCACCATGAAGTGCCGTATGAAGATGTGCTAGAAGAGGATGGGGTGCAGCGAAGGTTCATCTATCCTCAGGCTGATGCGATTGTGAATCCAAAACAACCAGATTGTCCCTATCCATTTAAGAAATTATGTGGGGCAGCTGTTGCTTACAAGTTAGTGGAAGCATTGCTTGATAGCATGGGAGAAGATGCAGAGGACGTGGATTATTTGATTGAGAATGTAGCCATCGCAACGGTTGGTGACGTGATGGACCTTGTAGGGGAGAATCGTATTTTCGTAAAACAGGGATTGGAAATGTTGAGGCAAACAAAGAATTTGGGACTAGCATCCCTAATTGATGTGTTGCAAATCGACCGGGAAAAACTAGCTGCATATCATATCGGGTTTCAGATTGGACCTTGTATGAATGCCAGTGGAAGGCTAGACACTGCGAAGCGGACTTTGGAATTGTTGCAGACAAAGAAAAAATCAGAAGCAGATATGTTGGCAAATGACCTAAAAGCACTCAATGACTCCCGTAAGGAATTGACTCAGGAGGGAGTTGATCTGGCCGTAGAGCAGGTAGATCGTGTGTGGTATAGAGATAAGGTGCTGGTCATATATCTTCCAGAATGTCATGAAAGTTTAGCAGGTATTATTGCGGGGAGAATTCGTGAAAAATACCATAGACCAACCTTTGTTTTAACCAAGGCAGAGCAAGGTGCAAAAGGGTCGGGGCGCTCAATCGAGGCTTATCATATGTATGAGGAGTTAAATAAATGCAAAGAATTGTTGAATCGATATGGTGGGCATAAGTTGGCAGCAGGTTTTAGCTTAGAGGAAGCGGATATTGATCGATTGAGAAGCACACTGAATCACACCTGCAGTTTGAGTGAGGAGGATCTCGCTTGTAAGGTGAATATTGATTTGGAAGTGCCGATACCCTATGTCACAGAAGAATTGATAGAACAATTGACAGTTCTAGAACCTTTTGGAAAGGGGAATGAGAAACCGTTATTTGCCATGAGAGATTTGAGAATTTCTTCAATAAGAGTTGTAGGAATGAATCAAAATGTGGTAAAATTACAGCTAAAGGATAAAATGGGAAATCAAATGGACGCCGTATATTTTGGCGATATCAGCAATCTCGAGGAATGCGTATTGGAAACATATGATCTGCAGACATGGAATCGGATCAAAGATGGCAGAGAAGAGAGGGCACGATTTGCGATTACATATTATCCTGGGATAAATACTTACAAAGAATATCGAAATATTCAACTGACCATTAAGAATATCAAATGTTCTTAATGATCGATAAGGCGAGGTGTAGATAGAGTGGTTATGTATATTATGATATATCTTGTAATCATGAATTTGATTGCATTTGCCATGTATGGTATCGATAAAAGAAAGGCGATAAAAGGAAGATATCGAATATCAGAAATGGCGTTGTTAACGGTTGCAATTCTAGGCGGAAGTATTGGAGCATGGCTAGGAATGCAAACGTTTCGACACAAGACAAAACATTTGAAATTCAAGATAGGGGTTCCGCTCATATTTGTGATTCAAATGGCGCTCGTTATTATAGGGTTTGTTATGCTAAAATAATGTTCAATAGAAAATGGAGGGGTAACATGATGGAAGATATCAAGTCGTTAGCCACATTAATAAAAGCAATTACGAATGAATACGAGAAATATTACAACAAGCAAGTAGCCACAATAGGGCTAACAACAGCCCAGTGTGAGGTTTTGAACTACTTGTTCGAAACAAATAAAGAATACGTGCACCAGATAGATTTAGAACATCATCTAAGTCTGTCTAATCCGACGGTAACTGGACTGTTGAAACGATTGGACGAGAAAGGCTATGTCCTAATTGTGCAGAATAATACAGATAAAAGAAAGAAGAATATCTACCTAACAGAGAGTGCATACAAGATGCAAAAGCGTATCCAGAATTGTAGAAAGAAAGCGAACAATCGCTTGGTTTTAGGTGTGTCTAAGAAAGAACAGCAAAAACTCGCTAGTGTGCTAGAGGGATTGCTGGAAAATATTGAATAGGGGACGGAAAACGATGAGTAAAGCAGATGAGATTTTTATAAAGATGTGCAGGGATATTATAGATAATGGAAGCAGCACAGAGGGTGAGAAGGTGAGACCAAAGTGGGAGGATGGAGCTTCTGCTTATACGATTAAGCAATTCGGTGTGGTGAATCGCTATAACCTAGCAGAGGAATTTCCCGCACTGACCTTGCGTAGAACAGCAATCAAAAGTTGTGTGGACGAGTTGTTATGGATTTGGCAGAAGAAGTCGAATAATATCAATGAATTGAATAGCCATATCTGGGATAGTTGGGCAGATGAGAGCGGATCCATCGGGAAGGCATATGGATATCAAGCAGGAGTGAAGCATCAGTATAAAGAGGGGATGATGGATCAGATCGACCGTGTGATTTATGATCTCAAGAATCATCCATATAGCAGAAGAATTATGACCAATCTCTATGTACATGAAGATCTACATGAGATGCATCTCTATCCTTGCGCGTACAGTATGACATTCAATGTTACAAAGGAAAAAGATAGTGAGAAATTAGTATTGAATGCAATCTTGAATCAGAGATCACAAGATGTTCTAGCAGCCAATAACTGGAATGTGTGTCAATACGCAGTGCTAGTACATATGATTGCCCAGGTTTGCGACATGAAAGCGGGAGAATTTGTACATGTGATAGCAGACGCTCACATCTATGATCGACATGTGGATTTAATCGAAGAACTGATCTCGAGAGAACCATTCCCAGCGCCAAAACTCTGGTTAAATCCAGATATTAAGGATTTCTATGATTTTACACCAGATGATGTGAAGTTAGAGGGATATGAGACAGGGCCGCAGGTTAAGAATATTCCGATTGCGATATAGAAACTAGGAGGGGAAAATCTTATGAAGTTTGATACAACAAAATTAAATTGGACAAATGAACCAAAGGAGTATGCGATTACAGATACTAAAATTGAGATTACAACTGAGCCTGGGACTGACCTATGGCAGAGAACATATTATAAATTTAGAAATGATAATGCTCCAATGTTACAAATGGAAACATTGGAAAAGGAGTTTTCTTTCACAGTGAAAGCAGAATTTAATAGTAGCAACAATTTTGATCAAGCAGGTATTTCCATGTATTTAGATAGTGAGAATTGGATCAAAGCTTCGGTAGAATACGGGGATGAGAAATCAGCGTTTTTAGGTGCTGTTGTTACGAATCACGGCTATTCAGATTGGTCGACTACACGAATTCCTACTGCAGTCAAATCCATGTGGTTTCGACTAAGCCGTAGAGGAGATGACTTTTGTGTGGAAAATTCTTATGATGGTGAGACGTTTGAACATATCAGGATTTGTCATATGTTTGAGGGAAAAGAACTGATTCGATTCGGTGTGTATGCTTGTAGCCCAGAGGATGGAGAATTTGAAGCTATATTTACAGATTTTGAAATGACAGAGTGTAAGTGGGCATTGCATGAAGGGCAACAACCAGACGAGGATTTATTGTAAACTTTGATAAGACAGAATGGCGAGAAAACAAGGGAGCGCGAAGCGCTCCCTTGTTTTATACTTGAAACAGTTCAGGTAGAGTTATTAATTTCAAATTGGTATGTTGTTTCATCAGTGCAATTGCATTTTTAGTATATCCTGATTTGGAAAAGAAGATATAAAAGTATTCTTGATATCCTGCAAGTAAGTGGTCTTTTTCTAATAATTTTATAATATCTGATTGACCAACTAATTCGTTTTTCCACTTACATTCACATAAAATGATCTGTTTAGTAGATTTGTTGCCTACAACAATATCGATATCTGCATTTTCTTTTTTAAACTTATCATTGCCCCACCATGTACCAAAATCGGTGGCCATGAAAGGGAGTTTCTTCTGTAAATTCAGCCGAATTAAATATTGCATACACACATCCTCGAACACAGGTTTACCGATGAATGTGGTTAGTTCAGGAATCACTAGGTTATCGACGATGTCATCGCCCATTCCTATTTCTATTCCAGTTTTATTCATAAATACATATCGATACCAAAAAGCGAAACAATTGTCAGATATTTTATAGATGCTCTTCTTGCTTCGTTCAGGATTTTCACCAAACGGATGCTCTTTATATAGGATTTTCATATCAATCAATGTTTTGATATATTTGATTGTCTTGGAGCTATCCTCGTTTATTTTGGTGCAGATTTCGTTTAGGCGACTTGAACCGGTTGCAATAGCCATAATGATGGTATTATACATAGCAGGCTCCCGTAACTCTTGCTGTAGCAACATAGTGGGTTCGCTGTAGAGATATCCTTGTGGGGAGAAATATAACTCTTTCATGTTATCTATAAATGATTCTTTGATATCTACTTGTGCAAGATAATGAGGTGTTCCTCCTATGCAGGCATAGTAATGGATTTTTTCTTCATCTGAACAATTACCTAGCATTTTCGATGCATCAATATAATCAAAGCCTTCTATCTTAAATTGAGCAGTTCTACGTCCAAAAAGAGGACTTTTGTAGCCAAGCACCTCATGTTCCATAAACCCTATCTGACTTCCGCAGAGAATTAGATAAAGTTTTCCCTGCAATAATTCATGGTCAATGATGTTTTGAAGAATGGACTTTATACTCTTGTTTGTTTCTGCAATATAGGGGAATTCATCGATAGCCAGTATAAATTGTTTAGTCATTGCCTGTTTTGCAATAAACATCAATGCATCATTCCAATTATTAAATGCTCCTGCTTCTGTTGGTAATCCAAAGAAGTCGTATACTTTCGTTGAAAAAATCTCTAGATTTAATTGGTCATTCGCTTCTTGAGCAGAAAAGAAAATGGCAGGCTTGGAATTCATAAATTCATTGATTAGTGTTGTTTTTCCAATTCGTCTGCGACCATACATAACAATCATTTGAAATTTATCTTTTGCATATAGTTTTTCTAATTGCGCTAACTCTTTTTCTCGACTTACAAACATAAAACCCTCCTTTATTGTAGAGTGTGGAAATTACTGAATTACGATTATTATACTTGTGTTTCGGTAAATTATACATTTTTTTTATATTTCTGTCAAGAAAATGTAGTGACATTCTAAGTGGTATTTGTTATAATACAAGTTAAGAGTGTCAGAAATACTTTACCTAGAAAAGGATGGTTATTAATATGAATTTAATTGTAGCGGTAGACAGTAATTGGGCGATTGGGAACAAGAATGATTTGTTGGTCAGTATTCCAGCAGATAAGAAGTTTTTTCGTGAAACAACGACAGGGAAGGTTGTTGTGATGGGAAGAAAGACTTTGGAGAGTTTTCCTCAGAAGCAACCCTTAAAAAATAGAACGAATCTTGTGATTACATCGGATAAAGATTATAAGGTCAATGGAGCGGTGATTGTTCACAGTATTGATGAAGCACTAGAAGAATTGAAAAAATACAGCAAAGAGGATATCTATATCATTGGTGGACAGAGCATTTACACACAGCTATTGCCATATTGTACAACTGCATATGTGACGAAGATACATCATACATATGATGCAGATACGTATTTTCCAAACTTGGATAACGAAGTTGATTGGGAGATGACAAAGATAAGTGACGAGCAGACGTATTTTGACTTGGAGTACTATTATACAATTTATGAGAATAAAAATCCTAGGGACTAGGC
Source organism: uncultured Lachnospiraceae bacterium (assembly GCA_964369755.1). Lineage (GTDB taxonomy): Bacteria > Bacillota > Clostridia > Lachnospirales > Lachnospiraceae > CAUPWF01. Next base: position 40,293 of record CAYJFY010000019.1, read on the forward strand.
ATTGACAAAATCGAATACAATTCGTATAATAAATGAAAGTGTTAGAAAAGCAGAGTATGAAATAGATGAAATGCAATGATGAGGAGTAGTACATAATAAGAGAAAGCAAAGAGAGAAGATGGTGGGTGGAAATCTTCGTGAATCGATTATGGAAGTAGCCTTTGAGCAGTGAAAGGAACAGGCGGGAATGAGGCCTTAGTAGACTTCAACGTCGACCCACGTTACAGGGTGAACATGTTGGTGAGAGTCGACATGACTAGAGTGCAGGCATATGCCTGAAATTAGGTGGTACCGCGGATTCATTCGCCCTAAGTTGTTTTACAACTTGGGGCGTTTTTGATATGTGGAAGACACTTTGTTTTAGATAGGAAAAGGAGGAATCTATATGCGAAAAATATCTGGAAATAAGTTATTGGTTAAGGCATTGAGAGAAGAAGGGGTAGATGTATTATTTGGGTATCCCGGTGGATATAATGTGGATATCTTGGATGAATTGTATAAGCAAGAGTATACCGATGTGGTTTTGCCACGGCATGAGCAGGGATTGATTCATGCGGCAGATGGATATGCGAGAGCGACGGGGAAAGTCGGTGTCTGTCTTGTTACCAGTGGACCTGGAGCGACGAATCTTGTTACAGGGATTGCGACTGCCAATTATGACAGTATTCCTCTTGTGTGTTTTACTGGTCAAGTGCCTAGAAGTTTAATAGGAAATGATGCATTTCAAGAAGTTGATATGGTTGGAATTACCAGAAGTATCTGCAAATACGGTGTGACTGTTCGTAATCGTGAGGATTTGGGACGCATCATCAAGGATGCATTTTATATTGCAAGAACGGGACGTCCAGGACCAGTTGTCATTGACTTGCCGAGGGATATGATGGCGGAGTTAGGAGATGCAATCTATCCAGAAGAAGTAAATATTCGTGGATATAAGCCAAATACCAGTGTACATATCGGACAATTAAAGCGTGCGATTAAGATGTTAAACAAGGCGAAGAAACCACTCCTATTAGCTGGTGGTGGAGTAAATATTGCAGGGGCAAATGCATTATTTAGCGAATTGGTTGAGAAGACAAAGATTCCGGTAGTGACAACGGTTATGGGAAAGGGAGCGATTCCATCGACTAGTCCGTATTTTGTTGGTCATATGGGATTGCACGGTGCCTATGCAGCAAATATGGCGGTAAGTGAGTGTGATTTATTATTTTCAATCGGAGCTAGATTCAACGATAGAGTAACAGGTAAGATTCATGATTTTGCGCCACATGCGCAGATCATCCATGTAGACATCGATACAGCATCGATTTCTAGAAATGTTCATGTAGATGTGCCGATTGTGGCAGATGCAAAAGAGACCTGCGAGAAATTATTGGAGTACGTAGAAGTTCATGAGACTGAGGAATGGATGAAGACCATTTGTCAGTGGAAAAAAGAACATCCACTGCAAGTGAAGAATCAAAATTCGGTGAATGCACAGAGTATTCTAGAAGAAGTGAATCGTCAGTTCGATGAAGCGATTATCGTATCGGATGTTGGGCAACATCAGATGTGGATTGCGCAGTTTGCAGAGGTGAATGAGAAGAAAAAGATTCTTATGTCAGGTGGTTTGGGAACCATGGGATTTAGCTTCCCGGCAGCTATTGGTGCGAAACTTGGTAATCCGGATAAAACAGTCATCTCCATATCAGGGGATGGGGGATTCCAGATGAATCTTCAAGAATTTGCCACAGCGATCATTCAAGAACTACCGATTATTGTATGTGTGTTTAACAATCATAAGCTAGGAATGGTGCGTCAGATGCAGAAATTATTCTTTGGTAAACGCTATATGTCTACTTGCTTGTGTGCGAGAAAGAGCTGTCAGGGGAATTGTGGAGACTCAGAGTTTGAATGTCCGCCATATGCACCAGATTTTGTGAAGTTAGCGGAAAGCTATGGTGCGAAGGGAATTCGAGTAGAGAAAAATGAAGAGATAGCAGCAGCCTTCGAACTGGCGAAAAAAGAAACAAAGGTTCCTGTATTAATTGAATTTATGATAGATTGTGAAGAGTTGGTATTTCCGATGGTAAAAGGTGGAAAATCCCTAGAGCACATGATATTAGATTGTTAGAAAGGGATGGTAATTAAGATGGATCATACAATGCGTAAGAGATGGATTTCACTATATGTGGAGAATCAAGTCGGGGTATTAGCGAAGATATCGGGCTTGTTTTCAGGAAAATGCTACAATATGGAGGGATTGACGGTAGGAACAACACAGGACCCTACGATATCTAGAATGACGATTGAAACTATGAGTGACGATGCGACTTATGAGCAGATTAAGAAGCAATTAAATCGCATGGTGGAAGTAATCAAGGTAATGGATTTCACAACCACATCCATTCATATGAAGGAATTGATGTATGTGAAAGTGGAAAAATGTTCTCATACAGAGAAGACAGAGGTGTATCAGATTGCAGAGGCATTTGACTGTAAGGTGGTGGATTATGGAAAAGATAGCGTGCTATTAGAATGTGTACAGACTTCTATGAAGAATAACTCACTAATCAAGTTATTGGATGAGAATTTCAAGTCCATTGAAGTTGTGCGTGGTGGAAGTGTAGGAATTGAATCGATTAGTGTGTCAGAACGATAGGGCAACAAGGTAGATAGAATAAAGAAAGAGGACTGAATATGGAGAAAAAAGATTTAGACTGGGGAAACATTGGATTTGGTTATATGCCAACAGAGAAAAGATACGTAGCAAACTATGTAAATGGTGCATGGGACGAGGGTGGATTGACCGAAGATGCTACTATTACAATGAGTGAATGTGCTGGTGTACTTCAATATGCACAGACCATATTCGAGGGTTTGAAAGCATATACAACCAAGGATGGAAAAATTGTAACATTTCGTCCAGACTTAAATGGACAGAGATTAATGGATTCGGCTGTTCGTTTAGAGATGCCACAATTTCCAGTTGAGAGATTTGTAGAAGCGGTTGGAGAAGTGGTTCGTGCAAATGCAGCATGGGTACCACCATATGGTTCGGGTGCGAGTTTATACTTGAGACCATATATGTTTGGAATCAATCCAGTTATCGGTGTAAAACCAGCAGATGACTATCAATTCCGCTGCTTTGCAACACCAGTTGGGCCGTATTTCAAAGGGGGGGCAAAACCATTGACATTGAAAGTGAGTGAATTTGATCGCGCTGCACCACATGGAACAGGGAATGTCAAAGCTGGATTAAACTATGCGATGAGTCTGCATGCGATTCAGACTGCACACCGTGAGGGATTCGATGAGAACCTATACCTAGATGCTCAGACAAGAACAAAGGTAGAAGAGACAGGTGGAGCCAACTTCATCTTCGTAACGAAGGACAACAAGATCGTAACACCGAAATCACCAACCATCCTTCCATCGATTACAAGACGTTCTCTTATGTATGTGGCAGAAAAGTACTTAGGACTTGAAGTAGAGGAAAGAGAAGTATACATCGATGAAGTGAAAGACTTCGCAGAATGTGGACTTTGCGGAACAGCAGCAGTTATCTCTCCAGTAGGAAAGATTGTAAATAAGGGAGAAGAAATCTGCTTCCCAAGCGGCATGGAGGCAATGGGAACAATTACGAAGAAACTATATGATACATTGACAGGAATCCAGATGGGTGAGATAGAAGCACCAGAGGGCTGGATTGTAGAGTGGATGTAATTA
>CAYJFY010000020.1:0-43858 GCA_964369755.1 uncultured Lachnospiraceae bacterium
ATATAGTTAAGGAATTATCGGTTTATAATGAACAAAGTCATTTTATAGAAACTTCTGAGCAATGTTTAAATGATGCAAAAACCGATGCATATAGTATGAAGTGGAATTTTTATGGCATTTATGTAGCTGATACGCTAATTGGATTTGCTATGCATGGTGAAAATAGGCTCTTATTTTATAAGCAAGTGTGGTTAGATAGATTTATGATTGATACAAAACACCAAGGTAAAGGATATGGCAAGAAATCTATGAAGCTAATTCTTGAAAAAATGCACGAAGATTATAACTGTAAAAAAATATATCTATCTGTTCATGAAAATAATTACAATGCCATTGGGCTCTATGAAAAATTAGGGTTTAAGAAAACTTTATTTAAAGACCCAAAAGGCGAACGAATTATGACATGGACAAAAATTAATTGCATAAGGAGAAATAGAAAAAAATTTAATTAGCAAAGCAGAAAGTGAAGTTGATGTTAGAGTGCTTTTTGACGGTTTTGGTTGTTTAACTACCTTGCCGTCGGGCGAGTGCTATGGGTCAGAGTATTTTGGGATATCCGAAATACATTTGTGGATTCAAAATATGCTACAGAAACAAAAGGTGCTTGAATGGACAATTAAACGCTTTATACATTCAGATGATGTAACAACAGTTGAATGGTATTTCAAGGAACAACAAGGAGATAATATATATGCCTTTGATTGTCGTGTCTTTAATTGAATTTAATATTTGTGAACAAATAAGCATTATTAAAGAGTTTGAGTCAAAGGCAGACTATACAGCCCCTTATCATCAAAAGAAGTATAGTGAGTTTGTCATTAAAGGAAAAAATTATTTTTGATATGTATTATCTGTATTCATCTCGATTCTACCTATATGGTCAGAATGTTTCTTTGGATGGGTTACATTACGGTAATAAATATATTTTGAAGTGGAGCAGAAATGGAAGTAATTAAAATATGATGTATAAGGAGATGAATTATGTGTACAACAATTGCTTGGAATAATGGAGATTTTTACATTGGGAGAAACATGGACATAAGCTTTTATTTTGATAGGAAAATTGTGGTGGTGCCAAGAAACTACCGATTTAAATTCAAAGAAATGCCTGCATGCGATAACCACTATGCGATAATGGGAGCCGCAATGGTGATGAATGATTATCCTCTTTTTGCCGAGGCAGTGAACGAAAAAGGCTTATATGTAGCAGGGCTAAATTTTCCGAACATGGCTCAATATAACAAACCTATGAAAAACAAGAATAATATTTCTGTAGTGGAGGTTATTCCGTATATCCTTTGTAACTCGTCTAATGTAGTAGAAGCAAGGGAACAGTTAAATCAGATGAATATTACAGATACTCCATTTATGCCTGATTTGCCAATACCAACCTTGCATTTTATGATCTCTGATAAAAACAGTTCAATTGTGGTAGAGTGTACGAAGACTGGAATGCAAATATATGAAAATAAAACAGGTGTATTAACAAATAACCCGTCGTTTGACATGCAGGTGCACAATCTAAATAATTATATGCATTTGACAAATAAAAATCCTATCAATACAATGACAGATGAAATTGAATTGAATTATTATTGCATGGGGATGGGTGCACTGGGGCTGCCAGGAGATTTTTCATCACAATCTAGATTTGTGAAGGCATATTTCTTGAAGGCGAAAGCAGTTGCTCCCCAAAATGAAGCAAGTTCCACTGCAGAGATGTTTCATATGCTTGGTGCGGTTTCTATGGTTCGAGGCAGCGTGGTTGATGGAGAGAATTATGACATCACTGTATATTCGTGTTGTATCAATGCAGATCTAGGAATCTATTACTACAAAACATATGAGAGCAGTGCAATTTCAGCCGTGAACATGTATCATGAAAACTTAGATAGCGATGAGCTTATTGTATATCCTTATCATACCAATACAGAAATTCATAATGTTAATTGATTATTGGATGCGCTACTAATTTGATGTTAAAATGAGTCTTCAAATAGAATGAATCATAGTGTATAATGAAGAAAAGTAGGAGGATATAACAGAGTTTGTTAGAGAAAGAGGAGGCAGCGTATGATTGTATATCATGGAGGAGTTTATATTATTCAAAATCCAGAAGTAAAGTTTTCGCGTAATTATCTTGATTTTGGAAAGGGATTTTATCTTACTACATAAAACGAAACACTAAAATTTTTAGGTTCTTATGAGGTGGAATCAAATGGTTAAAATAGATAAAGGAGAATAAAATGCATGAAATTTTAATCATAGACGATGATATACATATCGGAAATCTGATAGAAGAATTGCTAGTGAAAGAAAATTACAAAGTATTAAGAGCCTATTCAGGAACGGAGGCTCTATTATTATTGTCTACATACACACCAAATCTTGTGTTGTTGGACTTGATGTTGCCAGGATTAAGTGGGGAAGAAGTTTTGCCGAAGATAAAAAATATTCCAACGATCATTATGAGTGCGAAGATAGACGTAGACCATAAGGTGGAATTATTACTTGGTGGAGCAGTTGACTATATTACAAAACCATTTAACACAAAAGAATTACTTGCAAGGATTGCGGTGCAACTTAGAAAAGCCAATCATGTTACAGATGAGTTCTTGTATTATGATAATTTGAAATTGGACACGCTACAGCATACAGTTTATGTAGGTGGAAAAGAAATAAAATTAACGAGAACAGAGTATGCTATTTTGAAACTATTGATGCAAAACCATTCACAAGTAGTTACGAAATCCCTGATGTTGGATAGAATCAGTGGTGATACGCCAGATTGTACAGAAAATTCATTAAAAATCCATATTAGTAATCTGAGGAAGAAATTACGAGAGTTAGATGAAAAAGATTATATTGAAGCTGTTTGGGGAATTGGGTTTAAGTTAAGGGAGCATAATCTTAACTAAATCTTAACTATTTTCTTAACCACTTCCTTAACTCTTTTGTTTTATTCTGTTTCTATCAAAGAAAAGGAAGGAATTGATGAATATGAATCATGTATTATGTGTCAATGGGGTATCGAAACGATATCGAAAAACAAAGGTGTTAAATAATCTTACTATGCAGATTCCTAGAGGATCTATCTATGGACTAGTGGGGAAAAACGGAGCGGGAAAGACTACAATTATTCGAATTATTTGTGGTTTACAAAATCCAACGGGCGGAAATTATAGTCTATATGGAGTAGATTATACCGATGAACAAATCGTGAAATTTCGAAAAAGAATGGGAGCAATTGTGGAAACACCCTCGATGTATCTGGATATGACTGCAAGTGATAATCTAAAGCAACAATCCACTATCTTAGGCTTACCATCGTATGATGGAATAGATGAGCTTCTGAAACTTGTTAAGCTAGACCATGTGGGAAAGAAAAAGGCAAAACATTTTTCTCTGGGCATGAAACAGAGGCTTGCTATTGCAATTTCCCTTGTAGGCAATCCAGATTTTATCGTATTAGATGAACCAATCAATGGTTTGGATCCTCAGGGAGTAATTGAAATCAGGGAATTGATCTTAAGACTCAACCGCGAACATCAGATTACTGTGCTTATATCTAGCCATATTTTAAGTGAGTTATCAAAACTTGCGACACATTTTGGTTTTATTGATGATGGTCGTATGGTAAAAGAATTGAGTGCAGAAGAATTGGAACAGGAATGCAGGAAATGTACCCGAATCGAAGTGACAAATATAAAAACATTGGTCTATGTATTGGATGAAAAGGGAATTGATTACAAGATTTACTCAGATACAAAAGCAGATATTTATTCCAAGGTTCAGATTACAGAACTAGCCAATTTATTGTACAATAAAGGCTGTGAAATACTCTCTATATCAGAAAAAGACGAAGACTTGGAGAGTTACTATATGAATCTAGTGGGAGGTGGTAAGCATGAATAACTTATTATCTTCTAATGTTATAAGAATCAAACGGGATAAAATATTCTGGAGTGTTGTAATAGCACTGTTTCTCGTGGTATTAGGTAGTATGATAATCACTTGCGTCAATGTAGAGAAGTTGCCCGAAGATGCTACCTTCGAAGAGTATTACTTTAATTCAGCAACATATGTTGGTATGTTTTTGGCAGTGTTTTCTAGCATGTTTTTGGGAACGGAATATTCCAACGGTACCATCCGTAATAAAATGATTATCGGGAAGACTAGAACTTCGATTTATCTATCAAATTTTATTACAAATGTTGTTGTATCTTTTCTATTAATTGTTGTAATATCTACAACTGCATTAGTTGGAATGCCCACATTGGGATTCTTCGACATTGGGATTCCAAATGTAATCGGAAATTTGATGGTTCTGCTATTTTCCATGGTTTCGTTGTCGGCAATCTTTACTTTTGTAGGAATGATTTGCTCAAATAGAACTTATACATTATTAATTTCACTCCTTGTATTATTAGTTCTTATCATGGCGGCGTCAAAATTAGATAGTATGCTTAAGGAGCCTGAAATGCTTGCTAGCGGTATTACACTGATTACAGAAACGGGAGAATATGCCACAGAAATTAATCCAGAACCTAATCCCAACTATCTTACAGAAGATGCAAGGAATCTAGTTGAGTTAGCTATGGAGATGGTGCCTACAGGACCAATGATTAAAGTGGCTTATCTAGAGATGGAGAATTCTGTTAGAATGATGCTATTTTCAGTATTGAGTGCTAGTGTTATAACCTTCTTAGGGGTTCGGTGTTTTAGTAAAAAGGATTTAAAATAAGGAGAGTACTATGGGTGTATGGATTTTATGTGTGGTTTTGTCTTTGGTAGTTATGATATTGATTATCAAGTTACGTCTTATGAAAAAAAGCATGACAGAAATCCATACACAAATAGATACATGTTTGAGCGAAGATACTAATGCTTTGATTACTGTTACATCAAATGACAAAGATATCAAGTATCTGGCAATGAAACTGAATGAAGAACTAAGGATGCTTAGGTCTCAGAGTTTGAAGTATAAAAATGGTGACAATGAGTTAAAAGAAGCGGTTACGAATATTGCACATGACCTTCGAACTCCGCTGACTGCATTATGTGGTTACTTAGAACTGTTAGAAGAGAAAGAAAAAACAGAGGATGTAGCACGTTATATTGAATTAATTCGCAACCGTGCTGATAATCTAAAGGGACTGACAGAAGAGTTATTTCGATACTCAGTTATTATCTCTACATTGGATGATATCAATCTAGAGCCACTTTCTGTGAATCGTGTTTTGGAAGAATGTATTGCTAAGTCCTATGATTCGCTTACAGAGAGAGGAATTACACCTAGAATTGATATTACTACGAATAAAATCATTCGAACACTAGATAAGGCAGCACTAATACGAGTGATTGAGAATATCATAAGCAATGCAATCAAGTACAGTGATGGAGATTTGGACATCGAATTGACAGATAGCGGAGAAATGATATTCACCAATACAGCAAGACGATTGGACGATATACAGGTTGGAAAGTTATTCAACCGTTTTTTTACGGTTGAAACAGCAGGGAAGGGAACTGGATTGGGACTGTCTGTTGCAAAAACATTGGTGGAACAAATGAATGGAAAGATAGCTGCTGAATATGTGGAGGGTAGGTTGAGTATTTGTATTTCTTATCATTAGTTCATTGTACGAAAAATAAAATGCGGTCGTTTGACCGCATTTTATTTGACAATTTTCAAATTTATAAGTATAATGTACGTATAGGAGGTGGGTCGTTGGAGAATCAATCAAATAATTCAGACATAATAAGATTTCTTGAAAAAGTTAAAATATTATTATCTTCAGGGAAATATGATTTTGTTCCAAGAAGAAAAAATCTACAATCCTTAGCACTGCATGGACTTACAATCGCAGATGCTAGAGATGAGATTTTAGGATTAGTTGTAGATGATTACTATAAAGGTCCTAAGCGAGATTTTGATACAAATAGACCCGGAGAAATATGGGAGTTTAAAAAGAATATTAATGGAATAAATTTCTATGTAAAAGTAAAAATAGTAAATGAAAATGGTGAAGATATATTGAAATGTCTAGGATTTCATGAAGATGAATTTTATAATAGATAGGTGGTGGAGTTGATGAAAAAATATTGTGAAGAATGTGGTAGAGAAGTAAAAACTACAATAATTGTAAAAAAAGAAGATTATAATGTTTGTGGTGAAACAATAGAAGTAGATGCTCAAATATTGACATGTGAAGAATGCGGTGAAGAATTTTATTGTGAAGAACTTGATAGTCAAACATTGATAGAAGCATACAATAAATATCGTAGACGACATAAACTTTTATTTGCTGAAGATATAAAGAGAATCAGAGTGCAATATGGACTAAGCCAGAGAAGTTTTGCAAAACTTCTTGGTTGGAGCGACAAAACTATTCGTAGATATGAAAATGGTTCGATACAAGATAAATCACATAATAGTTTGCTTTTATTTTTGAAAGAACCTGAAAATATGAAAAGCTACATTGAAGAAAATGAAATAAAATTGGATGATAAGCAAATCAATAAGCTATTACAGACAATTGAACAATTAGAACAAGGTAATGAGGATCAAATGAGGAGACGTCTATTTGAAATATTTTTTTCAACAACTCCATCAGAAGATAACGGATTTAAAGTTTTTGATTATGATAAAACATGTGCAATGGTACTTTTTTTTGTAAATAAAATGGATGAGTTATTAAAAACAAAACTGTTGAAGCTCATCAATTATTCTGATATGATTTTTTATAAAGAGAATGGGGTATCTATTTCAGGAAGTCGCTATATTCATATGCCGTTTGGACCTGTTTTGAAAAATCATGATATTTTATTTGGAAAAATGGAATCTGACAATATTGCTCATATCAATATTGCAACCGAAGGGAAATATGAAAAACATCAAGTGGTTTCGGAGCATTCGTTTCCGAAGGACATATTATCTAAGAGTGAAATTGAAGTTTTAGAACGTGTATACAAGAAGTTCAAAGATTTTGGCTCTGTAGAAATATCTGATTATTCTCATAAAGAAAAAGGATATTGCTCAACATCACATGGAGATATAATTTCATATTCGTATGCCAAATATATGTCATTGGATTAGAACAGTAAAATAATCCCTGCAAAAGAGATTTTATAAATGAAGATGCAATTGGAGGAATAAAATTGACGGATAAAGAGTTAAAAGAATTAAAAGCAAAATTATGGAGTGCAGCAGATACATTACGTGCAGATTCAGGTTTGAAGTCTACTGAGTATTCGACGCCGATATTAGGTTTGATATTTCTAAGATTTGCAGACAGCAAGTATAGGGAATACGAAACCTGTATCGCAGAAGAATATAACCAGAATAAAGGTTCACGAATGGAAAGAGAAATCAGCGAAATAGCTATTGAAAAATGTGGTTTTTACTTGCCAGAAGAGGCGAGATACGAATATTTACTGAATCTACCAGAGAGTGAAAATATTCCTGAAAAAGTAAAGAATGCTATGTTGGCTGTTGAGAAATATACTCCAAATTTAGCAGATACCTTACCTAAAGACGAATATTATGCTGTTGATGGTAAAGATGGAAAGGCGGTTGTAAAAAGGCTGCTAAAAGCTTTTAAAGATATACCAGATAATACGACAATTGATATTTTTGGTGAAATATATGAGTATTTTCTTGGAGAATTTGCACTTGCAGAAGGTCAAGGGGGCGGACAGTTCTTTACTCCACCGTCAGTAGTTAAATATATGGTAGAGGTTCTTTCACCTGTTGACGGCGAGATATTCGATCCTGCTTGTGGTAGTGGTGGGATGTTTGTGCAAGCGGCTCACTATATCCAAAAGCATAAGAAAAACGGAAATAATATTAATCTTCGTGCTTATGGTGTAGAAAAGGACAAGTCTACAGTAAATTTAGCTAAAATCAATATGGCATTACATAATATTCGTGGAACTATTATCGAAGCAAATAGTTACTATTCGGATCCATATGAATGTTTTGGGCGATTTGATTATGTTATGGCAAATCCACCATTTAATGTAGATGGAGTTGAACTTGAGGATGTTAAAAACCAAGCGAGGTTCAATACATATGGTGTGCCACAGAATAAAACCAAAAGCAAAAAATCAGCAGGAGAAACTGTACCAAACGGCAACTACTTATGGATTAACATGTTTGCAACATCTTTAAAAGCAAATACTGGAAAAGCAGCACTAGTTATGGCAAACTCTGCGTCGGATGCAGGGAAAAGTGAAAAAGACATTAGAACTAAATTGATAGAAAGTGGTGTAATAAGTCAAATGGTAACATTGCCTTCTAATATGTTTTCCACGGTAACATTGCCAGCAACCCTATGGTTTTTTGATGCTGCACGTAAAAATAAAGATGAAATTTTATTTGTAGATGCAAGAAATGTATTCACTCAAGTGGATAGAGCACATAGAAAATTCACTGATGAGCAAATCAAAAACCTTGCTATAATCTCAAGACTTTATGAAGGTAATACCGATGAATTCACTGCTTTGATTGAGGAATATAAAGTCGAAATCACTCGCTTAGAACAAGGTGGAGAAATTGAAGAGAAGAAAGATATAGAATATTGGCAGTCCAATATTGATTGGTTACAAGAACGATTCCCAGAAGGTAAATATCAAGATGTAACTGGACTTTGTAAAGTTGCAAAAATAGAGGGTGAGGATGGAATCAAAGACCAAGACTATTCATTAAACCCTGGACGATATGTTGGGGTTGTTATCGAAGATGATGGTATGACAGAGGAAGAATTTAAAGAAGAAATGTTGAGCTTACAGGCCGAACTCGAAAAGCTAAATGAAGAAGCACGAGAGCTTGAGAATAAAATTTCACAGAATTTGAAAGGACTGTTCAATGAATAATGAAAATTTACAATACTCTTTACAACCACTGAATAAGTTATTAGAGCAGTATGAGAAAGTAAATATAACTTTGATTAATAGTGTTTCAAATACATTACTAGACATTATAAAAATGTTTGAGAATATAGAAATATCTCTTTGTGAAAATCAATATAAATTGGCTGAAACATTATCTTTGCTTGGAGGAGTACCGGCGAATTTCAAGGCATTAGAAAAACTAGGAGATAATCAGTTTATATGGTTTAAATCATTAGATAAAGGCTTGGTAGAAAAATTGAATACAAGCGAAAATACGAATCATTTATTGGATGAGTATATTAAGAAAGGTGAATGTTTTGAAACTGATGAAATAATTAAAGCAATCAAAAAATCTAGTGCAATAAAAAAAAGAAAATTATTGTTTTCACAATCAATTACTGCTTATCGTAATAAACATTATTTGCTAGGATGTGTAGGGCTAATTTCTATAATTGATATTTTTCTCAGTCAAATCAGTGGAGATGCAACAACAAAATTTATGAAAAAAGTGGATTATATAGTAAAACAAGCATGTGCAGATGAAGTTCTTAATGATTACGATGCCAAATATTTTTATATGTCATTTGGTATTGAGAGAACATTAAAAACGTTATTTGATTTTTCTGATTTTACGAAAGATGAACCAAACAATATACGAAACTAGATTGTGTTAAGCTTATTCATTTGATTTATGCATTGTTGCTTGTTGACAATATAGAAGGTGGTGAATTGGATGGGTAATTGGGAAGAAAAGAAACTTGGTGATATTTTGAAAATCAAGCATGGCTATGCTTTTGAAGGAGAATTTATTACTAATATTGAAAATGAAAATATTCTTGTTACTCCTGGGAATTTTAAAACAGGTGGTGGATTCAAATATTCAGGCAAGAAGTTTTATAATGGTAAGATTCCAGAAGAGTATAGATTAAAATCTAATGATATTATACTAACCATGACGGATTTAAGCAAAGAAAGTGATACTTTAGGGTATGCTGCATTAGTACCTAATGATAAAAGGATATATTTGCATAATCAGCGAATTGGCTTGGTATATGACATTGATAATCGAGTAAGTAAAAATTTTTTGTATTGGATGTTAAGAACACCTTGGTATCAAAAAAGAATAGTAAATACATCTAATGGAGCAAATGTTAAACATACTTCACCTAGCAGGATATATGCGTATGTCACAAAAGTCCCAGATTTCTCTACACAAGAACGCATTGCTGATATTTTATCTAATTATGATGATTTAATTGAAAATAATACTCGTAGGATTGAATTACTAGAAAAAGCATCACAGGAATTATATAAAGAATGGTTTGTGCGTTTTCGTTTCCCTAATCATGAAAATACCAAGTTTGTAAATGGACTGCCAGAGGGATGGGAAGAGAAGAAACTAAAAACAATGTTTGATATAGGGTCGAGCAAAAGAGTATATTTATCTGATTACGTGGAAGAAGGGATTCCGTTTTATAGATCTAAAGAAATCATCCGACTTTCGGAAGGTCAAGCAATTAATGAACCATTATATATTAGTGACCAAGCTTTCAACAACTTTAATAATAAATTCGGAGCACCTAATAAAAATGATATCCTTATTACATCGGTAGGTACTATTGGTAAATGCTATATCTCGGATGGGCATGAATTTTATTTTAAAGATGGAAACCTAACTTGGCTAAGAAGTTCTAAAAATCCTTTGACTGCTCTCTTTGTTTTTTGTTGGTTAAATAGCAATTATGGACAACAGATACTAATAACATCTACTATTGGTACGTCGCAGAGTGCATTAACGATTGAAAATTTAAAAAACATTAAATTAATAGTACCATCTGAGGAAGTATTGATAAAGTTTACAAATCAAATTACGCTTATATTCGAAGAAAAAAATCAACTACAAAAACAAAACCAAAATATAGCAAAACAACGTGATTTATTATTGCCACGTCTTATGAGCGGAAAATTGGAGGTGTAAATATGTCTGAAGAAATAAAAACACATTTAGTATCAAAAGTTTTTGATAATTTAAAAGATATTACACCTGCACTTATAGCCGTTGATATATGCACAGGTCTATTTATTTTTTTACCTGAAGAAATTTTATTACAAATGAGATTAAATTTAATACCTGACTCGTGGTATTTAGTCATTAGTTTGATATTTATATTTTGCATATCATTAACAATTGTTATTGGTCTACGGTATATGTTAAATAAAGTTTATTTACAAATAAAGTATAAAAAAAGAATTAAAGGTTTAAGAACTAGTTATATTAATCTAAATAAAAAGCATAAAAACTTGATAAAAGAGTTGTTGAGATCTCAAGAAAAATCACTTCATTTTAATTATTATTCTGGTGATATAAAGTATTTGGTTAAAAATGCATTTATATATCAAACATCAAATATGACAACACAATATGGAGAAACACACTTATACTTTCCATATAGTCCTCAACCTTGGCTTATAGATTTATATAATAGAGAACCAGAATTATTTGAGTAAAGGAGAAACTTTATGCCAAACTTTATATCAGAAGATAACATTGAGCAAGCTGCCATTCAAAAACTTGTAGATACAAATAAGTACAATTCCATCAATTGTTATACTGCTGATCCCGACACCTTAGAGGATGGCAGTGGTAGAGCAGAGAAAAAGCAGGTTATATTACCAACTGTATTGCTAGAGAGTCTTGTACGGTTGAATCCACAATTGCCTTTGCATTGTGTGGAGAAGGTAGCAGATGAATTGTCTAAAACACCTACAACAGTGGAATTGATGCGTGCCAATTATCTTGCATATCAACAAATTCGAAATGGTATAAAAGTAGAGTATGATGAAAAAGGAAAAGAGCGTAAATCCAAGTTACAGATAATCGATTTTGAAGAACCTACAAACAATGATTTTACTGTGGTATCCCAGCTATGGATTCGTGGAGAGGTTCACTGGCGTAGACCTGATTTGATTCTCTATGTAAATGGATTACCAATGGTATTCATCGAACTTAAAAATTCTAATATTAATGTGAAAAATGCGTATGATAAGAATTTAAGAGATTATCTAAAAGATATTCCATATCTATTTCACTACAATCAAGTCTGTGTACTATCTAATGGTACTGAAACGAGACTTGGTAGTTTTGCTGCTGGATATGAACATTTTTTTGAATGGTTAAAAGTAGAAGATGAAAAGGAAAACCCAGATCGCAAAGCGATCAAAGAACATGCAATCAGTCTGGAATATTTGATTGATGGTTTACTAAAAAAAGAGACACTGATTGATTATATAGAAAATTTCATTTTATATGACAGACAGAGAGTAAAGCTGATAGCGAAAAATCATCAATACCTTGGGGTAAACAATGCTTATAATGCTTTTCTAAATCGTGGAAATCTTGAGGGTAAATTGGGTGTATTCTGGCATACTCAAGGTAGCGGGAAGAGTTACTCAATGGTTATGCTTGCACGTAAAATTAAACATAAAGTCAATGGAAATTTCACATTTTTAGTTATAACAGATAGGGCAGATTTAGACACGCAAATCTGGAAGAACTTTTGCCGAACAGAATTTATCTCAAAGGATGAAAATGTTCGTCCGGCAACGGGAGCAAAGCTTCGAGAAGAATTAAAAAGCAATAAGACTATTTTGTTTACACTCATACATAAATTTAAATACGATAAGGGGAAATCGTATCCTATTTTATCAGAACGTAATGATATTATTGTAATCGTTGATGAAGCGCACCGAACACAATATAAAGACTTGGCAGAGAATATGAGAAAAGGGTTGCCGAATGCACAATTCATGGCATTTACAGGAACGCCATTGTTAGGTGCGAAAAGATTGACAAACTCTTGGTTCGGCGATTATGTTTCTGAGTATAATTTCGCCCAATCAGTAAAGGATAGTGCTACAGTTCCGCTATATTATGTAAATGGGATGAAAGAAGTTCGCCTACAAAACGATTTCTTGGATGAGGATTTGGCTGAAATACTGGAAGAGGAAGATTTAAAAGATGCTGAAAAAGAACGTCTTGAAAATCATTATGCAAAAGAGTTAGAAGTTATTAAGCGTGATGATCGGCTAGATAAAATAGCGAGACATATAGCGTATCATTTTCCACGTAGAGGATTTTTAGGAAAGGGCATGGTCATCTCTGTTGATAAATTTACAGTTGTTCGAATGTATAATAAGGTGAATTATTATTGGGATGAAGAAATTAAAAGCATTAACGCAGAAATCACAAAAACAGCTGATCAAGATAAGCGAATAGAATTGAAGCGAATGGTAGACTACATGCGAAAAGTTCAAATGGCAGTTGTCGTTAGCGAAGAAGATAAGGAAGAAGAAAAATTTCAAGAAGAAAAATTAACGATAAAACCACATAGAGATAGAATGAATGCTGTGGATGAGAATGGCTTTGATATTGAAGATAACTTCAAAGACCCAGAACATCCCCTGAGTCTAGTTTTTGTGTGCTCCATGTGGCTAACTGGTTTTGATGCTCCTTCAGTATCAACTCTATATTTAGATAAACCGATGAAAGGTCATACCTTGATGCAGACCATTGCACGAGCAAACAGGGTGTACCCAAACAAAGAAAATGGTATAGTCATCGGTTATCTTGACGTATTCAAATCTCTGAAAAAGGCATTGGTGGACTATGCAACAGATGATAGTGACGAGCTACCTGTTAAGGAAATAGACAAGCTGTATGACCAACTTTTAGAGTCGATTGAAGTTACTAAGACGTTTTGTCTAGCACAAGAAATTGATTTATCAAGATTAAATAATAGTGAAGATACATTTGCTAATCTATCTGATTTCGAAGATTTTGCTAATATTATTGTATCCAATGATGAAGTGAAGAATGAGTTTAGGGTGCTTGCTAATACAGTTGGGAATCTATATGAATCTTTGCGTCCAGATATTTTTAAAATGAATTTTGAAGCTAGCGATAAAGAAAAAATTCTTTATTTAAAAGAAATTATTGATGGAAAAATAAGACCAGAAAAAATAGAAAAAGCAAAGTACAGAATTGGTGAACTATTGAATCAAAGTATTATTGCAGAAGAGACAGCACCATATGGCACTAAAAATTCAGAAGAAACAATGCAAATTATCACTATGGCAGAGCCGATTGATTTATCTAAAATAGATATTGATATATTAAAGGATAAAATAAAAAGATCAAATCATAAAAATTTAGAAATAGCAAATTTAAGACAGTATATAGATAAAAAATTAGCTCAGATGATAAAGAAAAATGTCTCCCGTATAAGTTTTGCCGAAAGATTTCGAAATATTATAGATGAGTATAATGCAGGCGGTGCGTATAACGACGAATTTTATAAAAAACTATTAGAGTTTATGAGTGAATTAAGAGAAGAAGAAAGTAGACATGTCAAAGAAGAGTTAAGTGAAGAGGAATTAGAACTTTTTGATCTATTACAAAAGGAAAAGCTTACAAAAGAAGAATTGAAGCGTGTCAAACTTGCTGCAAGGCAACTGTATCAGACATTAAAGGCAAAAAAAGATGAACTTTTTGTTGTAGGTTGGGAAAAAGATGAACAGCCAAAAGAAAAAGTAAGAAAAGAAATCAAGACTATATTAAATAAATATTTGCCAGATAGTTATAATCGGGAAATTTTTGTAAGTAAATCAGATACTATTTTCTACCATATTGTTGATCAGGCACTAATGGGTGTGAACTGGATTGCTTAATATGACTTTTGTACCGAAAAACATGAAGAATATTGCTTATAGTTGCGAATATAGAGAGGGGGACAATTTTGAATATTTCATTGCTATTGGAAAAAAAGGATTTATATAATAAAAACTTATACTTGATACCAGAAGAGGTGTTGAAAAAAATAAGAACAAGCTTTCATGTAGAATTTACACATAACTCCACAGCTATCGAGGGTAATACTTTGACATTGATAGAAACAAAAGTATTATTAGAAGACAACGTTTCTATAGGTGGCAAAAAACTTCGTGAGATTTACGAAGTTGTGAATAACCACAAAGCTACTTTATATGTAGAAGAATGTATTGTACAAAATTTACCCTTAGATGAAAAAATCACAAAGGAAATTCATGCAATTATCAATGAAAATATCATTGTTGGTGGAGTGTATCGAAATGATGTGGTTATGATTACAGGTGCGAGCTTCAGACCGCCCGTGGGTCAACAAATGTATCACGAAGTAAAAAATTTCTTTGCTGACTTAGATTATCGAACTGACCTAAACCCTATCGAACTTGCAGCATGGACGCACGCTGAATTTGTTCGTATTCATCCTTTTGTTGACGGAAATGGACGGACTGCAAGGCAGATTATGAACTATCAGCTTATGCGGAACGGATTTCCGCCTGTGTCAATATCAGCGAAGGAAAGTTTAGCTTATTACAATGCACTTGATAAATATGGCTCTGTAAGAGATTTAACGTCATTTGCGGAACTTCTTGCAAATCTGGTAGAGAAAAGGTTTGATGAGTTTTTAGGAGATTTTGTATAGTATGGTGGAATTAAGTTTATATTATGATAAATAATTATACTTGAAATTATTATAATTTCAAGTATAATTATTTTATAGAGATATATCGAGAAAACTAGGGGCAGTTCTTATGAGTAAGAAAGGGGCTTGAAATGAATAAATTTGTGAATCGAATATCAGAACTCAATACTCTGAATTCTGAGTACGAAAGTAAACAATCTAATTTTGTTGTCATTTATGGTCGTCGTAGGGTTGGAAAAACATCATTGATTACAGAGTTTTTGAAGGACAAAGAAGATAGCATTTATTTTCTGGCTACAGAAGAATCGGAGAAACAAAATTTAAAAGGTTTTAGAAATCTTGTGGCTGATTATTTAGGGAATGAGCTTTTGAAGTCTGCGGACGTAGAGTGGTCAACGGTGTTTGAATATTTAGAAAAGTATCAATCCAATAGTAAACAGGTTATTGTTATTGATGAGTTCCAATATATTGGACAATCCAATCCTGCCTTTCCATCCGTGGTTCAAAAAATATGGGATACTCTGTTGAAAGATAGCAATATAATGATGATTATCTGTGGATCCTATATTTCTCTGATGAAGTCCCAAGCACTTAACTATTCAAGTCCTTTGTATGGGAGAAGAACGGCACAGATTAAGTTGAAACAAGTAGAATTTAAACATTATAATGAATTTTATCAAAACAAGTCTAATGAAGAACTGATTCCATTCTATGCGGTAACAGGAGGAGTTCCCAAGTATATTGAAATGCTCAGTGACCATGATGATGTGTATCGTGCGATAGAGAAAAATATTCTAGATAAGCAAAGTTTCTTGTATGAGGAACCTTATTTTCTGTTACAGAAAGAGGTAAATGAAATTGGGAGTTATTTCACACTGATTAAGGCTATCGCTTTCGGCAATCATAAGCTTTCTGATATTTCAGCTGAAATGGGGGTGAAAGCCACAGGTATTACAAAATATCTGAAAGTTTTAATGGATTTAGATCTTGTGGTAAGAGAGGTACCGATTACGGAATCCAATCCAGAAAAATCAAAAAAAGGATTATATAAGTTGACGGATAACTATATAGCATTTTGGTTTAAATTCGTATACCCTTATCGAGTTTTTCTAGAAAGGGGGGAGAAGGATTTTGTTTTAAATAAGATGAAAGAAGGATTTGTTCAGAATTATGTATCCTATGTATATGAAGATATCGCAAGAGAGAAGATGTGGGCACTAAATATAGCGGGAACGTGGGGATTCAACTTCGATAAATTAGGTCGATATTGGGGGAATAAACTAGGTGAAGTAGATATTGTAGCAATTGATAGCATCGAGAAAAATTTGATTGTAGGGGAATGCAAATATACAAAATCTGAAAAGGGATTGAATGTACTTCACGCATTAGAAGAAAAAGGCGAGGTATTAAGAAAACTCACAAAATCTAAAAATGTAGAATATATTCTCTTCAGCACAGGTGGATTTACAAAAGGACTTTTAGATGTAGCGGAACAAAATCCCAAAATAAAACTTATTGATAAGCTGTGAAGAAAGCGATATACTAAAGAAAAGATTCTAGAACATACCAGTAGAAAAGTACTGACAGGGGGTAGCATCCATGGGAAGCTCGGGAAAGAACAAAAGAAAAAATATATTAGGAAAATTTTCAACCAAACTAGAGTATAAGATTGCACTTGTGGTCTTTGTGTGTTTATTCGTCGTTTTGGGAGCTATTCAAGTGATGAATAGCATTGCTTCATCGAACACAGTTCATTATATTTATGATGAGATTGCGACGAAGAACGTATCTGCTTTCGAGATTTATTTTGAAGAGGAAAAAGATCATTTAAATCTAATTAACCAATTATTGGTGAGCGGGGAAGATGTAGGGGCGATTGCAGAAGAGGAACATATCAATGTATTTACGGTTGACTCGAAGGGAAATACAACACACAATCAGTCAAAGTACGATTCCATTGACCAGATTCTGGATTTAGAGAAGCCTTATATCAAGGATGTTGATTTTTTCAATGATATTGTGAAGATGGAGAATGGAGAGATTGGCATTCTCAATATACAGGTTGGGGCTGGCGGTGAGAGGTCTGTCTTGTTTCTGTCTTTTGCAGATTTTACGAAGTTAGAAGAGTTGAAGGATTTTACAGGAGCAGACTTTACCATCTTCAATGGGGATACTAGGATGGCAACTACGGTATATGACTCAGAAGGGAATTCGGCGGTAGGAACGAAGATTTCAGAAGGACCGTATCAGACGGTGTTTGTGGAAGACAGTGTTTATAGAGGTAGTGCTGTGGTAAATGGTATGGACTATATCACAAGTTATACGCCACTGAAGGATTATGAAGGACAAACCATAGGGGCAATCTTCTCAGGATATCCGATTAGTGAAGTACAAGTGAGAAATAATGAGGCGACTTTGACTACTACAATCATTGCGATTGTATTGTTTATATTGATTGTATTTGTCCTTAATTTTGCAGTTCGAAAGATTATGATTAAACCGATCAAGAATCTTGTGTCTGTATCAGAAGACATTAGTAAGGGTAATTTAGATATATTGATTGAAAATCATTCACAGGATGAAATTGGACAGTTATGCAATTCGTTTCGTGTGATGACAGAGTCTATTCATATGATTATCTATGATGTGACGAATATCCTGTCTGAGATGGGGGATAAGAATTTTACCGTGGATAGCATCTGTGGCAGTGAGGCTTATGTTGGAGAATATTATGCAATCTATGAATCCATCCAGAGAATAAAGGGGAATTTATCAGAAGCTCTAAGGGAAATCGATGTTCGTGCGCTACAATTTAGCAATGCAACGGATCAGATGAGTCAAGGAGCACAGTATTTAAGCCATGGAGCGATTCAACAGAGTGCTGCCATTGATAAGTTGAGTGGAACCATGGAAGAGATTGTGACTATGGTGAATGAGACTTCTGATTTTACGAGAAATATTGATAAAGCATTTGATGATACGATGACTGATATTGTAGATGGAAAAGACCAGATGCAGAAATTGATTACTGCGATGGATGAAATTGATACCAAGTCAGTGGAGATAAAGAAAATTATCAGCACCATTGATAATATTGCATTCCAAACCAATATCTTGGCTCTGAATGCAGCGGTAGAGGCGGCAAGAGCAGGTATGGCAGGAAAGGGATTTTCGGTGGTTGCAGATGAAATCAGAAATCTAGCAAAGAAATCAGCCGACGCAGCAAGAACGACTGCGGAATTAATCAGTGGAACAATCGATGCGGTTGAAACAGGAACCAAAATTGCACATACAACTTCCTCTACCTTCGAAGTAATCGTGGATAAAACGAACTACATAGAAAGTAATATTAAGTCTATTGCACAGGCAAGTGAGCGGCAATCAGGTGCAATTCAGGAGACAAGGGATGGGTTTAGTCAAATCTCAGAAGTAATACAAAATAACAGTGCAACAGCAGAGGAGAGTGCGGCTTCTTGTGAAGAATTAGCGAGTGAATCTGCATTACTGAAGGAAATGGTTTTATCATTCAAATTAAGCGATAAGGAATAAGTGGAGTTCTATGAATAAGACAATAGCAGTAGCTTTAAGCGGTGGTGTAGATAGTGCGACCACCGCTTATCTTTTAAAAAACAAAGGACATGAGGTATTTGGAATCACGATGAAAGTACATGATTCTTCGGAAGTAAATGAGGCGAAGAAGGTGGCAGACATTCTAGGGATTAGGCATTATGTGGTGGATTACAGAGATTACTTTCAGAAAGAAATTATCCAGAAGTTCGTTGATATGTATCTGCAAGGAGAAACACCCAATCCTTGTGTTATGTGTAATCAAAAATTAAAATATGGAAAACTATTAGAAGATGCGATGGCACTTGGTGCAGATGCAATGGCGCTAGGACACTATGCTTCGATTTTTCTAGAAGAAGATGGTTGTTATCACTTGCGTAAAGCGTCTGCAGAGAGGAAGGATCAGTCTTATGTGTTGTATCATCTCCGTCAGAAACAGTTGGAACGGGTTATCTTACCGCTCAATGACTTTCAGAGCAAAGAGGATGTGAGAGAGATTTTAGCTAAAGAAGGTTTAGAAATTGCGAAGAAGAAAGATAGTGTTGGAATCTGTTTCACGGAAGGGAAATCGGTAGAGATATTTATAAAAGAACAAATACCAGAGTGCATAGGGGAAGGGAACTTTGTTGATTGTAAAGGAAATGTTTTAGGAAAGCACAGAGGAATTTTTGCTTATACCATTGGGCAGAAGCGTGGACTGAATATTGCAGATAAGCACACGTACTTCGTTCGTGAAATTCGGTCAAAGACCAATGAAGTTGTTTTAACAAAAGATGAAAATGAGTTATACAAAAATGAAGTGAAACTTACAGAAATCAGTTTTACTAACGAGAAATATTACCAGAAAGATAGGATGCGTGTAGCTGTGAAGATGTTTCAATGGGGCTATGAACTTTTAGCAACCTTACGTATGGAAGGAGAGAGTGGAAGGATTATTTTTGATCAGCCAGAGAGAGCCCCTACAAAGGGGCAAATTGCGGTTTTTTATATTAACGATGAAGTAATTGGTGGTGGAAGGGTTTGTGATTGTTTTTGATATGTGAGAACTTATTCCCTTGTTTAAATATCATCGTAGCAAACACTACGATTACGGCCGATTTGCTTTGCGTGATATAATGCCTTATCTGCTCTTGCTAGTAAATCATCACTTTTTGTAGAAGAATCTGGTATCATAGAATGAATTCCACAACTACAGGTAACAACGGAATTTGTAGAATGGTTAAACAAATTTAAGTCAGAAACTGCTTGGTTGATCGTATCTGCGATATCTTTTGCGCTCTCTGTATCTAATCCGGGTAATAGTACAGCGAATTCTTCGCCACCATAACGAAATACGCTATCAGAAGAACGTCGTAATGCTGAATTGATTGTTGTAGATATTTTTTTTAGACATTCGTCTCCTTCTAAATGTCCATAATAATCGTTGTATAACTTAAAGTAGTCGATATCGATGAAAATCATGGCAATTTGGCTATGAGCAGATAACGCTTGATGCCAAAGGACATGCAATAACATGTCAAAAGAACGGCGATTCAACACACCGGTTAATGCATCAGTCATAGCAACAGATTCAAGTTCTTTGTTTTGTATTTCTAATTCCATATTAGCAATTTGTAAGTTAGTTGTCGCTTTCTCAAGTTCTTTCTTTTGTATGAATTTTTCTACTCTTGAGTTATAAAGAGTTAGGTTCGTGGCACAACAGATGATCGTGAGAAATAAGCAATTTAACAGGTTTCCAATAAATATACTTTCGGTGATATCAAGGAATAAGGTTGATACAACTAATATAATATTGCCTAGGATGATTAATGATTGAGATAAAAGTAATTTCAAATGAACTACGGTAACAATGATAAAAGTTGCAACGATAAACACGGTGGTTTGTGGGAATTCACCCTCTAATTCATTCACTGACATGAAAATAGCAGCAGCTAAGATTGTAATTGTAACAAGAGTATCCGTAATTGGTTGGATTGGTTCTAATTTCGATTTTTCTTTGAAATAATAAAATCCAGAAAACAGCAAGGATACGATGCATACAGTAACATAGATGAAAAAATATATTTTTGTAAATAAATCACTCTGATACCGCGTGTATTGAATTAGTATAATCATGAATTCAACAATAGCCAATGCAAGTAGTGCAGGTCTGAATAGTTTCGCGTTATGCCTAGAGCATTGGATGTTGAATTCTTCTTTTAGTTGCTGTGGAACATTATTTATTGTTAATTTCATATTGTATTTTCTCCTAAGACGATATTTATCACGTTAATCATTCTAACATTTTATATCGTCAACTATCAAGAAAAATTTATTTTAAGTACATGTATGATTTGTGAGAAGGATTTCTACTTGTATTTTTCAATGAAAAATGTATAATTATAAGCAATGCACAAAATTAGAAGGAGTGGCGGTCGATAGCCAATGATGGAAGGGATGACAAGGGAACATAAAAAATATTTAATGTATGTGCATGTGGCAATGATTCTATTGGGATTATCTGGTGTGTTGGGGAAGTATGTAACTGTTCCAGCGATTATGATAACATTTGGACGAGTTGTTTCGTCTGTAGCGGTGTTGCTGCCCATTGCACTTGTGAAGAAGGAAAACTTGAGACTAGCAAGTAAGAAGCATTATCTTCTAGTGTTGTTAGGAGGTATCTTGGTTTCTATTCACTGGATTGCATTTTTTCAGTCGATTCAGATGTCGACGGTGGCGATTGGGGTAATTTCTTTTTCTACCTATCCATTGTTTCTGACATTCTTAGAGCCGATTGTGTATAGAGAGAAGCTTCAGCTTAAAAATGTAGGGATTGCCTGCTGTCTCTTGCTAGGTGTTGCGATAACAGTACCAGAATTTACCATGAGCAATGAGGTGACGGTAGGGATTTTATGGGGCGTGCTATCTGGATTTGTTTATGCAATTCTAGCCCTGCTAAATCGATTTTTGACACAGGAGCATACAGGGCGAGTGATTTGCATTTATCAGCACGGTACGGCAATCCTTTTCTTGTTTCCATTTGTGTTGACTATGAATGTTGCGTGGACTATGCAAGACCTGATAGGGGTTGGATTACTGGGTGTTGTCTGCACTGCATTTGCAATGACTTTATATGTGAGTTCACAAAAACATCTAAAGGCACAGACTGTTGGTGTGATTACCACATTGGAAACGGTCTATGGTATCGTGTTCGCATTGGTTTTACTTGGAGAGTATCCCAGTGGGAATGAAATAATTGGAGGAATAGTGATTGTAGGAATAGCAATCTATACTTCCGTCAAAGATAGGAGTATCATGTGAAAAAAATAATAATAATCGGTGGTGGTGCCGCAGGGATGCTTGCAGCAATTATGGTTGCGAGGCAAGGACATCAAGTACATGTATATGAAAAAAATGAAAAATTAGGAAAAAAACTATTTATTACAGGCAAAGGGAGATGTAATATTACTAATGCTTGTGATATAGAGGAGTTGTTCCCGGCAATCATGTCTAATTCCAAATTTTTGTATAGTGCATTTTACTCATTTACCAATGAACAAGTCATTGATTTTTTCAATGAGCTAGGTGTTCCGACGAAGATTGAACGCGGAAATCGTGTATTTCCAACCTCCGATCATTCTTCGGATGTAATCTATGCGATGACTAGGGAGATGAAGCGACTTGGAGTTGTGGTGCATTACAAGTGTCCTGTAGTTAAAGTATTATCCAGCAATGGCGCGTTTCAAAATGTGGAACTATTAAATGGTGAGCGTGTTTCGGGAGATGCTTGTATCATTGCGACAGGAGGCTGTAGTTATACCACAACAGGGTCCACGGGAGATGGATATCAGTTTGCTGAGAAACTTGGACATAAGCTAGTTTCCCGTTATCCTTCCTTAGTACCGTTAGAAGTTAAGGAATGGTATGCGAAGGATTTGCAAGGGCTTTCTCTAAAAAATGTACAGGTTACAATCAAAGATGGGAAGAAAGTATTTTATCAGAATCAAGGAGAGATGTTGTTTACCCATTTTGGAGTCAGTGGACCATTGATATTGAGTGGAAGTGCATATGTTTCACACGTGTTAGAAAAACAGTCGTTGCAATTATCCATTGACTTGAAGCCAGCATTATCCTTTGACCAATTGGATAAACGTGTGTTAAGGGATTTTGAAGAGTGTAAGAATAAACAGTTCAAAAATTCCTTGAGTAAATTATTGCCGAGTAAGCTACAGGAGACAATCATTGAGTTGTCTAAGATACCAAGTGATAAGAAGGTTCATGAGATTACGAAGGAAGAGAGACAGGGCTTTGTTCAGTTGCTAAAAGATTTTTCTATGGAGCTAACGGGAACACGTGGGTTTAAAGAAGCGATTATTACAAAAGGTGGAGTTGCTGTTTCAGAGATTAATCCCTCTACGATGGAGTCAAAGAAAGTGGAATCACTTTATTTTGTGGGGGAAGTATTGGATTTAGATGCGTTGACTGGAGGGTATAACCTTCAAATCGCTTGGTCGACAGCATATCTAGCAGCAATCAGTATTATATAATTAGGAATGGAGATTAAAATGGGATTTAATATTGCAATCGATGGACCTGCTGGAGCAGGGAAGAGCACTATTGCTAAATTAGTAGCAAAAGAAAAGGGATTTATTTATGTAGATACTGGAGCACTGTATCGTGCCATGGCGGTGTATCATATTCAGAATCAAACAGAGGTGGATGATGAGGAGAAGGTTACGGTCGCAAATAAAGGGGCGAAAGTTTCTCTGCACTATGTAGATGGACAGCAGAGAGTTTTTCTCAATGATGAAGATATTACTCAAGAATTACGACAAGAAGAAGTAGGAAATATGGCTTCGAAAATAGCAGCGATTCCAAGTGTTAGGGCGCAGTTGTTATCTCTACAAAAAGATATTGCAAGAGAAAATGATGTGGTGATGGATGGAAGAGATATTGGAACTCAAGTTTTACCTAAGGCAGATGTAAAAATCTATCTGACGGCAAGTTCACAAGCAAGAGCAGAGCGAAGATATCTCGAGTTGAAAGAAAAGGGACTTGGTACAGAGATTGAAGAAATTAAAAGGGATATCGAAGAAAGAGACCAACGTGATATGACTCGTGAAACTGCTCCGCTAAAACAAGCAGAGGATGCAATCTTAGTAGATTCCTCAGATATGAGTATTGCAGAGGTCGTGTCTGCAATATTAGAAGCGTGTAATGGGAAGAGATAGCGTGCATTCTGTCAGAAAGGGATGGTGATGCAAATGAAGGTGATTACTGCAAAGACAGCTGGGTTTTGTTTTGGAGTAAAACGTGCGGTTGATATGGTTTATGAACAAGCAGCGAAATCAGAAAATGGACAGGTGTATACTTATGGTCCAATCATTCATAATGAAGAGGTGAATAAGGATTTAGGACGATTGGGTGTGAAGATTCTGAATTCGATTGAAGAGTTAAAAGCATTGAAATCCGGTACGGTAGTGATTCGATCTCATGGAGTTGCAAAAGAAGTTTATGACATTCTAGAGGAAAAGAAGATTGCATATGTAGATGCTACTTGTCCATTTGTGAAGAAGATTCATAAGATTGTAATTGAGAGGAGTAGTGCTGGGGATCAAATCGTTGTAGTTGGGAATCCGGAGCATCCAGAAGTGATAGGAATTGTGGGCTGGTCCCCTGTTCCTGTAAAAGTTGTACAATCTATACAAAATGCGATGGATATAGGGTTAGATTATAGTAAAAAGGTAAGTGTTGTTTCTCAAACGACATTTAATTACAATAAATTTCAAGATATAGTTGAAATTATATTCAAAAAGAGTTATGATGTAAGTGTTTTAAATACAATTTGTAATGCGACGAAGGACAGACAGCTAGAAGCAGAGGATATAGCGAACCGAGTGGACGCTATGATTGTGATTGGCGATGTCCATAGTTCAAACACACAAAAGCTATTTGAAATATGCGAAAATGCATGTGAAAATACGTACTATATACAAACTTTAAAAGATTTAGATACAAGTCAGTTAGAGTCAATGGAGACAGTAGGTATTACAGCAGGGGCGTCTACGCCAAATAATATAATTGAGGAGGTTCAAATTAATGTCAGAGTTAACTTTTGAACAAATGTTAGAAGAATCACTGAAAACAATTCGTAACGGGGAGGTTGTCGATGGTACAGTAATCGATGTGAAAACAGATGAAATCGTGCTAAATATCGGATATAAGGCAGATGGAATCATTTCTCGCAATGAATATTCAAACGATTCTAATATCGACTTGACTGCAGTAGTATCTGTTGGTGACGTGATGACTGTAAAAGTTATGAAGGTAAATGACGGAGATGGTCAAGTTTTATTAAGCTATATAAAAGTAATATCTTAAAAAGGAAATGAAAAATTAAGAGAAGCTTTCGAGAACAAGCAAGTTCTAAAAGCAAAGGTAGCACAAATCCTAGGTGGTGGTCTATGTGTGATCGTAGAGGAGGCAAGAGTATTTATTCCAGCAAGCCTTGTTTCAGATGTATATGAAAAAGACCTAGCAAAATATGATGGACAAGAAATCGAATTTGTAATCAGCGAGTTCAATCCAAGAAGAAACAGAGTGATTGGAGACAGACGTCAATTACTAGTAGCTGATAAGATGGAGAGACAAAAAGAGCTATTTGCAAAGCTTCAAGTAAATGATGTAATTACTGGAGTTGTTAAGAATGTAACGGACTTTGGTGCTTTCGTAGACCTAGGTGGTGTAGATGGATTGTTACACATTTCAGAAATGTCATGGGGACGTGTGGATAATCCGAAAAACGTTCTTAAAGTTGGAGATGAAATCGAAGTTTTGGTAAAAGAGATTAATAATACAAAAGTTGCGCTTAGTGCAAAATTCCCAGATAAGAATCCATGGGCAAATGCAGAAGAGAAGTTTGCAGTAGGAAATGATATCACTGGTAGAGTTGCTCGTATGACAGATTTTGGTGCATTTATCGAGTTGGCACCAGGTGTTGATGCATTGTTGCACGTATCGCAAATTTCTAGAAATCACGTGGAAAAGCCATCGGATGTATTGAGAGTTGGAGATGAAATTACAGCAAAAGTTGTTGATTTAAACATTGCAGATAAAAAAATCAGCTTAAGTATGAAGGCATTAGAGCCAGATATGGTAGAAGAATATGCAGATGAAGTGGTTGAATCTGACGAGTCAGCAGAATAAACATAATTGAATCATTCTAAAAACCAAGTTTACCTTTTGGGTGACTTGGTTTTTTTGTGCAACGAAACAAATGAATTGTGTTAATGTTTTGACAAAATGTACTAAAATTTATACATAAAACTGAAAATTATTGATAGATTTATATAAAATTATTTAGTATAGTTGTTATTAAAAAGGAGGTAGAAGAATGCGCTTATTTACATTTAAAGGTGGAATTCATCCAAAAGATGGAAAAGAATATTCCAAAGATAAAGCAATTACTAACATTCTACCGGAATCGGATTTGTTATTTCCGTTGTCACAACATATAGGTGCACCGGCAAAACCAATCGTACAAGTGGGGGATTTGGTATTACGTGGACAGATGATAGCAGAAGCTGGGGGATTTGTATCGGCGCCTATCTTTTCTTCAGTGTCTGGCAAAGTAAAAGCAATGAAAAAACATTTCAATCCGACCGGAACGAAAGTAGATTGTATTGTAATCGAAAATGATGGTTTATACAAAGAGACAGAGGAGCTGGAAAAAGGTGCAAGTATAGATAGTTCGAAGTTGTCCAAACAAGAAATTATTCAAAAGGTTCAAGATTCTGGAGTTGTGGGACTAGGAGGTGCAGGATTTCCTACTCATGTAAAGTTTTCGCCAAAAGAACCAGATAAGATTGAGTATATCATTGCAAACTGTGCGGAATGTGAACCATATATCACTGCAGATTATCGTAGAATGCTAGAATGCCCAGAGGAATTAATTTCAGGATTGAAAATTGCACTACAGCTATTTGATAACGCACAGGGAATCTTAGGTGTAGAGGATAATAAAAAGGATTGTATCAAACTTTTACAAGAGTTGACGAAGGATGAACCGAGAATCAAGGTAATCCCACTTGCAACAAAATATCCTCAAGGTGGGGAACGTCAATTGATTTATGCAACGACGGGGCGAAAATTACATTCAAAACTATTGCCAGCGGATGTAGGGTGTATCGTGAATAACGTGGAAACTTTGATTGCTGTGCATCATGCAGTCAATCATGGAAGACCACTTCTAGAACGTGTTGTGACCGTGAGCGGAGATGCAATTGAGAATCCATCGAATTTCAGGATTTTAATCGGTATGAATCAAAATGAAGTGATACAGGCTGCGGGTGGATTTAAGGAAACACCTAAAAAGATTATTTCGGGTGGTCCAATGATGGGATTTGCGATGTTTACAACAGATACACCGATTACCAAAACTTCTTCCTCTCTTCTTTGTATGAAAAGAGATGAGGTTGCTGAAAGAAAGATTACATATTGTATCAATTGTGGTCGCTGTGTAGATGTATGTCCATCTGGTCTGATTCCCTCTAAGCTGGCAGACTGTGGAGAACGTGATTTGAATATGGAATTTGATAAAATCCATGGCTTGGAATGTATCGAATGTGGTTGTTGCAGTTATGTGTGTCCATCTAAGCGACCTCTAAAGCAATCCATAGGAAGTTGCAAAAAAGTTATTTTAGCAAGTCGAAGAAAGTAAAAATACGAAAGTGAGGTTTATAGAAGAGTGAGTGAAAATTATAATGTCTCGGCATCACCACATGTTCGTTCGAAGATTACTACAGATAATATCATGCTTATGGTTACGATTTCATTGTTACCTGCTACGATATTTGGAGTATATAATTTTGGATTGCAAGCATTGATTGTAGTATTAGTTACAGTTGCATCTGCAGTTTTATCAGAATATGTTTATCAAAAATTAATGAAAAAACCAGTTGCAATTGCAGATTTTAGTGCGGTGGTTACCGGATTAATCCTAGCACTGAATTTACCAGCAACCCTTCCTTGGTGGATCTGTATTTTAGGAAGTGTGTTTGCGATTATTGTTATCAAACAGTTATTTGGAGGAATTGGACAGAACTTTATGAACCCTGCACTAGGGGCGAGATGCTTTTTGTTGATTTCATTTACTGGAAGAATGACAACCTTTACCTATGACACGTATACAGGTGCAACTCCGCTTGCTGAACTAAAGTCAACGGGTGGCATTGAGTCTTTTGACTTGATGGACATGTTGATTGGTACGATTCCGGGAACAATCGGAGAGACATCGGTTCTTGCATTGATGGCAGGGGTTATCTTCTTGATTCTACTTGGAATCATTGATTTGAGAATTCCAGGAAGTTACATTGCGACATTTGTAGTATGTATTATCTTATTTAGTGGCCGAGGATTTGATGTTCAATATATTGTGGCACATGTATGTGGTGGAGGATTGATATTTGGCGCCTTCTATATGGCGACGGATTATGTGACGTCTCCGATTACACCAAAAGGCAAGATATTATTTGGAATTTTTTTAGGTATATTGACAGCGATTTTCCGTTTGTTTGGAGGATCGGCAGAGGGAGTATCCTATGCAATCATATTCGGTAATCTATTAGTTCCATTGATTGAAAAAGTAACGGTTCCTGCCGCCTTTGCAATAGGGAGGAGAAACTAATGAAAAATACGATGATTAAGAATGCAGTTATTTTGACCGCCATTACTCTCGTTGCGGGAGTATGTCTTGGGTTTGTATACGAGATTACAAAAGCACCAATTGCTGTGGCAAAGGAAGAAGCGAAACAGAATGCTTATCGAGAAGTTTTTGTAGCCGCTTCGGAATTTACTAGTGTAGAGGGATTTGTTGAAGAGCAGATGACTTCAGGAATCGTGAATGAAGTGGTTGTGGCTTCTGATGGAACGACAAATCTAGGATATGTGATTACAGTGACGAATCCAGAAGGCTATGGTGGTGATATCACATTGACTATGGGCGTGACAAATGAAGGTGTTGTAAACGGAATCTCATTTTTGACTCTTGCAGAGACTCCTGGACTTGGGATGAATGCAAATACAGACGAGTTTAAAAATCAATATGCAGAGAAACAAGTGGATGCATTTGAAGTGACAAAAACAGGAGCGACCTCTGATAATCAAATTGATGTAATCAGTGGAGCGACGATTACAACCGATGCCATTACACAGGGGGTAAATGCTGGTTTAGAATATTTCAACAATCATTTTGGAGGTGGATTAGATGAATAGATGTATGGAACGCTTATCCAATGGTTTAATAAAAGAAAATCCAACCTTTGTGTTGATGTTGGGATTATGTCCAACCTTAGCTGTAACGACCTCTGCCATGAATGGACTTGGTATGGGCTTGACAACAACAGCGGTTTTAGTTATGTCAAACTTTATCATTTCTCTTCTTAGAAAAATTATTCCAAGTGAGGTGCGTGTTCCTGCTTTTATCGTAATCGTGGCTTCATTTGTAACCATGGTACAGTTTTTGTTGGAAGGCTTTATTCCTAGTTTATACGAATCACTTGGTATCTATATTCCATTGATTGTTGTAAACTGTATCATCTTGGGAAGAGCGGAAAGTTATGCTTCGAAAAACCCAGTATTTCCTTCTATCTTTGATGGGATTGGAATGGGACTTGGATTCACGGTTGGTTTGACTAGTATCGGTATTGTTCGTGAGATACTAGGTGCAGGTCAAATATTCGGAACCACCATTACACCGAGTTCTTATGAACCTGTAACCATTTTTATCCTAGCGCCTGGTGCGTTCTTTGTATTAGCTGTTTTAACAGCAGTACAAAACAAGGTGAAGAGTAATATAGCGAAGAAGAAATCCAAATCACACACAAGTGCGAGTTGTGCGGATGGTTGCGGGTCTTGTGGCAGTAGTTGTGGAGCACATGCATCCCAATTGCATAAAGAAAAGAAATAGAGGGGAGTAAGTACAGATGGAAAATATATTAGTTGTAACAGTGGGTGCGGCCTTGGTTAACAATGTTGTACTTAGTCAATTCTTAGGGTTATGTCCGTTTGTTGGAGTCTCTAAAAAGGTTGGGACAGCGGCAGGTATGGGAGGAGCGGTTGTCTTTGTATTGACATTAGCCTCCATTGTGACCGGTGCAATCTATGATTATATCTTAGTTCCTACAGGATTTGAATATCTACAGACCATTGTTTTTATCTTGGTTATCGCATGTTTGGTGCAATTTGTAGAAATGTTTTTAAAGAAGAAGATGCCACCACTTTATCGTGCGTTAGGAGTGTATTTACCGCTTATCACAACAAACTGTGCAGTGCTTGGGGTTGCGCTTACGAATGTTCAAAGTGAGTTTGGTGTATTCTGGGGAACAATCAATGGTTTCTTCGCTGCGATTGGATTTACAATTGCGATTGTCATTATGGCAGGTATTCGCGAAAAAACAGAATACAATGATATACCTCAGTCGTGGAAGGGTACTCCGATTGTACTTTTGACTGCAGGTTTAATGGCGATTGCTTTCTTTGGTTTCGCTGGATTAATTTAGGAAGGAGCGGATATAGGTATGATTAGTTTGACAGGAGTACTTATTGCTGCCGTTATTGTTGGTGGAACAGGATTGTTTATCGGATTGTTTTTAGGAATTGCAGGAAAAAAACTTGCAGTAGAGGTTGACGAGAGAGAAGTTGCCGTTGCAGATGTTTTGCCGGGTAGTAACTGTGGTGGATGCGGATATGCAGGATGCTCGGGATTAGCGAGTGCCATTGCAAAAGGAGATGCTGCAGTGTCGGCATGTCCAGTTGGTGGACTCGAAGTATCAGAGAAAATCGCAAAAATTATGGGACTAGAGGCGATGGCATCTGTTCCGATGACTGCATATGTAAAATGTGCAGGAACTTGTGATAAGGCAAAGGAAGATTATAAATATTTTGGAATACAAAGTTGTACCATGATGAGTTATGTGCAAAATGGGGGAGCAAAGTCTTGTAATCATGGATGTCTAGGATATGGGACTTGCGTAAGAGAATGTCCGTTTGAAGCGATTTATATTGAAAATGGAATTGCAGTTGTGGATAAGGACAGATGCAAGGCTTGTGGAAAATGTATTACTGCTTGTCCTAAGAAGGTATTAGAACTTGTTCCAAAGCAACAAAAATACGTGGTGCAGTGTAATTCTAAGGATAAGGGAAAAGAAGTTATGAATGCATGTAGTGCGGGTTGCATCAGTTGTAGACTGTGTGTCAAGGCTTGTGCCTTTGATGCCATTGTTGTGGAAGATAATATTGCACATATCGATTATGAAAAATGTACCAGTTGTGGAGAGTGTGCAATCAAGTGTCCGAAAAAAATCATTGAAACTTGCGTGTAGGCATGTTGATGTGATATACTCTTTGAGCAAGTAAAAAAAGAGGAGGAAACTAAAGGAATGGAAGAAAATTATGTGAATCCAGATTATATGAACAATCAAATAGTAGAAGAGGTGAATGATCCGCCGATGTCAGTTGGAGATTTTGTGTTGACCCTTTTAGCGCTTTGGATCCCATGTGCAGGATTTATTCTGTATATTTATTGGGCGGTTGCGAGCAATGTAAACAAAAATCGTCAGAATTTCTGCCGTGCAGCTTTGATTGTTATGGGTATTTCGGCTGTAATCGGAATTATTCTAAGTATCGTATTTGGCGTTATTTTTGCGCAACTTATGTCTGAGATGCAATACATGGAATATATGTATTATTAGATTTGACTTTCCAAGGGATGTTTAATATAATAAAAATAATTATAAGAGACATGCGGAAAGGATGATGCTATGAATTATACATATTATGATTTAGGTGAGATTAGAACAGGTGTAATTGTAGAAGTTACATTGGAAGGAAATGCAGCGAATGTACAGCTTTTGGATGATGAGAACTATCTCAATTACAAGGGTGGAAAGCAGTATCAGTACATTGGTGGTTTGACAAAGCAGAATGTAATGAGACTTAAGACGACTCATGCAAGTCATTGGCATCTGGCCATCGATTTGAGAGGAATGAATGGGAATGTAGTCAGTTCGGTAAAGATGATTTCTTCCCCAGCTTCAAAAATTAAAACACAAAAATAAATGTAAATAAGGGTGTGCAAAAGCACACCCTTATTTACATTCCAGCACTTTTATGTATGGTCATATTTTCATCAATGAAGATTGCTTCGACACCTTCTAATGAATGAACTAAGTCCAATCCCTGTTCTAATCCCAGGCAGAAGACTGAGGTACTTAATGCATCTCCATCTATGGATAAATCAGAGATGATGGTTACACCCAATAGGTCGTTATCGATTGGGTAGCCAGTGTGAGGATCAAGAATATGATGATAAAATTCCCCATCTGATTCGAAATACCTCTCGTAGACACCTGAGGAAACGGCTGACTGATCACCTAAAGCGACAGAAGTAATTGAGACACCAGTGTCGTCAAAGGGTTGTTGAATCCCTACGGAAAAAGCCTCTCCAGTGGGCTTGCCTCCAATCGTAAGAACATTTCCACCCAAGTTAATCGTTGCATGTTCTACACCCTCTGAAACTAAATATTCTTTTACTTTATCTGCAATATAGCCCTTCGCAATTCCACCAAGATCGATCATTGCTTCAGGGGAGTTTAGAGTGACGGTATTATCATCGATTTGGATTTGTTCATAACCTACATTTTCTAATGCGCTTGCAATCTCTGAATCTGTGGGAGGCGTAGTATTTGTACCAAAATCCCATAGTTCTGTAAGTGGTGCAACGGTGATATCAAACATTCCGTCGGAGAGGGTGGAATAATAGATTCCCTTCTCGATAAGTTCTATGGTATCATCGGATACCTCGACGGGTAATCCATTCGAATGATTAATCAAAGAAACTTCACTGGTTTCAATGGTTCGACTAAATTTTTCTTCGTGTTCCAGACAGAGCTGAAATACATAATCAAATATCGAGGGATCTACATCGTCCCATATTTGAACAGTAACCACTGTATCAAATAAAATTGTGGTTTGTGCGATCGGGCTAACTTCTTTAGATTTCCTACTATATAGAAGTACGCATGCTAGGATTATCACTGCTACCAAAACAGCATAAAGTGAATTTTTCTTCATAAAAAAATCCTTTCCATTGATATAGTACCTATAGTAGCTTATTTGTAGAAAAAATGCAATCGTATAAGAATGCTATACGAAACTAAAATGTATAAGAATCGAACATGTGGTTGCATTCTTAAAATTCATATGTTAAACTAATGGACAGGAGAAAATTATGAGGCGAAGTGATAAAATATTGATGATTGCTCTAGTAGGATGTGCGATTTTAGGATATCTTGTCTTTCGATTTTTGAATCCGAATTCCCTTGTAGGAGCAGAGGTTGTTGTTTCAGTAGATGGTTCTCAGTATGATACCTATGCATTATCTGAGAATCAAGAAGTGAAGATCGAGACAGGAGAGTCCTATAATGTCTTTCGGATAGAAGATGGAGAAGTAAATATGATATCTGCAGATTGCCCAGATCAAATATGTGTGCATCATCATTCGATTCATGGCAATGGAGAGACGATTGTATGCTTGCCAAATCGAGTGATACTTGAGGTGAAGGGCGCTGAGCAAAGTGAATTGGATACAAATGTGAATTAAGGAAGTCATTATGAAAAATAAGATAGCCTATCTAGGCATTTATATTACATTGGCATTGATGTTTAGTTATTTAGAATTGCTCATTCCAATACGATTTCCAATTCCCGGAATTAAGCTTGGATTAGCGAATCTTGTAGTTGTTATTTTAAGCCAGCAGATGGGTTGGCGAGAAGCTAGCTGTATATCGGTGATCAGGGTGGTTGTTTCTGGGTTTTTATTCAGTAATTTAGCATCTGTCTTATATAGTTTGGCTGGTTGCACCTTAAGTATTGTGGTGATGTATTTCATGGATAAAAGCAAAAGGTTTAGTGTTGTCGGAGTCAGTATAGGTGGTGGAGTGTTCCATAATTTGGGACAACTTATTGTAGCGATGTTAGTGCTAGAAAATACATCCCTATTTTATTATTTCCCATTCTTATTGATCGCTGGAACTTTAACGGGGTGCGCAATAGGGATTGTGAGTAGGGAAGTTCTCAGGAGACTACCCAAACTACCAGAATCAAAGAGATAAATAAAATTGATAGGATAGATAAAATCAATGTGATTGATAAAATCAATGGGATTGATTTGGAAAGATAGAGGAAATTATGATTTCATATGTGAATGGTGAATTGGTCGCGATAGAGGGAAATAAAGCGATTGTAGATGTAATGGGCATGGGATACGGAATTTTGATGCCTTTACAATCGATTTCGCAACTTCCAGCCATAGGAAGTAGAGTGAAACTACATACTTATCTATATGTGAAAGAAGATGCTATGCAATTGTTTGGATTTTTCAATCAAGATGATTTGGAAGTATATAAACTCATCATAGGGGTCAGCGGAATTGGTCCAAAGGGTGGCTTGAATATTTTATCGGAATTATCTTCTGATGATCTGCGCTTTGCCGTAGCTAGTTCCGATGCGAAGGCAATATCAAAAGCACCAGGAATTGGCAAGAAAACAGCAGAAAAATTAATCATCGAATTAAGAGATAAGTTGCACTTAGAGGATGCAATCGATCATACACAGAGAAAACATTCAGGTGGAGAGGTTTCTGGACTAGGGAATGCCAATCATATGGATGCAATTCAAGCTTTAGTATCTTTGGGTTACGATCAAACAGAAAGTATGCAAGCGGTAAGAAGAGTGGAAGACCCAGAGGGAACTTTAAGTGCAGAAGATATAATCAAGCAAGCGCTGAGATTGATTGCATTATAATAGGAGAGTAGAATAGAACATGGAAAGACGCATTATCACTACAGAAAACCTAGAAGAGGATAAAAAGATAGAAAATCATCTTAGGCCTCAGTTTCTAAAGGATTATATTGGGCAAAGTAAGCTAAAGGAAACTTTGGGGATTTATATCAATGCAGCAAAAGCAAGAGGCGAAGCCTTAGATCATGTGTTGCTCTACGGACCGCCAGGACTTGGCAAAACGACACTTGCTGGAATTATAGCGAATGAAATGAATGTAAATATTAAGATTACATCTGGTCCTGCAATTGAAAAGCCAGGAGAGATGGCTGCGATTTTAAATGGGCTTCAAGAGGGAGATGTTCTCTTTGTTGATGAAATTCATAGATTGAATCGTCAAGTGGAAGAAGTGCTCTATCCTGCTATGGAAGATTTTGTGATTGATATTATGATTGGAAAGGGTTCAACGGCACGTTCGATTCGTTTGGATTTGCCTAAATTTACGTTGATTGGAGCGACTACTAGAGCGGGAATGTTATCTGCTCCACTTCGGGATCGTTTTGGGGTAGTGCATCGCATGGATTTTTATACAGAAACTGAATTAGAGACCATATTAATTCGTTCTGCGGATGTGTTGGGTGTTGGAATCGATCACGAGGGAGCACTAGAGATGGCGACAAGGTCACGAGGCACTCCAAGGCTAGCCAATCGTTTATTAAAACGGGTACGTGATTTTGCACAGATCAAATACGAAGGATTTATCACTAGAGAAGTTGCTTCTGATGCATTGGATGTCTTAGATGTTGACAAAAAGGGGCTAGACCAAGTGGATAGGACAGTACTAGAGACTATGATCTACAAGTTTCAAGGTGGACCTGTTGGATTGGAGACTTTGGCTGCGACAATCGGAGAGGACTCAGGAACTCTTGAGGATGTGTATGAGCCATATCTACTGAAAAATGGTTTTATACAGAGAACTCCGCGTGGGAGAATCGTCACGGATTTGGCATATGAACATCTAGGGATTTCATAGAAAATAGTTGTTTTTATTTTAAAATCGTATATAATATATAAGTATAGAATTTACCAAGGAGGACATGATGGCTTCAGAAAAAAAATTTACAGAAGTTTTAATAGATGGAAAGGTGATTACGCTTGCGGGTTATGAAGGCGAGGAATACCTCCAGAAGGTGGCAACGTATTTAAATCATAAGATTAGTGAATGTAAGAGTAGCAAAAGTTATACGAGACAAAATGCTGCGATGCAAAGCATTTTGCTTGCGCTCAATGTTGCGGATGACTACTTTAAAACAAAGAAATTAGCCGACACATTGGAACGTAACATGGAAGACAAAGATAAAGAAATGTATGACTTGAAACATGAGCTGATTTCTACTCAACTTAAGTTAGAAAATGCTGAAACATTGAATCAGACATTAAGGGATCAAATTACACAATTGCAAAAAGAGCAAGTGAAATTAGAAACACAAATTAATGTAAGTAATAAATAGACTGTCTTTCGGCAGTCTATTTTCTCTAGTGGAAAACCGCAATAAGAAATTGTATAGGATTAGGAGACATATGATGAGTGATTTGATGAAAAATAATATTGAATTATTAGCACCTGCGGGTTCTTATGAAAGTTTCTTGGCCGCGGTTCATTCTGGGGCAGATGCTATCTATCTAGGGGGTAGCAAGTTTGGTGCGAGAGCATTTGCTGGTAACTTTATGGAAGAGGAAGTGTTGCAGGCGATTGATTATGCCCATTTACATGGGAAAAAGGTATTTCTCACAGTAAATACGCTAGTAAAAGAAGATGAGTTACAAAGCCAGTTGTTTGAATATCTTAAGCCCCTCTATCTACATGGACTCGATGCGATTATTGTTCAGGATTTGGGAGTGCTAGCTTTTGTTCTAAAGCATTTTCCTGACCTTGCGATTCATGCGAGTACGCAGATGGCTGTAGAGAGCTATTTGGGGGCAAAATTTTTAGAAGATTGTGGAGTAGAGCGTGTTGTACTAGCGCGTGAGCTATCGGTTTCAGAAATAAAAAAAATTGTAGATTACACGAATCTAGAAATAGAGTGTTTTGTACATGGTGCATTGTGTTATGCATATTCTGGATTGTGTTTATATAGTGGAATGATTGGTGGGAGAAGTGGAAATCGCGGTCAATGTGCGCAGTCCTGTCGTCTACCGTATGCGATTCAAGATAAAAAGGCTTATTATATGAGCATGAAGGATATTTGTACCTTGAAGCAAATCCCTGAGTTGATTGAAGCGGGAATCACATCATTTAAGATTGAAGGTAGAATGAAGAAACCAGAATATGTAGCAGGAGTTACTGCTATGTATCGAAAATATATTGATAGCTATGTTTCAGGAAAAGAAAATTATCATGTGCTAGAAGAAGATATCAACCAATTGAGAGATTTGTTTAATCGGGGCGATTTTCATTCGGGGTATTATCATAAACACAATGGAAAAGATATGATAACCATGGACAAACCAAATCATATAGGTGTAGCGGTGATTAAGGTTCTTTCACAAACAGACCGTATTGTTCGAGGAAGCGTGCTTCTAGATACCAATTCTGGGGATGTTATTTCTCTTCCAAACAGCGAGGATGATTATACCTTGGGTGGAGATTATCATGTGGGAGATACCATTGAATTATCCTTACGAAGAGGAGTTAGAATTCCCAAGGGGACAATTCTATATCGAACACGAAATAATCGCTTGATTCATGAGATTCAAGATTCTCTCAAGGAGTCTAAGATTCAATATCCGATCGAGGCAAGGTTAACGGCAAAAATGGGAGAACCAATTCGTCTTGTGATAACGGATGGCGAGTTTCAAGTTACATGCAGTGGAGCAGATGTCGAGGCAGCAAAAAGTGCTCCAATAGACTTGGCTAAATTAGAAAATCAAATGAAGAAAACTGGGAATACATGCTTTTGTTTTTCAAATCTTGTGATAGAGGCAGATTCTGATATTTTTATACCCATGCAACAGATTAAATCTCTACGAAGAGAGGGGATTGAGCAGTTAGAGGAGAAAAGAAAAGCATCCCATCGACGAAGTCTGGAAACAGTGAATTTCCAAGATTCTAGTGGAAAACATAACAACATAGCATGTAGTGACTGGAGACCAGAAAACAGAGGTCTCCACGTATCAGTTGTAACATTAGAACAACTGATAGAAGTGAGAGAGTGGGAACATGTTACCCGTATCTATATGGAATGTGATATCGTGGATTCTCCATGGGATGATTTGGAGTTGAAAAAATCAATTGATGTCACAAAAAAAATGGGCAAGGAAGTTTATTTTGGTTTGCCATATATTTTCCGAAATGATACAATAAGTCTGTATGAAAGCAAATATCAGGAGTTATGTAGTTTGGGTTGCGATGGTTTTTTGGTTCGGACATTAGGTCAAGTAGAGTTTTTAAAACAACACCAATACCTTGGAGGACTGATGCTAGATGCGCAATTATATCAATACAATAATTCTTCCATCGAATTTTGGCAGGATAAAAATATATGTGATGGAACAGCGCCTTTTGAATTAAATAGAAGTGAATTAAAAGTACTTAAACGAGAACGTATGGAGTTTTTTATGTATGGACATCTACCAACGATGATTTCTGCTCAGTGTTTTGTAAAAACAATCGGAACGTG
The DNA here is from genome assembly GCA_964369755.1 of uncultured Lachnospiraceae bacterium. Taxonomy (GTDB): domain Bacteria; phylum Bacillota; class Clostridia; order Lachnospirales; family Lachnospiraceae; genus CAUPWF01. The sequence continues at coordinate 38,483 of CAYJFY010000020.1, forward strand.
TAATCATCATTCTCGAACCATCGAACTTACAGATCGAAAGGGAGAAAGATTTTCTGTGAGATCTTCTTGTGTGCATTGCTATAATATTGTGTATAGTCACAAACCGATTTGCTTATTTGATGAAATGAGTGAAGTAGAGGAGTTGGGATTCCAATCAATACGATTGAGTTTTACGATTGAGAGTCAAAAAGAAGTTAGAAATATACTTAAATTATATGAAAAATATCTTAGTGGAAATTTCGCTGAGGTAGATTTGCAATCCTTTTCAAAGGGGCATTTTAGAAAAGGTGTAAGTTAGGAGTTGAAATGATTAATTTATATTGTACTTTAGGGAAATACCTTATGATACTGATTATGGTGATATATACTTATCATTGTTTTAGTATCTTTGGACATAGTGAAGAATGGAAAAAGAAAAATTCGCTGCTTCGGCAAAAAATAATGATTTTTATCTTTCAAATGGTTGCATACTCTATCTTATACTTGCAATCGCGTAAGGTGGAATATATTGTTTTCTTTTTGATACAATTTATTTTGATTCTTATAATATTTATCTTGTATACCAAAATATATCCGCAAGTATCGCAGCTTGTGTTAAACAATATGTGCATGCTTCTTTCGATAGGGTTCATTATGATTAGCCGATTGGAGTTCGATAAGGCTATTCGACAGATTATTATTTGTGCGGGTTCAATTGTAATTAGTTTGTTGCTACCGATTATTATTCGACGAGCCGATTTTTTATCTAATTCTATCTGGAAAAATATTTTTCTGATCACCGGAATTGGTGCATTGTTATTAGTATTAGTGATCGGTCAGACTCAATATGGGGCAAAACTTGGATTTGAAATCTTTGGAATTGGAGTGCAACCATCAGAGTTTGTAAAAATTATCTTTGTGTTTTTTATCGCCAATTGTTTTTATCGGTCAACAGAGTTTAAGGATGTGGTGATCACCACGATACTAGCGGCAACCCATGTACTCATTCTAGTAATTTCAACAGATTTGGGTGCAGCTGTTATTTTATTTGTTGTATATCTTGTGATGTTATATGTGGCTACAAAACAATCACGATACTTGGTTATAGGCGGAATAAGCGGTGCATTTGCAGCTGTTGTAGCATATCAATTATTCAATCACGTAAGAGTGAGAGTTGAAGCATTTATCGATCCATTCGCAGTTTATAATACGGGTGGCTATCAAGTTGCGCAATCTCTTTTTGCAATAGGCACAGGTGGATTTAGTGGAATGGGACTGTTTCAGGGTGCACCAGAAACCATTCCTGTTGCAGTAGAAGATTTCATTTTTTCAGCAATTGCTGAAGAAATGGGATTGATTATCGCACTTTCGGTTATATTAATCTGTCTCAGTTGCTATGTGATGTTTTTAAATATTGCAATGAGATTAAAAAATGAATTTTATAAGTATATTGCAATTGGATTAGGAACATCTTATATGTTTCAAGTGTTTTTGACCATTGGAGGTGTAACAAAGTTTATTCCATCCACTGGTGTAACCTTACCATTGATAAGTTATGGGGGAAGCTCTTTATTAAGCACACTTATATTATTTGCTATAATCCAAGGTTTATATATACTTAGAGAAGATGAGGAAGAAAAAATTGAAAAAGAGAGACGACGACATCAAGATAATCAATCTAGATCCGCTAGAATCCAAGAGGGAAGAAGCAAAGCCGTCAAGAAAAGGCGTCCGAAAAAAGAAGAGAGATAAAAAACCGAGAAATATCGGTTTTGCAAAAATAACATACTCATTCGTGGCATTATTTTTATGTATGATGTCATATATTGTCTACTATCAGGTATTTAAAAGTGATGAAATTATCAATAGTCAATATAATCCACGTCAGGACTTATTTGCAGAACATGTTGTACGTGGAAGTATTCTAGACGATGCAGGAAATGTTTTAGCAGAGACCAAGGTGGATGAATCAGGAAACGAAACAAGATTTTATCCATATGGAGATATGTATGCACATGTAGTAGGCTATGCAAGTAAGGGGAAGAGTGGGATTGAATTGGAAGAAAACTTCTCACTTTTAACATCAAATGCGTTTTTTATGGAAAAAATCACGAATGAATTCATGGACCAAAAAGATGTGGGCGATCAACTTCATACCACTTTAAATCATGGACTACAACAAGCGGCATATCAAGCATTGGGAGATTATGAGGGGGCTGTGGTGATCTTAGAACCACGTACGGGTAAGATACTAGCGATGGTATCAAAGAATGGATTTGATCCAAATACCATAGACAGTGATTGGGATGCCTTGATTGAATCGGAAGAAAGTATCCTTCTAAATCGAGCAACCTACGGGTCTTATGTTCCAGGATCCATATTTAAAACGGTCACTTTACTAGAATATATCAAAGAAAATACGGATTATGAGAGTTATACTTATGAATGCACTGGCTCAATTGAAGTGGATGGAACAACCATTGCGTGTAGCAATGATAAGGTGCATGGAGTGCAAAATTTAGAGGAGTCTTATGCAAATTCATGTAATACTTCTTTTGTTAATATGGGATTGACGCTGGACCTAAGTGAATATGGAGAAACAGCGGAGGATTTGCTCTTTGATAGTAAATTGCCAGGAACCTATGATTCGAAGGAAAGTGAATTTGTATTAAATGAGGAATCTAACTCAGCAGAAGTTATGATGACAGCGATAGGTCAAGGCGATACCCTGGTTAGTCCCTATCATATGGCAATGCTAGCATCTTCGATTGCAAATGGTGGAAATCTAATGACACCATACATCGTCGATTATGTGTCAAATCATACGGGCTCTGTCGTATCCGAGGAGAAACCAAAAGCAGCTCAAACGCTGATGACTACAGATGAAGCAATGATTTTGACAGATTATATGCAAGCGGTTGTTGAGTATGGAACCGCAACAAATCTATCTGGGGGTTCTTATACGGTTGCAGGCAAGACAGGTACAGCAGAATACAGTAGCGAGGAGAATCGAACCCACTCTTGGTTTATGGGATTCACGAATCCAGAGAATCCAGATTTGGCCTTTGCAGTAGTGGTTGAAGAATCAGATGGAGGTAAATCTGCGTCTTCTGTTGTAGGGCAAATTTTATCAACATACTATCAGAACTAAGGAGAAGAGAAATGACATTCTATAGCCCCTTATATTTGACAAAATATTGTGAAGAAAACCAGGAGGATATCGTAGAGAAAATCAAAAATCGAGCATTGATGTTATCGACGTATTTGATTCTTTTGTCGAACAATGATACAATGCAATTAGAAATATTAGATAGTACTTATCTACATCAAATCCATTATCCGACAGAAGGTATGATAATAGTTGGAATTGCAGAAGGCTATCAGGAAGCGCAAGAACTTGTTTTAGAAATCATAGATGAAACTTATGCGCATACGGGTTTGGCAGATATTAAAAAATATTTAAAAAGCAAACAGAACCATATGATTACAGAAGTGGATACAGAATAATTTGAGGGTAGGGTAAAGGATGTTATCAGCATTATTATTTATATTGACAATACTAGGTCTTGTGATACTTTTTGTACTGCTATTCATCATTATTGTAGTTGCATTGGTATTATTTGTTCCAGTTCGATACCGAGTGGAAGGTGGAATTGATAATTCCATAAAAAGCTTGTATACGAAGATAGAAATCACCTGGCTGTTATCTTTATTGAAGGTGCAAGCAATTTATTCAGAGTCAGAATTTAAGACGGGGTTTCAAATTGCTTGGAAAAAGTTTGAAGATAAAGAGGACGGTGAATTCCAAGAAAACAATAATGTGCCTTCACCATCTCATTTGGAAGTGCCTTCGCCACTTCAGGAGGAAGAGACAAAGGTTCTTCAGGAGGAAAAGTCTAAGGGGTTTCAAATAGAACAACCGCAGGTGGTTCAAGGAGAAGAGAGAACGGAAAATAGGTTTATAGAGCAACAGAAAGATGACCAAGAGTTAGAACCGAAGAAAAAATTATCTGACAAGGTGAAAGCAGTGAAGAAGAAAATGGAATATACATTTTCTAGTATTTGTGATAAAATAAAAAAAATATGGAAACAAATTGAGGAGTTTAAAGAATTTTTGCTCGCTGAAGAGCAAAAACTTTCTTTGAAAAAAATAAAAACACACATATTCTATTTGTTGAAGAAAATAAAACCGAAAAAGTTGAAAATAAATGCGGAATTTGGTTTAGAAGATCCGAGTCAAACAGGGATGGTACTAGCAGGAATAAGTGTATTGTATGGGTTTTATGGTGAGGCGATTCAGATCACACCGTCATTCGAAGAAAAAAAATACATAGCTGATTGGTATATGAAGGGGCATTTGAGGTTGATTCATGTGCTTCGTATCGCTTGGCGAGTGTTTCGAGATAAGGAATTAATGAAATCTTATCGCAAACTGAAAAAATTATTAGATAAATAGAAAAAAGAATGTAGGAGGCAGAAAGATGTCAGAGAAGAGAACAGATTTTACAGGAAGTATTGAAGCATTATTTAATGGGATGAATGGGGTGATTTCATCAAAAACAGTGGTTGGAGATGCAATTCATATTGGAGATACCATTATCTTACCGTTCATCGATGTTTCATTTGGTTTAGGGGCTGGAGCATTTATGAAGAATGAGGCAGATAAGGCTGGCGGTGGACTTGGCGGTAAGTTATCTCCTAGCGCAGTTTTGGTAATTCAAAATGGACATGCAAAACTTGTAAATGTGAAGAACCAAGATACGATAACAAAAATCTTAGACATGGTTCCAGATGTTATCGACCGTTTTACAGAGAAAAAAGATAAGAAAATATCAGAAGATGATATCAATGAATTGTTAGACGAAGCGGAATAAGAGCAGTTGTTGCATCATATAGTAGAGAAAAAGAGAGCGGAGCTAGATCATTATGAAGAGAGTCATTGGATTTGCTTCTTTCTTTGTTGCAGTTGGAATGATAGCGGCATTGCTTATTCCTAGTATTGTATGGTGCATTCTGATTCTTATTGCCATGCTACTCATGAGTTATAAGTTGTTTTGTTGCAAATAAAAAAAGGTAGGTGGCAAGCCACATACCTTTTTTTATTAAGCACGTTCTACTTTGTTCGAACGTAAGCATGATGTACATACATACATTTTCTTTGCTCCGCCAGGTACTTTAACCTTAACAGATTTTACATTAGATTTCCACATTTTTGGTGTTTTTCTATGAGAGTGACTTACATTATTTCCGAAGTGAGCACCCTTTTCACAAATAGCACATTTTGCCATGATTGCACCTCCTAACGATCTTTAAATGGTCTTTATAGACTCACAACACAATATATAATAACAGAGAAACAATTTTTTTGCAAGTGAATATGAGAAAATATATAAAAAA
>CAYJFY010000021.1:0-43682 GCA_964369755.1 uncultured Lachnospiraceae bacterium
TTCTTGTAAATGATTCCTAGAATTTTCACTTGACATTTTCACTTATTTGTATTATATTTGTAGTACAATAACACAAGGAGGTTTTTATATGGCATGGGCACTAGACAATAAAACTGCAATTTACCTGCAACTTATGGATCATATACGGCATGACATCATAACAGGCCGTTATAAATCCGGTGAGCAAATCCCACCTGTACGGGAATTGGCATTGAGCGCTGCTGTCAATCCAAACACAATGCAAAAAGCATTGGCGGAGTTAGAGAGAATGGGATTGCTTTACACACAACGCACCAATGGAAGATTTGTCACCGAAGACACAGATTTATTGGCATCATCTAAAAAGGATTTTGCCCAAAAACACATAGAGCAGTTTATGAAGGCAATGCTCGGTTTGGGTTATTCCAATGATGAGATCATTACATTTATAACTGAGTATTCAATCTAAAGGAGGAGAAAAATGACACCTATATTACAGTGCCAAGGGCTCACGAAACGATATGCGACCAAAACCGCACTATCCAACGTCACATTTACTCTTGAACGCGGGAAAATCGTAGGCTTATTAGGACCAAACGGGAGCGGGAAGACAACATTAATCAAATTAATCAATGGATTATTAACACCTACACAGGGAAATATCTATATCAACAATTTAGCACCTTGCGTAGAAACCAAGAAAATCGTATCATATCTACCAGACAAGACATATTTAGACGAAAATTCAACAGTCAATAAGACCATTGATATGTTCGCGGATTATTATGAGAATTTTGATGTAAACCGTGCGTACTCCATGTTACAAGCACTGAACATCAATCCAAATCAGCGAATCAAAACTTTATCAAAGGGAACAAAAGAGAAAGTACAATTAATTCTAGTAATGAGTCGAAATGCAGATTTGTATGTATTAGACGAACCGATCGGCGGAGTAGATCCAGCTGCAAGAGACTATATCCTACAAACGATTATCACAAACTTTAACCCGAATGCAACCATTCTTATTTCTACTCACCTAATCTCTGACATCGAAAGTATCTTAGATTATGTGGTATTCATCAATCAAGGGCAATTGGTTCGCTGCTCTAATGTAGATGATATAAGAATTCATGAAGGAAAATCAGTAGACGAACTGTTCAGGGAGGTGTTTCGATGTTAGCAACAATCTTAAAACATGATATAAAAGAGAGCTACAAGTTACAATTGATGTTTCTCGGCATTACTTTAGTGACTGCACTGTTATTTTTTCTCCCTATGTCAGTAATATCGAATTCTCAAGGCGGAGATGATACCGTTGTAGCCCTAACAATGATTTTCTGTATCTTGATTTTTGTATTTGGCGCCATCGGTTCTACCATGGGCTGTCAGCTCTATATTGCAATTCGCTTTTACAAACGTTGTTTCTCTAGTCAAGGTTATTTTACCTTCACAACACCTGCGACTGGAGGACAGATTTTACTCAGCAAGGTTCTAGTGGGCTATATGTACGCAGTGATTAATATGCTATTTTTATTCCTCTGCCTAACAGTTGGAATCTATTCCTTAATCATTCCTCATATGAGTGAATTCAACCTTTATGGATTTACTTATGGATTGGAACAAATCGGATTCACTGGTCCTACAATCCTAATATATCTCATCAGTGGGGCTACTGGAATCTTTTACTCCATAACAGCGATTTATGTTTCGATCTGTGTGGGTCAACTGTTTAACAAACACAAAGTATTGGCATCTATTATTTCGTATTTTTCAATCACAACGATTACACAAATCGTGTTATCTATGATTATGATTATACCGAATATGGAATTGTCATTTAGCATGTATACCAGCGAATATAGTGTGGCAGATTACTTCCAGTCAATCGGATGGATTTCTGTAATTTCCTCACTTACTTTATCGATTATCTTCTATGTAATCTGTCATTATATCATGACCAAGAAAGTAAATTTAGCTTAAGAATTGGGGACAGCGGAGAATTGGGGACAGCGGAGAATTGGGGACGGGGGAGAAAATGCATTTGCATTTCATACCCCCGTCCCCTTTGTTTGACGGTAATTTATTTCAGTTTTTATAAGAGCATTTTGGCTGCGCCACATACTCCAGCGTCATTTCCTAATGTAGCCAGTGCGAATTTCACATCTGCAGTCGATTTCAGTGTTCTCTCCTGATAATATTTCTCGATATACTCTATGAGAACCTGTCCTGCCTTTGACACTCCTCCACCGATTACAAATACTTCTGGATCTACTACACAGGCGATGTTCACTAGGGCATATCCTAGGTATCTTGCGAATTCTTCGGCGATTTCGCACGCCACCTCATCCCCTGCCTTGACTCCATCAAATATGGTCTTTGCAGATACTTCTTCCTCTCTTAACACACTCTTTCGGGTATCTTTCTCTAGGTGTTGTTTTGCCAATCGTACAAGACCTGTTGCTGATGCATATTGCTCTAAGCACCCTTGTCTTCCGCATCCACAACTTGCAGTTTCTTCATAATTCACTGTAATGTGTCCGATTTCTCCACCAGCTCCGTTGCTCCCGTTGACAATTTTTCCTTGATTGATGATTCCACCGCCTACACCTGTTCCAAGAGTAATCATCACTAGGTTCTTATGTCCTTTTCCTCCACCTAGCCATAACTCCCCTAGAGCTGCTACATTGGCGTCATTTCCAATGACCACAGGCAAACCAAGACCTTCTTCCATCTCGCGTTTTACTTCTTTGTACTTCCAACCTAGATTCGCACTCCATGTAACGATTCCATCATCAGATACTGTAGTAGGCACACCCATTCCGATTCCAATAATCTCGTCCATCTCCAGATTTTTTTCTGCTATCTTAGTTTTTAGGGACGCAATAATATCTGGAAGAATTGCCTCTCCATCATTCTCTGTTTTGCTTGGAATCTCCCATTTGTCTAGAATCTCCCCTTGCGTATTCAATAAAGCAATTTTAACCGTTGTTCCACCAACATCAACTCCGAAACAATACTTCATAGTTCTTAATCCTCTTGACTCTTTCTCAAATTATCTTGTACTCTTCTGTACAGTTCTTCTGCCGCATTATAACCCATAATCTTTTGTCTATGGTTCACCGCTGCCGATTCTACGATGATCGCCAAGTTACGACCTGGACGAATTGGAATCGAATGACGAACAATATTAATTCCCATGAACTCTGTATATTCTTCTGTCATTCCAAGACGATCATATTCTTTTTCCTTGTTCCACTCTTCTAAGTTGATTACAAGGTCAATGGTCTGTGTTTTTCGAACACTCTGCACCCCAAATAATGCCTTGACATCGATGATTCCAATTCCGCGAAGCTCAATCAGGTGTCTTGTGATATCTGGTGCCGTTCCCATGATCGTCACTTCACTCACCTTATGCATCTCCACCACATCATCTGTTACAAGACGATGTCCACGCTTGATTAATTCTAGCGCTGCCTCGCTTTTACCAATTCCGCTCTCTCCCATGATCAACACGCCGACACCATACACGTCTACTAATACACCGTGGATTGAGATACAAGGTGCCAATTCCACATGTAACCAACGAACAATTTCTGCGGTGAACGAAGATGTTTTCTCCTCAGTCACGAACAATGGAACGCCATATTTTTCTGCTTTCTCCTTGAAGATCGGACCTGGCTCTAGACCCCTACAGAAGATAATGCAAGGAATATTATAAGACAATAATTTCTCAAATGTGGTTTCCTTATCTTCTTTCGATAGTGTATTGAGGTATGTGTATTCAACATATCCTATAATCTGCACTCTGTCCGATTCAAAATAATCAAAATACCCACTCAACTGTAACGCTGGACGATTGGTATCTGGCACTGTAACTTCTTTGCCATCTAGGGAAATCGCTGGGGTCACACTCTTTAGTTTCATCTGCTCTGCTATTTTTTCTAATTTTACTTTTTGCATATAAACCTCCTCTTTCTGAACTATTGCTATTATTTTAACACATTAGTGAAAAAAACCATAGACTTCTTTTGCAGATTTTTCATTCATTGTTGGAATCGCCTTCAATTCCTCGACACTCGCCTCTTTTATTTCATCCAAACTGCTATAGTGGCGCATCAATGCCTTTCTCCTTGTTGGGCCGATCCCTGGGATGTCATCCAATATGGAATGTACTTGTCCTTTACTCCTTAGGCTTCTATGATATTCAATTGCAAATCTATGCGCCTCATCCTGAATTCGAGTAATGAGACGAAAACCTTCCGATGAGCGGTCAATGCTAATTTCTTGATTGTCAAACAGCAACCCTCGCGTTCTATGATTATCATCTTTGACCATTCCACACACAGGAATATGAATCTTGAGCTCCTCTAAAACCTGTAACGCGATATTGACTTGTCCTTTTCCACCATCCATCATAATCAAATCAGGAAATACATGAAAACTCCCCTCTTCACTTCTCTCTTGTTCCTTCATTCCTCTCTGGAAGCGCCTACTCAGCACTTCTTTCATACTTCCATAATCATCCGGACCTTCGATTCCTTTGATTTTAAACTTTCTATAATCACTGCGTTTTGGCTTTCCATTCTCGTATACAATCATGGACCCTACGGATGCAAACCCACTGATATTTGAGATGTCAAATGCCTCAATACGCTTCACATCACGAATCCCAATCAAAGCCTCTATCTCCTGTAGCGCTCCCTGTGTTCGACTTTTCTCGCGTTTCAATCTCTCCTTATCCGTAGATAGCACAAGCTTCGCATTCTTCTTTGCTAGCTCAACCAGCTTCTCCTTACTGCCCTTTTTCGGCGTTTTTATCACTACCTTTGTTCCCTTTTTCTGAGAGAGATATTTTTCTAAGATCTCCACCTCATCCAAATCCATTTGTAACATTAATTCACAAGGAATATAAGGAGTTCCTGCATAAAACTGTTTAATAAACGAAGTTAGCACTTCACGTTCCACCTCTTCATTCGCAATCTTGAGATAGAAGTGCTCCCTGCCAATTAACCGTCCCGAACGGATAAAAAACACCTGCGCGACCGCATCCTGTCCCTCGCTTGCTAGTGCAATCACATCTCTGTCCTCACCGCTACTATTCGTAATCTTCTGCTTCTGTGCCATCTTCAACACACTGTTGTGTAATTCTCGAATTTCTATTGCTTTTTCAAACTCCAACTGTAGGGAGGCTTCCTCCATCTTTTCCTTCAGATGCTTGATGATAGGGTCTAGCTTTCCATTTAAAAAATCTATCACCCCTTGAATCTGCTTTTGATACTCTTCCACACTCACTGCGCCCTGACAAGGCGCCTTACATTGCTTGATATGGTAATTTAAACAAGGGCGTTCCTTCCCGATGTCTTTGGGCAGGGAACGATTGCAAGTACGGATTTGATATAGTTTGCGTATTAAATCCAGAGTATCTTTCACCGCACCTCCATTTACATAAGGTCCAAAATATTTGGACTTGTCCTTACCAACCTTTCTCACCACTAAAACGCGCGGATATGCTTCTCCCATAGTAATTTTAATAAATGGATATGTCTTGTCATCCATCAACATGGTATTATATTTGGGATGATGTTCTTTTATTAGATTGCACTCTAGCACCAATGCCTCTAGCTCAGAATCTGTTACGATGTACTCGAATCTCGCAATTTGTGTTACCATATGATCAATCTTCGCACCCTTTGAGCGACTCAACTGAAAATACTGCCTGACGCGATTCTTCAAATTGATTGCCTTCCCCACGTAGATAATCTGCTCATCCATATTATGCATGAGATAAACACCTGGTTTAGCGGGCAATTTCCTCAATTCCTCTTCTATGATAAATTCTTGTTTTTCCATATGTTTTCACCCAATCTTCTCTAATTTCTTCTTTTATTTTATCCCATCATTCAAGGAGTGTCAAAGAACTAATTCTATTAATTATGAAAATGAGCAATTTCCGTTACATTTATATTAAAAAAGAACTTCGTATCACTCGTATACGAAATTCTTTTTATATTATTTATCTTCTGTATCTTCACTACTTTCTTCGCCTGACGCAACTTCCCGCATTTCCTCGACTTCTTGCATTTCCTCGACTACTTCTACTTCCTCGACTTCCTGCACTTCCTCGACTACATCAGGATCTGACTTTTTCTCTAGTCTCGTCTTTTCTTCCTTCTTATCCTCTTCTGGTTCAGGAATTCCTTCTACCTCTCGATAAATCTTCATGAATTCTTTCCCAGTAATGGTTTCCTTCTCAATTAGGAATTCTGCAATCTTATCTAGAGCTTCTCTGTGCTCTGAAAGCAAGTTCTTGGCTTCCTCATAAGATTCTTTGAGTATCTTCATGACTTCTGCGTCAATCTCAGCCGCTGTAGCATCTCCACAATTAGCAACTGCTCTTCCATCTAGGTATCTATGTTTCACAGACTCAAGACCGATGAGACCGAATTTCTTCGACATACCGTATTGTGTCACCATGCTTCTCGCAATCTGTGTCGCACGCTCGATGTCATTTGACGCACCTGTTGTCACTGTTTCAAATACCAACTCTTCTGCTGCACGTCCGCCCAAGAATCCCACCAACATTGCTTCTAATTCTTTTTGTGTATTCAAGAATTTTTCTTCTTCTGGAGTCTGCATAACATAGCCGAGGGCTCCCATAGTTCTTGGAACAATGGTAATCTTCTGCACTGGTTCGGAATGTTTCTGCAATGCACTCAATAGTGCATGACCCACTTCGTGATAGGAAACAATTCTGCGTTCCTCCGCACTCATGATTCGGTCTTTCTTTTCCTTACCGACTAGCACTACCTCTACTGCCTCGAATAAGTCTGTCTGTGCTACCACACCTCTTCCATGCTTCACGGCTGTGATTGCGGCCTCATTAATCATGTTCGCAAGATCCGATCCCACTGCTCCCGATGTTGCTAGGGCTATCGCCTCTAAATCCACCGTCTCGTCCATCTTTACATCTTTTGCATGTACTTTCAAGATATTCACACGACCTTTTAGGTCTGGCTTATCTACCACAATTCTTCGGTCAAATCGACCTGGTCTAAGAAGTGCCGGATCTAGAATCTCTGGTCGATTGGTTGCTGCTAGTAATAATAATCCCTTATTGGTATCAAATCCATCCATTTCTGCTAGTAATTGATTGAGGGTTTGCTCTCTCTCATCATTGCTTCCCATGGCTGTATCACGGCTCTTACCGATTGCATCAATCTCATCGATGAATACGATACAAGGCGCCATCTTCTGCGCTTCTTTGAATAGATCACGGACACGAGATGCTCCCACACCCACATACATTTCTACAAATGCAGAACCTGAAAGTGAGAAGAATGGTACATTCGCCTCTCCAGCCACCGCTTTTGCTAATAAGGTCTTACCTGTTCCTGGAGGTCCTACCAATAACGCGCCCTTCGGTAGCTTCGCTCCAATTCCAGTATATTTCATCGGATTATGCAAGAAGTCCACTACCTCTTGCAAGGATTCCTTCGCTTCGTCTTGTCCAGCAACATTCTTGAATGTTACTCCCGTTTCTTTCTCTACATATAATTTGGCATTGTTTTTCCCAACACCCATCATGCCTCCACCAGAAGACATTCTCCTCATAAACACATTGAAGAGCACTACCAATAATATAATTGGCAAGAACATACTCAACAAACTGAGAATCATATTGGTGGTGGAACTCTCCATAGTTCCTTCAAACACTAGCTCAGAATTCTTATCTGCTTCTTCCAGTCTGGAAATCAAATCTGAATCCCCAACCATCACCGTATAATATTCTGTTACAAAAGTTTCTGGATCCACTTCCTTTGGTGTGATGTAGATTTCACCACGCCCCATATCCATGACAACTTTTTCCACACTCTCATTCTCAAGCATGTCCAGAAATTCATTGTATGGGATTTCTTTTGCCGAAGTGCCTTGCATAAATTGATACATCCCTAATAGCAAGCATGCTGTAATCAATGTCGTCAATATAATGATCGTATAATTCTGCTTATTGTTGTTGTTTTTATTGTTATTATTTTTGTTATTGTTATTCTTATTATCTTGGTTACCGTTTTGCCGATTGTTATCCATTGTCTCCTCCTATTCGTACTTTTCTTATTATATGTTTATTCCAGTAATTAATCAACCAATTTTTTCTAAAAATTCTGTGTCCTCTTACATGAAGGTTACTTTTCACAGTCACACTACATGCTCCTGCAAAAAGCACCAATTACTTGCTCAAAAAGAAGAAGGATGCTCTCCTAATCTAGTAAGAGTTCATCCTTCTTCCAATCTTTATTAATTTAAATCCTGTAATCCCAGCTTCGAGAGCGTCAATGGATCAGATAATCCCTTCAACGGCTCTTCTTCTGGAATGGTTGTCGTAGCTTCTAAATATAGTTTCAAATTATGATTTTCCCGTAGTTGTTCCAGTATTCCTTCCGATAAATAATACTCATACATGGTTTCATTCCCTAGCGTTGCATCACCACTCACTTCACTTCCAGATGCAGTCTTTAGCTTCATGTCACCTTGTGAGATTCTAGCATAATACTCCCCATCTCCAGAAGGATTCTCCACCTCAATCATGTCCCCAGACTCTAACTTATAATAAGTTTGTCCCTCAGTCATGGTCGTTGTTTCATAATACAATGCAACTTGAACCTTTTTATTAAGATCTAGGTTGCTGTCTTTTACCTGGAAGTCTATCAGAGTTCCTGAAAATGTTCCAGTTTCTCCATCTGCTGGCAAGATCAGCTGCTCATCATACTCGTATCCTGCTTCATTTTCATTGAACTCTGTTAATAGATAGAAATCCGTAATTGCAGATCCATGTTCATCTAGGAATTCAGCTTCTGGAGTGGATACCGATACCCGATAAGCCGCGATTATCGTATTGATAAAAAGCTCAGCTTCTACTTCGGTTGTTTTTTCGTAACTCCCAGTCCCCACATTATGCCCAGCTCCTGTATACGTCACATTACCTATATTATAAATATAATAACTATTGATTACATCATTATATCCATGTCGATAGGTATCTGCTGAATGAGTGCCATCGTCTGTCAAGCAATACCATACCACAATATCTTCTGTATTCATATTCAGCTGATACCATTGATGATGGGTCTTTGCAATATCCAATGTCTGCGCAGTACTATCTCCTACTGCAAACTCACCCACATTGACATTATACGGATAGGAGGTCACTGCTCCTTTGTTTACCTGTGAAACTGACCCTGTAGTAGCAAATGAACCATCTCTGTTGTAAGCAGTTTCTGTTGGGTATTTTTGGCTCGCATTTACCCGATGCACCATCAAAGAATATCCATTGTATGCCTGAGTTTGAGCAACGGTCGCTTCACGATTGGTTCCATGATCGTATGCTATTCCATAACCAGATTCTTGGATCTGATCCTCCACTTCCTGGGTCATTCCCTCATAACCACTTGCTACATAGTGGATTCCATTTTTATTCGCATCTGCTACGTAGGAATACTTGGAATAACCAAATTGATCGTTCACTACTCCATATGGATCCTGTCCTGATTTCCCTCGATTCAAGACTGTCAAATAATAGCTAGAATAGTATGTGGTACTATTTACTTGATGGCTATATCCATTATCCATAGGATACAAGTATGCTGGAACATTTTCGTTAGAGACATTATCATGACTAAACAAAGTAGCCTTCCCAGAATCGATAAATTCATTGATCTGATCCGATACACTTCGACTAAATCCATCATAAGAATCTGTTCTACCATAGGATTCTTGAAGTCCCATCAATATCATATTGATATCATATTCTTCAATATAATCTAGTAGCGCCTTTACCTCTTCCCCTTCCGCTGCCGCTGCTTCTGCATCTGTTTGCATCTGATTTAAGTCTGTAATCGTTTTCTCAATGATATTGATATCGTAAACAGAGCTTACCTCTATGATTTTATTGTCAAATACACTCGGTAGTCCATCTGGAGCATTTCCTGTAGAATCTGTCCCTGCAATCTGAAGCACATTGATTTCGATATCATTCTTTGGCTTTCGGTATGTGATTCCAGTCTGGGAATTATGAACCGTCCCATCCGATGTCTTCGTTACCTCGAATTTCCATGGGATTGCCCCATAGAACTCGTTTGGAAGAATACGCTCCACCATATACGTAGAATTGGCAATTAATTGATTCTCAACTACTGCTTGTCCTCTTCCACCCTCAGCCGTTACTTCATACACCTGCAAATCTGGAATTTGCTCACTCTCTTCGAATTTACCATCCGCATTTTGATCGATATAGAGTTTGGTTTCATAGGTCGTCGTATGCGCCGTTGGGTCTGTCGCATTGCGAATTTCAAATTCGAATTGCAAAGAATCTTCAATCAATGACCTTCCTAGCGCCTCTATCGAATCTCCAACATACTCCTCTGGCATTCCGCCCTCTGTGAATACAATCTCTGGTTTCGACAAGTTCAGGTATTGCACAATGATATCTGTATCTGATTCTGCTTGATCCGCAGACATTACATTTTCTCTCCATCTCGCTTCATCTAACAGTTGATACATGTAGGAACTATTATCCACCCGATCTCCATTTATGCCAATTTCGATATCTGGAACCTCTGGGATTTCTAGTGTTCCTCCTCCACCTAGTGATATTCCCGCTCTTGCTTCCACAACGGATATCTTTTGCGAAGATAGCTGTCCCCTCGCTGCTAGAGGTGCATTGGAGTTAAACTCAGTATAGACGGAATAATCTCCAATTGTCACGACACACAGATATTCCTTTTCTGTGCTATCAACCGCCAAGACACTGGAAGTACTACCTGCTATAGCCCTATACGCCCCACTCCCATCTACTTCATACCATTGGTATTCGTAGGATAACTCGTCAAAATATTTAGGATCTGGAATATTCTTATTCCCACCTACAGCAACCAAACTCGGGGTAGCACTGAGCTCATATCCGCTCTCAGTTTTCACGGAAGTAGTCTTTACCGACATATCGTATCGCGCCGTATCCACGTCTTTTGTACCTACTTTACCATCTACCGATGGATTAGAAGCATAATAAGGTCCCATTGGTGCTTTTCCATCTGGTTGGAAATCCAATCCACGGCGATCACTTACAAATTGTACAACCTCACCATCAATTTCCACTTCAAATACACACATATATCCTTGAACTACCCTCTCTACGAGCGGACCCGACAGTGTGCTCCATCCTTCGCTAAGGTTTTCTTCAACTTTTACCTGATAGAATTTCGATGTTTCCCTTAACACCTCGGTATAACTTGTATATCCCGTATACCAGGTTGCACTCTTTATGACTGCACCTTCTGGCAATTCAAAGTTTAAGGATGCTGTAGTAGAGTAGCTACCCGTTTTTGTTACTGCATCCCATGTAATCTCATCAACTGTACGCACTCCCCCATAGGATGCACTTTCTTGATAATTCTCTGGGAACCTAATCGGTTCCGATGAGATGGCAGCAATGCCAGAACTCTCAACCTTCATTATATCGCTGTTGACATTCTGAATTACTTGATTCCCTTCCATGAGAGTAACCTCGCAATAATACATCCCGTCTTCCTGACATCTGTAATAATCGTAGTTTGCCCCCTCAATCATTACACCGTCTTTATACCATTGATACTTCAAAGTATATGGTGTGTCTTTCACCGCCTCGATCTCAGTGACAGAGAGCAATACTGTTCCATCTTCACTGCTAGCTGATTCCAATTGCACACTTACACTTTGTGCTGGTCTTGAAGTATCTTCTAGCACAACCAATTCATCTTCTATGATAATTGGAAATCCCGAATTTGCAAAATTAATCAGTTCTTCGTATTTGCTCGGTGTCAAATCCAAACCTGAAAATCGGGCATTGAAATTGCTCGCCGTATTAACAAACGGATAGACCTCTACTTTCCCCCAAGCTCCTGTGTTACTCCCAAAAGCATTGACTGTCTTTAGTCCCACAGTCGTATTGTAATCCGTATCCAAAAGCCCTGCAACATTCTTCGAGTGGGTCATGATATCCCCGATATTGGTATAGTACAAGCCGTCCATACCATTGTCATTATAATCCGGATGTCCATTCAATAAGTTGAACCCTTCATTGCTGGCTCCGATATATACCATATCGTATTCTTCTGTAATATCCTCAATTTTACCAATAAATTCCGTAATCGGCATGGTTGTAATAATAATATCATCCGCAGTCTCTCCATCATAGGCGGCAACTAATCCAGATCCCTCTACCCATGCTGCAACTTGGGCTTCTGTGAGCTCGCTCTTAATCTTTCCAGACCCTAGCCCCGAAATCGTCTCTGTGGTGGTGGTTCCATTCCATATAGGCTGTACTTCCAATACCTGAATACTGTCTTTTTGACTATCCATTCTACGGTGCGGGTAGTTGATGATGTGTCGAAGCGAGGTTGCAACCGATACTTCTACTGGCAATAGTTCTGCTCCAGTCACCTCTCTCAAGAAATTGTCGTCTATGATTTCCTTGTACACCTGATAAAATGCGTGATAAAATTCTTGATACTCTCCCGATTTAAAACCCTCTTGAAATGTAGGACTCACCAATGGCTTCTCTTCTAAAACCATAAATGAATTATTCACTGCATCTGTATAGGTACCAAGTGTCCTCTTCACTTCCATAACAAAGTTTCCTATATTGGTTCCTCTTGCAATTCCACCATCTACATACAGTGGAGTCACAATCTCTGCTGTAGTCGTTTTTGCTTTTAATTGCTCTATGACCTCCGCAGTCAAATCATTCCTTGTATCATAACTCGTAAGCGTTCCATATCCATTCGTGATTAAGATGAAATCTGCTGCCTCAACTAATTCTGAAGTCACTTCACTTGGAAGAACACTATCCACTACAATTGGAAAACTCTCTGCAAATGCTTCTGTTCCATCGTCAAACACTCCGTATCGGAACCAGTTATTGTTGATGAAGCCACTATCCACAAATAAACTACTATAAATAACGGTATTCAATGGGTCTGCAACTTCTCCCTCCGCCACACTATAGGCACCGTTTCCTACTCCAACATACTCATATTTCGCATTCAACGACTTAAAATATCCTGTTTCACCCAATTCAACATTCGTAAATCCACTCCCCAGCACTGCGTAAGGATGTGTATCTGCCGAATATTTCCTTGCTGGACGATCTTTCGTTTCACCGATATAATAGGTCTCTGACAACTCAAGTTTGAATCCTGATTCCAACATTTCCTCTACCGTAGAAGGGAATGTCCCATAATATTCCCCAATGCCACTCTCATCCTTCGTAAAAATCAGTTTATCCTTGAGTAATGTGACTAGCTCCTCATCTGATAAAAGATTTAATGGTGATGTTATGGTTGGAGCACCTTCTGGCTCATCTCCCCAATATCCCCCTGCCGGAGCTGTTCCATCTAGCCATAGTTGCTTAGAAAATTCCATATTATAATAGTAATATCCAAATGTTTCATATGATCCTTTATCGCTGTTCTCTACATGTTCGATAATTTGTTTATATTCGCCCGTTTCCCCCTCCGCAACAAGCTCATAGGTTGCTTCTATCTGGGAAAAATCCCCAGCTCCTGCTCCTTGATAAGAAAAGACAAGTTCTAATTCCTCTTCTATTTTTTCCTCGTAGACCAGTTCTTCATACCCTTCCCCACGGTTCGTTTCCCATGGATAACTCTCACGATAGCCACCTTTTTTGGTTAATGGGGTACTCTCGTCCGCACCCAAGATTCCTTCTCCCTCGAGTTCTGTTAGTAAGGCTGTCATATAGTCCATTCGCTCCTGAGGCGTCTCTTTTTCCATTAAATTGGGTTTCCAGTCAAATGGCTCCTCACCCGGTATATAATATCCGATACTTCCACTACCAGCTTCTGGTACAATCTCTAGAATATTGTAGGGATTCTCCGCCGTGACCTGGGATTTTATCTCTTCAATTCCACTCAATGATAAATAGTCTTTCTCGCCAGAAGCGACCGATCCTTGCCCTATAACAAACATGGCAACCAAGGCCACCGCAACTGCTGCAACCCCGATACTCATCATCACTTTTTTAACATCCCATCTTATCTGTTTCATTGATTTCTCCCTTAATTCATATCACGCACTGTATCCAAGAGTATTTCCACCTCGGAATGATAGTATACTTTATTTCTCATGGCAAAAATCAGTTCTCCTTCGTAGACTGCTCCTTGGTAATCAAAGTCCATACTAATCCCAATCTGTGACAGCCTTTCATTTGGCGCCACATCCCATACATCCACGCTGAAGTCCGTTATATAATTTGCCATAATATCATCATTTTCTTTTACATCTTTGATAAATGTATCTAATGTATCCCTATCGGATTCATTTAGAATTTCCGCGTATTTCAAGATTTCTCCATCCAAACGAAAGCTATGAATCGTATACTTGACTCCGCTTGCATCAGAGGAACTCACGCTGTGATTCCCATCAGGACTCACATTGATTAACCATAGGATTCCCTCTGCATCATCCCATGCAATCCCCCCATTACAATCAATCACATAAGACTCCACCTGCTCCGTAGCTAGTTGTGATTCATACTGCACCTTTACATCCTTATCGATGTAATTATACATACGTGCCCCCGACACCATCAACTCACTTACACATATTGCAACCAATGCCATGACTGCCATTGCAACAATCAATTCTACTAGGGAGATACCTCTATTATTTATTCTCATCTTCTTCCCTCCTAGCTTTGGCCAACTCCAAAATACCCTGTAGTCTGAACGATTTCTATTTCGTAGCTTCTATCTCCACCCTCAAAACTAAGACCAGTGATCCCTTCTACATTTATCGTCAAATCACCCGGGTCTAGCAGTAGTTTTCCCGTCTCTCTATCAAATGTAATCTCTAGATCCGCCTTTACTTCTTGTTTTGGACCACTTTCGAATAGGTAGTAAACCTCTATGCTTCCCTCTCCTAAATCTTCTGCCTGTTCCTCATTCTCATCGATTTTCAATCTTCCAGTATAATCACCTTTATCCTGGTCATAGTCTAGGGTGATACTCGGCTCCCCTCTTCCACTCACCGTAGCAACTTTTGCCTCTGCCATGAGAGAATAAAATACATCACTCGCCTCGCTTGCTCTGCTCGAATATACAAGTGTGAGAAAACTTGTTGCTACCACGGCTACAATCGCAAGAATCGCAATGACTACAATCAATTCTACCAAGGTAAATCCTCTGTTATTCAACTTCAATTGGCTTCCTCCTACTGTTCTCTCCAGTTGATATAGGACACTAAATCTGTCATCGCCCACGATTCAGACCCTGATACCCTCTCTTGCTGTCTGTCCGCATCTTCTAGTAACTGACGAAATTCAACCACCTGATCTCCACTCGTCAAGCTTGCATCAAACGTCTCTAAGACCGCACCTTGATTGGAACTAATATTCGTAGCATTCATTGTAATATCGTTTGCAGACAACACAATTCCCTCATAGTCTCGATCTATTTCAACAGAAATACCACCAACTGCTATAATTGCATTTACTTTACTATAATCTTTACCATACAGATTCGCTATGTCATTTAAAGAGAATGTAACTAGCCCATCTCTATTCCATCTACTCCCACAAACCATTAACGCTCTCGCCGCTCCTTCACTGTCCACAAATTCCCAAATTTCTAAATCAGTTGACCCTACACTTCCTCGAACAGCTCCAGAAATCGTCGCAGACAACGCCGATTCTCCATATTCACTTGCAACCTGTTCTCCGATCAATGCATTGATATTCTTTCCATGAATCACACTATGAAACGGAGTTAGATTCGGCAATTCTGATTGATAATCCAAGGATAAATTCTGACTCAATGCTTGATATGCTGTCTCCATGGATTTTACAAAATCGAGATCGATCGGTTCTTCAGATGTCCCTAAACTATAGGTACTTCCGTCTTGTTCCATAAAGTGACCACTCGTAATCGCATTCTCTGGAAGCTGAGATAATTCCGTGTAGATCGATAAATATTCTATAATTTCCTCTGGCTTTTCCGAAAAATAATCTCTAAAATATTCATTTGCATGTTCTACGGTATCAAATCTTAAATAAAAATAAGTAACCGTCTGTCCAGATGTTAAGTTCACTGAATTTGTTACGATATCCGCCCCATAAGATTCCAATGTTTTCTCTACGCCAGCGACGGTCAGAAGGACAACGTCCTTATCAACTTGATATGTGGCAATTGGAGCTCCTATATAAGGATTGCTCAAGTTGTACTTGATTGTCGCTCCCACCTCGTCCGTGACATTGCTGATTGCCTCCACTGGCGCCAGATAGATTCGCTGATTTGTCTTCGTTGAAATGGATTCCCCCATCATAACCGAAGATTCACTTCCAATGAATCCATGTCCAGCAAGCATCAATTCATCCACCTCTTCAAAGTTTAATCTAGTACCCGAGGCATTGATTAGGATTGCACTACTTATATCTTCATCGCCGTATATCTGTGTATTCGTAACTGCATTGTTACTATAGCCAAATCCATAATATTCATGATTCACATTCACTACCGAGTTTTGTCCATTCAAACTCAAGTCATTTTGTGCATAAACCGTTCCATCTAGTGATAAAGTCGCACCAAATCCTACATCAATATTATTCACCCAAAGTGTAGTGGAATCAGTAAATACCGTTTCCTTCACCCCTGACAGAAGAACCTCTCCATTTGTGATAACCATTCCATTTGAAAAATGGTTATCCGCGGTTGTTACCTCTGTCAAATCTATGGTCTCTGCATAGACACTACCACTAACATTGTGATCATCGATTGTAGCATTGTACAATGTTTCTTCCGCAACCAATGCATATTCTGTAATCGACGTAGCATCAAACCCGCTACCACTTGCCAATTGAAAGCTCGGAATATCAATCGCGATGTCTGCCGATAAGAGAGTATTATAACCATCCTCTCCTGTATATGAAACTTCAAACCCCTCAAAAATCACCCTTGTTGGTTCAAAATTCACCTCTGTTTGCCTTGGATCTCCTTCTCCCAAAGAAATCTGTATTTCGATTCCATCACTTCCTTCAATCGATGAAATCGTATTCTTTGCCTCATTCACAATCCAAGAACTTTCTAGGTCTGCCTTCTTCAACATATGTTCGATTGCTTGTGGATTATATTGTTCAGACACACTGCCCCCAGCCACTAAAAATAGACGCTCTCCATCTACTTTCACTGCTTTTAGCTGCTCTTGAACCAGTGCATGAAACTTATCATCAATATTCTCCCCATCTGCAAACTCAGCATGATAGGCGTTGTAATTCGTCAATACATCTTGATATGCTACTCGAATCGCTTCTGCTGCAACTTCTTGAAATCCCGCCTGTATCTGATCTAAGACCTCTGTTGCGCTATAAAAGTTCGTTTCACCTTTTCTTTCAGTTGATTTTATTAACAATCCCGTATATGTCATAGAAAGCAAAGTTACACCAAGGATGGTGATAAACATCATCGCTACCAAGACTGTAACAATACTAGAACCTTTGTTATTTTTTTTAAATTGCTTGGCTCTCACTATCCAACTCAATGTGCTTTGCCTCCCTTTCTTCTTTCTATATTTTGCAATTGATACCTACGGATTACTGTAGGTTTGTCGTGGTAAATTCATACAATGGTGTCTGATTATAGTCAGGAGAGTCACCGATTCGTTCAAACACTTTGATGGTGGTCTGAAAGATCCGTTCCCCCTCTTCTTGAACAACTAAATCATTGCCTTCTTCAAACTCCCTAGTCAATACAAAAATCGACCCTGTTTGAATCCTAAAAGTCGCATGATTATTGGGCTGCCCCGTCTCTAGATTGATTCCCATATTTGATAAAATCTGTGCACCTTCTTCTGCAACGATTACTGGCGGAATTGCCTCTGTTCGAGATTGAGTCAATAAAACTTCTGCCTCATATGCCATTTCTCTTTCTTCACTCGACTGTATTGTTTTTTGTTTTGCTAATACAATGGTAACAGGACAATTATTTGCATTGATGATCTCTACTTCATCTCCCGCTCCATAATACCACGGATTAAATAGCACATAAAAAGCTGGGTATTCTTCCCCTTCTGCTACTTCTACTCCACCCTGTGGTGTTATTTCACTCTTATCCGTTGTAACTTCTCCTTCTATCGTTGGTGCTCCTTCTTGATTATAGGAAAAAGAATAATTCATCTCTAGAAAAAATTGCACCTGATGATCCACTTCCAAAATTTCAATCGTGATCTTTCTCTCTCCTGTCATACCTGGACTATCCATCGACAATGTAGTGTCTAATCTATGATCTTGAATAAATTTTTGGAGTGCACTTTCGTCGGGGTCTTCTAGTGAATTATTCTGGTTAAATACGTAATCCATGGGTGTATATTGCGGAATGGACGCCTGATTCAGATTCCCATATCCACTTCCTACATCTCCTGTTACCGAATCCGTGGGAGTTCCAAGTTCAAAATCCACCATGACATCGTACTGTCCGTACTGCATCTGTACACCTGAAAATCCCGCATGATATGAATGTTCCGATTGCATTCTCTCCGCACCTTCACCTAAGGCAGTATAGCTTCCATCAACTTCTAGCTTGTAAAATGTAGCTTCCGAACTTCCCCCGCCTTCCTCTGCTGTATGTGAAATGCTTGGCACTTCTCCACTATCAGTCGGCAATACGGCAGACAAATCCATAGCCTCCAATTGCTCTGCTACATTCTCTCCCACCTGTGTTGCCTCACCCATCTGGGCACTTCTTGCTGAAGTTCTTGCAGAAGATGAGAACATAGAAAGTAGGGGTGTGGCAATAATCGCTAAAATTGCTACCCCTATGATCAACTCTACTAATGTAAAGCCTTTGTGATTGTTTCTTAACTGTTTCACTATCACTCTCACCTTTCACTCGATATTGCTTCATTACTTCTATATTATTGGATTGTTTCCTCTGGCGTTTGCTCCACCGGTAGTCCTGGCGTCTGTTCTTCTTGTAGTCCTGATGTCGAACCTTCTGTTGATTGGCCTTCTAGTTGTTCTCCCTCAACGATAGGTGCCTCATATCCCACACGTCCTGCCACCGTACTTCCGAATAATTCATCTGTTCCAATTGGAACCAATGGCATCTGACTCTCTTGATACTCTGCTTGTGGATAGGTGATGAAAAACTTGCTAATCACAAAATTTCCAGCCAGTTTCGATGTTTCTGCATCATAAGAAATCGATACACTGTCCAGTGCTGTTTTTTCCTTTGTAGCATAGATATAGTCTATGCTAGATTTGAGTTGTTCGTAGGACAACTGCCCCGTTGCATTGGATGTGGTCTTATATGCAGACAAATCTGTATGCACATCCGCTCCATCTACTGATACATATGCTGGGAACTCTGCAACTAACTGCGCTTCCCCAAATGTCAATGTATCCACATCAAAATCAACCGCTTCTTCTAGGTCTAATGTCCACACAATGATGTCTTGTGGACGAATACCAGCTGGATATTGCGCAAGTTGTTCCGCTGCATATAGCTTGTCGCTCTCAATCTCACTCAAATACGTCGCACGGTCAGCATATAATGCCTCCAACTCAAGCAGCTGTGGTTGAATCGATGCAAGCTCGGCTTCTACTTCCTCTGTGCTCTCAAGCACTCTGTTGTTTACAACAAAATACAACACAACAAATAACAGAATCCCACCTAGCACGATTAATAGTCTTGCCTCATTTTTCGATATTTTCATCTGTGACTCCCCCTTATGGCTCTACTTCTTCTGTTGTTTGCTCTTCCACCACATCTTCTTGTGTATTAAGTGTTGGAGGCGCTTCAATCTGCTCTGGCAATACATATTCACAACTAATACTAAATGAAGCGATTGGAATTCCAGCCGCATTTACTCCTTCGGTAATGCCACTGACACTAATCTTGTCGATGGATTCAAAAGAGTCTAGTTGTGAAATCACAACCGCAGCACTCTCCATATCTGGTACTTCCACATTCATCGACACTCCAAAATTGTCACAAGATGCGGACAGTAACAAGATGCTTGATGGCATCTTATCCTCTAATTCCTCTAAAAACCCTCTCAGATTGGCATTATTACTAATCCCCTGTTCCTCTAATAATTGTAAATTATATTTAATTCCTTCATACTCCACATATAAATCATATTCCGTCATGATACTCGACAAACTTTCGATTCGCTCCTGCGCTTCCTTCAACTCATTTTTTGCACCGAAGTAGTTCAACACTGTTCCTGCAACAACTCCTGCTCCTGCCAACAGACATACTCCTGCAAAAACGATTGGTAACCGTAACGACCCCTCACCACTTTTCTTCTTTTGTATCTCAATGAATTTTGTAGGCATCAACTCCAGTGGTTCAATATAACTTCCCAAACAGTTCACATATAATATCACATTTGTTCCAGACACCAATTTATCAATCCCCTGCATGTCTGATAATAGCACTACTTCTTCTTCCATTGCTTCTGCAATTTCCTTGTCCAATCCCGCAAGCTCTGCACAGGTTCCAAGCAATACAATTTTTGAAATCTCGTCTTCGGAATATGTCATTTTAAAAAACTCTGCACTTCTTACAATACCATTTGCAAGTCGGGAGTAAATATCTTGTTTCTCATCTTCCTCTACCTTTTTGTCCAACCACTCCTGATCTTTGCATTTTTCTAATACATCTCCAAATGTCAATTCTTCCACTCTAGATGCCATCATTGCAGAGGAAATTACTCCTTCTCCTCCAAAAGGAAATGCCCTCTGAAGTAATAGTTTTCCGTCTTTCATAAAGGTTGCCAAAGTCTGTTTCAATTCGAGTGAAACATACATGGTCACTCCCTGCGTCTGCAATCCATTGAATACCTGATATTGACAATTGGCACTATAGTCAAATGCCTCTAATTCAAGGCCTGCCTCTTCTATCATCTTCTGATAGCTATTTAATATAGGGATTGGAACTGCCGTGATCAATACTCTATGACCTGGACTTTCTCCCTTTTTCGTCTCTAATAAGGTATATGCCACCTGATATCCCGACAAATCCACTGGAAAATACTCTGATGCATTCGCTAATACCATAGCCTTCAATTTATTCTTCTTTACAAGCGGGAACACAACTTGACGACTGACTACTTTAGATGTAGACAATGTGAAAATTGCATTTTTGACATCTAGCACCCCATGTGCTTTCATTTCCTTTTCTAATTCTTGCGCAATCGCTTCTGGCTGAATAATCTCCCCGTCCATAACCGACATCGTTGGCGTGTCAAAGTGAAAAGAATTGGTTGCATGCACTCCCTTTAATCGTTTCGTTATTACGCAAACTTTTACTAGCTGATCACCAATTTCTATGCTTAGTACTTTCTTAGCCATAATTCTTTCTACCCCTCTCTATTTCTAATAATTTTTTACTCCCCTTAGAGTCCTAATCGACTCATGTACCACTCGATTGCAGATGTCCCCCATAAAAATGAGACTGCAATTCCTATTGCCAAATATGGTCCCAATGCCAATTCTCTACTGGCTCCATAGAACCTCATTCGAATTACATGGATGATGGATGCAACAATACATCCGAGAAAGAAGGCAAATATCGTAGGATAAAGTCCTAGGAACAACCCACTTCCTGCCATCAACTTCACATCCCCACCACCAATAGCACTCCCACTTGATAGGAAAAAGAAAATCAATAGCACTCCTGCAACTCCAATAAATCCAAACAGATGATTCTTCCAATCACCTATATCTATTACAAATCTCGTCAAGCCTAGAAAAAATATAAATATCGTAGTCTGTGACGGAATTTCTTTCGTTCTCGCATCAATGATCGATAAAACCAATAAGGTCGACAACAATAAGCACCCCAGTATTGTATCTAGGTTGTATCCATACACTGCATAAACCGCTCCCCACAACACTCCATTGCATAATTCAATCAACGGATACTGTATAGAAATCGCCTGCTGACAACCGGAACATCGACCTCTTAAATACAACCAACTAAAAATGGGAATCAACTCCCACCACTTCAACTCTTTCTTACAATTCATGCAATGGGAACGTCCCATCACCACTCCTTCCCCCAAAGGGAGGCGGAGAATACATACATTACAAAAACTTCCAACCATGATTCCTAGTATTGCCGTCACCATGATCAATGTCATCTGGATGAAATCCATCTTAATAACCAACCCTTCACACGATTTCCTTTCAGGGATATCTATCTATTTTGTATCAGACATAAGATAACACTCGCTATCTATTTCCCTACTAACCAGAAAGACTCATTGTTTCTGGTTCGCGGGGAAATACGGCGAGAATGTTATAGGTCTAGGGATAGACCTACGTAATTTGTTTTAATTTTTTTACTACGAAGTAGCCTTTTTCATATCTAGTAAAGTCGCCCAATTATCTGAGGCATTCTTTGTAAGAGTAATTTTTCCCGTCTCTGAATCAATTGTAAACTCCAATACACCTTTTGCATCTGCGGACTCTACTTTTAACTCCGAGAGTGTCATAATCGAATTTAAAATTTCTTGAAACTTTGTTGCATCAGCACTGTCCGCACCCGTAATAGATGGCGTACCTGCTGTTCCACTCGTGAAATCAATTTTAACTGTATATGACTTGGCTGGTGTTCCAAGATCTGGGTCTACAATTGCTGTCGATGCCGCTTGCATCAAGGATTCTCCCATTCGAATATCATTTGTCTTTCTCGCATCTTCAAGATACCCTGTGTACATCGGCGCAAATACTGCTGCCAAGATTGCGATTATCGCAACAACGATAATCAATTCAACTAGTGTAAAACCTTTGTTGTTTTTTTTGATTCTTTTCTTCATTTCTTCTAATTTTTTCATTTTCTTAATCTCCTTTTCATTTTCTAGTGTCAATTCTGACACTCCCTCTCAACTTATGTGAAGCGAGAGCTATCTTATGTCTGATCTCCTGCCTCGACCTCCCTATTGTCGAGACATTTTTACATCCCTTCTAATCCGGTATACATCTCTGCCATCGGTAGCATCACAGCCATTACAATCACACCTACGACCAAGGCCAAAAATACGATAATCAAAGGTTCGATGGCTGACATCAGCGCACCTGTGGAGACTTCTACCTCTTCGTCAAAATAATCGGCTTGCTTGTTAAGCATCCCCTCTAAATCACCTACTTCTTCCCCGATTTTTGTCATATGACAAACCAGTGGTGGAAACATGCCTGATTTTGATAAACTCTCAGAGATTGGTGTTCCCATAGCCACCTCTTCCTTCGTCTTCATCAATGCATCCTTATAGTGTATATTGGTCATGGTATTCGCCACAATCTCGATACAATCTATGAGGGGGATACCTGCAGCAATCAGCGTACTCAAGGTTCGACTCATGCGTGCTGACGAGGTCTTGATCGCTAAATTTCCAAAGAGGGGCAGTCTTAGCTGGATACGCCCAAACACTCTTCGTCCACTATCTGTTTTTGCCCAAGTGCGTAGGAAATATACAATTCCTCCCAAAGTCAATAATATGAAAATCCAATATTGTTGTACAAAATCACTTGCAGCAATTACCGCTAAGGTAATCCATGGAAGTTCCATTCCCATATCCGTCAACATGGATTCAAATTGTGGGATAACATAGCCCAATAGCACCATGATTACCACAAGGGCAACTAGGAGAATCACAATCGGATATACCGATGTTTTTCGAATCAATCCTTGCAATTTTGCATCCTTTTCAAATTGGTCTGCCATTCTACCAAAAGAAACTTCTAGGCTTCCCGTTGCCTCCCCAGCTTCTACCATAGTGATAAATATATCTGGAAACACACTTGGGTGTTGCCTCATTGCCTCAGAAAATGAAGTTCCCGACTGAATATCAATACGGCACTCATTAATCGCATCAGAAAGAATTTTGTTCTCTACCTGTTCTGTCAACATCTCTAACGCAGCCGTAACAGAAACTCCTGCCGAGGAAATACTGACGAACTGCCTACAAAAAATCGCCAAATCTCTTGGTTTTGGTTTCTTTTTTAATGCACTGAATTCAATGTTTCGATTCATGCCTCCCACTTCTTTAATCGTAAGTGGAATTTTTCCTTCTGCTTTTATCACATTTATTACTTGTTCTTTTGCACTTGCATTTACTGTCCCTTTGGACTCTTTGCCTGACTTATCTACGGCAACATATGAATAAACCGCCAATCCATCACCTCCCCATCTATAATCGTCGGTTAATACAATCTCTTACTCAGCGCTGCTTTATCCTGTGCGTATTGAAGCGCTGCATCATAAGTAATTTTATTTCTTTGATACAATTCTAGGATTGCATCATCCATTTGCTTCATTCCGATTTTCCCATTCATCAACATCACCGATGGGATTTGGAATGTTTTCCCTTCACGAATATTGTTTCTCACTGCACTATTTGTCAGCATTACCTCAAATGCCGCCACACGTCCCTTTCCATCTGCAGATGGAATCAATTGTTGAGATACCACGCATTCTAGCACGTCAGCAAGTTGTGTTCGAATCTGCTGTTGCTGATGAGGTGGAAACACATCGATGATACGATCAATGGTGTTCGCTGCACCTACTGTATGCAAGCTAGAAAGTACCAGATGTCCTGTTTCCGCTGCCGTTACCGCAATGGATATGGTCTCTAAGTCACGCATCTCTCCTACCAAAATCACGTCTGGATCTTGTCTTAGGGCAGCTCTTAGCGCGTTTGGAAAACTATGTGTATCACTTCCCACTTCTCTTTGATTCACAATTGCCTGTTTATGTTGATGCAGATACTCAATCGGGTCTTCTAGTGTTAACACGTGATGCGGGTACTTTTCATTGATTTCATTGATTAAGCTCGCCAACGTGGTTGACTTTCCACTTCCTGTTGCTCCTGTAACGAGAATCAATCCTCGTTTTTTATCACACATATCCACCACTGCCTGTGGAATATTTAGTTCCTCTGGCAATGGTATCCTTGCATTTAGCACACGCGCCGAAACTGCAAATGATCCTCTCTGTGTAAAAGCATTGACACGAAATCTACCAATGGAGGTTGCCGAATATGCGAAATCAATCTCCCCTTCTTTCTTATAATGAAGCATCTGATCTGGGGTCATAATTTCTTCCATAATTTCTTCAATGTCTTTTGGCATTAATTTTCCGCTCGCTAAGGATACTAACTTCCCCTTCACGCGTCCCGTGGGAGGTACTCCTGCGCTCAAATGTAAATCTGAAGCGCCTTTTTCCGCTGCTAGCTTTAATAATTCCGTGAACCTATTCATGCATCTTTCTCCTTCTCACACTAAAAACCATCCCTTTTTCACACTATTCTTCAAATGAAACCTTCATCATTTCTTCGATGGTAGTCACACCATCTACTACTAATTTTGCTGCCACCATTCTTAGTGTATTCATGCCTTGGTCAATCGCTGTCCTCTTGATTTCTTCCGTGGTTCCTTTGGACACAATAATGGCCTTCAACTCTGGAGAAACCTCCATGATCTCATATACCCCGATTCGACCATAGAACCCTACGTCTCCACACAACGGGCACCCTACCGCCTCATAGATGATCAATTCTTCGTCCTTTGGCACTCCAAGTAATTCTTTTTCCTCGTCTGTTGCCACTTTTTCTATATTACAACTCTTGCATAATTTTCGAACCAAACGCTGCGCAATAATCCCTGTGAGCGAATCCGCCAAGAGATATGGTTCTACTCCCATATCGAGCAGACGACTTACGGTTGCCGCCGAACTATTGGTATGCAAGGTGCTGATTACAAGATGTCCTGTAATCGATGCTTGAACCGCAATGGATGCTGTTTCATAATCACGAATCTCCCCGATCATAATAATATCAGGGTCTTGTCGCAATATGGAACGGAGTGCCGTCGCAAAAGTCAAATCAGCCTTTACATTCACCTGTACTTGATTGACTTCTGGCAGATTCGCCTCCACCGGATCTTCTACTGTAATGATATTTACTTCTTCCGTATTCAACTCCATTAATGAAGTATATAGGGTCGTTGATTTACCACTCCCTGTCGGTCCAGTAATCAAGATAATCCCATTTGGTGTCTTTAGGATATGTTCAAATTTCTGGAACTCAGCCTCAGCCATACCCAATTCAGACTTGGACACATTAAACCCAGTAGAAGAAGCAATACGCATAACAATCTTTTCACCAAAAGTAGATGGAAGGATTGACACACGCACATCATAATCAATGCGGTCAACTATAAGCGAAAGTCTTCCATCTAGCGGCTTTCTCTTTTCCGATATATCCATCCCTGCCATGATTTTAATCCGTGTCACCATAGCTGGAAGCAAGTTAATGTCATATAACATTTTTTCTGTCAGTGAGCCATCGATTCGATATCGGATACGGATTTGCTTCTCTAGTGCATCAAAATGAATATCACTCGCTCTTTGTCGAACTGCTTGTTCCACGATCGATCGCACCAACTGTACGATTGGTGCATTCTCTACTTCTGCTTGTTGTGCTGCCTCTGCCGCCTCTAACTGCTGCACATATACTTCTCGCTCTTTTGTGTATTGCTCTGCTGCAGTTTGCGCCTCTCCCGAACCAAAATATTTATCGAGTACCGCATTGATTTCACTCACCGTTGCGATACGCGGTTCTACAAGACAGTTGGTGATAATCGATATATCATCTTGTGCTACCATATCCAATGGATTGGACATTGCAAGAACTAGTACATTGGAATTTCCATCACTATACTCAAGCGGCAACACATTGTGTTTTCTTAATACAGATCCACTCACAAGAGAGATGATATCTTGTGAAATCGCCACTCCTCGTAGATGTATTCGAGGTATTCCTAGTTGAACCTCTAAGGCATTTGCAATATCATCATCAGTGACAAACCCCATTTCAACCAGATAGTCCCCTACCTTCTTATTCGTTCTCCTCTGTAAGTCCAGAGCATCTTCTAATTGTTCTTCTGTTATCATCTCGCTAATTACTAGCAAGTCACCAAGTTTGAAATTTCTATAGTTCGCGCTCATCACTGCCCCCCTATCCTTAACATATAGAATTATAATAACAGATTTTGTTGAAAAATGCACTATATTTATTATGATTTTATCTTGTTAGTTGTTTCCATTTTCAACAATTTGTTGTACAATCATTTTATATTTTTTACAAATGGAGGTAAAATTCATGAAACTCAAGCCACTTGCCATCGAAATCGAAGGGATACCCATGTATATTAGACTCGCAACCACCTCTGATGCAGAGCAGATTCAAGACATCTACCAATACTACGTAGAAGAAACCTCTGCTACCTTTGAAACCGTCCCTCCCTCCTTGGAGGAAATGGCTCGACGCATGACTGAAACGTTGAAGAATTATCCCTATCTCGTTTGCGTAGAAGGCGAGCAAATCATCGGTTACTGCTACGCCTCCGCCCACAACCCACGAGCAGCCTATCGATTCAATGCCTGTCTCGCCGTCTATCTAAGGCAGGGATATCAAGGAAGAAAAATCGGCGTCCTTCTCTATGAGAAACTAATAGAATTATTAAAACTGCAAGGCATCTGCAATGTGTATGGATGTATCACCAGCGAAAACGAAGGAAGTATCAAAATGCATTCCAATATGGGTTTCACTGTCAATGGTATCTTCCATAAAACTGGTTACAAATTTGACCGCTGGATTGATGTAACTTGGATGGAAAAGCGAATTCAAGAAGTACCAACGGAATTTATTCCATTTTCTGAATCATCTTACAAAAATGAGCGATAGCAAATCTACTCTGCTATCGCTCATTTCCATTATATTTATTTCTTCAGCTTGTCATAACAACGACTTTATTTCTTGATAGTATTCCTCCGTGATTTCCTCAGTCTGACCATTGAAGAATATATAAGTTTCATCTTCTAATTCTAATTGGATGTAGATTGGAACCTCAACCATAATTTCTAACGTTACCATCCCATATCCCGAAACACGAAATTCTCCTGCCTTCACCCGCTCTGTTGAACTTCCATTGATTCGATAAGTAGATGGTAGCTCAGTCATCATCTGAAGACTACTCACATCTTCTATATCTATCCGTAGTATATCGTCAATTCCAGCGATTACAATTCTATCACTGCTGTTTCCATCAATCGAGACATTCTTATCTATTGTCATCGTTGGGACATAAAAATCGACCGCAATCATAATAGCTGTACTCCAAATAATGATAGCCAATGTCATTACTGCAATTCCAATCATAATAATTCTCCCAGCAGTATGTGCCATGTTAATGGTAATTCCGACCCCTACTTTGCGAGGAACCCACAATCGTTTATCATATGGATTGCTATACATAAACATATTCCAATATTCATCATCGTCCACCTCTAAGCTATCTTCAATTGGATTTAAGATTTTCTCTTGCTCTTCTTTTATTTTCTTGTTTGTTCGTACAAATATCATGACGATAAACACTGGAATCAAAAACGTCACTAGAAGTAACAAGCTCATTTGTAGCGTCAGATGAATTTCGCTAGTGTAATACAAGTCATTCGTCGGTGCAAATAAAACAGGAATATAAACAATGGCACTCCATGAGAACAACAATCCAACTTTGCTCCATTCATATCGATAAATTCGATTGGCTACAAGATTAATCTCTGTATCCGCACTATATACCTTCGTCGGTAATCTGCGGTACATGATATAGAAAAACACTCCACATAAATATGTGACCACCATGACAAATACAATCATTCCCACTTCTACCCATAGGGGTTCTGGTCTCACATAGAAGACGATCGGAATCATCAAAGCCAATGGTATGAGAAAATGTTGCCATTTCACTAGAAATGTATTCTTCTTCCTGCTCACTTCCGTATCAATACGCACTACCGCATCCGCCTTTGTGCCCCATCCTTCTGATTTCTTCAACTCTTTGAGTTGATTGGAAGAATGATTTAACCCCATCGTATATGCATAAATCATCCCAAAAAGATAAATCCAAAACCAAAGCATGGTAAGAGACATATACCCCCGAATGGGATACCCTACCACTTGCAAGAAGAAAAAGATCCAAAAACGCTTCTTCCTAATCTTCTCATATTGCTCCACAATCTCCTTAACCCTACTATCATTCCAATGTGCCCTCGGTATCTTCACAGCCAGAATTTCATTCGCCCCAACTGTCATATTTTCCTTCATGGTAATGTGGATTAACAACAGTGTAAATACATTTGTCACAAGAAAAATCCAAAACAACATATCTGCCACCCCCTAAGATTGTGCCAAAAAATCGACTTGTTTAATTTGCAAGTTCGTTATCATATTCTTGCATAATTCAAATAATTCCTCATTAGAATATCCTTTTAACTTAGCCTCTGTCAGCAGAAGTTTTAAATCATCTTCCATCTTACCCTCAAAATGCTTCTCGTCTATCCCCTCTCTTGAAATCATGATTTTCGCACCATTTCTACGATCCGTCTCGATAAAACCTTCCTGCTTCAATATCCCATACGCCTTACTTACAGTCATGGGATTGACTCCGATATCACTGGCAAGTTGTCTTACTGTAGGTAGATTTTCTCCAATCCTACAATTGCCCTCTCCTATATTGAGCACAATCTGATTTCTCAATTGTACATAAATCGGTGTATCACTCTTCATATCTAATTTTAAAACCATGATAACCGCCTCCTTTTCTCACAATTTAGTAACTTTGACCTCTAAGAGACAAAGTGCCACATGAAAAATTCCATTTTTACACTTCCTCATTTGTATTATTAATTATAATACAAATGAGACAAAATTGCAATATTTACAAGAAAAAAACAAAAAAATCACGTCCATTTATAGTCGCCTTACCGCGATGGACGTGATTTATTATGAATTTATTTACATTTCTTTGATTCGCTTCAATGCCTCGACTGTGTTCTCGTATGTTCCAAATGCTGTGAGTCGGAAGTATCCTTCTCCACTTGGACCAAATCCAGAACCTGGAGTTCCTACTACACCTGCTTGATTCAATAGGGTATCGAAGAAATCCCATGAAGTCATTCCCTGTGGTGTTTGTAGCCAGATATATGGCGCATCCACTCCACCCGATACGCAATATCCCATGTCTTTCAATCCGTTATAGATGGTGGTTGCATTGTTCATATAATATGCTACTTGTTGCTTCAACTGTGCCTTACCAGCTTCCGAGTATACAGCTTCTCCCGCACGTTGTACGATGTATGGAGCACCGTTGTATTTTGTTCCATGTCTACGTGCCCACAATGAATGAAGTGACACTTCTCCACACTTCAAGTCCTTAGGGATTACAGTAAAGCCAAGACGAATTCCTGTAAAGCCTGCATTCTTAGAGAAACTGCGAAGTTCGATTGCACAAGTTCTTGCTCCTTGGCACTCATAGATAGAATGAGGAACATTTTCCTGTGAAATATATGCTTCATATGCTGCATCATAGATGATAACAGCCCCGACTTTATTCGCATAGTCTACCCATTTTTGTAACTCGTCTTTTGAAACAGTTGATCCAGTTGGATTATTTGGGAAACACAAATAGATTAAGTCCGGTGTTTCTGTTGGTATTTCTGGCGCAAAGTTATTCTCTGCTGTGCAAGGCATGTAGATGACATCACTCCAAGTTTCTTTCGCTGTATCATATACACCTGTACGGCCTGCCATAACATTGGTGTCCACATAAACTGGATATACAGGATCACAAACTGCAATCTTGTTGTCTTTTGCAAAAATTTCTTGGATATTTCCAGAGTCGCATTTTGCTCCATCTGAAACAAAGATCTCATCTGCAGCGATATCACATCCACGGTCTGCGTAGTCATTCTTCGCTATCGCACTTCTTAGAAACTCGTATCCCAAATCTGGTGCATATCCTTTGAATGTAGCTGCATTCCCCATCTCATCTACCGCACTATGTAGCGACTCTATGATTGCTGGTGCAATCGGTTGAGTCACATCACCGATTCCAAGACGAATAATCGACTTCTCAGGATTTGCCTCTGTAAAAGCACTCACTTTTTTCGCAATATTTGAAAACAAATAACTTCCTGGTAATTTTAAATAATCTTCATTAATTTTAAACATTTTTCTCTCCTTCTTCCTGTTTTTGCGGAATCCTCACGCTCTTATCCTGCATGATACCTACGGATTGCTACGCACCTTTGATCCCTGGGTATTATTGTAATACAATTCGATCTCTCCGTCAAATACCCTTTTTGCTGGACCAGTCATATAGACCCGATTTTCCTCGCGGTTCCATTCGATTTCTAAGTCTCCGCCCAATAATTTCACCGTCACCTTATCATCTGTCAAGCCGTTCAAAACAGTAGAAACCACAACCGCACATGCTCCAGTTCCACAAGCAAGTGTCTCTCCGCTTCCTCGTTCCCATACTCTCATCTCTACCGTATTTCTATCAATCACCTTAACAAACTCTGTATTAATACGATTGGGGAAACGCTCGTGATTCTCGAATGTTGGACCTAATTTCTCCAAGTCCAAATCCCGAACCTCATCCATAAATACAACCGCATGGGGATTTCCCATAGACACACAAGTCATACGATATTCCTGATCTTCTACCAGAATTTTCTCATCCACACAGGTCTCTCCCTCTGCTAAAACAGGGATGCTTTTAGGCTCTAGAATGGGACTTCCCATATCCACCTTGACCGCCGACACTTCATCCTTCTCTACGAACAGTTCCAAGTATTTCACACCAGCCAATGTCTCCACAGATAATTTCGTCTTCTTCACAATCCCATAATCATATACGTATTTCCCAACGCAGCGAATACCATTCCCACACATCTCTGAACGGGAACCATCTGCATTGTACATCTCCATCTCACAATCAGCCACCTTCGATGGATGAATCAAAATCAACCCATCCGA
This sequence comes from uncultured Lachnospiraceae bacterium, assembly GCA_964369755.1. Lineage (GTDB taxonomy): Bacteria > Bacillota > Clostridia > Lachnospirales > Lachnospiraceae > CAUPWF01. The sequence goes on from CAYJFY010000021.1 coordinate 31,906, forward strand.
CCCGATTCCAAAATGTCGATCACTAATTTTCATCGAAACCTCTGCTGGATTCTCGACTACCTCCGAAAACCCATTCACATAGACATAGTCATTCCCTATGCCTTCCATTTTTGTAAACTTCATATTCAACCTCCATTCAAATAGGGACAGGGATTTTTTCGTTGGGGACGGGGGAAAACGTCGTTTTCCCCCGTCCCCAACGAATCAATTAAACCCGAAAATTCTCCTCATCAGTGTATAGCCCAACACGGACATCTTTCTCCCTGCATCTCCCGGCAAATTCATAGACTCTCCCATTACACTATGACGGATATACAAGAACGTTCTCATGTCCTTTTTCCTCAAATACGTCCACAACTCTCTTTTCTTTTCTAAGTTTTCTTCTGACTTTGAGCGTATCAATATGATGGAAGAAACTGTCATCATAATCGCCAGATAACTCCTCATATATCTTCGTAGTTTCGCTGGAGCCACACTTTTCAATTCATACATATCTATCATAGATTTTGTGACAAACAACTGCTGATCTACCCTTGCAATCATATTTTTCTCATTGATGGATTGATCATCACGCCCGATGTAATAACGATAAAAATCTGTATTGATGTAATACATCTTTCTCACATATGGCAATGGGTAATATACAAAGATATTATCCACATAGAATGTGTGTTTTGGTAACTTCAATTGACACAGTTTCAAAAGCTCTGTTCGATAAATTACAGAATGCATCAGGATATATTGTCCAGGCACAAATATTCCTAGATCTTTCCATCCAAATACTTTATTCTCTGGCAAAAAGTTCGTGTAACGAATCACCTTTTTCTTCTTCACACCAACCTTTTCGTATACATAGTTTGCAAGTATCATATCTAATTCTTGATTTTCACTTTCAAACTTGCGAATGGTATCGAGGATCACATGCAAAGCCTCTTCATTCACCCAATCATCACTGTCTACTACTTTGAAATACTTTGCAGTGGCATTTGCCAGCCCTGTATTAACCGCGGATCCATGGCCTCCATTTTCTTGGTCTACCACTCTTATAATGTCTGGATATTTTTCCGCATATTCATGTGCTATTTTTGACGTGTTGTCTTTCGACCCATCGTTGACAATGATAATCTCTATCTCATCTCCACCTTTTAATATGCTCTCAATCGCATTAGACATGTAATCTTGTGAGTTGTAACTAGGTATTGCAAAAGATATCAACTTCATGTAACTTTCCTCCCTGTCCTCTCGAATAACAACCTCCTGTAATTCAAGATTATATTTACTTTCATGATCCGTACAACTTGTCTCTCATTATATAACATATATTTTCAATGAGTCAATGAAATATTATTTAAGTTAACTTTAAGTTTTATTTAACTCTAGTATTCATCCAAAAAATGATGTTTTATTCCATCTTTTTTATATGCAATGATTGTGCTTAAATTTACATTCTCTACACTCTTGAAAATATTCCCCTCAATCGATGGATTCACTTGCTTCAATGTCTTGATCAACTGCTTAATTTCTTGTCGTTTTGAGTCACTACTGCCGTCTGCACGGAGTATGCTCGTATTTTCTGTGAATTTGCATGCACACTGTAAAAACTGTAGATTGTGATAGTCTCTCCAATGAATGATATCTTCTTCCCTCACGAGATAGAGTGGACGTATCAATTCCATTCCCTCGAAATTCGTACTATGAAGCTTTGGCATCATCGTCTGCACCTGCGCCCCATACATCATGCCCATTAAAATCGTCTCAATCACATCATCATAATGGTGCCCGAGGGCAATCTTGTTGCAACCATGCTCCTTTGCCCGACTGTATAAATACCCTCTTCTCATCCTTGCACACAAATAACACGGCGACTTTGGAATATCGTAAACCGTGTCAAATATATTGGATTCAAATACTGTAATCGGTATATTCATCGCCTTTGCATTGGTTTCAATCAGCTGACGATTACACTCCTGGTATCCGGGATCCATCACCAAAAACACCAACTCAAACTGGAACTTGTTATGACGTTTCAACTCCTGAAATAATTTTGCCATCAACATAGAATCCTTACCACCAGAGATACATACTGCAACCTTATCCCCTTCCTCTAGCAATTGGTATTCATTGATTGCCTTTGCAAATTTACTAAAGATTCTCCTGTGAAACTTCTTGCGAATCCCTAATTCAATCTCTTCACAAATATTGTTCTCATACATCGCCACTTCTATTACCCTCGCATTCTCATCTTCTCTGTTCATACATGTTTTCGGCTAGAATCGTTCTTGATTTTTTCATGGATTTTAGAACATCAATAATCCTCTGATTTGATGACCCACGAAATCTCAAGGAAATATCTGCATACTCTAGCTCAAACCTGCCATCTACTATAATAGAGAAACAATTCATCAGTCTCTCTGTCACCTCAGTAAATGCTCTCCCTCCTGGCTGCAAATCGGTGTCAAATAAATATCCCGTGTAACACCATATAGATTTCTCTGGAAATTCCGTCTTTACCTTCTCTACAAATTCCACCAAACCTCTTTGGTTTTGTGGTTCCATAGGCTCCCCGCCTAATAGGCTAATGCCATCTACATGTCCTTGTTTTAGGCTGGCAATAATCTTTTGCTCCACCTCTTTGTCAAATGCCTTACCATCAGAAAATTCCCATGTTTCCTCGTTGAAACACCCCGGACATCGATGCGTGCATCCTGATACAAACAGACTGGTACGAATCCCCACTCCATTTGCGATATCATTGTATTTTATATTCGAATAATTCATATGCTCACCCACTCCCAAAAAGAGTGTGCGGCTCGCCACACACTCCCATCTTATAGATGTAATACTCGTTCTTTGATTTCTTGCGTTCTTCCCTGATTCCAGAACTGTGTTCCGATGTATCCGCAAGTACGTCTTGCAACATTCAAGGTAGCTTCATCTGTATTGCCACACTTTGGACACTTCCAAACTAGTTTATTGTCCTCTTCTATGATTTGGATTTCTCCCTCATAGCCACAGTCTTGGCAGAAGTCTGATTTTGTATTTAGCTCCGCATACATGATATTATCATAGATAAATCGTAATACCGAAACCACCGCATCGATATTATCCTGCATGTTTGGTACTTCGATATAGCTAATCGCACCACCTGGAGAAAGTTTTTGGAATTGACTCTCAAATGATAATTTAGCAAACGCATCAATTTCTTCTGTCACATGTACATGATAGCTGTTTGTAATATAGTTTTTATCTGTAACACCCTTGATGATTCCAAATTTGCGCTGTAAGTTCTTTGCAAATTTATATGTGGTGGACTCTAGCGGTGTCCCATATACACTGAAGTCGATATTATGCTTCGCCTTCCACTGCCCACATCGATCATTCATATGTTGCATAATCTCTAATGCAAATGGAGTCACCCCTTCATCTGTATGCGACTTTCCTGTCATATATTTACAGCATTCATACAAGCCCGCATACCCCAAACTAATGGTAGAATATCCACCATATAGTAACTCATCGATCACTTCACCTTTTCCAAGGCGCGCCAATGCTCCATGTTGCCATAGAATCGGTGCCGCATCCGACAAAGTACCTCTGAGACGCTCATGTCTGCATAACAATCCCCGATAGCAAAGCTCTAGTCTCTCATCAAAAATCTTCCAGAATTTTTCTGCATCTCCTTCACTGGTAAGTGCCACATCCACAAGGTTAATGGTTACCACACCTTGATTGAATCGACCATAATATTTCGCCTCATTGGTCTCTGGATTCACATATGGTGTCAGGAAACTCCTACACCCCATACAAGTATAGCAGTGTCCATCTCCGTTTTTATCCACCTTGGACTCCAACATGATTTTCTCACTGATGTAATCAGGCACCATACGCTTCGCCGTACATCTTGCAGCAAGTTCTGTCAGATAATAGTATGGACTTCCCTCGGCTAGATTATCCTCTTCTAATACATAGATCAATTTCGGGAACGCAGGAGTAATCCAGATTCCATTCTCATTCTTCACTCCTTCAATTCTCTGAAGCAATGTCTCTTCTATGATAATCGCTAGGTCATCCTTTTCCTGTTGACTTCTAGCCTCATTCAAATACATGAACACGGTAACAAATGGCGCCTGACCATTGGTTGTCATCAGAGTAACCACCTGATATTGAATCGTCTGAACCCCACGTTTTACTTCTTCTCGCAAACGTGTCTCTACAACTTCTTTCTTCTTCTCTTCGGTAATCTCAACTCCCATATTCTGAAGTTCTTGTTCCAAATTAATCGCAATCTTCTTTCTGCTCACTTCTACAAATGGAGCCAGATTCGTCAAACTGATACTCTGCCCACCATATTGACTACTTGCAACTTGTGCAATAATCTGTGTCGCAATATTACAAGCAGTTGAAAAACTCTTCGGCGGGTCAATTCTTGTCTCACTGATCACTGTTCCATTCTGCAACATATCTTCTAGATTCACTAGACAACAGTTGTGCATATGTTGTGCGAAATAATCCGCATCGTGGAAATGTAAAATCCCCTCATCATGCGCTTCTACAATCTCCGCTGGCAACAAGATACGACGAGTCAAATCCTTGCTCACCTCTCCCGCCATATAGTCCCTCTGCACGCTGTTAATGGTTGGGTTCTTATTTGAATTCTCCTGTTTTACTTCCTCATTATTGCATTCGATCAATGTCAAAATCTGATCATCCGTAGTATTGCTAATCCGCTTTAAGTTCTGGATATAGCGATATGTGATGTATCTCCTAGCCACTTGGAATGCTCCGTGAATCATCAATTGATTCTCCACCATATCTTGCACTTCCTCTACGCTGACGGTACGTCCACATGTCAAACATCTCTGCTCCACATTATCTGAAATATTCATAATCTGCTCACGCGTTAATTTTTCATTATCATTCACCACATCATTCGCTTTATGAATCGCGCTGATGATTTTTGTTATGTCATAGGTTACTTCTGAACCATTTCTTTTAATTATCTTCATTCTCTCATTCCTCTCTCTGTATTCACAAAATGTCTTCGACACTTCAACTCCTCTGCCCCTCGATCTTGAGGCAGAAACACGGTTTCCCCTTACATGAAACAAGGGTGAAACCATACACCTATTATATGATTTCACCCTTCCTTTGTCAATAAGAAAAACACAAGATATTCTATTTTTTTATTCACACACTACTACATATAGTGTTTATTCAATTATTCCCCTAATACCTTGATTTTCTTCTCCTTTGCCGCCTTCATTGCAAAATGGAATAAAATAAATCCTATAATAAATAAAATCGATATTCCACCTACACCCATGTTAACACTGCCAGTCGCTTGACTGATAAAACTCACCATGCTTGTCCCTACAAATGCTGCACCTTTTCCGCAGATATCAAATAAGCCAAAATATTCTCCCGCTTTCTCTGGCGGAATGATTTGTGCAAAATAAGATCTCGACATAGCTTGAATCCCACCTTGGAATAAACCTACCAACACCGCTAGCAACCAGAACTCTGCCTGCGTATCGAGGAAAAATCCAATGACCGCAATCCCCGTATAGGCCACAATCGCAATCCGAATCAATATGGTATTATCCACCTTCTTAGAAAGCATACCAAATATGATAGACGCTGGAAACGCAACAAACTGTGTAAGCAACAATGCCAATAGCAACCCTGTAGAATCCAATCCTAATGCAGTACCATAGGCTGTGGCCATATCTATAATCGTATAAACTCCATCAATATAGAAGAAAAATGCTAATAAGAAAAGAAAGATATGCTTTTCATTCTTGATATCCTTCAATGTCTCCCCAATTCGCCCAAAACTCTTTCGAATAATATGTTTATTTTCTTCAATATAATATTTCTGCTTATAATTTTTAAACAGCGGCATTGCCACTATAAACCACCAAACTGCAATCAGGACAAATGTAATCAACATGGACACCGGAAGTGATAGTCCCATACTTCCCCCGCCTAACACTAAGGCAAGCCCAATTCCAAACGGAATACAACTTCCGATATATCCCCATGCATATCCTTGGGAAGAAACCACGTCCATCCGCTCAGGCTCTGTTACATCCGGCAACATCGAGTCATAGATTACAATACTCGTAGACACTCCAAACTTTGCTAACATAAAGATAATCAAGAACGCCAACCAAGAAGTCGCAATCCCCATGGCCGCACAACTGACCGTTCCTAAAATCACACTCCCAAGAAACAACTTCTTCTTATATCCCTTCGTATCTGCAATGGTTCCTAGAATCGGTGCAAAAATCGCCACTAGGAGTGTTACAATGGAAATCGAATAGCCCCAATACGCCAGATATTCCACCTCAGACAGCTTATCTGCGCTCGCAAGATATTCAAAATAAATCGGCAACAATGTAGATGTCAGCAATATAAATGCAGAATTCCCTACATCATATAAAATCCAATAACGCTCCATCTTTGTAAATTTGAATTTTTCCATAGTTTCCCTTTCCTCATCCTCATATTTTAAACAAACTATTTCGACCAAACCACTTCGCCCGAACTATTCCCCAAACGTTCTCTGATAGCGACGGTTTAATTCCGCACTACTGTCTATATTCTCATAGAATTCCGAAATAAGCGCACTCGCAATCGGAACTGCTGCCTTGCACATCTGAATGACATTCTTCGTACTCTCCATGCACTGTGGATTGTCCTCATAATTGATGACCAACCCTTTCATCCCGTCATATTTTCCGATACATTTCATGACAAGAAATACAAACCATCTCTTTACCTTTCCAGGAGCACAGAGCAATTTATGAAACATCTTCATATCCTTCAACGACTTTTCTACCTCTTCTGCTGAGATATCATCAAAAAACTTCGCTATGATTCCTGTATTAAATTCCGTATGTTCAACAAGGCTCACTCCTAGATACCGAAGTGGATCCTTTCCATCGTGAATCATCAGCCTTCGATCAATTTCCGCTTCGATCTCCGAATGCGAGATCCCCTGCTCACGAACCACTTGCTCAATATAAGGGTGACATTGACTATCAAATGTAAAATGACAGATAAATCCCGCAATATAGCTAAACGCAGCCTCCCGCTCATCCGCACCCTGACAATCTACAATTACAGCTCTCGCATGCTCAAAAAATTTCGCCCCAGGCTCCGAATGCATATGAAATCCTAGTGTATTCACCTTATTTTTTTTAATCGCATCATAATAAAACAAGATATCTGGCCCTTGAAACCCAATGTAGAAAAGGTCTGGATACTTGTTCACAATGCTTGATATATTCCTAGGAAGTGTTTGAAAAACCTTATGTCCAAAATGGGCATGTGTATAAAATGCTGGCATATTCTAATCTCCTACTCATTCTGCCCTCATTAGGGACAGGGATTTTTTCATTGGGGACGTAGTTTTTTGCCAAAAAACAACGTCCCTAATTTACTCATAACTGTCTACGAATAGAATCAATCTCTTGATTTCTCACACGAATCTCTTCGCATATATCGCAATACTTCTCTTCTAATATTTCTCCATTTTGATATTGCTGATAGATCATTCTACCAATCAACGCAAACTGCTCCTCATTATTTTTAGAAAGTTTACGTATTTGACTTTTCAACTTCTGTGTCTCAATCGCCTCTTCTGTCATCTTGCCAACCTGTTCAGCTACTTCTCCTACCTTCTGTCCAAATTCATAAAAAATATCCTTCATGTCCTGCTCTCCTTATCCGCTCTTCTAGCCCCATATCTTTATCTTGTTTTTCCCTACTTGCAAGTTCTTAAATGGCCCTACACAGGCAGTCTCAACCCTATGCTCACCAAAATAGTCTTTGTCGATTGTAATCATACTACCATCTGGCGCATCGTAGATGGTATCGACGATGCGAAGTGAACCAAGTGTCTCGGTACCATGTACCATACCCTTCAACTTCACAACTTCCTCTGGCAAGTCCATTTCCAAATACAATTCATTCCCCTCTTCTACCAACACTACATTCGGATTGTAGGTTGTGTCAATATAATTATTTTTTTCTTTGTCGAATGCCTCTGCTCCATTTAAATATGCGTTGTCATTGATATATACTGCTTGCTCGATGGATGAATATTTCTCATGATCTTGTCCTCCTGAAAAATCAATCTGTTTCAAATATTCTTCATAAGAAGCCACATTGCAATTATATCCAGCCGTTCCATAGAAGGCCTTTGGATGTTCATATGTCCCCACTCCCACAAATAAATTGTTGTACAGTCTTTCATCTCCGCAATACACATAAGCATAGCCTGCCACTGCAGTAGAGTGTGGAAAATGATATGGTGTCGCACGATCTAATATCTTCACCTTATGCATACGTCCACACATCAAGTTATTGATGTAAGCCGTTCCCTGTGCGTGATTGTCTAACCCGTATTCTGATGCAAATATATTGTTGTCCACGATACATGGCCCATGAGTCACCTCAATATTGCCATCTGTCAGGTTATTGTATAACACATTCCTACTGATTCTTGTCCCTTGGGCTTGCCAATCCATCCAGAAGCCAAAGATGCAATTGTGAATGCGATTCTCATAGATTTCTACATCAATTGGTGCGTGGAATTTGATCCCCGCAATCTCCCAACCAAAGAATTCATGCTTCACCCCTATATTATAGATGTGGTTGCCATAAACCTTGCTGTATGCACACCCCATATGTCCTACCACACCATTTTGTCCACAATCATACATGACATTATTTCTCACCACATGAGAACCTATCTTGTCCTTATGCCACCCTATCTGAAGCCCACGAAACACCGACTCCAATTGATATTCATATCCCGATTTTTGCTTCGTTCTATAAGAATCCTGTGTGCCCGTACTTCCTTCTTTTCCTAGACTCACCGCACTACATTTCGAATCATGGAAACGATTATTCTCAATCACCCAACCCTTGCTCCAATTGGCGCCTAACATTCCAACCTGGTCTCCTGTTGGCGGCGCCCAGTGTGTGGCAGCATGTGCCATCTCAAACCCACGAACAGTGATATAATTAATTCCTAGCTTTTCAGGATAGAAACAACACTTTCTCACATTGATTTCCACCATTTCCTCATTGGGATTCTTCCCCTGGAAATTGGCATAAATCACCGTGTCTACCTCACCCACTTGCGCATACCATTGATATAGGGTATCCTCTGGGCAAATCGCCTCTTCTATAAATGTTCTACCTAGACAAGTAAATTCCTCCCTTTTTTTCGGATTCTTCACCTCATCTAGACTCGGTGCTTCATAGAAAGACTTCCCATTCAGATACACCTCACCCGCATGAACCTTCCAATCAAGTGGAGAAACCATCCAATCCCCGTCAATGGTTTGCTCATAAGGATTATATTCTCCAAACATCGTATTTGGAAGACTTACCTTCCAGACATCTCCCTCTACTACTTCCCAACCCTTGATCACTTCTGAGCCCTTGACGACCGGCGTCTCCCCTTCCACTGCACAATAAGTAATTCGAGCCAATTCACTCATACCCGCCCACTCTGGTTTCACCCATTCGCGATACGTTCCTCCATGTACATAGACAGTGTCTCCTGGTTTCGCCACCTTGGCAGCCTTTGATATTGTTTGAAATGGTTGACCTTGCTCCCCTGTGGCAAAATCATTTCCCATTGTATCTACATAATAATTCATTTTGCTTCCTCCAAACTAGTATTCTTCATCCATCATAAATGTATCTTAACATTAATTCTTCATATTAGCAACGTTAAGAATTACATTTGATACCATTCAAATTAAATTGAGATTTTCACAGGATTTTAGATTGACAAAGCATGTGTAAAACACTACAATAAGATTAAATTTTTATAGAAAGTTTGAGACACATTCAGATGAAAACAAAAGCATTCAAAGCAGCACTACCGCTCACTCTCCCAATCTGTATTGGGTTTTTATTCATTGGCATATCCTATGGCTTCTTTATGAATAGCCTAGGATTTTCTTTTGTATACCCAATGCTGATGAGTCTGTTAATCTTTGCAGGATCCATGGAATTTTTAACCGCTAATCTCTTAATCGGCATATTTGATCCATTGCAAGCATTTTTCCTCACGTTGATGGTCAATGCGAGACATATCTTCTATGGTGTGTCTATGTTGGAGAAATATAGGGGGACAGGATGGAAGAAATTTTATCTAATATTTGGAATGTGTGATGAGTCCTTCTCGATAAACTGTTCCGTAGACCCACCAGAAGGAGTAGATAAGGGTTGGTTTATGTTTTTTGTTACCTTGTTGAATCATATTTATTGGGTTGTCGGTGCAACACTCGGTGGATTGCTGGGTTATGTTATTACCTTTAATACAGAGGGAATCGAATTCGTAATGACTGCCTTGTTCGTTGTCATATTCGTAGAGCAATGGAGCAGTACACCGAATCATCGCCCTGCCTTGATCGGATTATTTGCTGCCTTTATTTGCTTGATGATATTTGGGGGACAGAATTTCATGCTGCCTGCCATGCTGGCCATCGTGATATGCTTTTTGATCAGTCGACAATTAGAAAAACAAAAAGGAGAAGAGAAAAAATGTCAATAACACAAGATATCATAATCATTTCCGTCGTAATGCTTGGGACTATGCTCACTCGTTTTCTTCCATTTATCCTCTTCCCCGCTACTAAGACACCACCCTCATATATCAAGTACATGAGTACAGTTCTGCCTTATGCCGCCATGGGACTTCTTCTCGTTTACTGTATAAAAGACGCCATATTCGTTCCGCCTTATGGCTGCTATGAGATTCTTTCTATTCTATTGGTTGCTCTCCTACACAAATGGAAGAAAAACATCTTCCTAAGCATCAGTGTAGGAACCATATTTTATATGGTTCTAGTGCAAAACACACCACTAGAATCACTTGGATTTCTTCCATCTTTGCAATGTCTTTGAACCCACCAACTGTCATCACTGGAATTTTAACATCTTCACCGCATCAAACCCCGCCTCCTTACTACGTCTTGCCGCCTGGGCAAACACCTCCTCAATGTGTTCAATCTCCTCTAGTGTCATAGGCTTACCCGTCACATTGGTTGTCACTTCCGGCACTTCGCTCGGTGCATATATCACACGCTCCCCTACTTGATATGTCGTCTTAGTCCCACCATAGGCAACTTGCTTACCTACTTTTTATTTTTTTATATTTTTGCTTACTACTATTGGGCTTGTTAGGTATTGTCATTTCTATATATCCCAATTCCAATGCAGGCAATAAATAATTATCCCTAAATGACGGTCTATGTTTTAATCCTAATAACTCCATCATCTCTCTGGTTGAATATTCCTTATCATCCATAACTTTTAACAACTTTTTAATATCCTACATAATATTTATAAGAGTATCTTCTGTATGAATCCTCCCTCCACAAGCCTATCATACATTTTCTCTGTAGTTATATTCTTCGATTGCGAATCCACTATTCGATAAATTTCATCCACGATCTTCCTATCCCACATAAATATTTCAGTTGCAGCTTCTGCTGAAAACCTACTGCGATTCGCCATAATCAATTCAATCCCATTATGTATTTCTCCACGCTTTTCTCCACGCTTTTCTCCACGCTTTTCTCCTCGCTTTTCTCCTCGCTTTTCTCCTCGCTTTTCTGCCTCACGTTCCATTTCATCAAGCATTGTACACATCTTAGCCGTCGCCCTCTCTTCCCCTCTTAATTCCGCTTTTCGTTCCATTTCATCAAGCATTGTACACATCTTTACCTCTCCCTCCATTTCACCTTTTT
>CAYJFY010000022.1:0-43572 GCA_964369755.1 uncultured Lachnospiraceae bacterium
CGCTAAATGATAATATGTTTAGGTTTTGGTATCGCTTTGTGCCTGCAAATCAGTCAATTATATCTCGTGGTGCGTGGGATCTTGCCTATAAGCGAATAGAGCCGTTTCTGTCTGACTATATGGGTGCTGTTTTTGAAGATATTTGCAAACAATATCTCTGGGACGAATTGCTCTGCGGAACTTCTCCAATAGAGTTTTCCGACCTCGGTCGTTGGTGGGGAAACAATCCTAAAACAAAATCGCAGGAAGAAATTGATATCATAGGCTTTGATGAGGGTGCGGGGATTCTCTTTGCAGAGTGTAAGTGGACGAATGAAAAAGCAGATTTATCGGTACTACAAACGTTGATAAACCGCAGTGAGCTTTTTAAATACAAGGAAAAACATTATTATTTGTTTGCAAAAACTGGATTTACAAAAGGTTGTGTGGAGTTTGCGAGTGAATATGGTGATGTAAGTTTAGTAAGCTTTGATGATATGATGAAAAAATTCAGAAAGTGAGAAATATTGAGAATGTTAGTGAACCAAGGGGTTCACTAACATTAGCGTTAAATTGACATTATACAGAGAAATTAAAGTAACGAAGGGCATTGTTGTAGGATATGCCCTTTATGATTTTCTCTAAAACAGCATAATCTGCTGGATACTCGCCGTTTTCCACCCAAGAGCCGATTAGGTCACATAGGATACGACGGAAGTAATCATGTCTTGTATAAGATAAAAAGCTTCGAGAGTCGGTGAGCATTCCGATAAAGTTTCCAAGTAGGCCTAAGTTGGCTAGTGATGTCATCTGGTCTATCATTCCAGACTTGTGGTCATTAAACCACCAGGCACTTCCCTGTTGAATCTTGCTGATGGCAGTGGAGTCTTGGAAGCATCCGATGATGGTGCCGATGGACGCGTTATCATATGGATTCAAAGAATATAGGATGGTCTTTGGCAATTGGTCGCTTGCATTTAGGTTGTTTAGGAAATCTGCCATTTGAGCAGATGGGGCAAAATTATTGATGCAGTCAAAGCCTGTATCAGGACCCAATTGCTGATAGCGGAAGGTGTTGTTGTCACGTTTGCAGCCATAATGCAGTTGCATGACCCAGTTACGTTTGTGGTATTCTTTGCCAACAGCGGTCATAAAGGCAGTCTTAAATTTTAATTCTTCTTCACGTTGGATGGGGTCTCCGTTCATACGCTTTCTGAAAATCTCTTCGATTTCTTCCGTGCTTGTAGGCACGAACATCACATATTCAAGGGCATGATCAGATACGCTACAACCTACAGATGCGAAGAAGTCCATGCGGTTACGCAATGCATTCAATAGGGTTGCATAAGAAGTGATTTCCACCTGACTGACTGCACTCAGTGCCTTGATGTAGTCTAGGTATTCTGGTTTTTCGATATTCATTGCCTTGTCAGGTCTCCAAGTAGGGAGGACTTGCACGTCAAAGCTTTCATCCTCTGCAATCTTGGTGTGCCATTCTAGGGAATCAATGGGATCATCGGTAGTGCAGATGAGGGTTACATTGGAACGCTTGATTAAGCTACGAACCGTTGAGTCATCTTCTTGCAACTTCGTATTGCACAAGTTCCATACTTCGTCGGCAGTCTCAGCACTTAGGTATCCCTCATATCCAAAATATTCCTTTAATTCCAGATGACTCCAGTGGTAGAGAGGGTTTCCGATTGCTAACTGAAGAGTTTCCGCCCATTTGACAAATTTTTCATAGTCACTGGCATCGCCAGTGATGTATTTCTCGTCTACACCATTGGAGCGCATTTGACGCCATTTGTAGTGGTCGCCACCGAGCCACACTTGTGTGATGTTCTCGAATTTTCTGTCTTCGTAGATTTCACGCGGATTGATATGGCAATGATAGTCCAATACTGGCATGGTATCTGCATATTCGTGATATAGTTTTTGTGCAGTTGGCGTTGATAGTAAAAATTGATGATCCAAGAAATTTTTCATCTGATTTATCCTCCATGAAATTAGTTTTGTAAGTGCTTACATTTTTTATTATCATTGCATATTTATTAAGAAAAATCAAGTGAATTTTATTTTTTTATTGATTAATTGAATGAAATGATGTAAGTTAAATGTAAGCACTTACATTTTTAAGGTGAAGAATGTGTTTTGTTGTAAATATTTATAGAGAGTTTGTACAGAGTGATTAGATTGAAGGAAACAGAAGATGAAGAAAACGAGGAGGTAGTAGATGCAAAAATACATTAAAATACATGGGAATGATAATGTGGCTGTAGCATTGGAGTCGCTACAAGCAGGAATGCAGGTGAGTGAGTTGGGTATCGATCTAGTGCTGAGAGAAGATATTCCACAGGGTCATAAATTTGCACTTCACAACATAGAAGAGGGAGAATCAGTTATCAAGTATGCATACCCGATTGGTGTTGCAAAAGCTTTGATTCAAGCTGGGGATTGGGTGCATACCCACAATGTGAAGACAGGACTTGGTGATTTGCTTGATTATACGTTTGAGAAAGTAGAGTGTGAAGAACAAGTCAGTGAGAAGCGATACTTTCAAGGGTATCGGAGAGCAGATGGAAGAGTTGGGATCCGTAATGAAATCTGGATTGTGCCAACGGTTGGTTGTGTGAATAATGTAGCGACTTCTATTGCCACGAAGGCGCAGAAACTTATCAAGGGAGGTGTGGACGAAGTGGTTGCATTTCCACATCCTTATGGATGCTCTCAGATGGGGGGAGATCAAGATAATACCAGAACCATCTTGGCAGATTTGGTCAATCATCCCAATGCGGGTGGAGTGTTGGTGTTAGGATTAGGATGTGAGAATAGCAATATTGCTGAACTGAAGAAGTTTATCGGTGCTTATGATGAGAAGAGAGTCAAGTTCTTGGTTGCACAAGATTGTGAAGACGAGGTAGCGGAGTCTTTGGCTTTGGTTGAAGAATTGGTAGCGTATGCGGGAACAGCTAGCAGGGAAGAGATTAGTTGTGAAGAATTGATCATCGGTATGAAGTGTGGAGGGTCAGATGGATTATCTGGGATTACAGCGAATCCTACGGTGGGGGCATTCTCAGATATGCTCATTTCTAAGGGGGGAACCACGATTCTGACAGAGGTGCCAGAAATGTTTGGTGCAGAGACGATTCTGATGAATCGCTGTGGGACGACGGAATTATTCGAGAAAACAGTAAAGTTAATCAATGATTTCAAGGAGTATTTCACAAGTCATAATCAAACCATTTATGAGAATCCATCCCCAGGAAATAAGGAGGGTGGAATCACAACATTAGAAGATAAGTCTCTAGGATGCACCCAAAAATCTGGAGCGGCAGAAGTGAAAGGAGTACTTGCTTATGGAGAACCAGTAGCGGTGAAAGGGTTGAACTTGTTGAGTTCCCCAGGAAACGATTTGGTTGCAGCAACAGCATTAGCAGCTTCAGGCGCACATATCGTGTTATTTACCACAGGACGTGGAACGCCATTTGCATGTCCGGTACCGACCGTGAAGATTTCTACGAATACTAGTTTGAATGATAGGAAAAATAACTGGATTGACTTTAACTGTGGAACTATGGTGGAAGGTGAGAGTCTAGAGTCTCTTGCGGAGAAGTTGTTCGAGTATGTGGTGGAGGTTGCTTCAGGTAAGAAAGTAAAGGCAGAAGAGCAAGGATATCATGATATGGCAATCTTTAAGCAAGGGGTAACGCTTTAGATACTTATATGTATAGTAAGAAAAAGGAGAATGACGATGAAGAAATTAAGTTATCAAACATTGAAAGAACAAGGATATGAAGGATATTTGTTGGAGGATGCACCTGAGAGGGTGTTGCAGTTTGGCGAGGGAAATTTTTTGCGTGCATTTGTAGATTATTTTATTGATGTGATGAATGAGAAGGTGGGATTCAATTCCAAGGTGGTTTTATGCCAACCGATTGCCCAGGGGTTGACGGAGATGATTAACGCGCAAGAAGGACTGTACACCTTGTTTCTTCGTGGGTTTGAGGATGGAAAGAAGGTGAATCATAAGAGAGTGATTTCTTGTGTGAGTCGCTGCATCAATCCTTATGAGAATTATGAGATGTTGTTGGAGTGTGCGATGAATCCAGAGCTTCGATATATCGCATGTAATACGACAGAGGCTGGAATTGTCTATGATTCAAGTTGTGAGTTTGGAGATGAACCAGCTAGCAGTTATCCTGGGAAGTTGACCCAATTTATGTATCGACGTTTTCAAGAGTATGGAGCACAAGAGGGAAAAGGATTTGTCATCCTTTCTTGCGAGTTGATCGATGACAATGGAAAAGAATTAGAGAAATGTGTGAAGCAATATGCCAAGCAGTGGGAATTGGGAGCAGAATTTATTTCGTGGTTGGAGGAAGAAAATATCTTCTGTTCCACCCTTGTGGACCGAATTGTCACGGGATATCCAAGGAATGAGGCAGAGTCTATCTGTGAGGAATTGGGATATCAGGACAATTTGATTAACACGGGAGAGGTATTTGGGTTTTGGGTCATCGAAGGTCCAGAAAAATTAAAAGAAGAGCTTCCATTTGAAGAGGCAGGACTTCCAGTGATTATTACAGATAATCATAAGCCGTATAAGCAACGCAAGGTTCGCATCTTGAACGGTGCCCATACTTCGTTTGTATTGGGGGCGTACTTAGCAGGGCAGAAAATTGTACGTGACTGCATGGATGATGAAGGGATTAATGGATTTATGAATCGAACAATCTACGAGGAGATTATTCCGACATTGGATTTACCAATTGAAGAGCTGGAAGAGTTTGCAGCTTCTGTGACAGAGCGTTTCAAGAATCCATTTATTGACCATGAATTATTGGCGATTTCTCTTAATTCTACTTCTAAGTGGAGGGCAAGAGTGATGCCGTCGCTGAAAGAATATGTGAAGAGGAAGGGTGAACTGCCAAGATACATCACGGCATCCTTTGCCATGTATATCGCATTTTTCAATGGTCATACATTGACCGATGAGGGGCTTGTTGGAACCTGTAATGGGGAAGATTATTTAATCAAGGATGATAAAGAGGTGCTCGAATTCTACTGCGCACACAAAGATGATGATGTAAAGGAACTTGTACATCATGTAGTGACTAATGTGGAGTTTTGGGGAGAAGATTTGAGTCAAATAGAGGGATTTGAAGAGAAGGTGGTGGAAATCCTTATAGATATTAGGGAAAATGGAGCTACTTCTTGCATGTTTTGAGGAGACACAAAGGTCATGATTTTCCATGCAAGCATGAAATCATGACCTTTTGTCCCTTGGTATCACTTCGCTGTTATAGCAGCCATGGTAATATAATTATATGGCTTGTTAAAATGCGGAAGGAAGAAGATATCTAAAAGTTTTAATTTATCAATTGTGACACCTTCTTGGATTGCTAATGAGAACATATGAATTCCCATGGATAAATCATATTCTGAAGCCATCTGTGCACCCAGAACTCGACGTGTTTTTTTGTCATAGACGATACGAATGGTTACCTCAGCGTTTTTGTGTGAAAACTCTGGTTTCTGATTATCAGTAAAGTCGGTATATTCTACATCAAGTCCTAATTTCTTTGCTTTGCAAACAGTAATTCCAGTGGATACCATGTTATATCCGTAGATGCTGATTCCGTTTGAGCCTTGTACGCCGATTGATGAGACATTTGCCCCACACACATTATGTGCGGCTACGATTCCAGAGCGAACAGCATTTGTCGCAAGTGCAATATAATTCGTGTCCTCGATAGAATTATCATAAACAGTTGCGCAATCGCCAATGGCATATACATCTTTTTCACTAGTCTGCTGATTTAGATCAACTTTATAAGAGTTGTTTTCAAAAAGCGCAAGACGATCTCTTCCAAGTTCTGTATTCGGTTTAAAGCCAACGGCTAGGACAACCATATCTGCTTTGATTTCCTTTTTATCAGTTATAATCTTTTCCACTTTGCCAGTGCCCTGTATTTCTAAAACTTTTTGCCCAAATTCTGTATTGATTCCATGAGACTCAAGTGTGGCACGCATCTTATCCGTGAATTGTTCATCATAGTATGCAGTTAAACAACTATCTGCGATATCGATTAGTGTAGTTTTTTTCCCGCAACGCTCAAAGGCTTCTGCTAATTCTACTCCAATATAACCAGCACCCACTACTGTTACATCTTGAATTTCAGGATTGGTATCCAGTTTCTTAATTACTTCTTCGGCATGTTGGAATAGTTTCACATATTGCACATTATTTAAATCGGCACCAGGGATGTTAGGTTCAATCGGCCAAGATCCGGTTGCAAGGATTAACTTGTCATAATGTTCCTCATACTTTTCACCATCTTTACTAGTGGCGTATACAATTTTTTTGTCAAAGTCAATGTCCTCAACTGGAGTTTCCATATAAATTTTTGCGCCCTTAGACTCCAACAGTTCCTTATTAGAATAAAATAAACCCTCTGGACCATCAATTTGCTTGCCAATCCATAATGCCATCCCACAACCTAAGAAACTAATATTACTGTTCGAATCAAATACAGTGACTTCATTGCCAGAGTAGTTATCAAGGATTGTGTTTATACAGGAAGTTCCTGCATGGTTTGCTCCTACAAGTACAATTTTGCTCATAATTTCCTCCTCGTTTTCTTAAATTTAAATCATTCGTTCATTACTTGATTTTGATTACATAATATGGTACTATATGTTTGAAAAAGGTGCTACTGTTAGCAGTTAGCCCTCAGTTTTTTAGCTAAAAAATAATCGCGAAAGTTTGGGGCTTTAGGCGATTATTTTTTGTCAATCTTTATAACAAGAGTCACAATTGCAACGATTAATATTAGTAGCTGAAATAAAGCCTCATATGTAACCATAGCACCCCTCCTTTCTCTGACTATTCAGTCAAATATGGAGGGCTTCATCCCTCCATAAGAGGGCAAACCGCCAATACTACAACAGTAGCACTAAACTAAGTCTAACATAATTTATAGTGAATTTGTATGATTGAAATCATTTTTTTGAATTTTGTATATATTTACATAAATTCTTCAACCAATTCTTGATATGATACCAAGGTCAAAAGGTCATATGTTGTATGCTAGCATACAAAAATATGACTTTGGGACTGACAAAACATGAAGAAGTAGCCCAAATAGGGCGGATTCTGAATGTTTTTAGGATTGTGAGAGCACAAAGTGCGTAGCAATCCGTAGGTATGTAAGGGTCAAAATAGCTTTTGCCCCTTACATCTTGATATTGTTTAAGCCAAGAGTTATACTAGGAGACAAGAGATGAATGTGAATTTGCTATAGAAATTAGGTGACGCTATTTGGTTCTCGGGCACGGGGAGATTATAATGATAGGAGCGATATTGATCTAGCTGTAAGTGGGGGAAAGGTAGCTCTGTTTGCACTTGAGGTTGATGAAAGTACTAGCACACTCTTACAGTATGATGTTGTAGATTTATCCTTGCCTTTGAATAAGGAATTGAAGGAATCCATTATGAGGGAGGGCATCGTAATATATGAAAAAGTACGTAGCAATGTTTGAGGCGCTAGAAGCGTATATGGAACGTAACTAGTAAATGGAAAACAATACACGAGAGTGTCAACACATGAGAGGAGACAAGCTATGAAGAATTATTTTTCGGTGGAAGGAAAAAAAGGTTTTGTAACAGGAGCAGCACAGGGAATCGGGGAACATTTGGTAGGAGTTCTGGCAGAGCAAGGAGCGGATGTAGCGATTGTGGATGTCAATTTAGAATTGGCAGAGAAGACAGCGATAAAAATCGCAGAGGCGACAGGTAGGTTGGTAAAGGCGTATCAATGTGACATTACCAATCAAGAAAGTGTGGATGCCATGATGGCGGCTTATTTGATGGATTATGAAACCATAGATTTTTGTATCAATAATGCGGGGATTGTGGCATTTGATTCTGCACTGGAAACTTCGGCAGCAGATTTCAAGAAAATTGTTGATGTTGACCTCAACGGTTCGTTTCTGACCGCACGTGCAGCTGCAAAGGTGATGGTGGAACAAAAGAGACCAGGATCCATAGTTAGTACGGCATCTATGAGTGCATCGGTAATCAATGCACCTCAAACTATTGCTAGCTATTGTGCTGCTAAGGCAGGTCTTGTACATTTGACTAAGGGGCTTGCGGTGGAGTGGTGTAAGTATGGGATTCGCGTCAACTGTGTAAGCCCAGGCTATATACTGACGGATATCGTACAAGATTTTTCAGATATGCATGCACAGTGGATGAAGAATTATCCAGAGGGTAGCAGATTAGGACAACCAGAAGACATTGCGGGTGCGTACCTATATTTCATCTCAGATGCGGGGAAATATGCGACAGGCACAGAGCTGATTGTTGATGGTGGATATACTTGTTTGTAAATAGTTACTTAGAATCAGGAAGTCGTATATTGCGGCTTCCTTTTTGAAAATTTTAGTGGTAATTTTAGCTGTAATGATTTAAAATTAAATACATACAGTTTAAGGAGGAAGAATACATGGGATTAATTCAAGCAATCACAGGAGCAGCAGGAGGAATACTTGGAGATCAGTGGAAAGAGTTTATCTACTGTGATGCAATCGAGCCAGATGTCTTGGTGCGAAAGGGGCAACCAAAGACTACAGGAAGAAGTTCGAATAAGCATGGAGAAGAGAACATCATCAGTAGTGGATCTGTTGTTGCAGTAGCAGACGGACAGTGTATGATTATTGTCGATAATGGCAAGGTAGTTGAGCTCTGTGCGGAGCCAGGAGAGTTTACATACGATAGTTCTACAGAACCATCGATTTTTGCAGGGGATTTAGGGAAGAATATTATTGATACATTCAAGAACATCGGGGCGCGTTTTACATTTGGCGGGCAGCCAGGGAAAGACCAGAGAGTGTATTATTTTAACACCAAGGAAATTATCGGAAATAAATATGGAACACCAAGTCCGGTACCATTCCGTGTAGTTGACCAAAACATCGGATTGGATATTGATATCTCGATTCGTTGTCATGGAGAATATTCTTATAAAATTGTTGACCCGATGTTATTCTACACCAATGTCTGTGGAAACATCAGTGATGATTATAATCGTAGTGAAATCGATGGGATGCTAAAGTCAGAGCTTATGACAGCATTGCAACCCGCCTTTGCTAAGATCTCAGCAATGGGAATTCGCTATAGCGCCCTACCAGGACACACGATGGAGATGGCAGATGCGTTGAATGAAGTATTGTCTCAGAAATGGGGCGAGCTACGTGGTTTGAAGATTAATTCATTTGGAGTGTCCTCTGTAAAGGCTTCCGAAGAAGACGAGGCAATGATCAAAGAATTGCAACGTAACGCAACCTTTAGAAATCCAACCATGGCAGCGGCTCATCTAGTAGGAGCACAGGCAACTGCAATGCAAGATGCGGCGAAGAATGAAGGTGGCATGGGTGCTATGATGGGATTCATGGGAATGAATATGGCTGGAAATGCGGGTGGCATGAATAGTCAGAATTTATTCGAGATGGGTCAACAGCAACAACAGCAGCAACAATTTCAACAGCAACAATACCAACAACAGCAACAGGCAGCTCCGGTAGCGCCAGCAGCGTCAGCGGCAACTGAAGCACCAGCAGCGGCAACTGCAGCGACATGGGCTTGCTCATGTGGAAAAACAGACAATGCGGGAAAATTCTGTTTGGAATGTGGTTCGCCAAAACCAGCACCACAAGAAGGATGGACTTGCTCATGTGGAGCAGTGAACAAAGGGAAATTCTGTCCAGAATGTGGAAGCAAGAAGCCGGCAGATGCCCCTCTATATGCATGTGATAAGTGTGGGTGGACACCAGAAGATCCAAAGAATCCACCAAAATTTTGTCCAGAGTGTGGGGATATTTTTGATGAGTTGGATGTAAAATAAAAAATGATAGAATGTGATAGACAAAAAGAGGTGGAGTTTGATTCCACCTCTTTTTGTCTATGCATTAAACTTATAACTTGATATACGTTACTTTTCACAGTCACACTACGTGCTCCTGCAAAAAGCAACAAATCACGTCCATTTACAAGTCGCCTTACGGCGAGGGACGTGATTTATCATAAAATTCACGTACTAGCCCATCACTAATCAGCGGAGTGATTAGCGCGGGACTGAAATGTTACTGATATACTTCTTTGTAAACTCATCAATAGGCATAGGTCTTGCGTAATAGTAACCTTGGCCTAGATTACAGCCCATTTCGCAAAGTGCATCGTGTTGAAGTTTGCTTTCAACTCCCTCGGCCACGGAACTGAGACGATCCAGACCATTGCAAAGATAAATGGAAGTCTTCGTCAACAGCTTGGAATTTTTGTCCTTGTGTATCCCGTTAATGATCTTCATGTCGATTTTGATTTCATCAAAATCAGATGCGATCAGCGAGTTTAAGTTTGAATAACCGCTGCCAAAATCATCCAATGATACCAAAAATCCAGCATCTGAAAACTTCTTAATGATTTCTGCTAAATAATCCTCGCCTATTCCATTTATCGTCTCTGTTATTTCAATCACTATTTTTGAGTAATCAATATCATACTTGTCACATATATTTACGAATTTTTCGACAATACCATCTTTTGAAATGGTCATGCGTGAACAGTTGACAGACATAGTTGGAAGAACTTGAATCCCGCTGTCTTTCCATGATTTCATAGTCTTACAAACTGTTTCAAAAACAAATTCATCAATGACTGAAATAATACCTTCTTTTTCATAAAATGGTAAGAATTGAATAGGATCTTGAAGCACCCCACCTGCACCGATACGTCTTACAAGAGCCTCAGCACTTTCAGAATTACCTGTTGAAAGAGTAACTTGAGGTTGCATATACACAATATATTTACCAGATTTTATTTCATTCTCTAAATTTTCAAGCAAAATACGACCATAGATTCCACCCGCATTCATAGTGCTTGATTCGCTACTTGCATAACCGAAGTTTTTATTCCAGGTATAACCGATTGAGGTATTGAAGTCTTTTTCTACTGCAAGCTTTTCCTTTAGCAAAACAATTTGTTTCTCAAATTCATGTTCTGATATGTTTATTGAAAGAATCACAAATTCATCACCACCTACACGGAAAACGTTATCATTAAAAAAGTCATGTAGAATATTCGATAATTTTCTTAAAACACTGTCACCAAAATCTATTCCATTAGCTTCATTGATTAAACGAAGTCCCGTGATATCAACATATAAAACGCCTAAACTATCAATGTTCTTATCAATCTCTTTCAATGAGAGATTGTAGCTGTGTCTGTTTTTTGCACCCGTAAGTGTATCATAATAGCTAAGCTTATTGAGCTTTGTTACAAATTGTGTTTCATCAAGGAAAGTTGCAGTGAACTTTGCAACCGTGCTTATGATGGATGTTTTATCTTGGTTTTTCAGGGAATTGTCAACCCCTACAAATCCTGTTATTCCTTTATCTTTTGCCTGAATGGAACCTATAATCAAATCGGTAAGATTTTGCAGTGTCATAAGTTCATACTCGAGCGAGTCTTTGCTAACTTCGTCTATATTGAGATGGAATGCCCCTTGGGTCTTACAATTATCAAGAAAAAAGCTAAGTTCAGCTATTGGTAGGTTTTGAAGATTGTCCTTATAGGGAGTATGACCCGGTCTGCAATATTCGTAGGTGTTACTGATAAAATTGCCACATTCCGATACTTCGAAGATATAACTTCTCTCGGCATCATAGTAGTTTGCTACCGCTTCAAGCAAAGAGTACAGGGAAGTGTTCGGTTCATTACCAGAATGCAACATTTCAACGCAGTCCATGAGGAAATGCTCATCGTTCAATTTGGTGGATAGAGTATTTGTAAGTTCACTTAGTTCCACTCTTAAACTTGCCCCTTGTAAAATGACTGACAATATCTTCCCGATATATTGTAGGCTGTTAATCTCTCTCTCTGACCATATTCTTGTTTTTGTACAGTCGTCAAGTCCGACAAAAAAAGTCATTTCGCCATCACGTTTGATTTGCGCATGGGCAAACGACAAAATGCCTTGATTTGCCATTAATTCAAACGCGTTTTCATTTTTAAAGGTTTCATTTAGATCGTTAGAGTAGAGAATGTTATCGTGTGCTTTTTCAATGAACTCACCAAATATCGCTCGTTCTAATCCTTGTAAATTATCTATTTCGCTACTGATGCCCTCTTTGCAATACTCAAAGGTATTATCATAGGTTTTACCATTGTCGAAGGACTCAAAAATATAACTTCTGTCCGCACCATATTTTTCACATAAGTAGCTAAGAGTTAGGTTGATAGCCTCAGGACTTCCATCTTTCTCATAGAGAATATTAAATGCAGTCGAAATGAGGTCGTAATCAAAGAAGGAACTTGCCATTCTGTTGGCATTTTCGATTTTTGTAGTGCTTCTTTCGGATGTTCCGATATTAAAGTCACTTGAATAGACCAAAAATCTATTTTTACCCTGAATTTTTGCTTGGTTTAAGGCCTTGTCTGCATTTTGGTACAGTTCTTTATAATTGCTAGCATCACGGGGGAAGAGTGCAATACCCACACTGCCCGAAACAGAATAATCTTTATATTCACCTGAATAAGTCTTTCTATACACTTCAAGTATTTTTTTTGCTTTTTCAAAAACCAGTTTTTCATCAGATAAATTTTCTACAAAAACAATAAACTCATCTCCGCCGATCCTTGAAATGATGTCAACATCTCTAAACGCATTTTTCAAACCCGATGCGATATCTTTTAGAACTTCATCACCGAAAAAATGACCTAAATTGTCATTGATTGATTTGAAGTCATCTATATCCATGATAAATAACGTATGAGTAGATGAAGGGTTTGAAGTTAGCTTCTCGGATATAATGTTTTCAGCACTTATTTTATTGTAGCAATCGGTTAGCAAATCCTTTTGTGAACGTTCTTCGATGATTCGTTGGTCGTGGATATCGATACCTTTGCATACAACAAAAACAGGAGTTCCAGTGCTGTCATATATGAGATCATTCGTGATTCTATTATATCTGTAATCACCACTATCGTTTAAAAATCTTATGTCAAAGGCATTGATGATGCCCAACCTAGCATTAGTCATCATTTCATCAAATAGCTTGATATCGTCCTTGTGAATAAAATTCAAATCTAACATTTTATTTTCAGTGATTTCGGGATTTATTTCAAATTCATGAAACCAATATTTGCCATAATACTGTAAGTTACCTGTTCTTAAGTCAAATGTGCAGTACCATTCATTGGTTAGCTCGGACATTTTATCCACCAACACACTTTTTGGAAGTTTATCGGTAAAATAAAAATCATAATTTATATTGTTTTGCTCGTAATCAAATTCTGCTCGCAAATCTTTTATGAAACCAACAACATAGACCTCATCGG
This sequence comes from uncultured Lachnospiraceae bacterium, assembly GCA_964369755.1. Classification (GTDB taxonomy): domain Bacteria; phylum Bacillota; class Clostridia; order Lachnospirales; family Lachnospiraceae; genus CAUPWF01. The sequence goes on from CAYJFY010000022.1 coordinate 13,376, forward strand.
ATGAACCCTCCAGTTTAACCAGTGTGATTTCACAAGGGAAATTGTCCCCATTTGGAGTGATGTGCATCCAATTAAAAATATGTTTGCCATTTTTTAAGGCAAGATCAAAATTTATCCGTGACATTTCCTTGGAGGATACCCCATTTGGCTGAAACTCTGGTGAAAATTCATAAAATCTATCTAAAAACTCCTCTTCATTTTCAATATCAAACGCGTTTAATATCTGTGCATTGCACATAATGCTTAGCATGTCCTTATTCCATATATTAACCCCAAACGGAGCTGTTCCCAATATGGATTTCAGCATATTGCAAGATTTCAACTCATGCTCCATTTCTTTTGAACGCTTGCAGTTCAGTGCTCCCCCTCTATCTGTACTCATAATGTACTCTCCTCTTATCTGTTTTTCTTCAATGTTTCCGTGATTAAAATATTTTTTCTAAATATAGAATATTATCATCCGAATGTTCGATTTCCCTTGCATATCGATAGGTAATCTCTATCTGTTCGTCTATCGCAATACTGCGATGATTCACTTGTTCATAGCCAAACCATAGCCATTCGATGACAATTGTACTGAAGATTGCTAACTTCGCTTTCGAATATACATATCCATCATAGACACTTCCACAGAAATACCCATATAGAAAATAGACCATAAGGTGTTCCTTCATAATATCTAAATCCTGTGTGTTCTGAAATTTCTTCCACTCTTTTTGAAACTCGTCTTCGTCGATTGCGCCAATCGTATTCTTTATCTTATTTAAGAAGGGATGCCACTGATCATCCAATGCCTCTAATTCGTATAAACGTTCAAAACTTTCTCTTCCATCCGAAATCTGGTGTTCCATGCTGAATTCACAAGATAATTCATCAGCTTTTTTATTGTAATTCTTATATTCATCCATTACATCATTGATGGAGAAAATACTCAATTCGACTTGCGAATCAACATCTTGAGCATATCGTTCGATTAACTGGATACGAATATCAATCGGTATGGTGCGGTCTTGTATGATTGTAAACATGTCTTGGCGCACTTGATAGAGTAATTCATAAAACATGGTATCAAACTCTTCTAAATCCAGTTCATTGCCTTCGAGTTCTTCCTCTAATTCGTAGAATCCGATTTTATCCTTTGTGTTCAATAAAATTTCTGCAACCTCAGGACATGAAATGGATAAAGAAACCTCATTCAAATTCTCGAATTCCTCGATGTGTCTCGGGTAGGTTGTACAGGTATAGCATAAGGCCTCTTCACCGAGCTCCCGGTAAATATCGCAGAAATTTTCTGCATTTAAAAAGGCACAGCGCTTCTGATCGTCTTGGTAAAACACCTCTTCTTCCTGGTCGATTGATGCACGCAGACGATTGCCAAATGCAGTTGTATTTTCCAAATACTCTTGCATACTATCCTCGTCAATGACTATTTTCCAACCGGCACAACAAGTGGCTTTGCATTGATTGGCTGTACATTTAAACTTCTCGTAATTATCTAGATATCTTATTTTCATTTTTTTATTTTCCATGTGTACTATAGTACTATAGGAAAGGGAAAAATTCAAGATTGGATTCCATGAAAACAACTAGAAAAATCGTGTGATATGATGTATCATGTAGAGAGAAGGTTAGAGGGAGTTTTACGGAAAGGGGTTGTGGGTTTTATGGAATTGAGTAATGTTGGAGTGATGTCCTGGCTAAAGAAAATAAAAGCAATGAAAACATCCCTGTCCCTAATGGAGGAATCATATGAATATATTAGAAATCTGCTGCGGCAGTTATGAAGATGCCCTGATTGCACATCGTGCAGGGGCGAAGCGAATTGAGTTGAATCAAGCCTTGTACCTAGGCGGTTTGACACCGAGTCTAGGAACTTTGAAGATGACGAGAGAGAATACAGATCTAGAGATTGTTGCAATGGTTCGACCACGTGGAGCTGGATTTTTGTATTCGCAAGAAGAATTTGGTACAATGTTGGTGGATTGTAGGTTGCTTTTAGAACATGGAGCTGATGGAATTGCATTTGGGTTCTTGACAGATGCCTTTACTTTGGATAAGATTCGTATAAAGAGTTTTGTTGATTTGATTCATAGTTATCATAAGACTGCGGTATTGCATCGTGCATTTGACTGTACCATTGATCCATATGAAGCAGTGGAGACTTGTATAGAATTGGGAGTGGATAGGATTTTAACCAGTGGATTGCAAGAAAAAGCGATGGATGGAGCTCCACTCCTAAGAGAATTGCAGGAGAAATATGGGGAGCGTATAGAGTTCCTCATCGGTAGTGGCGTGAATGTGGAAAATGCGAAGAAGCTCATGCAAGTCACAGGAATCTACCAACTGCACGCATCGTGCAGAGGTTGGGTGGTGGACCCAACAACCGTTGGAAATGGGGTTTCTTATAGTTATGCTAACTATGCAGAAGAAATGTGCTATGAGAAAACTTCGGAGCAACTTGTAAGACAGCTGTTGGAAGCGATGCATTAAGATATTCTAAATTAGACAAGTTGAGTAGAAACAAATGTAAAAGTATAGAGGTAATACTACATGAATTCATGGAAGTACAAGGAGAATGAAATGATAAAATTAATTGCAAGTGATATTGATGGAACTTTACTACAACATGGTGCAAAGTCTTTTGAGCCAGAACTGTTTGATGTGATTCGTAAGTTGAAAGAAAAAGGGATTATCTTTGTTGCTGCAAGTGGAAGGCATTATGAGAATATTGTAAGTTTGTTTGAGGAAGTGAAGGATGAAATTCTGTATGTTGCAGATAATGGGAGTATGTATACAGTGAATGGAGAACTACATATTCCCGAAGTGCATTCGAGAGAGTTGGTTGAGGAGTTGTTGGAGGTGGTTCGAGACGATGAACAGTGTGAAATTGCATTTTCTTGTGCAGGGTCGCTCTATGTGGAATCAGACAATCAAGCTTATATTGATGAAATGAAAGAGGAGTTGGATGTAATTGTAACAGAGGATTTTCTCGCGTTGAATAAAGACGTCATCAACGTATCACTTTGTGGAGTGAATGGGACGGATAAAATAGCAGAAAAATATGAGAGATTATTTGGCGAAAAGGCACATGTAGTTACTTCAGGAAGTTGGTGGATGGACATTATGCCTTTTGGGGTCAATAAAGGAAGTGCATTGCAACATTTGATAGAAGATCTAGGAATCAAGCCAGAGGAGTGTGTGGCATTTGGAGACCAGTGGAACGATGCAGAGATGTTAAAGCTTGTGGGACAGAGTTATGCTATGAATATAGCTCCTCAAGAAATTCAAGAATTTTGTACCCACACGACAGATAATGTGTTGAAGGAATTAAAGAAAATCTTGCACCAGATGGAGTCAGAATAGATGGGAATCCACGGATTTGACGAAAACATAGAAGAAGGAGAACGAATAAGATGAGTATGGACAAAACGATAACCCTTAAAAGTAAAGAATCAAAAGGAATAGCGAGTGAAGTACATGCGTCTCCGATATTGAAATCTATCTTAGGTGGTGCACCATTCGGATTTAATTTGTGGGACAAACATATGGTCAATATTATGTGCAATGAGCACATAATAGAGGCGTTTCATATCGAAAATGGAGAGGAATTTCTCGAGAGGTTTTTTGAATTTTCACCAGAGATGCAGCCAAATGGAATATCTTCTCAGGAAATGGCACGCATTAATTTTGAAAAAGTTCTCACCCAGGGGAAGCATGATTTTTATTGGATGCATATCACTCCAAGTGGGAAAAGACTTCCTTGTAAAATTAGATTAATTAAACTTGAGAGTTCATCAGGTGAAGAATATGTAGCAGGGTACATCAAGGACTTACGTGCAGATTTTTCTTATGGGAAAATAGATAGTGACTACGATTATTATTTTGCGGACAAGCTTCCGAAAAGTGTTTTGATGAATGAAATGTCAGAATTATCCGACGAAGGTTTTTTCTCAGTAGATTTAAGAACAGGGAGTTTCCAATACTATGGAAAATTATGGTTTAATGAGTCGAGTAATAGTGAGATTGTTCCTCAGGATAAAGTTGTTGATATGAAGTTTCTTCATGAGGATGATATTCCGGTGTATGCCGACATGATTAATAATATCAAAGAAGGTGAATTGAAATCCTGCGATATTAGAATTTTGGCCAGTGAAAATAATTACCGATACCATAGGATTACTTGTAAGTTGATTTTAAACGATTCGGGGACTCCAGTATTTTTGTTAGGAAAAGGGATTGATATTCATGAGCATCGAATCATTGAAGAACGTTCTCAAAAAGACTTGCTTACAGATTGTTACAACAAGATCAGTGCTGAAAATATCATATCGGAAAAACTCGCTTCAGACACGACAGGCAAACATGCCTTGTTTATCATTGATATTGATAATTTCAAAGCGATTAATGATAATTTGGGACATTATTTTGGGGATGAAGTACTAAGAGATATATCGGCGGGATTAAAAGAAGCATTTCGTGAAGTTGATATCGTTGCAAGAATAGGTGGGGATGAATTTATCATCTTTGTCGAACATTTGACAGATATGGAAATCATAAAAGAAAAAGCAGAAAAGATTCTGGAAGTGTATAGAAAAACTTACTCGGGAGAGTATAAGGACTATTCTATCTCGGGGAGTGTGGGGATTGCACTTTATCCTCGCGATGGTGCAACGTATGAAGAATTGTATCAAAATGCAGATAAGGCATTGAATCATGCCAAGATGCAAGGAAAAAACAGATATATGGTGTATTCCGCGGACTTTAACATCGGTACGACAAGGAGTACGACGAAGATTGAAAATGCAAACAGAATTGCAAGTTCATTCTTTGACTACGACCTAATATCTGCTGTATTCAACATTCTTTATGAAAAAAATGGAGACAATGATGCAATCAATCTAACCCTGAGTTATTTGTGTCAAAAATATAATGCAGATAGAAGCTATATTTTTGAAACTCTAGATGGTGGAGTTACATTAAGCAATACGTTCGAGTATTGTAAAGAAGGCATTCGTAGTGAAATTGATAACTTGCAGAATTTCCCATATGAAATCTTTGCAGATTTTCTAGATAAAGCGCATAACAATATTATTTATTCCAATGACTTACGGGAAACGCTAGAGCATGATAGAACCTTTGAGATCATGGATGATCAAGGCATCTTGTCTTTTGTACATGCACAGGTAAAACGTGAGGATAAAATGACATTCTTCATAGGACTTGATGATTGTACAAAAACAAGAATTTGGACCGAAAGGGAGATTAATAGTTTACAGTATATAGGAAAGCTCCTGTCAATCATCTTACAAGGAACACATATGCGAGAAGCTATAAATGAACTCGCAATCAGCAATAGAAACTCGGCAGATATTTTAGATAACTCTGATAGCATTGTTTATGTGAGCGATTTAGATACCTATGAACTTTTGTACTTGAACGGAAATGGAAAACGTGCAACAGGAATTGTTTCAGATGAAGATTTAAAAGGTAAGATATGTTACAAAGTGTTACAAGGGAAAGAGGAGCCTTGTGATTTTTGTACTAATCATTTGTTGAACGAAGAGAAATATTATGAGTGGTCCTATTATAACCCTACTTTAGATACAACATTTTTGTTGAAAGATAAACTGACTCGATTCAATGGGAAATTAGCGAGGTTAGAAATTGCGACAGATGTATCAAAGCTCGTAGAACTTGAACGGACCTTGAAAGAACGACTTGCAGACGAACAATTTTTGATGAATTGTGTTGAGATGTTGCATTCTGGGAATGAGGCGAATTTTTCTATATATTCCCTGTTGGAAACTGTTGCAAATTATTATGAAGCGGAAAGAAGCTATATTTTCGAACTATCGGAATGTGGTAGGTTTATAAGCAATACTTATGAATTTTGTAGATCGGGATATCCAGCATACAAAGACAGCCTTCAAAACTTACCAGTAGAGAAGCTCGGTTATTTTTTGAATCGATGTGAAGCAGAGGATGCATTTTGTCTAAGGATTGAGGAGACAGATGAAAACTCTTTTGAGTATGAACTTATGAAATCCCAAAACCTTACGGATATCACGATTGGTGCAATACGAGTAGATGAAAAAGAGGTGACAGGCTTTGTAGGAGTCGATAATTCAAGAAAGAACGAAGTGAAAACTTCGATTATAAGAACGGTTGCGAAATTCGTTGCATCCTTTATCGATGAAACAGAACTTGTTACAAAACTAAATCAACTGAGTTACTATGACACACTTACGGGCATAAAAAACAGGCATAGCTATAACCTCGCACTAAAAGAAATTAATAAAAACATTGATAGTTTGGGTGTCTTATATGTTGATATTATAGGGCTTAGCACCATCAATGATTCCAAAGGAGTCATGTTTGGCGACTGTACATTAGTAAAGTTGTCGGAGATTTTAGATTCCATCTTCAAAGACAAAGTTTTCCGCGTTGGAGGAGATGAATTTGTAGTGCTTGCAGAAAATATCGCAGAACAATCTTTCGAAAAAGATATTGATTTATTAAAAGAAACTTTGGCGAAGGAAGAGGAGTTTCATACTACGATTGGCTATACATGGAATCAAAACCTCAATCACTCTGACGGCAGTCTAGGTGATTTGGATGAAGGGGAGACTTATGGTCGAATTTTGCTTGAGAATCTAGAGATGGAGATAGCCAGTGGGAAATATGTGGTGCATATGCAGCCACAGATTAATCTCTCAACGGGCAAGGTTGAAGGTGCAGAAGCTCTTGTTAGACGCGTTGGTGCGAACGATATGCTACAATCACCTACATTCTTCTTGCCATTCTATGAAAAAGAAGGAATTATTTCGAAAATAGATGAATTTGTTTTAGAGACAGTTTGTAAAACCTTAAAATCTTGGAAGGATAGAGGTGTAAATTTGCCGACTACGATATCGGTGAACTGCTCTAGAATGACAGTATCTCAAAAAGGTGTTGTGGAGAGATTCTCTGAAATATGTGATAACTATGGTGTGGAGCATTCCCGAATTATGATTGAAATAACAGAAACAATAAACGGGATCGGGGAGAGTGTCTTGGCTAAAATTATCAAAAATTTCTCGGATGCTGGATTTTTAGTATCACTGGATGATTTTGGAAGTGGCTATTCAAATTTAAATTCATTGGTGATGTCTGATTTCGATGAAATCAAAATTGATATGACGATTATTGATGGGATACACAAAGATAAAAAATCAGAAACGCTCGCACGGGTAGCGATTACACTTTGTGAAGGTCTCGAATATGTGACGTCTGTAGCCGAAGGTGTTGAGTGTAAAGAGCAACATGACAAGCTCTGTGAATTAGGGTGTAAGACTGGTCAAGGCTATTATTACTCAAAACCGATTTCAATAACAGAATTTGAGGTAAAATATGGACAATGAAATTGAAGTAAGGTATTCAGTAATTCATGAAAAAAACAAAAGAGAAATTGTACTGATTAGAGGCAGTGGGTGTAGTTGGAGAAGGTGCAGATTTTGCGACTATCACTTGGATTTTTCTTTGGATCAAGATGAAAATGATGCTTTAAATAAAATAGAGCTAGATAAAATTACAGGAATTTATCAAAAATTGGAAGTGATTAATTCGGGAAGTTTTACGGAGTTGTCTGAAAAAACAATGGAGGATATCGAGAAAAAATGTCTCGAAACAAATATCAAGGAAATTCATTTCGAATGCCATTGGACCAACAGAGAAGCAGTGGCGCCACTTCGCGAGAAGTTTAAGAAACTTGGAATAAAAGTAATCGTTAAAATCGGTGTTGAAACCTTCGATTATCTATTTAGAGAGTGTTATTTGGCAAAAGGAATTGATACCGATAAACCAGAGGAAATTGCAAGTTATTTTGATGAATGTTGTTTGTTGCTTGGTATTCCAGGGCAAAGTGTGGAGAGTATGACAAATGACATTGAGATAGGACTAAAATATTTTGACAGGGTTTGCATTAATATTATGCAAGAAAATGGAAAGGTAATTAAACCAGACCCTAAGGTTATCGAACGATTTGTCAAGCATATCTATCCAAAATATATCGAGGATATCCGAGTGGATATCTTGATGGAAAATACAGCATTTGGAGTAGGAGGTGTGACAACCAATGCAGAATGAGTTGATTTTAATCTTATCTCTAGTGATTACTTATGGTTCTGTTTTGGTTTTCTACAAGCTATTAGGAAAGACGGGGTTATTTGTCTGGTCAGCTATCGCGACAATCGTTGCAAATATTGAAGTATCGATTATGATAGATGCATTTGGTGCAAATCAAACACTGGGGAATATCTTGTTTGCTTCGACTTTTTTGGTTACAGACATCTTATCCGAGAATTATGGGAAAAAAGCTGCAAATATGGCTGTTAAGATAGGGATATTTGCAAATGTTGTATTTATGGTACTGTCTAGATTGTGGTTTTTATATCTCCCTGCGGATAATGATTATATACTACCATCTATCAGAGAAGTTTTTGCAAACACACCGAGATTTATGATAGTAGGCGTAGGTGTTTTTGCTATTTGTCAAGTCTTTGACGTATGGATTTACCATTTTATATGGAATAAGACAACGAAGATATTTGGAGATAAAAAGGGATATTTGTTTATTCGAAACAATGGGTCCACACTTATTTCTCAGCTGATCAACACACTTCTCTTTAGCTTTGGAGCTTTTTGGGGAGTGTTTGACTTGCAAACAATTCTGAATATCACAGTTTCCTCTTATGTTATATTTGTGTTTACGAGTATATTAGATACACCATTTGTATATTTAGCTAGAAAATTCAAGATAAGTCAAGAGATTTGACCTAGGGGGACGAACTTTATGTACACAGTGATTGTAGTAGATGATGAATGGGATTTGAGAAAAGCTCTGATCCGCAAGGTGAAATGGGACGAGATCGGATTTCGAGTAATTGGAGAAGCAGAAAATGGAATTGAAGCGCTAGAACTAGTGGAAAAATTAGAGCCTGATTTACTGTTGACTGATGTGAAGATGCCATTTATGACGGGGATTGAACTAGCACGAGAAGTACGGGAGGTTCGACCAAATACTCAGATCGCTTTCCTGAGTGGATATGATGATTTTTCCTATGCCCAGCAGGCCATCCAATACAATGTGGTCAGTTATATGTTAAAGCCTATTACGGCTCAGGATTTAACGACAGAATTAAAAAATATTAAGAAGAAAATCGATGATAAATTTGCCGAGTTCTTGGGCAGTACCCAGACGCAAGGTCGAGCAGAGATTGCGAATTTTCTGATGCCTTTGATTCTAGACAGCTATCAAGAAGAGTCAGGGGACGACAGAGAGCAGCAGTTGCTGCTAGAAGCCAAAGAGTGTGGAATTTTAACAAAGGATACAAGCCAGTTAAGATATACGGTTATTGTATCAAATTTTTGGAATGAAGATGGGAAGAATTGCACGGTAGCAGAGAACATCAATGCTATAGAGAGTGTTTTGAAAAAGTATGTAAAGCACAATACCTTCTATGTGGGAAATCGAATTGTTTCCTTGATTTGTGCAACTTCTAGAGAAATGAATAAATACTTGCATATTCTTGTGGATGACATCATTCAGAGTACGAGACGTATTATGAAGTTGGATGCCCATATTGGAATTAGCAAGGAAAAGGAGAATCTACAAGATTGCCATGTGGCTTATGGTGAGGCGATGAAAGCAATCACCAAGTGTAATCGAGACGACGGTCTTGCGAGATATATGTCGGATATCGAGCGACTAGACGAAGATGAGAAAATCTCAAGTGGATCCGAAATCTGCGATAAGGCTTTGAATAAGATTGAAAAAGAATATGCAGATGCGGGGATTTCACTGGTTTCGATCAGTCATGATATTGCGATAAGTCCCAATTACTTGAGCGCGTTGATTAAGAAACATATGGGGAGTACCTTTATCGAGTTGTTGACGAAGAAGAGAGTGGAAACGGCAAAGGAATTGTTGTTAAGTAGTCAATTGAAAATCCGCGAGATCACAGAGATGTGTGGGTATAGCGACCAACATTACTTTAGCTATTGTTTTAAGAAATATGTGGGAATGTCACCAAATGCATACAGGAGACAGAGCAATGAGGGACAAGAGAATTCAGAAAAGTAGTGTGAAAAAGCCATTAAAAAATATATCGATGTCTACATTGATGACTTGGGCGGTTACTAGCATTGTGCTAGTAACCTTACTTTCCGTGGTCATTATTTTTATCAATATCTATGAGCGTTCTATCGAGGAAAATACGACAATTAATAGTGAACAAACAGTTGCCCAAGCAGCCAACACCATTCATTCATATATTGATGACATGGGCAGTCTGATGGAGATATTGGAGGGAAGTGTATATAATGCTTCGGAAAATTGGGATAGTACCGTGGAGAATTTATTGGCGATTCGTTCGGATGTTGTTGCGATTACTACCTATGGAGAAGACCAAGCAATCTTAGATTCCTGGTCGAGAAACTGGGAGTATAAAGAGGAAATAGGATTGAATCTATCCTATGTAAACCTAGAGGAGTCAAATCAAGAACAGCCCCATGCTGGGCTGAATATCTCGAAACCTCATGTGACTTCTATGTTTGTGGATGAATATCCATGGGTTGTTACCCTTTCAAAAAATGTAATCACACAATCCAATGAGAGTGTACAAATCGGTATGGATATTCAATTCTCTGAAATTGCGAGCTATATTGATGATGTGGGAATCGGACAGCATGGATACTGTTACATCGTAGACGATATGGGAAACATCATCTACCATCCTCAACAAAATATTATCTTTAGCGAAATCAAGGAGGAGCCGACAGAAGAAATCACACGTATGGAAGACGGTTCTTATACAAGGGACAATGAGATTTATACACTACTATCCTTGGGTAATTCTAATTGGCGTGTGGTTGGGGTGAGCTATGTGGATGAGATGATTACGAGTAAGGTGGAAAGCATGCTTATGATTGTGGTAACCATATTGGTTATGGTACTGTTCACCAGTCTTGCAATTGGGATGTTGTTCGCTAGAGTGTTCTCGAGTCCAGCAAAGAAATTACAGAGCGCTATGGAGGATTTTGAAACGAGGGCGGAGGAATTTCAGTATCAATCCGTGGTAGGAACGAAAGAGATTAACCAATTATCCGATTCCTTTGGACATATGGTTGTGCGTATCCAACGCCTGATGGAAAAAGTGCGTAAGGAAGAAATTACGTTAAGAAAGACGGAGCTAAATGCATTACAATCTCAGATCAATCCACATTTCTTGTATAATACGCTAGACTCGATTGCCTGGATGTGCGAGGAGAGACGGTCAGAGGAGGCGGTGGAGATGGTCAATGCATTGGCAAAACTCTTTCGCATCAGCATCAGTCGGGGACATGAGTTGATTCCGATTGAGAATGAAGTGGAACATGCGAGATGCTATCTCCAGATTTTGAATTATAGATATAAGAATCAATTCACCTATACCATTGAAGTGGAAGAAGGGTGCAAAGCCTATCTCTGTAATAAAATCACATTACAACCGATTATAGAAAATTCGATCTACCATGGCCTCGATCGTATGGTGGATGAGGGTGAAATTCGTATTATCATTTCGGAAACTGAGGATGAAATCATAATGAGTGTTGAGGATAATGGGGTTGGAATGTCGGAGGAACAATGTGAGGAAATCTTACTGCGTGAATCGGGTGACCGAGTAGGAATTGGAATTAAAAATGTTCATGATAGAATCCGAATTTATTTTGGAGAAGTATATGGATTAGAAATTGAAAGTGAGTTGGATGAAGGAACTCGAGTGATGATACATATGCCAAAGATTAAGGAGGGTGAGTATGACGAAAAATAAAATTTCAATCATCATAGCAAGCCTAATCTTGATCGTGGTATACATCATAGGAGGTGCAGTGATTTCCTATAGTTTTAATAAGATGCAGTTAGAGGATGTGGATGGCGGGGCAGTCCAAGTGGCAGTGATCACAAAATCAACTACTTCTGATTTTTGGAACGAGGTAGAAGCAGGAGCAAATACGGCATCCGTGGAATATAATCTGCATATCTCATTTGAAGGACCAGATAATGAAGAAGATTATGCAACACAAAACAGGTTAATTGAAGAGGCAGTGGCAGACGGAGTTCAGGTGATTGTGTTTTCAGCCATAGACTACAATGCGAATGCGGAGGCTGTAGAGTATGCAATCAGTCAAGGAGTTCATGTGGTGAGCATTGACAGCGATGTGAATAGTGCGGGTGTGAAGTATCATATCGGAACGGATAATTATATGGCTGGCTATATGGCAGGAGAAGCGGCGCTTGAGGCCGAAGAGGAAGCACTTCGAGTTGGGATTGTCAACTTTGATAAAAATTCTGCAAATGGGCAGGAGAGAGAGGCTGGATTCATGGACTGTATCAACGAGGACCCTAGATTGGAGTCCGTTGTTGGGATTAATGTACTATCGACGACTGAAGAGGCAAAGGAGGAGACCCTACGATTATTTGAGGAGAATCCAGATTTAAATGTGATTGCGACGTTCAATGAATGGACAAGTCTTGGCGTGGGATATGCAATCGAAGAACTAGGCATCGGGGATGAGACTACCGTAGTAGCATTTGATAATAATACGATATCGATTGGAATGCTCGAGAGAGGAAATGTAGATGCTCTAATCGTGCAGAATCCATTTGCAATGGGGTATCTAGGAGTAGAGTACGCATATGAGTTGATCAATGAAGTTCCGATAGAAACATCGGATGTGGACACGAAGACTACCCTAGTGACTCAGGATCTGATGTACGAGGAAGAATATCAACGAGTTTTATTTCCATTTGATTAAAATATTAACAAGATATGAACAAAAAGTAAAATTTTATACAAAAAAACATAAAAATTCACATAGTAATATAAATTTGCATATGATATACTCCATTTCATAAGATGTTACGAAAAGTAACACACAAAAAAGGAGGAAGTTATAAATGAAAAGAAAAGTATTAGCAGCACTTTTATGCGCAGTAATGACAGCAGGAATGTTAGTTGGTTGTAGCCAACCAGCACCAGCAGAAGAAGCAGCACCAGCAGAAGAGGCAACAGAAGAAGAGGCGCCAGCTGAAGAGGAAGCACCAGCAGAAGAGGCATCAGGAGATTCTGGAGTTGTAATCGGAGCAAATATTTATTCTGGAGCAGATAACTTTATGAACGGTGTAGTTAAGCCAGCACTAGAATCAGCAGCAGCAGCAGCTGGAGCAGAAATTGATATTGCTGACTCACAAGGTGACCAAGCTACATTGAACAACCAAATCGATACATTCATCACTCAAGGTGTTGACGTATTAGCAATCAACTTAGTTGACCCTGCAGCAGCAGGAGAAGTTATTGGAAAAGCTCAAGCAGCTGATATCCCATTGATCTTATTCAATAAAGAAGCAACAGACGGATCAATGACATCTTACGACAAAGTATGGTATGTAGGAACAAACTCAGCTGAGTCTGGAATCATCCAAGGTGAAATGATGGCAGCAGACATCGCAGCTAATGCGGACTGGGACAAGAACGGCGACGGAACAATCCAATACGTAATGCTAAAAGGTGAAGCAGGACATCCAGATGCTGAAGCAAGAACTGAGTGGTCTGTAAAAACAATCGAAGAAGCTGGAATCACAGTGGAAGAATTAGCAATGCAACCATCAGCTACATGGTCTACAGCAGACGGTGAAGCAAACATGAGTGGATGGATTACACAATTCGGCGATGAGATCGAATTAGTAATCGCAAACAACGATGGTATGGCATTCGGTGCAGCAGCAGCGATGGAAAAAGCAGCAACATCAATCCCATTATACGGAGTTGACGCTTTAGATGAAGCACTTACAATGATCGAAGCTGGAACAATGAACGGTACAGTATTGAACGACGGTGTAAACCAAGCTCAAGCTACAATCGACTTAGCAGTAAATGCAGCTCAAGGAAAAGATGTAGTAGAAGGAACAGATTGGACAATCGAAAATGAAGAAACAAAAGCTGTTCGTGTACCATATGTTGGAGTAACAGCAGAAAACGTAGCAGATTTCAAATAAGAAAAATTAAATCAGTAAATTCAAATAAAAGTGATTGGGGTATATCATGGTATGCCCCAATTATTTTTTAAAACGAGGTGAGAATACGTGGCCAATGAGTATTTATTAGAAATAAAAGATGTACATAAATCATTTAATGGTGTTCAAGTTCTTAAAGGGGTTAATTTAAATGTAAGACCTGGTACTGTTCATTCATTGATGGGTGAGAATGGAGCAGGTAAATCTACTTTAATGAAATGTATGTTTGGTATATATTTTCAGGAAAAAGGAAAGTTTTACCTAGAGGGGAAAGAATTTAATTTCGATGATCCAAAACATGCTCTTGAGAATGGGGTTTCCATGGTACATCAAGAGTTGAATCAGATATTACAAATGACGGTAAGTGATAACATATGGTTAGGGCGTTATCCGAAAAAAGGAATGGTCGTTGACGAAAAAAAGAAATATGAAGATACGAAAAAGTTCTTCGAGGAAATCGGAGTTCCAGTAGATCCAAATGCAAAACTACATGATTTGAGTGTAAGCCAGAGACAGATGATTGAGATTGCAAAGGCAATTAGCTATGATGCAAAGATTATTGTTTTAGATGAACCTACAAGTTCATTGACAGAAAAAGAGGTTGAAACACTTTATAAAATCATTAGAAACTTAAAGGCAAAAGGATTTGGAATCATCTACATTTCTCATAAGATGGATGAAATCTTTGAAATTAGTGATGAAGTTACTGTTCTTCGAGATGGAGAATACGTTGGAACTGAGAAAATCGAAGACTTAGATTTAGATAAAATTGTAGCAATGATGGTTGGTAGAGGATTAGAGAATCGTTTCCCAGAAGTAACAAATGTTCCAGGAGATACATTCTTGAAGATTGAAGACATGACAACCACTTATGAGCCTAGAATCACCAACATCAATCTAGAGGTTCGCAAAGGTGAAATTCTTGGATTATATGGATTGGTGGGTGCAGGTAGATCAGAGTTACTAGAATCCCTATTTGGTATTCGAACATTAGACTCTGGAAAGATTTATCTAGATGGAAAAGAACTAGATAACTCTACACCATTGAAAGCGAGAGAGAACAAGTTCGCGCTATTAACAGAGGAGCGTAGAGCAACAGGAATCTTCCCGGTTGCAGATATCAAGTTCAATGCTTGTAGCGCAAACTTTCACAACTACGTAGATGGCATTAAGCTGAACAATTCAAGAATGGTTGCCGATACAGATGAGCAGATCAAGAATATGAAGATTAAGACAAATGGACAGACTTCATTGATTTCTGAGTTGAGTGGAGGAAATCAGCAAAAGGTAATTATCGGAAAATGGCTGTTAACAGATCCGGATGTCCTATTGTTAGATGAGCCAACAAGGGGTATTGATGTTGGTGCGAAATATGAAATATATCAATTGATGATAAAGCTTGCAAATCAAGGAAAAGCAATTATTATGGTTAGCTCGGAGATGCCTGAGTTAATGGGTTGTACAAATAGAATAGCAGTAATGAGTTCGGGAAGAATTTCTGGTATTGTTGAATCATCAGAGACAACACAAGAAGAAATCTTCAATTTAGCTGCTAAGTATTTATAGGAGAATGAGTATGAACGAAAAAGCTAAAAGTATCAAAAAAGATGATGTTACCAAATTTTTGGTAGACTATGGTATTTATCTTGTAATGGGATTATTGATATTGATTGTTATTGGTATGGAACCAGGATTCCTTTCTATGTCAGTATTTATCAATATTTTATCTCAATCAAGCGTAAAATTAATCTTAGCCCTAGGGGTTGGTGGAATTATTGTATTACAAGGTACAGACCTTTCATTAGGTAGAATTGTTGGTTTTGCAACTGTTATTGCAGCTTCATTACTACAAGCACTCGATGCGGCAAATAAATTTTATCCAGAGTTGTTCTTAAATACAACACCTGCAGCAGTTCGATTGCTTGTAACACTTCTAATCTGTATCGTTGTGTGTAGTATCTTTACTGCAATCAATGGATCCATTCGTTGTAACACTAGGTACAAGTTTAGTTGTTTACGGAGTAAACACACTTTACTACAACTACGGTGGTGGACAGCCAATTGGTAGCCATGACCCAGCATACAAAGAACTTGTAAATGGAAACATCTTGAACTTTAAAGAGATGGGAATTCTACAAGGAACTCCATTTGAAGATTTCTTCGTTCCACACTTGGTAATCTATGCAGCAGTGATTGCATTTGTCGTTTACTTTATCTGGAATAAAACAGTATTTGGTAAGAACATGTTTGCGGTTGGTGGTAACCCAGAGGCTGCAAAAGTAAGTGGAATCAACGTAATCAAAGTATTTGTTCAAGTAAATATCTTGGCAGGTATTCTATATGGAATCGGTGGATTCCTAGAGGCAGCACGTATCGGTTCAGCGAACAATGCGACAGGTATCAACTATGAGCTGGATGCGATTGCAGCCTGCGTTATCGGTGGTATCAGTTTCTCTGGTGGTGTTGGTAATGTTAGATCGGCAATCGTCGGTGTATTGATGTTCCAGATCCTGGCTTATGGAATGTTATTCCTAGGTCTTGGTATCGAAGTACAAAATATCATCAAAGGTGCCGTAATCGTAATGGCGGTAGCACTAGATAGAAGAAAATACATCAAGAAACGTTAATAGTTTTAGAATGAGTGATTAAGAGTAAGCCCCTAGCAATGAAACCGCTAGGGGCTATATTATTTATAGACCGATAGAGTCTAATATACTATATTTTTTTCGATATTCTTTTGGGGTTTCTCCGTGAAACTGTCGAAAAACTTTACGAAATTGATCAGAGGAGTCGAAGCCACAAGATTTTGCAATTTCGTTAATGTTGTAACTTGTTTCCAATAACATATAGCATGACTTTTGTATGCGAAGTTCTTGGATGGATTTTGTTATGGTTTTTTGAAAAGTGCCAAGATAGATTTTGCCCAGATAATCGCTATTACAGTTGAGGGCGTTGGCTATTTTTTGAACACTGAGTTCTTCCTCCATGTGAGTAGCGATATAGTTATGTGCTTTTGTAGCTAATACCTGACTTGCAGATAACTTGCTCTCATATACTTGTGAGTTATGGAGTTCTAATAGGATTTGGAATAGCGTAAGGGAGCCTTTTGTGTATTCTACCCAGTTATTTTGATAACATTTGATATATTGCCTGATATACTGTATGAAATTAGCTGTGTTGATAACAGTAGTCAGTTGGTTGATATGTAGCAGATGTTCCTGCTGTTCGCTAGGTGCATCAATATCAAAGTGGAGCCAATAAAAAACTAGGTCTTTATCGAAAGGTCTCGTACCACCATGTTCACGATGAGGAAAGAGGATGAGAGCTTGACCGGCCTTAACCTCATAGAAGATATCTTCTTCGAAGATTCCTAGAACTCCAGATTTTACATATATTATTTCATATGAGTCAATGGTTCTTGTAACATGTTTTCCGATTCCCTTAGATATATAGGAACCTGCACTCAGATTGCGCAGATTTAAAGTGCCAACAAGATCGAATATATTATTTTTCATGGGAGCATCCTCTGTTTTGGTATGTTTTTTTGTGGATTTACTATCTTGTATTTTAAGGTGAAAAAACTAAAATAAAGATAGTTACTTACCTTAACATATCAAAGAGGTGATGGGATGTCAATAAAACAATTATTTTTAATCGATGGTTGTCTTGCAAATGCGATCTTTGTACTGACAACTGGAACGATTTTAGCAGGATACGGATATTTTCTGGGTGCATCCGAGGGTGCGATTAGTATTATAACTGTGTTACCGACTCTGATGAATGTAGTTCAGATTTTTTCTGCTAAAATTTTTGCTAGGATAAGTAGGAGAAAATGGGTATATGTACATATGTTACTGATTCATCGCCTCTGTTTGGGTATGATGTTTTTCTTACCTGTTCTAGAAGGAAGTGGAGATATAAAGGTCTTGCTATTAGCATTATTGTATGGAGGGTCTTATTTATGCGGAGCTTCTGTAGGAACAGGATTTGGGAACTGGATGTTACGTTCAATAAAAGAAGGTGAAGAAGGACGATTTTTGGGAATCAAAGATTCTCTGTCCCTACTTTCGATTACAATAATGTCTCTTGTTGCAGGGCGTATGCTAGACTATTTTAAGGAACTACACTTAGAACAATTAAGTTTTTTGATTGTAGGAATAGTTATAATTGGGTTTACGATAGTAGATTATCTATGTCTATTTAGAATACAGGATATAGAAGAACCTATAAGTGCAGATATTCCTTCTATTAGAGAAATTATTGCGATTCCTCTTCGAGATAAAGAGTTTTGTAAAGTAATTATTTTTTATGGACTGTGGAATATTGCTCTTAATATCGCGAACCCCTTCTATGCAATCTATATGGTAGGATATTTGGAACTGGATTATTTCTTTGTCATGTTAATTAATATGCTTGCAAGTATATCGAGGGTGATTGCAGCTATTATTTGGGGAAAACTAGCAGATAAAATATCCTGGATGTGGGTAAATCGAGTGTGTGTATGTATTTTGGGGATAGCGGTTGTTACCTGGATGTTTACTGTGGAGTCTAATTACCATTGGCTTCTTCCGTTAAATCAAATATTTAGTGGAATTGCATGGGGTGGAATTGCGATTTCGATTTTCAATATACAGTTTACCAAGGCTCCGGCCGAGAATAAGTTGCTATATGTTAGTACAAATACAGCGATTACTAGCGTGATAGGATTCTCAGCAACGCTGGTAGGGGTTTCACTCGTAAAGATATTGCCAGAGTTGATGATAGGGAATTACGTGATTACAGGAATTCAATGGATATTCCTTGTTTCGGGAATTTTGATGTTGTCCGTTGCAGCGTATGGAAAGAAGTATTTATAAAATAGCTAAATCTTTTACCATGTATTAAAAATCCGTAATGTTTATTGCTAGATAAACATTACGGATTTTTTCTATTGAATGTAATAAATAAGTTAGAATTAATAAAATTGTGCGAATTATTTATGAAAATCGATTTAATCACTTTTAAATCAATGTACAATATACACAAAAAATAATTGATAAAATTAGTTATAATATAAAAAAATACGTATTTAAATGGTTCTGATAGAAAATAAATGTGCGATTTGTTGCAAAGCAAAAACAGTGGATATATAATCTAATCAATGGATTAAATAAAAATTTTCAAAAGAAGGAGGAAAAACTGTTATGAAAAAAAATAAATTTTCGGGATATGTATTAATAGCACCAGCATATGTGTTGTTCATAGTATTCTTTTTAATTCCATTGTTTTATTCATTCTCATTGACATTTGTGGAATGGAATGGTTTCTCTACGGAACGGATATTTGTAGGATTGGATAATTATATTGAATTGTTCCAGTCCAAAGATTTTAGAAATGCATTTGTTAATACAATAGTTTACTCAGTAAGTACTACTGTCTTATCTACATCAATTTCATTGGTTATTAGTGCAGCAATCTATAAAGGTATGAAGGGGTATTCATTTATAAAAGGTGCGTATTTTTTGCCTCATATCGTATCAATGGTTGCAATTGGTATTGTATGGTCGTGGATATTTCAACCAGGAGAAGGTGGACTATTTAACTCTATACTAGGAATGGTTGGGATGGAACCGATAGCGTGGTTACAATCACCAGATTATGCAATGGTTTCGTTAATTATAATCGGAGTGTGGAAATCGTTAGGGTATAATATGATCATTATAATTGCAGGTATCCTAGCAATATCCCCATCCTTGTATGAAGCGGCAGGAATAGATGGAGCAAATCCAATCCAGCAATTTTTTACGATTACACTTCCGCTTTTAAAACCGACAATGTTTTTTGTAATTGTTTCTTCGACAACTGCATCATTATTTCAAGTGTTCGACATTATCAATGTTACAACAAAAGGTGGTCCAGTTGGAAGTACGGAGATGTTAGTTACATACTTGTATAAGGCGGGATTCGATGAGTATAGAATAGGATATGCTTCCGCGATTGCATTTGTACTATTTATATTAGCGATTCTAGTAACAGTAGTTCAAAAATTAATTATGGATAAAGAATAGGAGGGCATGATGAAACGTGTAGGAACGATTATAAAACATATTATTATATATGCAATTGCATTTGTTATGATACTTCCATTCTTGTGGATGTTATCTAGTTCATTGAAAATGCCAGACGAAATTCTTCAAGTACCAATTAAGTGGATACCGAGTGAATTAAATTTTGAAAATTATGTGAATGCGGTGAATGGATTTCCTTTTTTACGATTTCTAGCGAATAGTGTTATTGTAACATTAGGAATTATGATAGGGCAGATCACTACGTCGGTTTTGGCAGCATATGCATTTGCACGAATAGAGTTTAAAGGAAGAAATTTTCTTTTTGTATTATTGCTATCAGGACTAATGCTTCCAGCACAAACGATTATGATTCCGATGACGAAAATACTAAGTGCGTTGAATTTACATAATACACTATGGGGATTGATTATACCTTTTAGTTGGAGTGCATTAATTATTTTTCTACTCAGGCAATTCTTTCTTAAAATACCGAAAGAGATTGAAGAGGCGGCACAAATTGATGGATGTAACTTGATTCAAATTATATTTAGGATTATTTTTCCGATGTCAAAACCTATCTTATCAACATCGATTATCTTGATATTCATATATGGGTGGAATCAGTATTTTTGGCCTCTACTCATTACAAACGATGATAGGTATTATACATTACAGTTAGGTTTGTCATATTTCAAAGAGCAAAGTGCAATTGAAACAGATTGGGGAGCATTGATGGCAGCGACAATTCTAGTTATGCTTCCAGTTGTGATAGTCTTTGTATTATTCCAAAGAAAAGTAATTGAGAGTATTGCTTTTTCTGGGGGCAAAGAATAATTAAAATAAATATTTAGAAGAGGAGAAATGAAAAATGAAAAAGTTATTAGCAGCAGTATTACTTGGAACGATTGTGTTTACTGGTTGTAGCACAGCGGAGAAAGCAGAGGAAACTACATCAACAACAGAAGAAACTGGGGAAGTAGCATCTTCGGGAGAAGATGTAGAATTAACATTATGGCATGGATTTCCAACGGAAAAAGCAGATTATCTACAAAAAATGGCGGATGAATATTGTGCACAAACAGAAGGAGTTACAATTACAACAGAGTTTGTGGCAGCAAGTGAAGATATTTTACCAAAAGTTCAAACAGCATTGATGAATGATACACAACCTGATATTTTATGGGGGGCACCATCGATGACGGGAGTTTTAGCTACTTCAGGTAAATTGGTTGATTTGACAGATCTTATTTCTGATGAGTGGAGAAGCGATATCCCAGAGGGATTGTGGGATGCAGGGAAATTTGAAGGAAAAACATATTCTGTTCCAGTAGAGGCAGGAACTTTGGTTTTAATATATAATAAGGATATGTTTGAGGAAGCAGGAATTGAAAAGGTACCGACTACATGGGAAGAGTTATATGAGACTGCAAAGACATTAACTACAGAAGATCGACAAGGTATCTGGCTGCCAATTGACCCGAATAATGAGAGAACAACATGGACATGGTTGTGCTTTTTGGAGCAAAATGGATACTCTCTTTTGAGTGAAGATTATACAGAACTTGGGTTTGATAAAGAAGGATTAGTTGAAACTTTAGATTATTATACAAGTTTTGCAACAGAGGGAATTTCACCAATCACAGTTGGCGAGGATGCGTTTGCTGAAGAACAAGTTGCTATGATAATCGGAACTCAAGGCGCAGCCAATGCATATTCTGGGGATTATGCAATGAATATAGGTGTAGAAATGTTGCCAGGAAATGATGAATTGAGTACAGGATTAGGAACAAATCATTATTATTTATTTGATAATGGCGATAGAGAGGAAGAAGAAGCACTTAAATTCATGGAGTATATGACTTCAGGAGAAAAGAATGCAGAGTGGGTAATAAATGCGGGATATTTGCCAGTTTCTAATATTGCTAAGGATAGTGAAGCATTTAAAACTTTTGTTGCTGACAAGCCACACTTTGAAAAAGCAGCAGAGGTGCTAGAGTATGGTTTTTCTAGACCATCAATAGAAGAGTATACACAAATTTCTAATACGATTTCTAGTGCTATAGAGGCGATTGCATATGAAGTTATGACAGTAGAAGAGGCGGCAGATACAATTTTGGTTGAGACAGAAGCAGCAGTTAGCAAGTAGATAGAGACACAAACTAGTTTGTAATAGTTTTACGTTGAGGGGATGAGATTGATATGAATAAACTAAAAAGTTCAGATATTATGAAGAAACAAAATATAAAAAATATATTAAGAGTAATTAATGATGAAAGAGGAATTCATAGAAAGCTCGTTGCAAAAAAAACCAATCTCGCAACTCAAACTGTTACGAACTTAGTTAGTGAATTATGTGATCAGAAAATTCTTAGTGAATATAAAAACAATAATAATCAGAAAGGGAGAAGTCCAATCTCCCTTTTGATTAACTATCAGTATTTTCATATTGTAACAATTGTGGTATCTGTACAGACAATAAAAATATATTTGAATGGATTAGATGGGAGTATTGTTAATAAAAAAATAATTGGATTAAATAAGCTAGTGGATCCATTATTTGCAATCAAAAAGAATCTTTCTGAAATATTGGCTAAGTATAAGATGCAAATATATGCAGTGGCTATAAGTGTTGAAGGTGTTGTAAATGAATCGTCAGGCATTGTAATAGATGCGAAAGATATAGGGTGGAGAAATTTAGATTTAAAAAAAGAGTTAGAAGAGTATGGTATACCTGTGCTTGTTTGTAACGATGTGAGTATGATTGCATACTATGAAAAATCAAAAGTAAAAGATGAAATGAATTCAATGATAGTAAAGCTAGATAGTGGGATTGGTTCTTCATTTATTTTGGAACAAAAAATCTTAAAAAGCAAAAATAGTGTGGCGGGAGAGCTAGGTCACTATACGGTTGAGAGTAAAGGTGAAAAAGTGAAGTGTGTTTGTGGGAAACATAATTGCTTAACACAATTCATTTCAAAAACAGCTATTGTTAAACGCTATGGAAAAGAATATGACGAGTTAAAGAAAGACATAGATAATCAAGAGGCTAGAGCAATTGAGTTTATTGAAGAACTTTGTGAAATGCTTGGAAGGGTATTGGCGAATATTATTACACTTTTGGATTTGGAAAGAGTTGTATTAACAGGGGAGATTATAGAGGATTTCGAACATATTATATATGCACGTTTGAATACGATAATCAGAGAGAATATTAGCTATTGGGTCTCTTTTAAAAAATTAGACTTACATAAAAATATTAGTCCTACTGTGAGTGCTTCAAAATATATTCTTGATTACTATTTTAATGAAAATGATACAGAGTTATTTCTGTGGGATATAAATATAATAAACAAAGGAGAGTCTGGATGTGTTTGTTTTTAAAGATAACGAATGAGAAATATACACATGAGGGGTACCTAAGAAAAAAATTTTTTGGTCAAAATCTGTTTAGACAATATTCATTTAAAGAAATATATATAGATGTTACAAACGAAAACAGAATGATACAAGATGCCTGGATGGAATACTTGTTAAAACATCAAGTGATTGATGAAAAAAAGTACGAGGCGTATTGGAATAAGATTAATGAATTAATCGGTGATTTTGAGGCATATAAGACTAGTAGCGATCAGGAGATTTATCATGATATCTGTAAGGTGAGAAATGAATTCATTACGTTGAAAGAAATGAAATGTATCTATGAGCATTTGATGCAAGATGAATTAGAAAATTTTATGTTTATAAATCAAACAAAAGAAGAGGAAGTGGCTGTAAAAGAATCTACAGATATCATTTTCTTTATTAGCGATGTTCGATTTTTACAATACTTTGTTAAAGATATGCAAAAATATAAGCATCACAACCTATATCTATTATTAAAAAGGCAGTCGTACTTCAACGATGAAATACTAAATGCTGCATATGGATATAGGTATCAAATCATCACAGAAGACACAGAGAAATATTATGTGGATTTTTCAAAAATCACGTCAAATGATATGCTAAATAAAAGCATAGCGCAAGAGAATGTCTTACTAATTGCATATGGAGAAGAGGCGCTCTTGTCAGTGAAAGATTTAAAGATTCCTAGCATTGTCAATACCACAGCGGAATGTGTAGCAACTAAAACTATGACAAATAATTTTTCTTCAGGTGGCATTTCTAAGGTGTATATTCCAAAGAATTGCAATATTTACCCATATGCAAAAATCAGCGAAAAAACAAAAATCTCATATTATCATTTAGCCAAGTTGGCAGATGAATATGGAATGGGCATATATCGCAGAAGTTGTGAGACGCTTTATTGGAAATACCCAGAGCATTTTCTCAATATATATGATGATAATATGACACATCGTTCAGTATTTTACAATGCAATTGAGAAAAATGAGGATAGTGATTTTTCTGATTATAGGGAAAAATTTGTAGAGAGTTTCCTTCTGGATATACCAAACATAACTTATAAAAAGGGATATTATAAAGCGAGTAATCTTAAGGAAATAGATATTGATTGGAAAACGAAAGAAATGCGAGAAGCTATTTTAGTTCATGCGACAGTGTTACATAATGTAGTTAAGGCGAATATAGTTAATCTTAAAGAGCAGGAACATGCAAGGAGATTTTTCTATAAGAGAAGCCGTGAATCTATACAGATTATATCTAATTTTCTTTTCTTTACAACTGAGAAAACAATTGCGTTACATAATAGAATCAGGAAAAAATGTCCACGAGAATGTATTGAGAATAGATCTGAGCATGTTGATTATTTAAGAATAAAGGAAAATGGGATTAAAAGAGAGTCTTTTCCTTTGTATAACAAGTCATGTATCGCAATGGACAAGAAAGGGGAATTTAAAATTTTCCGTTTTCAGTTGAATGGGGGCATGTTAAAACTCAATGGTCAAGAAGTGGCGTGGACAAAAGATGATGTTAATGTAGAAGGGGATAAACGACAGGAGTCGGAAGTCATTGTTTATACCCCGTATATATCAAAAAATGACATGACAAAAAGGTATTCTATGGCGGATAGTCTGGAGTATCGCAAAAGTGTGGGGGAAGATAGACTTAATATAGCGTTTATAGGAGAAAAAATTTATTGCATAAAAAGGGGTGGAGTACTATTGCCAGCCAATGGTGTGGTAATATCCCTTTCAGGTGAGAGAAGAGAAAGAATAGAGAGTTTACTTACACCAGAATATTTATTTGAAGGATATTATGATATCAGTGATTTGGAATACGAAGTGAGTCTGACAGCTCCTGAAAAAATATCAAATGAGTTATGGGAATCGTTTGAATGGATTTATGGAGGGGCGATGACACTGGTTGAAGATGGAAAAGCATTGTTTGATAAAGAAACTATTGTTTCTCATATGACTGAGGAGGGGTGGGAAACGCCATTATCTATGCAAACACAAGAAACAGATATCCAAAATCTCTCAAAGCATCCTCGTACAGCAATAGGATTAGATAAAAAAGGAGATTTATTTATTCTAGTATTCTCGGGACGTACTAATATTTCATGCGGAGCGGACTATTTGCAGATGATTGAAATTGCATATAAAATAATTCCAGATATACAGTGCATGATTAATGTAGATGGAGGGGCTTCCTCGGTATTGGCTATGGTGAAGAATGGTGAAGTGATGGAATTGAGCTATCCCGCAGCATCAAATCAAACATGTGTAGGAGTAATGAGAAACATTAAGACAATTTTTAATATAGAATTATAGGAGAAGAAAAATGATTAAATTTGGTACAGGTGGATGGAGAGCAATTATTGGGGATGAATTCACAAGACATAATATTCAATTATTTGCAAAAGGTATGGCAGAGAAAATAAAGTCTGAGGGAAAAGCGACAAGGGGGATTGTCATAGGATATGATAGAAGATTTTTGTCACGAGAAGCTTTGCTATGGGTGTGTGAAGTGTTAAATGCAGAAGGAATAAAGTGCTATTTCATTAATAGATCAGTACCCACACCGCTAGTAATGTATTACACTATGGAACATGGATTTGATTACGCGATGATGATCACGGCAAGTCATAACCCCGCCTTATATAATGGGATTAAGGTGTTTACAAAAGGTGGAAGAGATGCAAGTGCAGAGGTGACAAGAGATATCGAAAGCTATATTGAAAAAGTCTCTGTAAACGAAATTAGATGTATGGAATTTGGTGTGGCAAAAGAGAAGGGTCTAATCGAAGAATTTTATCCAATAAATGCGTATATTGATAATATCATAAAAAATATCGATATTTCTCTTATTCAGAAAAGTGGTATAAAGATTGCACTAGACCCAATGTATGGGGTAAGTCAAACAGCGTTGAGTATGATATTATTTACGGCGAGATGTGACTTGGACATTATAAATACGGAACATGATACACTGTTTGGAGGGAAAATGCCATCGCCTTCTAAAGACGCGTTAAAATCATTAGCATACCATGTTGTTGATAAGAAGTATGATTTGGGAATCGCGACGGATGGCGATGCAGATCGATTGGGGGTTATAGATGACGAGGGGAAATATTTGCATCCAAATGAGATACTAGTACTGCTGTATTATTATCTTGTGAAATACAAGAAATGGCAAGGAGATGTGGTACGTAATATTGCTACAACCCATATGTTGGACAAGGTTGCGCAGACATTTGGGGCGACTTGTCATGAAGTACCAGTAGGCTTCAAAAACATATCATCTAAGATGGAAGAGACAGGAGCAATATTAGGAGGAGAGTCTTCTGGTGGGCTAACGGTTAAAGGTCACATAAATGGTAAAGATGGAGTGTATGCAGCGGCGCTTCTAGTAGAAATGATTGCATGTATAGGAAAAAAACTTTCGGAAATAGTGAAAGATATTGAAGCAGAATGTGGGAAACTATGTATGCTTGAAGGAGACTATTCATTTAGTCAAGAAAAAAAGCAAGAAATACAATCAACACTTTTTGAAAAGAAAGAATTACCAGTTTTTAAAAAATATGATGTTGAAAGGGTGTCTTTTTTGGATGGATGCAAAGTTTATTTTAAGAATGGTGGTTGGATTATTGCTAGATTTTCAGGAACAGAGCCGCTATTAAGAATTTTTTGCGAGATGGAAACGAAAAAGGAATGCAAAGAAGTGATTGATTTATTTGAAGAGTTCTTAGATATATAAAGGAGATGAGTATTTGGAGTTTTATAAATATATTATGGAATTCAATATCTATTCCGTAGCAATTCGACTGACACTTGCAGCAATTATTGGTGGATTAATAGGTGCTGACAGAGAAAGAAGTACTAGATCGGCGGGTTTTCGAACTCATTCATTAGTTTGCTTAGGCGCGGCTCTTGTAATGGTTATGAGTGACTATATGTTTTCAAATGAAAATTTATCGTCAGATATAAGCAGAATGGGAGCGCAAGTGATTAGTGGGATTGGATTTCTGGGAGCAGGGGCGATTATATCAGCAGGAAATAGTAAAATACGTGGGTTGACAACAGCGGCTGCCTTATGGACATGTGCATGCATTGGACTTGCGGTTGGTATTGGCTTCTATAGTGGCGCTCTAATTAGTTGTGTTATAACATTATTACTATTACGTACACTTAGGATTGTGGACCGAATATATCGGAAAAATAATCATTTTCTAGATTTGTATTTTGAGGGAAAAAGCTCGGATGTCATTGATCAAATTATAGAAAAAATGAAAGAGCATAAAATAGAAATATTACGACTTGAGTCAACACCTGCTAAAATTCATACCAATAAATTAGGCGGTATTTTAACAGTTAAATTAAAGAAAGTGCAAACTTCAGAGGAATTGATTAGAGAGATTATGTCGATTAAAAAAGTGGATTTTGTACATAAGGTTTATGTCTAAGAGAAAGATAAGAGAAAGAGAAAAAAGCAAACGAATAGATAGACAAGCACTAAGGTCTCTGCTAATATACAAATAGATAGTAATATCTAATACATACATAACGATATTTAGGAGCAGACAGATGAATCAAGAACAACCACATAAACGCAGACAGAGATACGCAGGAAAGTATCCAAAGAACTTCAAGGAAAAATACAAAGAGCACCAACCAGAAAAATATCAGGATGTCATTGAGCGAGTGATCCAAAAAGGTAGTACACCAGCGGGGATGCACATCTCTATCTGTGTCAATGAGATTATCGAGTTTCTAGATATTCAGTCTGGACAGATTGGATTTGATGGAACTTTGGGGTATGGTGGCCATACGCAAGCCATGCTCCAGTGCTTAAATGGAGATGGACATATCTATGCCACAGATGTAGATCCAATAGAATCTGAGAAAACTCGTGCTAGACTAGAGGCAGCGGGATTTGGAGAAGAGATTTTAACCATCAAGTTGCAAAATTTTTGCACCATAGATGAAGTGGCGAAAGAGGCTGGTGGATTTGATTTTATATTGGCAGATTTGGGTGTGTCATCCATGCAAATCGACAATCCAGATCGAGGGTTCTCCTACAAAGTGGATGGGCCTTTGGACCTGAGATTGAATCCATTGAAGGGAATCAGCGCAGCCCAGAGATTGAATGGAATTGACATGGAAGAATTGGAGGGAATGCTATGGGAGAACTCAGATGAACCCTATGCGAGAGAACTGGCAGTGGCAATTACCAATCATATACGTCGTGGAAAAAAGATAGAATCGACAAAAGATTTGAGAGAAATCATAACAGACACCTTGGACTTTCTTCCTGAAAAAGAAAAGAGAGATACGATTAAGAAGACTTGCCAAAGGGTATTCCAAGCACTTCGAATCGATGTAAATCAAGAATTTGAGGTACTCTATGAATTCCTAGATAAATTACCACACGCACTGAGACCGGGTGGTCGTGTTGCTATATTAACATTCCATTCAGGTGAAGACAAGCTAGTGAAGAAGGCGTTTAAACAAGGAAAAAGTGCAGGACTCTATGAGGAGATTGCCAAGGATGTGATTCGCCCATCTAGAGAAGAATGCAATCTAAACGGGCGTGCACGTTCCACCAAGATGAGGTGGGCGATTAAATCAAAATATTAGATTGATTTTCTACAATCTAGTGAGTATACTAAAAATAAAGATAGTTCTAAAAAGGTCATGGTGTGTAATAAAGAAGTTGAGGTGATATAAATGGACAATGATGTAGCAGTTCTCAGTAATGATAGTAGATTTACATCGTTTAAATTTAATGAGGTAAATGTAAGGTTTAAGACATCTCCAAGATTAGAGTATTACAAAGAGGTTGTGGAGTGGGATGCAGGATATCTAGTTGTCATGGCGAAATATCAAAACAATGAGGTAGAAGAAGAGTATATAGATTTAATTCCCATTTTGCAAAATCTGTATTTGGAACCGAACAAATTTCTAGAGCCGATTAAGAAAGTGAGAATAGAGTATGTGCGAGAGAATAAAAATAGCTGAACAGGCTCAAATAGTGGTAAACGGATATGCTTTTATAGAAGAGAATTCAATTGTAAAAGTCAGAAATCTTAATCAGCTAGACAAGGTGGCGATTATAGATGGACAGGATGAAGTTATCGAAACAACGATGGATGATATAGAATTAGATATTGTTATGGGATATTTATCTAAAAACAGAAAGTATATGGAGGTGTAATTATGCCCAAATATTATCAATTTAAGGTTTGTGGATATTATTTGTATTTTACATCTCACTGTGTAGTTGAAGCGATGCATGTGCATGCTAGTGATAAAAGGCTAACAGAATCATCATCAGCTAAGTTTTTTGTAAAAAGTAGTGGTGAAACTACCATTGAAGATAAAGGAATACTTACTGAGAAAGAGATTCGTATAGTGCGAGAGTTTATTAAGGATAATTATAAAGATATGTATCTTAAATGGACAGAAAAAAGTGACAAAGGGTTTTATAATGATTAATGCCATAGCAATAGGCACTAATCATTATAATAATATTAATTTATCATACTCATAACCAACTGTTCCCACTTGAAGAGATTTTGAGGATTATGATTCACACTTGTGATATCCTTCATCAAAATTTCGAGGCAGCAGGAATTTTTTGGGGCAGCAGACAGCATGGTG
>CAYJFY010000023.1:0-43031 GCA_964369755.1 uncultured Lachnospiraceae bacterium
TTCCTAATTCTGGTGCCGTCGTCGGTGCTGCTGGTGCTAGAATCACGTCGTATTTCTGAAACGCATGATCAAATGCTTCTTTTATTAACGCTTTTGTCCGAAGTGCTTTCAAGTAATATGCGTCATAATATCCTGAACTCAACACGAAAGATCCAAGCATAATTCGACGTTTCACTTCCTCACCAAATCCTTCTGATCTAGTCTTTTTATACATAGCATGCAATTCATTATACTCTTTCGTTCTATAGCCATACTTCACTCCGTCGAAACGCTCTAGATTCGAACTAGCCTCTGCCGAAGCAATGACATAGTATGCTGGAATTGCGTATTTCACTAGGTCTAAATCAAACCATTCTACAATCGCACCCTTTTCCTCTAATACCTTGATTGCATTCTCAATACTAGCCTTGATCTCTGGATCTAACCCTTCTTCGAAATATGCTTTTGGAATTCCCACTTTCATCCCTTGTACATCATCTACCAATGCACTCGTAAAATCATACTCCTCTCGCGCCACCGATGTGCTATCCTTGTCATCATGTACTGCGATTACTTCTAGAATCGTTGCACAGTCTGTAACATCTTTTGCTACTGGCCCGATCTGATCCAACGAAGAACCATATGCGATCAATCCATAACGTGACACTGTTCCATAGGTAGGTTTCATCCCAACCACTCCACAATAGGCACTCGGCTGACGAATTGATCCACCTGTATCAGAACCTAGGGCAAAGAAACATTCTTCTGCCGCCACCGCCGCACAAGAACCTCCTGAAGATCCCCCAGGAACATGGTTGTAATTCCAAGGATTTTTCACCGCTCCATAGTAGGAAGTCTCAGAGGTGCTTCCCATGGCAAATTCATCCATGTTAGCCTTCCCGATGATAACCGCTCCTGCCTTCTCCAATTGAATCACTGCCTCTGACGAGTAAGTCGGAACAAATCCATCTAAGATTTTTGATGCACAGGTGGTTAAGAGTCCCTCTGTACAAATATTGTCTTTGATCGCTACTGGCACACCTGCTAGTGGACCACTCAATTCTCCTGCATCAATTTGCTGTTGCACTTCCTTTGCTCGTGCCAACGCACCTTCCTTATCTACTGTTACATAGCTATTCACATATTTTTCCACTTTATCGATTTGGCCGAGAACCGCCTCTGTTGCTTCAAGAACCGTCACCTCTTTGCTCTTAATCTTCGCCCCTAGCTCTACTGCCGTTAAACTCAATATATCCATATCCATCCTCTACTTTCAACCAATTCTATACTGTTTTCGGTACCTTAAAGCTGTTGTTCTTCTGCTCTGGTGCATTTTTCAACGTCAATTCATGTTGATCCCCATTGGTAATCACATCTTCGCGAAATACGTTATTCACGGCAAATACGTGCGACATCGGCTCAACACCCTCTGTATCCAATTCATTCAATGTATCAATATAGTCTAGCATCTTCTCCATGTCTTCTTTTGCTTTTTCTCTCTCATCCGCCGACAATTCAAGCTTTGCAAGGATTCCTACATAATCAATTGTTTCATCTGTTATCTTATTCGACATCTATTCTCTCCTTATTTCTCCTTATTCTCTCAACCCCTATAGATAATTGCGAAACTAGGCATCTACGGCTCTAAACGGTTCATATCTCTTGGGAACAATGTAGTTTCACGTACATTCTCTTCTCCAATCAACTGCATAGTAAGTCTCTCAAGACCAATTCCCAATCCTCCATGAGGTGGCATTCCATGCTTGAACGACGCTAGATATTGCTCCAAACCATCTTGTGTCATATCACGTGCTTCTAACTTCTCTACCAACTTGCTATATTGGTGAATACGCTGTCCACCTGTTGTGATTTCCAATCCCTTGAATAGCAAGTCAAAACTTACTGTATATGTTGTATCCTCTGGATCATCCATTGCATAGAACGGACGTTTCTTCGATGGATAATGTGTTACGAATACGAAATCTGCATCACAAGTTTCTTTGAAATATTGTCCAATCAATAATTCTTCTTCTGGTTCCAAATCGAATGGATTCTTAATCGCTCTTCCGTATTTCTCAGAAACAAGTTCCTTGGCGTCTTTGAATTTTACCGATGGTATCTTATCTACATTCGGCAAGGTGATATCCAGTAATTTCAACTCTTTCTCGTACTCTCTTGCTAATAATGCAATGGTATATTGTAAAAATCCTGTTTCCATCGCCATGATATCCTCAAAGCTATCGATATAACCCATCTCAAAATCTAGACTCGTATATTCGTTTAGATGTCTTTTCGTATTGTGTTTCTCAGCTCGGAAAACGGGTGCTGTCTCAAACACGCGATCAAATACCCCTACCATCATCTGCTTGTATAACTGTGGGCTTTGTTCTAGCACCGCTGGTCTGTGGAAGTAATCTAGTTTAAAGATATTCGCTCCACCCTCTGCGCCTTTGGCTCCAATCTTTGGTGTGTGAATCTCTGTAAATCCTTGCCCATATAGGAAGTCTCTAAACCCTCGAACAATCCCCTCTTGGATCTTGAACTTCGCACGCTCTCTGATATTTCTCAAAGAAATTGGTCGATAGTTTAATTTCGCTTCTAACGAAGTATTCATCTTCCATTTTGATATTGCAAGAGGCATCATCTCTGCTTCAGGAGTACTGAGCACGGTCACTTCTTCTATTAGAATTTCAAATCCGTGAGGAGCTTTGTCCGATTTGCTAACTTCTCCATAAATCCTTACAGTAGCACCTTCTTTTAGACTCTTCACATTAAAGTTTGAAACACCCTCTTGATACACACCTTGTACCAAACCTTCACGCTTTCGAAGAATTACAAACGCAACCGTTCCCATATCACGAACTGTATGCACGGCTCCATCCACACGAACCTTCTTGCCCACCACATCGTCTGATAGCAATTGACTAATTTCCATTGTTTCCTTTTGTTTTACACCTGTTAAAAATTCCATCTTCATCTTCCTTTCATATTTAGCTCTAACTATTTAACTTCTGAATTTCATTTGCACTTTAGCACGATGTGCTTTCGTAGCATGCGCTTCAACGCTCTATCTCAGGAAAGTATCAAGACGAAAAAAATCCCGAGATATTCTCATATCTCGGGACGGACAATTCACTATCCGCGGTACCACCCGCATTGAACAAACCCTTCTTTCGGTTCATTCCGCTCTTTCATACTTAACGCGTACACGTATTGACCTATTAAGTTTCCAAGCGGAAGACTGTTCGACCAATCAGCTCCAGAGTGTTCCCTATTGTTTTCTTCCCTTAATCAGCGCTCTCAGTCGGTGACGCCAAATTCCTGTCAAGTTATCAAAAACAGAGTCTCTTTCATTGCTTTTACATTTTTTAATTATAAAGCACATTATAACAAATACATTTCAAATTGCAAGGGCTTTTTTTAATTTAGTACAATCTTTTTAAAATCCACTAGAAAATCTTCGAACAAATTCACCTTCAATCCTACTATCTTTTTCTATTTCTTCTCCGCTTTCAAGCAGTCTTATCATATTCTGCACTGTCATGATACATAGTTCATCGACTTTACCATCTATAGAAGAAAGCTCTGGTTCACAATAAGTAGCAAGTAATGAATTATTAAATCCCACAACACTCAACTCAGAAGGAACATCTCGTCCCGCAGCTTTTGCATACTTCAATGCTCCAATGGCCAAATTATCCGCCACAGCAATGACGCCATCAAAGCCTTGGTCTCTCCTTGTAATTAACTGCTCTTTTATCCAATCAATATTATTTTTATAATGTAATTTTTTTTCTTCATCAATCAAAATACCCTGCGCTTTTAATGCTGCTTCGTAACCCTGTCTCTTTTGTTTTGCACTATAAGATTTCGAATTGGAGAGGAACAAAATCTCTTTTTTCCCAGATTGAATCATCTGCGTCGTCACATCATAGGTAATCTGATAATCATTACAACACACCGAGTAAATATTCTCATATGGGAGATATCCATTCACCATAAAAATCGGAACCTCTTGCGCTGCTCTTTCCACATATAGGGTTTCATCAGACACCAATCCCTCGCCTGCATAAGTGGAGCCAATCAATATCAGCGCGTCAACTTTTTTACTAATAAGTAAATTTAAACATTTCTCTTTTTCGCTTTGTTTATATCCACTACAAACTAACAATGTCTGATATTCGTGTTGCTTCAACTCATCTTCGAGTACACTGACTGCTTGTGCCATATAGATATCCGATACATCAGGACACAGAATCCCAATCGTCTTCATACTCCCAAGACCCAATCCTCTCGCAAATGCATTGGGTGTATATCCTTCCTGTTTCATGATACCTAGGATTTTCTCTCTCGTTTTTTCACTAACCTTTTCACTGTTATTCACTACTCTTGAGACAGTAGCGATGGAAACACCTGCTAGGTTGGCTATGTCATATATATTCATGTAATCTCCCTACGATGTAAATGTAATCTCGATTCTATCCCCCTCATGGACTACGCTGATGAATTCCGCGGTCTGTCCATTTATCGCCATACTATCGAGTGCTACTGGATTCTCGGGATCAAGTTCTATAAAATTCAATGACTCTAGAAGTATGTGCGCGGAGTTATCTTCCTTTTGTGGCAAGGTAATTGCTTCACCATTTAAATACACTTGAATCGCAGGAGTTCCATAGTTTACTATCTTTTGTTTCGACTGTTTTAACTTTTCTGACTGTTCTAGTTGTTCTAGATAAACTTCTTCTTTTTCTACTTCTTCCAAGTTTTCTTCTATCTCTTGCAAGATATTTTCTGCCTGCCCTATCGTAGTTAACATATCACTGTTCCCAAGAACATATTCTTGTTCTAGCAAGATTCCACCCTTCGCAAATCTGACAATTTCATCAGAAATACTCTCTAGTTTTTCTTCTAGGTCGGATAGATAGAATTTATCCTTAATCTCTACCACATCTCCAACCTCAATCTGATAATCAAAGTCTTTCATCTCTCCATTCACAGATGCTGTTGGCTCGAAAGAATACTCTCTTTCGTCCAACGTGACGATAATTGGCTCTATCTGTTTCATAAGATCAAATAATTTCACCTTCGGAGCCTCTCCTGCAACTGCTGGAGTAATCTCAATTTTATCCCATTTCTTCACAAAACTATTCAAGGTCGTCGCATTGCCATTGAGCGTCAGTTCTGCTGGTTTCCCAACCTCACCTCTTCGAATCACTTCTTTTCCATTTAATGTATACACCAAATCCGTTCCTGAACGCCCCAGAATCTCTTTGGTCTTATATCCACCCATTAACAAAACATCAAACACTTTTAGATTCTTTGTATCGAAGACCTTAAATTTCTTACCATTTAAGAACACATTAGAAAAATCATAGCCACTGTCTATAACAGATGTCACTCCAATCCCTATCGGCGTCACATAGGCTGGACCTTTTAGACTATCTTCTGTTACCACGACTGACTTAATGTAATTACTTCCACTCACTGCAATCCTTGACTCTGCAATTCCAAGTTTTTCTGAAACAAGTTTTGGTAGGTTCGGCAACAAGCTTCCTCCTCCAACAAGGAACACCGCCGCTGGAGCACCTCCATTGATATTCGTAATGGTTTGTGTAATCGTATCTGCTAACGCATCAATCGATGGGCTAATCGTAGTATAGAATTCTTCCGATGTAATCGTATATTCAAACCCCAAGATATCGCGATAAGTAAGGTCTTCACTGCCTGCCGTAATCTTCATTCGCTCAGCCGTCTCAAAATCCACAAGGTAATGCTTAATGATCTCCTCTGTGATTTCATCCCCCGCAGTTGTCGCCATGGCATACGCCACAATACTGCCATTTTGTGCAATGGCGATATCTGAAGTTCCAGCCCCAATATCTACAAGCGCGATATTAATCAGCCTTACCTCTGGCGGAACAATCACATTCATCGCAGCAATCGGCTCTAGAGTCAAGGCTGATACTTCAAGCTCGTTTCTCTCCATTACCGAATATAGACTTTCCACTACCATGCTAGGCAGGAAGGCCGCAATCACTTCGACTTGTATTTTCTTTCCTCGATGACCCTTGATGGATTTCATTTTATAGCCATCTAATTCATAGCCGATAATATTGTAACCAACACAATAGAAGGAAATCGACTCTGCTTCCTCTTGCACGGAATCAATTCGTTGCTGTGCTGTAGAAATCGCTTCCATCTCAAATGACTCTGCCAACTGCTCAGAAATCGGCTCATCTGTTGGAATTTCTAACTCTATGTTCACGCATTCTGTCTTCAGTGCACGTCCCGCGGCAGCAATTGCAACATTGGTGAACTTCATATTCTGTCGTTCTTCTAATGCACGCTTTGCCTTCTCAACAATCTTCGCCACTTCATCTATATCTTCAATCTGTCCATCCATCATAGAACGCTTTGCGTGGGGAACCACTTCGCAGTCGACAACGTGGAACATCTCGTCTACCATCATTCCTACCACACCTACAACTGTTCTCGTGCCTATATCCAAGGCAAATATCAAATCATCCATTCCCTTCTCCTCCATAATAAATATCAAATTCCCTGCAACACTCTGCAATATTCTTTGCTATATTATTTGCATATCCTCGCTTCATTCCAATTATATCTGCCACTGCAAGAATATCATCAATTCCAGGATTTTTCCCATTTCCATGGATTGTAGTAGCATGCTCTCCTCCAATAGAATAACTATACGTCAAATCATATGCAGGGGACAATAGCCATCTTTTATTTTCCTCCTCATATATATAAGAAAAATTCTTGGAATGGTCGTCTCGGTTATGAGCATACACATTGAAACACATCAATCGGAACATCTTCTCAACCTCTGCAAAATCATTGGTTATCTGAAGTGTCAATTTCATCAGTATTTCATAGTCCAGATTCGGAATTCTATGAGAGGTTTCAAGTAATGCACTAACTGAAACCATATGCCTTCTTTTCGCATGTCCCCCACTGTCAACATAGCGGTCGAATCGTTTGGTCCCAAAATATCCCGCACATTTCTTAGAGTCAAATAATTTTGTCTCTGCCATCTCAATCCCACACTCCCTTGCACATCGCGAGTATAGAAATTCTCTTTCTCCGATATTAGAATCATCTTGTGACGAAGGGAACTTTATAATCCAATCCTCTCCGCTTACTTTTGTTAGAATTTTTGGTCTTGCACCTCCCGAAGACCCTCCATATAGAAATAAATCATCTAAGTTTTCTACATGCTCTGCGTTTAAAATACGTGAGCACTCTTCGGCATAACCGTCTAAATCTAATGAATTCTTTGAAACTGCAAATTCAACATTCGGCTCATATGACAACGCCCCCATACCTGAGTCGCCTACAATTGCTAGTCGTTGTAGATTGCCTACCTCTCGAGGGTTCATCCCTTTTGCTAGCATAAATCGGTCAACTAATAATCGCCCCCACCCATCTGGAAGACTATCTGCAAACACACCAAATAGCCCGTCAAACGGATCAACCTTTGGTATAAATACTTGTTTCCTAAGGGGAAGAGAAAATGGACTAATTGAAAATCCTTGCTCTATCCACTGCTCGTGATATTCAAACACCACAAACTGCCTCTGATACACTGCTAAAGTACCAACGACGCGTTTATCATATTGTACGATTAAACTATTTATCTTCTCCATGGATAATCTCCTCAATTGAATAAATTGGTGTTCTTACAAACAATGTATTTAGTTCTTCGGCTACTTCTAGTGCAACCGCAATCTTAGATAATGAAAGCAAAGAAATTTCTCCAATCCGTTCAAAACGCTTCACAGACCCTAAGCTTACTCCCGAAATTTGACTTAGTTTTTCCTGTGTGATTCCACGTCGTTTTCTGATATCCCTCACTCTAGATGCAATCTGTATATTTAATTCTTTGGGTGTTTTAAAATTTAAAATCACGTTAATAACCATCCCTTTCCAACTGCAGTGTGAAAATTCTATTCTCACACTATTCATAGATAATATTTTAACCCAAACCTTCTAATTTGTCAATTTCAGATAATATATTATCTGTTTTTACCAAGCAGTTGGATAAGATACAGTTGGGGACAGCGGAGATATAGTTGGGGACAGCGGAGATATGAAGCAGAGCTTCATCCTACCACTGTCCCCTTTGTCTAACGGTTCAACCATCCAAGATTGTCCCCTTTGTCTGACGGTTCATCCATCTAAGGATGTTGGCATAATACCTCCATATTTTTCTTCAAATTCACCAATCGGTATTGGCCGAGAATAGAAATATCCTTGCACTGCATCACATTTCATTGCTTTTAACATTTCAATTTGATCTATGGTTTCTATTCCCTCTGCCACAACGTACATATCTAGATTGTGCGCCAATTTAACCACTCCATCAATTAACAATTCACTACGCCCTTCCTCATTTTCATCAACAAAGAAGCTGCGATCCATTTTCAAGGTGTCCACTTGCAAGTTCTTCAGCATACTAAGCGATGAAAATCCCGAGCCGAAATCATCGATAGATATCTTGAATCCTAAGTCACGCAATTTTGAAAACAATGCTTTCAAAACTTCTTCATTTTCAGAACTGGTAGATTCTGTGATCTCTATTTCAATCAGATGATGTGGAATCCCATATTTATCAACGATTGCAACTGTATCTTCTATAAATGAAGGCGTATTGATGTTTAACCTTGAGCAGTTTACCGATACTGGAAGTAACCCAACCCCTCTGTCCATCCATTCTTTCAATGCAGCACACGTACTCTCTAAAATGTACTTGTCGAGTTCCACTATAAAGCCATTTTGTTCAAATAAAGGAATAAACATATCGGGGAATATAATATTTCCATCAGCTTCGATCCATCGAACAAGCGATTCTGCCCCGATAAGTTCATTGCCATGTACGCTAAATTTTGGTTGCAAGTAAACTTTATATTCCTTGTTCTTCAATGCATCTTTCATCTTATTCGTAATGTCTGCATCTCGTAGCATCTTTGTTTTAACAACCACATCATAATCGCAAAGAATTCTTCCTTTAGTTTCTTTTGCATTTTTATGCGCGATGCTAGTTTTATTCATAATATCATCTGCATCGTATTCTCCATGCTCTATGTAATATCTTCCACACTTGAATTGAATATCATGCCCGATCAATTCTGGGATAATTTCCTCATAATATCCCCTACACTTATCGGTTAAACCAATAACATCACCCAAGAATTCTCTTTCAGCAAAAACACCAAATTTGTCATCACCTATTCGTGCAAAGACCAAAATCTCCCCACCTAAAGTCTCCCGAAACTCCTTCGTTGTCTTTAGCACACGATCCCCCATCTCGTATCCATACATCTCATTCAGCACTTTGAACTTCTCTATGTCATAGATAAGAACAGCATACTGCTTGTCTCTGTTCGCTTTCAGTATCCGCTTCATGTCTCGCTTTAGCTTAATCATGTTAGGTAGTCCAGTCAGCGAATCATAGTACGCTTTCTTCTCTAATAGATTATAAGAACGTCTTTGCGTAATCGCTATATAGAATATCAGAATTACCAAGGCCCAAAAAATCGCACTGCAAATAAATTGTAGATATCCTACTGCGTTCACTAACTCCGTATTAATCACTTCTGTTTCCGCGTTAATCGCCAATGCCCACTGAGTATTCTCAATCGGTATATACACCATGATTTTCGACATACCTTCATACTTATAGTCAAAACTTCCTATTTGGCCATTCACAATATCGGCTAATGCATTCTCTACATTTTCACTACCCATATACTCCACATCATCTTGTGGTATCGTCTCGCCTTCCTTATGATTCTCTTTACTAGAAAATAAGAAATTCAAATCATGATCTATAATAAAAACATCGCCGTTTCCCCCTACATATCTCTCCGCAAGCTCAACGAATTCGCGAATAGATGTCTCTTCTACTAGGACAGCGGTTACCTCTCCTTGATCTACTACAGGTACCGAAACACTGAACAAAACATCTCCAGTTTCACCAGATACATACGGCTCTGTAATGAAAACCTTATTTTTAACCGCCTGTAAGAAGGATTCCGTCTGAGAAAAGTCCTGTGTTTTTCCCTCTATCGAAACGCCACTGCCTTCACTGTTAACATAGAATAGATTATGGAATTCATTAATTTGAGATTGCGAACTCAAATGTTCTACAACATCCTCTTCTTTCACACCCGCTTCTGCTATATGTTCTGCTAGAAGTGTCATATCCTCCACATGTTCTTCTATTGTTTCTTCGAGCAATATCTCCATCTGTATGCCAACTTGCTCCAATTCACTGCGCGAAGCATTGACCACTGCCTCCTGTGCTGATATCTGAAACCACGTTGCCAACCCACCGATGCATATTCCTATCGTAGTCACACAAATAGTTATAATGATTCTTGATTTTCGACTTTCGTACTTCACGTTCTTACAATCTCCTTACCTTGCAAATGCATGCTCTGCATATTTATTCACTTTGTAACCACCTCAAGTATACTCGTATTTTATCGAAAACACAAGCTTTTACAGTGTTTCTACTGTTATTTTTTTCTGTAGTACACCTTATAATATTCATATTATTTATCTATGTATCCTATCAGCCTTACATAGAATTCTACTGTCTTTACCAAAGTTGGTATTGGAATCCTCTCATCATGCCCATGAATCATTCCTCTCTCCTCTTTGGATAGCTTCATCGCCGAGAAACGATACACCCGATCGGTAATACGACAATAATGTCTAGAATCGCTACAGGCCATCATCAGATATGGAGATACAATTGCATCTGGCCAAGTATTGTGAATCACTTTCGTCAAAATCTCCCATTCCTTACACGAGGTGTCAGAAGTAATCGACGGGTTCATCCCAGTGACCTTTCGAATCTCAATGTCTGGATTGTTCACTACCTTCTTCAAATAGGACATGGCCTCTTCCATGGTTGTACTCCCTAGTAATCTAAGGTTCGCTCCTGTTGTTACTGTGGGCGAAAGAACATTGTATGCATCACTTCCTTTCATGCGAGTCATTGCACAAGTGGTGCGAATCATGGCATTCAACTCCCCACCTGATTTCTTGCAAATCATAGCCAATATCGGCTTGAATAGCCACAAATTAGAGAAGATCAATCGATAAGTGAAGTTGCTATGTCGCCCCAAGATGTCAAACATCTCCAATACCGGCTTGGTAAATTCTACCGGAAATGGATGATTCTCTATCTTCGTAACTGCTTCTGCCATCACACCCACTGTCGTATGCACTGGGGGTGTCGCTGCATGTCCACCCTTTCCATGTAGAATAAAATCAATGTTTAGACTTCCCTTTTCCCCGATACCAATGAGTGCACATTCCCCAGGAACACCTGGAAATGCATTCTCTACAACCGCGCCACCCTCGTCCAATACCATAGCCGGCTTAATTCCACGTTTCTCCAATTCACTCACAATCGATGGACAAGAACTTCCATCCACCTCCTCTTCTCCTGAAAAGGCGAGATAAATATCTTGCGCTGGAATAAACCCTTGTGACAAGAGATATTCTGTTGCCTCCAAAATCGCACAGAATGTTCCCTTGGTATCCAAAGTTCCACGCCCCCAAATCTTATCATCTTCAATCAATCCATCAAAGGCTGGCTTTGTCCATAAATTCTCCATCACCGGAACCACATCATAATGCGCCATACATACAATTGGCGCTTCCGAAGATTTCCCCTTCCATGTAAAAAGTAGGCCAGTCTTGTCAATAAATTCTCGATTACAGTGCGCATGTATCAGCGGGAATCTCTCCTCTATCAGACCCTGTAATTTCTCATATTCCCTATAGTCCACCAAAGAAGTATCACGATAGGAAACGGTTTTGCAACGAATCAAGTCCACCATATCTTTCACAATCTTCTCTTGATCCAAGTCAAACTCTTCATTCACACTCGCCTCCACCTCATAGGGACGAAACCTCATCGTTCGGATCAGCATAATGAGAATGAGAGTCAGCAAACATCCCAATAAGATATAAAATAGAACCATAATTATAATAATCCTTTCTTATATAGAATTCTTGCGACTCCAATTGCGATAAGAGACCCCACTGGAACTAAGATTCCTACCGAACTCGCTAGTGATGGAACGAGGATAAATAGCACGACCATAAATAAAAGTGGTGCCACACTAATCCTCCAGTTTTTACTCACATATACCACAGCCAATCCACCAAACAGCGATGGGAGGATATTATCAAATGCCGGTTTTAGAACTGGTGCATTGAACACTGGCTCTAACTGAGCAAAAAGTAAGACTCCAAGAGCAATGACAATCGTCGTCACAATGGAAGATGTAGCAATCGCTATCGTAGATACTAACTCTCCCTCTTCTGTCCCAGGCTTCACATCCGTAGACTCCATCGCATTCAACGCACTTGGCACCTTAAGCCCCGTAACATTCCCTGTAACAAATCCGAGGAAGGATCCTCCCGCTCCAAGCATTGGAACATAGGTGAATACTTCGATCAGACCAACTGTCCAGAAAATCGGCGCCACTCCTAATAGCCCAGTTAAAACTGGTGCAAACCCTGGCCAGCTATCGTAGTAAAAACAGATAATAATTGGGACCGCAAGAAATAAGGCTCCTGCTGTCCACATCCAAATGATTCCATACTTATAGGTGGAATCTGCATAAGATACTTTTTGATTATTTATTTGATTCATCAATCATTTCCTCCCTTAAGTAAGTAATGGTGTAATAATAACTGCAAATGCCATGGATCCGAGCATGCTAAATGGAAGCGCGTAATTTTCCAACCACTTGGCATTGAATTTCTTGATAATCAGCCCACAGATTCCCATAAGTATCGCCGAGAACATCAAGACAAATACAGGAATCCATCCTACAATTCCCTCACTGACTGTCGCAAATACCATTCCTAAAAATGCTGAAATCATCCCCAAAAACATTGCGGTCAAGAAGATGTCTCCCCACTTGCTGTCCTTTGATTTCAGCGAGACCATACCTTTTTGGATCCGCTTGTATAAAATCGGAACATATAGAATACTTGGAAGAATACCAAGAGTCATCACCCAAGCAATTGCAGAGTATGTCTCTGGATTTGTAATCAACTCCGAAAGAGATGTGCCTAGAGCTGTTGCCGTTGACGATGCTGCTGGCAATTCATATGTAATCGCACCAATAACACTGAGACGTATCCACGGAAGTGGTAGTCCTAGAAACTTTGCTAAAGTCACCACCCCTAAAAGAATGGAAATCGCTGGTGCAATGGTAAACAAACAAGTCGAACTTATGACACGTCGAATCTTCTTCATATCCATCCCGATTGCCCGTGCTTGCCGATAGGCACGAATCAGAAAAAATATAGATTGTGCCAACACAAAAAGAATAATAACTGCGGCTACTCCATAGAGAAAGCCACTATTTGGATTAAACATAATAATACCCCCATAAAATTTATTTTAATAACTTTTATTCTCTACTCCCCTAATATACTCAAGCGGAATCACTGTTTTATCTACTAATATAATCGCTTGTTGGTAGGAATCAATTTTCTTCAACACTCCGCTTTGCGTGACGTATTCTCCACCTGTCTTTCTCTGGTCTGGAACAAAATGCGTAACCGTAATCTCTCTTTCTGCTTCGTCTAATAATGATATCTGGTATAATTTCTCATTGAGTCTATCTTGCTCCTCTTCACTGAGCACAACCATACGCTCTGTTAGTCTTGCCGTCTCTTTCACTGCGGATTCATATCCCACAAGTGCTGCAAATGGTGCAAACTGTGCCGCACGATCTCGCAGCGACATCTGAGAGCGACTCTTAGAGATAGGACGGTCGAGTGCTATAATATCGTCATACTTTCCATTTGTTTTATCCTCTATCATACTATGCCTTGTGTCCTCCGATCTGCGAATTTCTATCTTTTGCGGTTGCCCCTTCTTGCAGGCTCGCCCCTTTTAATATGGCATTTTTCCCATATTTCTTCTTAATACTTAGCATTGCCTTCTGTAGAGATTTCTCACGATTTTGTTCTGCCTCTTCCACTTCTTTCTTCCGTTCTACTTCTTCATAATCTGTAAATAAGTCCATTTGCTCGAAGCCCTCTTCCCTCTTGACTTCTCCTTCGTATATCACCCGATTGGCAACAACTGTCAGTCTTCGAATCAACAAGTTCTCATCTATAATCCGATCATAGAGTTCCATTGCAGCGTTCGTTACTGTCTTAGTCGACGATGTATGTTGCTTGAGGTTGATTGTTCCATGAGCATGTTTGGGAATCTTTCTACCATACCCATCCGTCACCACTTCTCCCTTGTAATTTTGTCTACGCACTGGATCACTCAGATTCTCAATATCATATCCTACAGTCAATACGATTTGATCTGTCACAAGCCCCTTGTCTACCAAATCCAATACCAAGAACTCCGTCATTTCTCGCACCACAATCTTTGCCTTTTCTGATTCATATGGAAACTGTAATACCTGCCCTGAATTCACACTATGAGTTTCTGGCTTATACGCCTTCACCTCTGCAATGGTGCAAGGTTCATATCCCCATGCATGATCAATCAGCAACTCCGCATTAATCCCAAATAATTTA
The DNA here is from genome assembly GCA_964369755.1 of uncultured Lachnospiraceae bacterium. GTDB lineage: Bacteria > Bacillota > Clostridia > Lachnospirales > Lachnospiraceae > CAUPWF01. The sequence goes on from CAYJFY010000023.1 coordinate 14,578, forward strand.
TATAGCAAATCTTCATTATAGAATTCACCCCTTTTACCAAGAGAACATCTTGCAACATCCCCCATGGTGTAGAGTCCATTCGCCTCTAATTTCTTACAATACCCTTTTCCAATCCTCCAAAAATCCGTGAGCGGTCTATGCCCCCATAACAACCTGCGATAAGACATCTCATCTAGTTCTGCAATGCGGACTCCATCCTTATCCGCCTCAATACGCTTTGCAACGATATCCATGGCTATCTTACATAGATACATGTTCGTACCTATCCCAGCAGTTGCAGTAATCCCCGTCGTTTGTAGCACATCCTGTATCATCATCATCGTCAATGCTCGCGGAGACATATCATAAATAGCTAGATAATTCGTCACATCCATAAACACCTCATCAATAGAATAATTATGAATGTCTTCTGGTGCAACATACTTCAGATAGATATTGTAAATCTTCGTACTGTATTCCATATAATGTGCCATACGTGGCGGCGCAACGATATAATCAATCTCTAACTCTGGATGGTCTTGCAACTCCGTATAGTTATCTGATTTTCCTGTGAACCTTCTCTGTGGGGCATTTTGCATTCTCCTATAATTCGCTTCCTTCACCTTCTGCACCACCTCAAACAACCTAGGACGCCCTGGAATTCCATAGGATTTTAAGGACGGTGTAACCGCTAGACAGATGGTTTTCTGAGTACGGCTTTCATCTGCAACCACAAGGTTCGTCGTCATAGGATCAAGCCCACGCTCCCTACACTCCACCGAAGCATAGAAAGACTTCAGGTCAATTGCAATATAAGTTTTCTTGTTATTCATCTCTCTACACTCCTTCCATTTCAATAGTTAAATATAGCATAGAACAAACCACGCGATTAATCAAGCTACTTATTCTAAGTTTTCATCAAACTCTAATCGATTGACTTGGCAACAATATAATAAAAACGCACTGAAAGCTCCGAACAATAATCGGAGCTTTCTCTAAGATTTAAGACATTTCTCTATTCACAAAGATATACCATCCCTAACTTTTGACGTATCTGATCCATTAATTCCATAATGAATATTGTATCACCATGTGGTACTTCCGAACACTCTAAACACCCCGCCTCAATGGCTTTTTTTGCTGACAGCACTTCAAATTCATAACCCGTAATTCTCTCGGACTGAAAATATTCGTCAATTAACTTATGTTCTGTATTAAAAATTTGAATTCCTAAAAGGCTATTAACATTTTTAACCTTAATATATCCTTTTTCTCCATAAATAACACCATCTCTATTAGTACTTGCAAGCGTAGTAGTATGCAATGTAGCTAATTCTCCTCCTGCAAATTTAAGAATAATACTGTTTTGCAAATCTACGTTATTCTCGTTCATAATAGCTGACACTTCTATAGATTCGATATTTTTTCCTAACACCATTACTGCAAAATTAATGGGATATACAGAAAGATCTAACAGTGCACCTCCTGCTAATTCTGACTTAGAAACTCTGGGTACCTCTGATACCATACACCCTATATTAGCTGTCAAAGAATATATTTTTCCTATCACTTTGCTTTCTATCAATTTCGATAGTGTCATCCAAAGCGGAATATACTTTGTCCAAAATGCTTCTGCAACAAAAATCCGCTTATCTTTTGCAAGGCTAATAATTTCTTTAGCTTGTATCGAATTAACGGTAAATGCTTTCTCGCATAAGATGTTTTTATTATGAGAAATCGCTAATTTCATCTGCTCATAATGATGCGAATGCGGTGTTGCAATATAAACCAAGTCTATCTCTGGATTCTTCAAAAGTTCTTCATAACTTTTATAAAATATACTGCATTGATACATTTGTGCGAACACCTCAGCTTTTTTCACATCTCTCGAAGCAATCGCATAACACACAACACCATCTATCTCTGCTATTGTTCTTGCCATAATATTAGCAATTTTTCCTGCGCCTAAAATTCCTATTCTCATATAATTTTCATTCCATTATTCACCAAATACTGCATTATAATCTGCTTGAAATTTTGCAATTCCTTCCGCAGTTAACGGATGCTTTGTCATTTTTTCAAACACCGTATATGGAACTGTTGCTATATGTGCTCCTGCCAGAGCACAATCCGTTACATGAATCGGATTACGAACACTGGCTGCAATTATCTCTGATTCAATCCCTGCCACTTCAAAAATTTCTACAATTTCTTTAATCAAATCCGTTCCACGAACACTAATATCATCCAATCTTCCCAAGAATGGCGACACATAAGTAGCTCCTGCTCTTGCTGCTAATAGCGCTTGGTTTGCCGAAAAAATCAAGGTTACATTTGTTTTGATTCCTTCATCTGTTAATTACTTACAAGCCTTTAAGCCCTCTACTGTCATCGGAATTTTAACAACCATATTTTTATGGATTTTTGCAATTTCTCTACCTTCTAATACCATTGTCTCAGCATCCACTGTAGTGGCTTTAACTTCGCCACTAATTGGCCCATCCACAATCGAAGCAATTTCTGCTATTACTTCTTCGAATACTCTTCCCTCTTTCGCAATTAGAGATGGATTCGTTGTTACTCCGCAGATTACTCCCATGTCATTTGCTGCTTTAATATCCTCTACTTTTGCAGTATCTATAAAAAATTTCATTCTATTCTCCTCGTATTTATACCAACCCTTGAACTACTTTGATTTGTTCTGCATTTAACTCAACAATATCGCTATTATCCATAGATGTATTTGAATCTTCAATCAAAATCATCTTTGTATCTTTTTCTGTTATTGTATTATGCCATAAAGTAGCTGGAATATTATATACTTTATTCGGTTCCATCTTCACAGCTTCAAATTTCAATTCTCCACTTTCTTCATTGGCGAATACAAGGGAGCACTTTCCACTAATCAAAACAAACAATTCATCTGTTTGATTATGACGTTCTAGACAATCAATTCCCGAAACGTCATTAGCTGGTTTCCAGTTTTTTATCCCTACTGTCCATTTTTCATTTTCAAATACACGTGCCATTCCTTCGCCATTAAATTCATAATTTAAAATATTCATATTGTCATTCTCCCAAATTTTTATTTATTGTAATGTCGCTTTACATTTTTCCACAATATTTTCTGCTGTCAAACCATATGCTGCAAATAATTCATCTGGCTTACCAGATTTACCGAACTTATCTTGAATTCCTACTCTTTCAAATTTTGCACCTGATTTTCCAGCAAGCACTTCAGCAACCGCTGAACCAAGACCTCCGATAATCGAATGTTCCTCCGCAGTAACAATTCCCTTGCATTTTTTGTTCATCTCTAAGATAATCTCCGAATCAATCGGCTTAATAGTATGCATATTCACAACCGCAGCACTAATTCCCTCTGCCTCTAACATCTCCGCTGCCTTTAAAGCTATTGGGATCATAAGTCCAAGCGAAATAATGCAGACATCCTTTCCCTCCTTCATCAAATTAGCCTTGCCCGGAATAAATGGTGTGTTTTCAGAGGTGATATCTTCACAAACAGGTCTAGCCACTCGAATGTAAACTGGTCCTTCTATCTCTGCTGCTGCAAATACCGCTTTTTCTGTCTCAGCCGGATCACAAGGGCACAATATTGTCATATTAGGCATTTCTCTCATAAGCGCAATATCTTCAATCGATTGGTGACTCCCACCATCTTCACCAACTGATAGTCCTGAGTGGGAAAATCCAAATTTGACATTTTCACCTGTATAACAAACTGAGTTGCGAATTTGTTCATATGCTCGTCCTGCACCAAACAACGCAAATGTGCTTGCAAATGGAATGTAACCTGTATTAGCAAATCCAGCCGCAACACACATCATGTTCCCCTCTGCGATTCCTAGATTATAAAATCTATCAGGATACGCTTCTTGAAATAAGCTTGACATAGTCGCATGCGCCAAATCCGCGTCTAATGCAACTACTTTTTTATTTTTTTCACCTAACTTTACTAGGGCTTCTCCATATGCTACTCTTAATGATTTTCCCATTTTTTAAACCTCCAACTCTTTCATCGCTGCATTAAATTCTTCTTCATTCAAGGGTCTTCCATGCCATCCTGATTTGTTTTCCATAAAAGAAATCCCCTTTCCTTTTATCGTCTTGCAGCAAACAAATTTGGGACTTCCAATAACTTCTTTTTTCAATACTGCTTCCATCGCATCTATATCATGTCCATTCACATTAAAGCATTCAAATCCAAATGCATTAAATTTTTCTGTTATGTTCCCAAGCGACATAACTTCCTCATTGCTACCATCTATTTGCAATCCGTTATAGTCAAGCATAAATACTAGATTATCTAATTTGTAATGAGCCGCTGCCATAGCAGCCTCCCATACAATACCTTCTTGACACTCGCCATCTCCTAAAATTACGTATGTTTTATAATCTGCCTTTCCGTGTTTTGCTGCCAAAGCAAGACCAACACCTAAACCTGCTCCTTGTCCAAGTGATCCTGTATTCATATCAATACCTGGTGTTTTTTTACTATCTGGATGCCCTTGAAGATGACTATTTATTTGACGCAATTGAGCCAAATCTTCTTCGGGGAAATATCCCTTATCTGCTAAAACTGCATATAATGCAGGACAAGCATGACCTTTACTCAGCACAAGGCGATCTCTATCTTCTTTCTTTGGATTCTTAGGATCTATATTCATTGTTTTGTAATACAATGACATCAACATCTCTACACAAGATAAAGAGCCACCTGGGTGTCCAGATTGACAAGAATATAAACTTTTGATTATTTCTCTTCTGATTTTTTTTGATTTTTCATTATAATTCATTTTATTTTCTCCTATTTTTATCCTTTAACAGCTCCCGCTGTCATTCCTTCTACTAAACGTTTCTGTGCAAAGAAGAACATAACACAAACTGGAATGATTGTTATAATTCCTCCAGCTGTGAGCAAATCCCACTCCACTCCTAATTGACCTATTAGACTTTTTAGCGCTACTGGTATTGTTCTTGAAGCTGTATTTGTAAACATTACAGCAAATGTATATTCATTCCAAGATGTCATAAATATATATACACCTGTTGCAATCAAACTAGGTCGCAGAACCGGTAAAATAATTCTCATGAATGCACCACCTCTATTGCACCCATCCACTAATGCTGCTTCTTCTAACGCATGCGGCAAATCACTTAAAAACCCATTCAACAACCAAACAGAAAATGGAATTGTAAATGTTGTATAAGCCAAAATCAGCGCGCCAGGTGTGTATAGTAATTGCAATTGTCGCATAATTGAATACAAAGGAATCAGCAACAATACTGTCGGAAACATATTATTAGACAAAAATATTGTCATAAATACTCTTCTACCAACGAATTTATATCTAGAAAAAGCATATGCTGCCATCGTTGATACAACTAGTGACACAACTGTTGTACTAGCTGCAACAATAAAACTATTTTTCATCGCAGCAAAAAAATCTACAGTTGTACCAAACAATGCTGTATATGCATCCCACGTGAAATCCTTCGGCCAATATGTTACCACTTCTCCAAATAGCTCTGTCGGACTTTTCACCGAAGTGATAAACGTCCAATAGAATGGGAATAGAATGAATATCAAAATAACAAGTAAGGGGATGTACAAAGTAAGTAGTTTCTTTAAAGCAGATTCCGTTTTTATCTTCATACCTATTCCTCCTTCCTAAACGTACTCTTCAAATATGGTATCGCAACAATTGATAATAGAATTGCTAATATAATTGCCATAGCCGATGCGTAACCCAAGTCAAGCGCGCTTGCTTTATTGAAGATATACACACTTAATGTCTGTGTTGAGTAAGAAGGACCACCCTCTGTCATATTGAGAATAACATCCACTGAGTTAGCCACCCATATTATTCTCAATAATGCTGTAATAAAAATTGTATTTTTCATACATGGCACTGTAACTCTAAAGAACTTCTGTGATGATGTTGCCCCATCAATATCTGCTGCTTCATATAGTTCACTAGGAACACTTTGCAATCCTGCCAGAAGCATTAATGCAAAAAAAGGTATTCCTTGCCAAACAATAGTGACAATTTCCGCTGGGAAAGCCGTACTCACTTGTGATAGAAATGGTATATTTTCGTCAATCAAGTTTAATTTCATTAAAACATCATTTAAAACACCATAATTTCCATCGTGAATCCATTTCCACATTAAACCAATCAACACCCCAGGTGTAACCCAAGGAATAAGACTAACAGCTCTAACGATTCCTCTACCAAAAAATTTTTTATTTAACAATCCAGCCAATATAAAACCAAAGACAAATTGAAATCCAACGCCAAAACCTACCCATAACAATGTTTTGTATAGCCCTTTAAAAAACAATTCATCTTGGAACATTTCGAGATAATTTAGCAAACCTGTAAATTCAATTTCTTTTGGTCTACGTAAATCAAAACTTTGCAAACTCATAAGAACAGCATTTACAACGGGATAGAACACCACATATCCAATGATGATAACAGCTGGTGCCACCAGTAAATACGGCCATATATTTTTCTTTTTTCCCATTCATATTCTCCTATTGCGAAGACTTTTCAATTAAGAAAAGCCTTCATAATTTCTATATTACTTATTTAATTCTTCATCTAAAATCACCATACACTCTTCAGCCGTAATATCTTCTGTAAGTGCTTGTGAAATTGTATTTGGCCAAACCGATGATACCCACTCTGTTGTGGTATCTTTAATCGGAATAACACCTGCGTAGCTTTGTCCATCAAATGATGCTTTCATAAAACGATCGTTTTGAAAAAACTCTGTTTCCTGTACTGTTTTACTTACCGGAACGTTTCCTGTTCCTTCACACCACATTTGCTGTCCTTCTCCTGTCGCTAGATAGGAAATCCACTCAAATGCTGCTTCCTTATTTTCGCAACTTTCGAAAATAACATTCTCTGTATCTCCCATTGATGTCCACTGCCCTTCACCGGCCGGGAATGCAAATGCTGAAACATCATCGCCAAAAATTTCTACCATGCCTGCTGACGAACCTGTATGATGAACTGTCATTGCTGTTAATCCAGATTGGAATCCGGCAATAATTTCGTTAAATCCATCTCCAACTGCTGTTGCTGGTGCATATCCATTTGTATATATGTCAATATAATCTTGCATACCTGCGATAGATGCCTCACTTGTTAGATCATCAAAAGAACCACCTGTTCCATGAATGAAGTTACCCCACGGTTCTTGTCCACCATTGCTTCCACGCATACCAAATCCATAAATATCCGTTTTCCCATCTCCATCTGTATCCATAGTACATTTTTCGATTGCTGTTAAAAATTCCTCATATGTCGTAGGCACTTCTACCCCAGCTTGTTCAAAATAAGACGGTCTGTAATATACATATAGAATCTGTGTGTTCCACGGCATTACATAAATCTCTTCTGTCCCGCTTGCCGACTTCATAACTTCAAACATATTTGCATCAATATCATCTTTCATATCCCACTCATCGATAAATGGTGTCAAATCTGCTAACAAATCATTATTATAGAATAGTGGAGTAGCTGTCAATTTCCATGCTGCTGTGTCAGTTTGTCCACCTCCCATAGCTGCATTGAATAAATTCTCAGAATATGCACCACCATCCCAAGGCATCTCTTCACCAATTACTGTGATTCCTGACTCATTTGTCTCATTAAATTTCGCAATAATATCTTGCATTAATTGTGAATACTCTGTCTTATCAGCCCAATATGTGTATGTAATCTCTACGGGTTCGACTTCTCCGCCACTAGCATCCCCTGAATCCGCACTAGTTTCTTCCGAATCTGCACTTGCTTCTCCGCTTGCTGTCTCACTAGTATCACTTCCGCCACAAGCAACAAGACTAGTTACCATGATTGCTGTTAACAAAACTCCCAAAATCTTCTTTTTCATTTCTTTTCCTCCATTTTCATCAAATCATTTAGTGTTTCTCGAATATGACGTTTCGCATAGTATTCCGCATCAAATAAATTCCCTTCTTTTATCGCACGAACCATGTTTAGATGACAGTGTTTCGCTCGTTCCAAGCTTCCCGAAACTTGATTTGTCTCGGTATAACCTTGTCGAATAGAGTCGTTAATAATTGGAGCTATTCGAATCAAAATATCGTTTTGTGTGCAACTTGCAATTGCAGTATGAAACTCCACATCCAGTTCCATTGTAACTTCATTCGATTCTTCCTCTGCCTCGAACTTCTTCATAATCAATTCTAATTGTTCAATATTACTTGGTTTTACATTTTGCGCAGCCAACATTGTTATCTGAGGTTCAAATAGCAATCTTGCTTCTAGCAAATCTCTAACCACTTGATCTTTATTTGCAAAACCTAGCCCTAGAGGATCCTCTCCCACTCCCAAAAATTCACTTACAAAAGTACCATTTCCTCGCTGAATTTCTATTACATTCTCAGCCTTCAAAATCTTCATACTCTCTCTGATTGTCGCTCTACTCACTCCAAACTTTTCTATCCATTCTTTTTCAGACGGCAACCTTTCTCCTGGTGCCATTTGCTTTTGAATAATAATTTCTTTGATTTTCGTTGCAATCATGTTGGGTAATAACACACTTTCCTTTTGCTGAATATTAATACTAACGCACCTCCTTCTTGAAACTTATATTACATAAAAGTATGACCTTTGTCAATTTATTTTTTTATTTTTTTAATTATTATGTATAAATTATTTGTTATATTATTATTTTTTTGTGCATTTATTACATTTTTTTCATGTTAAAATAATTTAAACGTCATACCTATTTCGTTAAATCATAGACAATCAAAAAACAATTCTCATTTGATTATCGCACTTAAAATATCAGCTTTTCATTGACAACCTCCGACGTTTTCATTATGCTCAATATATGATACCAAAGGTTACATTTCAGTCCCAAGCTAACCACTCGCTGATTAGTGATGGGCTAGTACGTGAAAGTCATGATTTCATGCTTGCATGAAGGATCATGGCCTTGGGTCCCGCAAAACATGAAGAAGTAGCCCGAGCAGGGCGGATTCTGAATGTTTTTAGGATTGCATATAAAATTCTTAGATAGCACTCCTCTTATATGTATTTTTAAGCAAATCATCAGACAAAAAAATCGAATTTACATATAAGACTATCTTAAATCGAATGCTTTATCTGTATTTTGTAGTAAAATATCTCATACTACTATTCAAAATGCATATAAGAAGTTGTTTGTTATCACTCCTTATATGTAAAATAGAAAATATGACCATATTTCATGGATAAAATTACAGATAAGGCGACTATAATTCCAAACATTTATATGTAAAGCAAAATTCAGGAGCAAAATTTATTTCTTTTCAACAAATAAATTGGTGTGTGGAAAGATAAATACTTAGCTTTTCAGGAAAATAGCTACGATGTATTTCTAGCTTCATGACATTGCCTAACAAACTTAGCTCGAGGCATTCTTAACTAATTGACACTGATTCAGCCTAAATCTTGGAGGACTTCATTCTATGAAAGAGAGAAAAAACACCCCTACCACTTTTATCTCAAAAAGAAATCACGTGGTTGGTCAAAATGGAATTATCGAAAAACACTTCAAAGATGTTGAGGACTTCTCCCGTGAAAAAGAAATGATAGAACGACTGCAAATTGCTGGAGTTGCTACAGCAGAATTACTGTCAGCAGAAGATCAAATCCTTCGATATCGCGAGATTGACGGCATTCTCTATGCCGACCTTGTGGAATGTATGACAGTAGAGCAAGCGACTGCCCTCGCCACTTGGCTCCAAGACTATCATAATACAACCCAAGAACTCCGTGTGGATAACAACCTTAGAAATTACATCTATCAAGAGTCCACCCATTCGTGCATTGGCTTTGACTTCGAATCACCTACTAGAAGAGGTCCTATTTCCGAGGACTGCGGACAACTCATCGCCTTCACTGCAACCTATGATCCTGCCTTTACCGAATGCAAGCTGAAGACTTGTGCACTACTCCTACAAGCCTTTGTAGATTGTGGTGTGCATGGTGATGAAATTGAGTCTGCATTTATGAAGGAAATTACGGCCATGGGCAAACGACGTAATCAAGGAATTGCACTAGAGACCAATGCTCTTCACTTTTATAAACGATTAAAAGATAAAATCTTTCTCCGTGATTCTTCCAAGGATGACCTCGAAGAAAAAATTTTAGCCTATTCCACTAGGCAGTTAAGCGGATTTCTAAATGAAATGGAGCATGTAAAAAGACTCGCTAACAATCTCTTCTGCTACAAAGATGTTCGGTTACGAATCGCCGACTGTGGTACAAATAACTTATTTATGATTCCAATCAGGCGTTCCACACTCGAAATGATTGGAACTTCAGAAACAAAACAAGAATTTTATATGAAGTTCTTGATTAACCACATGACTATGGGAGGATAAAGGTGTGTCTAAAAATTATTGATAAGAGCCCCGCTTATATGTATTTTCAGGTCAAACCGGTAAATTGATGTCTGTATAAATACATATGGTATGTTTCTAACTCAAATAATGACATCGCCTGACAAATTTAACTTGGAACGTTCTTAAATAAATGACAGTGTAATCTGATTGTGATATGAATAGTCACCAAAAAAATTTGTTTTTTTTTAAATAATTTGACATTTTCCACAAATTATATTAATATATCTGTATAGAAATCCGAGCTTACTTAGTATGGAAGTAAGCCATTGGGTATCCACCAGAATTGTGATGCCTCCCGTGTTTGGAAAGGATTTCGGTTGTAACTGCGTGTTTGCGCAAAACCGAATTTTCAAAAACGAGGAGGAATTTTTTATGTCAACATCTTATTGTGAAAAACTGATACGTGTTAATCTAACCACTGGTTCCATTACTACAGAAACCTTTAACATTGACGATGCGATAAAGTTTGTCGGTGGTCGTGGGCTTGGAACAAAAATCTTAATCGATGAAGGAGTGCCTACTGTCGACCCACTAGGCCCGGAAAACAAGCTTGTCTATCTTGCTGGCCCTTTAACTGGCACTGCTGCTCCTACCGCAGGACGTTACATGGTGGTTACAAAGTCACCACTCACTGGTATGATTGCTTCATCGAACTCTGGTGGGGTTTGGGGTGCGAAACTAAAGTATGCTGGATATGAGGGTATCATCGTAGAAGGAAAATCCGAGACACCTGTCTACTTAAACATCGACGATGATAAGATTGAGCTGCTTGATGCAGCCGAGTATATGGGAATGAAAAGTGAAGCGATTGACGATAAATTGAAATCGATTTATCCAAAATGCTCCGTTTTAAACATCGGACCTTCTGGAGAAAATCTTTCCTTACTATCCTGTATTATGAATGATAAGCATCGTGCAGCTGGTCGAAGCGGCGTTGGAGCTGTTATGGGAAGCAAGAATTTGAAAGCGATTACTGTCACTGCCTCACGTGGTGTTATCCCTCCAGCCGATGCAGATGCACTCAAAACAGCCACAACGGAATGTATCAAAATGATTCGTGAAAATGGAGTGACCGGTCAAGGTCTTCCAACATTTGGAACTGCTGTTTTAGTTAACATTATCAATAATACAGGTGCATTTCCGACGCGAAACTGGCAAGAGGCTTACTATCCGGAAGCTGATGATACGTCAGGAGAAACTCTGAAGGATAAATATCTCAAAAAACAAAGTTTTTGTCATCGCTGTCCGATTGGATGCGGTCGTGTAGTAGAGATTGATGGCGCGCTAACAGGAGGACCTGAATATGAGCCACTATGGGCATATGGAGGAAACTGTAGTGTCAATGACCTAGGGGCCATCAACGAAGCGAACTATTGGTGTAATGAATATGGTCTTGATGCAATCTCCACACCATGTACCATTGCAGCAGCTATGGAGCTTTATCAAATCGGAGCGATCAAAGAATCGGAATGTGATGGGGTGCCTCTAGAATGGGGCAGTGCAAAAGCTATCGTGGAATGGACAAAACGCATGGGCGAAGGAAAGCTTCCATTAGCGAAACTGATGGCAGACGGAAGTTATCGTCTCTGTGAATACTATGGTCACCCAGAAGTTTCTATAAGTGTAAAAAAACAAGAGCTTCCAGCTTATGACCCTCGCGCGATTCAAGGAATCGGTATCACCTATGCTACAAGCAACCGTGGTGGTTGCCATGTGCGTGGCTATTTGATTTCTCCTGAGGTACTAGGACTACCAGAACAACTTGACCGCACCACAACAGAGGGCAAAGCACTTTGGTGCAAGATATTCCAAGACCTCACTGCGGTAATCGATAGTATGGGACTATGTCTCTTCTCATCCTTTGCGCTAGGAGCACCACAATATGCCGCATTGATCAATGCAGCGACAGGTACCAACTATACTGCCGAACAATTATTGGAAGTAGGCGAGAGAATTTATAATATTGAGCGCCTATTTAACAAACTCGCAGGAATGAAACCAGAAGATGACCGTCTTCCAAAGCGATTGCTAGAAGAAGCAATCCCTGATGGACCGTCCAAGGGTATGATCAGCAAATTAGATGTTACACTTCCACAATATTATGATGTTCGTGGATGGGATCAGGCATTCCCAACAGTAGAAACTCTTGAGCGATTAGGGCTTGCAGAATACAAATAATTTTAACTTTGAACAGGAGTAACACTATGATAGAAGTTAGGCTTTTCGCATTTTTTCGTGAAGGAAGAGGGAAGATTATCTTCCTTCCTCCTGAAAAAATAAAGACAGTGCAAGACATCTTGGATGAGCTAAATATATCCGTCGATGACCTTGCAATCTGTCTCATAAATGGTTTTCACTCAAAACCCGAGGATAATGTATCTCCTGGCGATATCCTTGCACTCTTTCCGCCTGTCGCGGGGGGCTGACATTCGAGTAAAACTATATCAGATCCTTTACTTTTGTCACAAGATAGAACGGGATATTTAAGATATTTCCATCTCTTCGATATCCCATTCTTGAAAATCTAATGGCTACTTTGGGTTGATTAGATTCTATTTTCAATGCTTTTACACATTTATATCATTTCTCTTTCAAGAAACCTCTTTGTGATTTCATTTTTAGGAGATGTCATGATTTCAATGGTATCTCCTCTTTCAACGATTTTACCATCCTCTAGTAGTACAATTTGGTTGCAAAAACGCTTTGCTTGCGCTAGATTATGTGTAATAAATACCATGGTGGTGCGCTCTTTTTCATTGATTGCAGTCAATATATGCTCAATCTCTTCCGTCACTGCTGGATCCGTGTTTGCGGTTGCTTCGTCTAGTAATAGGAGCTTAGGTTTACATGCCAAGGCACGTGCCAATGCCACCTTCTGTTTTTCTCCTCCAGATAAGAGCCATGCCTTTTCTTTCTTCAGGTGCGAAAGCCCAAACTGCTCCATTAATTCTCTAGCCCGCTTCTCCATGTCTGCCTTTGCATAACCTCGAATCTTCATTGGGTAGTAGATGTTCTTCTCTACACTCGTTCGCATCATATATGGGCTTTGAAATACTAGGGTAATGTCTTGATGATTTAGCTCCGATGTCTTGTCTCCACCATTGCTCGAAAAATATAAACTTCCATCTGTCGCTTTCTCTAGCCCCGCAATGATATTTAACAAAATACTCTTTCCAGCACCATTAGCTCCGATAATTCCTGTTCGAAGCCCCTCTTCTATCCATCCTTCTTCCACATCTAGGACAACACGATTCCCCTGATTGCTCTTTAATTCTTTCTTTAGATTCTTAAATTCAACTCGCATGGCTTACCTCTTCTCGTCCCTTTCCTGAAAATTATATAGGATCGCATTAATCACAAATGAGATAATCAATAAAACCAATCCAATTGCAATAGCTCTACTATAATCTCCCATGGATTTTAGTTCGCTGATATAAGTTGTCATCATTCGAGTCTTCCCCTTGATATTACCACCGACGATCATAACAGCACCCACTTCTGAGATTGCTCTACCAAACCCACTCACCACTGCGGCAATCAAGCCAATTCGCATCTCTGTAATCATCAATTTCAAGATAGCAAAACGACTAGCCCCCAATGTCACGCCCAACCTTCGAATCGTTTCCGCCTTTTCTTTCACCATATTATAAGTAAGCCCCATAATAATTGGCGTCACGAGGATGACCTGCACCATCACCATCGCAGTTGTAGTATAGTTGAGTGCTAGATGACCAAATGGTCCTCTTCTCATTAAGATAAGAAACAAAACCAATCCCGCTATAACAGGAGGCAAACTCATCCATGTATACACAATCCGAATCACAATGCTTTTTCCTGGAAATTTTCGAGCACCTAAAAATATGCCTGCTGGAATTCCTAATATGGTGGAGATCAACAAGGCGATTCCAGACACCAAGAGTGATAGCGACACTACTTCGAATATTTCTTGATCTCCTGAAAATATTAAGTTTATAGCCTCCCAGAATCCTTCTATAAGCACATCCATCGTAAAAATTCCTTTCTGTGACAAATTACCCCCATCTAAATCGACAGGGGTAAATCTAAATTTATTCTATTCTGTAGTGGATTACTCAGCATTTGGTGTAAATAATGCTCCACCAAACTCTTCTACTCCATATCCACCAATCAATTCTTGTGTTTCGTCCGATACGATCCAATCTTGGAATGCTTTTGCACCCTCTGCATTGATCAAATCATTTTTTTCTGGATTTACACAGATAACTCCATATGGATTATCCATAACACCTGATGGGTCTTTCTCACAAACGATTGCAAGACCTGTTTCTCCACCAACGTTTAACCATGTTGCTCTATCAGATAATGTGTAACCACTCATTTCGTCAGCCATTGTGATAACATCACCCATTCCTGCTGCCGCTTCCACATACCACTCACCTTCTGGTGTCATTTCAGCTGCTTCCCATAAAGCCAACTCTTTTTTATGTGTTCCCGACTCATCTCCTCTTGAAATAAATGTCAATTCATTTTCAAGAATCGCTTTTACAGCTCCTACCGCATCATCTGCTGGGATTTCTGCATCTGACTCAGGTCCTACAAGTACATAGTCATTGTACATAACTGCAAGTCTTCCAGTTTCATCACTGTGTCCAGCTTCAACAAATGCTTCTTCCGATGCTGGCGAGTGTACCAGAAGAACATCTGCCTCTCCTGCTTCTCCCATTGCCATTGCTTCTCCAGACCCAACTGAGATTACATCTACCTCATAACCTGTTTGCTCTGTAAAATTAGGTAAGATATAGTCTAGTAGACCACTGTCTTTTGTACTTGTTGTCGTTGCAAGGATAATCGTTCCTGCTGCTGGGGCTGCTTCTTCTTCCACAACTTCTTCTGCTGGCGCTTCTTCTACTACTTCCTCTGCTACTGGCTCTGCCGCTGGTTCTGGTGTGCTACAAGCAGTCATTGAAAATGCCATAGCCGCTGCTAAGATAAGTCCCAATAATTTTTTATTTTTCACCGTTTCCCCTCCATTATATATACAAATCAACACTTTACATATGATACACTATACCATTCTAGTTGGATTGTCAATCTCGTATTTATTTTGATACAATCGAAAATATACAGACTTTATGTGGTTTTGCGTTTGCACTTCCGTTTAATTAGTGCTATCCTAGTTAATTGAAGAACAATACAACTAACCACAGAAAAGGAGCAGTCTAATGGAGTATACCTATCTCATTGATGTATGTATTATTTTAGTAGCCACGAAGTTTTTTAGTATTCTATCCACTAAATTCCAACTACCTCAGGTTGTTGGAGCTTTAATCGCAGGACTCTTACTCGGCCCTGCTGTATTCGGTGTCATGACATCCATCGAATTCTTAGAGCAAAGTGCAGAAATTGGTGTCATTATCATCATGTTCTCTGCTGGATTAGAAACAAGTCTAAAGGATTTGAAATCCGCTGGCAAATCGAGTTTCATCATCGCTCTGGCTGGGGTACTATTCCCATTATTTTCCGGAGTCGCATTAATGCATGTGCTAGGTGATGGGAATTTGTTAGCAGGATTTTTTGTCGGTACGATTCTAACTGCAACGTCTGTTTCCATTACAGTAGCCACTCTAAAAGAAATGGGAAAACTCTCTACCAAAGTAGGGAATACCATTCTAGCAGCTGCCTTGTTCGATGATATTTTAGGACTAATCTGTCTTACCATTGTAACGAGCCTGAGCGATTCATCTGTAAACATTGCGCTAGTCTTACTTAAAATTGTACTATTCTTTATTTTTGCAACTGTCATAGGAATCATCTTCAAAAAACTTTTTGATTGGTATGATCGAAGAGTAAATGACATAAACTTACACCGTTTTCCAGTTATCGCTCTAGCATTGTGTTTCTTCCTTTCATGGAGCGCAGAGGCCATCTTCGGTGTTGCTGATATTATTGGCGCTTTTGCTGCTGGACTGATCATTGCCGCCACACCAAAACGTACCTATATTGAAACAAAGGTAAATCCCCTGTCCTACTTATTCTTCTCGCCTATTTTTTTCGCAAACATCGGACTGGGTATCTATATACCTGAAATAAATTCGACATTGATTGTCTTTACAATCGCTTTGATTCTAATCGCTATCGTATCGAAGTTATTGTCTTGTTTCCTTGCAGCAAGACTACAAAAATTCGATAACCGACAAGCATTACAGATTGGTCTTGGAATGGTTTGTCGTGGGGAAGTCGCCTTGATTGTCGCTAACAAAGGAGAGGGACTTGGTTTGATTGACCATACCATATTCACTCCAATTGTAATCATGGTCATATTCACTAGCATTGTTACCCCAATTTTATTGAAACTTGCATTCAAGAATGATCATGCACACGCAGACTCTATGTGTAGTGATTTAGTCGATAATATCGAGATGAAAACAAATCTAGATGTGGTAACAAATCAATTAATCGAACGGGATCAAGCTTAGCTTGACCCCGTTTCACTTTGACTCCTTAGAAGAACCAATATCCATTGCTTTCTACTTCCTTGTTTTCTGCTAAGCATATGTCGTTATACGGTATGATGACGCAGACAGAAAAGCAATCTACATCCCACTGAATATCCATGGAGCCCTTGTACGCTTTCAATATATCACTAATCTGTTTCAACCCATGCCCACAAATTTTCTCACTCACCTTGGAACTCACAATTCTTCCATCTACCTTTTGCAGCCTTTTTGTAAAATTATTTTTTACGTAAATGATTAGTTCGCCCGCTCGACAATTTGCGTAAATCCGAAGGTTTCTATCTTCTTCCTCTTTTAACGCTGTAATCGCATTATCTAGAAGGTTCCCAATGATCGTAATCACATCATAGGAGAGAATACTGATATCATTTGGAACATTCACCTGAGTCGTCAAACTGATGGACGCCTCACGGATTTCCTTGATTTTCGAATTGATTACATTATCAAACATATAGTTCCCCGATTCATAAGGCGGCTGCGCCCCCTCTCTCTCTTGCTCCAAACCATTGATATAGTCGCGTATTCCCTCTATATTTCCCTTTTTATTCAATTCAATTAATGCTCCAACGTGGCTCTTCTCACCATGTTGAAGTGCATAATAAAGGGCATAATTACTTTCATTTGCGCGCATGATAATTTCATGCTGGCTCTCGATCGCCTGCGTCTTTTCCTGCCTTACATCATGCTCCGATTTCGTGAGATACCATAAAAATAAATTTTCCATAATCTCCACGGTAAAGATATTCATAACCAGAACAATCCCTGCACAAAAAATCACAGTTTCGATGGCAATTCCATCTGCATTTAGAATTGCGATAAAGTGGAAGATACTTCCAAGTAAAATGAGGACAATCGCTATGTAATACCTCATCGGAATTTCCCGCTCTTCTCTCTTATGATTTTTATAAGTATAATAGATAAAAGCCACGATTAAGAATACGATTTTAACTGCAATGGTACCTACAATTGAATTGTATGTCGTTCGTGCAATTGGTGTCCTTCCAATCACTCCTGTTAGATATGCAACAATCACCTCTATTGTAATGGCCATTCCATAGAGGATAAGCACACGGATCAACTTCATCAGAAGCTTTCCTTCATAAATAAGAGATACGGCAAAAAGACAAGCAATATTTATCGCCATTAATATAATGGGTTGATCTAAGAATGCTACTGTCGTAGAAATCAGTACTGCATACCCTATATATGCTAGCGCTTCAACCTTCCTTCCGTATTTCGACTCCTGATAAGTAGCATAATACACCAAATAAAGTGTAACCGCCTGTAATGGGTTGGTTGCAATCACAATGTAATCAAATAGTTCCATTTTTCATCACCTCAACTGTTTTTCATTAATATTTTGGGTAATATTTATATTCCCCTCTATATATATAGACACTTGAGATGACAAAAACTGACGGCATTTTCGTGTATTTTAAAAAAACAATCCTTATTTTTTTCTATAAGAGGCAAAAGCGCCCATTACTTTCTCCATCTTTTCATCATCAATACACTGCATCGAACCAGCTACTAAACAGTTGTAATATATCTCAGCCACAAATTCCATCTGCTGAGCTGTATCCATTGCATAAGAGATGTTCCCGCCCACTGCAACTGCGCCATGATTCCCTAGTAGAACCCCATTCCTGTCTCCCATGGTTTCATAACAAGACTCTGCCAGTTCCCAAGTACCAAATTGTGCATAGGGAGCACAGGGAATCTCTTTCCCAGCATATCCGATTACATAGTGAATCGGTGGTATTGGTTTGTGCATACACGATATTGTAGTCGCATACTTTGAGTGTGTATGTACAACCGCTCGCACATCTGGTCGTTTCTGATAAAAGATTCGGTGTAAATCATATTCGCTAGAAGGCTTTGCCTTCCCCTCCACCACTGTTCCATCCAACCTCATCACAACGATATCTTCTGGCTCTGTCTTATAATAATCCATCCCACTTGGACTAATCGCCATCAAATCCTCTTCCGGATTATATACACTCACATTACCGAACGTTCCTGTCGCTAATCCTCTCTCAATTAATTGTTTTCCATATTCCACGACTAATTTTCTTTCTTCTACTAATCTCATCTCTTCATACTCTTCTTTCTATTTTTCATTTACGGCTTTACATATTCGTGTGATTCCCTCTAAGACAGTTGCCTTTGGGCAGGCTAGATTCAATCGAACAAACCCTTCTCCATTTTGTACAAACATATTCCCACCTTCTAGTAACACGCCTGCCTGGTAGGCGAAAAACTTTGACAAATCTTCATCTGCTTCAAAATATGCACTTAAATCTACCCACGCTAGATAAGTTGCCTCTGAAATCCGAAATTTCGCCTTCGGTAGGTGCTCCGCTAGATAGCTTTTAACCAATTCAAAATTATGATCTAGATATATTTGTAACTCTGATAACCAGTGCTCCCCTTTTTCATAGGCAGCCTGTGCTGCAGTAACACTGAGTGGATTCTCTGGTATGAAATGTCGCTCTAACCAGAGATTTCGCAAGCCTTCCTCTCGAATCATAATATTTGAAATCATCATTCCAGCTAGATTAAATGTCTTGCTTGGTGCCATTGCAGTCACTAGTCTCTTATAATCCTTCATAATCACACCAAGTGGCATATGCTTCTGATTTCTTCTGAGCAAATCGCAATGAATCTCGTCGGAGATAACCCATAGATTGTGCCTCTCTATAATCTCAGCTAGCCTTGTCAACTCACTCTTACTCCACACACGACCACTTGGATTGTGAGGATTGCAAAAGATAAACATCGTTGTCTTCTCGTCCGCTGCCTTCTTCTCAAAATCTTCAAAATCCATGGTATAGCATCCATCCTCATACTTCAAATCAGAGCACACATATTCTCTCTGATGATACTCTGCTGCATATTTAAAATATGCATACGATGGAGTCTGAATCAAGACCTTCTCATCTGGTTTCGTCATATACCCCACCAAATCATAGAGTGCTGGTATCACTCCATTAGAGGTAACAAGTTCCTCTTTTGGGAATACAAAATCATAGCGTCTCTTACACCAATTCGCAAACGCCTCATAATAACTATCTTCAAAAATTTTGGTATAACCAAGAATTCTTCGATCCAATCGTTCTCTCATCGCATCAATAATTACATCTGGTGTTGCAAATTCCATATCAGCAACCCACATACGAATAAACTCATCGTCTTCGTATGGAAACTTCATGCTATCATCTGCATGGAAGATATAATCTCTAAACCCATCTACATTCAAGGCATTGGTATTCTTTCTATCAATTACTTCATCAAAATTGTACATAGTTCTATCTTGTCCTTTTCCTTAATTTTCTACTCACTTCGTCTCTACTCATGATAAATCCCATTCCAAATACGTTTCCACGGAATCAGGCACGCAAGAACATACGTTACAGTCGCTATTAATGCATAAATTATTGTATCAATGTTCCACTCTCCTTCTCTCATAAATGTCAAAACATTCATTGCGGCACAAGACAAAACAAGTACTAAGATATGAACACGTCTTTTTTTTAATTTCTCCATTGCATCTACCTCCTTGGTCTCATATAATTCTCACCTCAAATATTATAACAAATATTTATCAAAAAAGGCAAATATTCTACAATTGTCATTCACCTCTTATAATCAACTCACTTTTTATCAATGTTTTACACTCCGTTCCTTGCACACATGCTTGTAAAGCTCTACTCCCTATCTCATGTAACTTCAGATCAATCGATGAAATATTGAGAAATTCTCCAAGAGATTTATTTTCTTGACCAATGATAATTGGACAATTCAAATGATTTTCCTCATAAAATTTAATAATCCCCGCTGCTATTTCATCGCTATTAGCAAAGATAACATCTATATTACTAGACATCTGACTAAAGTATTTCCCCGCTAATTTTCCATCCATATAATTTTTGCAATTTTCAAATATAAAGGACTGATTAAAATTATTATTTTGTGTTTTGAAGTAGTCAAACACTTGTTTTGCTCCAATACTTTCACGCAATGTTCTAGCGAAGCAAATTCCAATATGCTCATCGCTAGACATATTTAAATACTCTAACACCTTCATATATCCATTCAGTCGATCAAGAACAACCGAACTCACACCACACTCTCCGGTCTCCTCGCAACTTACAATCGTTCCATACTTTAAATAATTAGAAATCACATCATACGGATTGGCGGCGGATAGAATGATTACTCCATCTATCTCTTTTGTTTTTAACATGTTTAGGTAACCGATTTCTGTTTCCTTATTGAAATTTGTAGGCAAGAATATGATTTTATATTCTGTCTTATATGCCTCCGCAAGTATGGAATGCAAAATGGTATCATAATAACTATTTTCATCATAATAGGGTGTAATTACTCCTATCATATTACTCTTACCTGTGCTAAGTTTGACTGCATTTTTGTTTGGTGCATAGTCTAATTCGTCTGCTACTTTTAAGACTTTATCTATGGTTTCCTGTGAAATTCCACCTTTATTATTCAATGCTCGCGATATGGTCGACTTAGAGTATCCAGTGATTTGTGCAATATCATTAATATTTTTCATGCAATTCCTCCCGTGAAGAATATTCTATTACATTATCTATACGTTAACTTATTCTGTATCATTTTACAATATATTTTCTTTATATTTTTAGGATTCTACTTGACACGCAACCCGTTGCATAAAGTATACTCGAAGAAAAGACACAATGAAATATAATTAGGAGGTTTATATGAAAAAAAGATTAATTAGTTGTTTTGCAAGTGACATTGCTCAAATGTCGTCAGGTGATTTAAAAAATGCGATTGCAGCAAGTGCTGGTCGAATCATTCTAGGGGAAACCGTTGTAACTGCTGCCCCGTTGCTTGCAGGAATTACCAATGCCGAAATGATGGCTAGTTTTAGTGCTGATATGATATTGCTCAATGAATATGATGTATTCACACGCTATATTAATGGAATGGAGGGAGATCAAGACCCTATCGCAACGATTAAGCGATTGACTGGTAGACCTGTTGGCATCAACCTTGAGCCAGTAGATTCTACTGTCACCGCTATGGAAGAGTTGATTACACTACCACCTGGAAGACTTGCCACCAAGGAAGCCTTTCTAGAAGCGATGAATCAAAAGATTGATTTTATCTGTCTAACCGGGAATCCTGCCACAGGAGTTACAAATCTTAGTATTGAAAATTCAATTGCCGTTGCGAAATCGAATTATGATGGACTAATCTTTGCTGGAAAAATGCATGGCGCAGGCGTGAACGAGAAAGTCGTGTCTGAAGAGAGCCTGATCAAATTTATTGAACTAGGTGCCGATGGGGTTCTGATTCCTGCAGTAGGAACTGTGCCAGGTGTCAATGAAAAAGATGTCAGTGAAATCGTCTTTAAACTCAGAGCAATGGGTGCCCTTACGATTAGTGCCGTTGGTACGAGCCAAGAAAGTGCCGATACCGCTACCATCCGCGAATTCGGTTTGGTAAACAAACGAGTAGGTGTAGATATTCACCACCTCGGAGATGGAGGGTATGGCCGCATGCCTGACCCTGAGAATCTAATGGCTTTGTCTCTATGTATCCGTGGTAAGAGACACACCTATTTTAAGATGGGACAATCGCCAAATCGATAGTCCCCCCTGTACACCATAGCGTACTCTTCGTAGGACATTTTGTATAATAGAAACCCTCATCATTAAAAACAGCTAACTGACTTGATTTTGTCGGTTAGCTGTTTTGATTTTATACTTAAACTGATAATTTTTTTAATTCACAGGAAATACTTTTTTCCCTTGTAAGAATTCTTTAAACACATTTATCTCCACTGGTTGGGCAAAATAATATCCTTGTGCCACATCACACTGAATCTCTCTTAGCCATTCTGCTTGTTCGTATGTTTCAACGCCTTCGGCTACAACCTTCATATTGAGTTTCTTTGCCATTCTAACTACCTCTTCGACTACAATATGAGTTTTTTCACTCTCATCGCATGGATTCAAGAATTCCTTGTCAAGTTTTAATACATCTGCCTCAATTGAACTGATTCGATTCAACGATGAAACTCCTGCTCCAAAATCATCAATAGCTATCGCAAATCCACAGGATTTAAGTTCTGAAATCTTATTTTTCAACATTTGCCCATCGATATTTATCGCACTTTCTGTAACCTCGATTTCTATCATATTAGCATGAACTTTATATTGTTCTATGATCCTTAATAATGAATCTATAATATTCTCTTCAAACAGTGTGATACCAGAGAGGTTCACTGATATAACAGGCACATACATCGCTTTGTAGTTCTGACTAATAAACCTGCAAACCTCTTCGAACACATACAAATCAAGATTGACTATAAATCCGTTATCCTCAAAAACCGGAATAAAATCATTTGGAAAAATCTCTCCATCTCCAAGGCGCGGTTTCCACCTCACGAGAGCCTCCGCTCCACAAACAGTAAGTGTTTCAAAATCAATTTTAGGCTGATACTTCACGAAAAACTCGCGATCTTCTAATGCTCGTTTCATCCTATACACAACATTAAATTTATTCTCTTCTTCCTTATCCATCTCCTCAGAATATACAATAATTGTTGTTGAATATTGATCCTTACCTTTATTTTTTGCAACAATCGCCCGATTAAAGATATTTGATAATATATCTTTCGGGTTTTCAATTCTCCGTACACCCACAGATAAGCTTAAGTTGTATTTCCCGCCGATGACCTCACCAATTACCTTTGGTAAGACACTCCTACAGACTCTTTCAATACTTACCTGATCTGACACTGGATGGATAAGGAAAAAATGTTCTGCTGAAATCCGCGTTATCAACGAATCTTTGCTAGAAAATTCTTGAGATAATGCCTCTGCCATCGCCTTGATTACCAAGGTCCCCTTCTCCATTCCATAATACTTGTTGATTGCACTAAATTTGTCAATGTCTATCGACACTGCTTCATATTCATTCTCATCTGCAGATTGTAGAATCTCCCTTGCACGATTATTGAAATGATAGCTAGATGGCAATTCCGTTATCGTATCTTTATTCATAATCTCTAGAACAGCTCTTGTTCTTCTTGACCTTGCCACCAACAAAAGAACACCGATAAAAGAAACAAGTGTCACTACTAACAATATAATAATCAGAATAAATTCCTCAAAATGCGCCTCGATCGTCTCTAGCACATCTGGCACTGACTTATACTTCCCTTGTTCTGCCAAAATCAATTCATGTGCAGCAGTCTCGTCCATATTGTCGAAGATCACATTGGCTATATTGACGTAGTCATCTCCAATTTCTTTGGATACCCATATCTTCATCGGAAGAACAATTTCTGTTCCAATCTCTTGATACTCAATTTCTAATTGAGATTCAACATAGGTGAAGGAGTATTCATCAATCAGAAATCCATCAATTTCCCCGCTTTCAAAATCAGAAAATATTTCACTCATATCTTCATAGACAACTTGCTCATTTTCTCCAAGAGCAGCATTCACCTCAATCGGATTTATAAAAGCATTTCTCAAAATTCCAATTCTTGCATCGCTGGACTCACTATAATAGAAATCCTCACTTGCAACCATCCACATAGGTATTTCCATATATGTGTCGCTAAGGAGATAGTTCTCTGAAAATTCTGTATATTTCCCAATCGGCGAGATAATTACATTGGCATTTTCAAACACATATTCCTGAGATTGATCTCCCTCGCCATCTACTTGGTAGGGGAGAAATTCCATGCTTTTTATGCCATATCTCTCACCAGCGTATCGAAAGATATCGACAACGATTCCATCTGCTTCCCCACTCTCATTTAAGTAGGAGAACACACTATAATTACTTTCAAACCCAATCCTGAAATCTGTATTCTGAATCAACTCACTCTCTTCTTTTGTTAATCCTCTCCTCTCAATATTCAAGTCTGCATAATATCTATCATATAGCTCATTTAGAAATCCACCATCGCTAGATATCGCATCATTATACACCCGATCCAACTCTTGCTTTAGTTCTCTGTTCTCTTCACTCGTCACTACATAGAGACTAGATGAGTCTATGTTCAGAATTGATTTATATTCTTTGAAGTCATCAAATATAGACGCTCCTAGATACATGTCTGCTTCCAAATTCATATAGTCTTCCACGGTACCTCTTACATAATTCACTTCGATATTATGTTCCTTGCAGTATTCGTCTAAATAAGGTTCAAATACATTGCCCTCGTAACATGCCACTATTTTCCCATCAATGCTTTGAGGGTCTCCATAATAAAAGCTACTCGCCTGTTCTGGTTTCACCGCGAGACAGGTAATGGATGTTCCAATCCTGATAGAATAGAGAAACTCCTCTTCTCTCTCCTCAGTCTTGAACATGGGTCCGAAAAATTCTACCTCCCCCCGCTCCAAAGCTTCCATCACGTCATCTAAACTAGCGTATTCTATAAACTGAAATTTATAATTTGAATAATACTCCATCCGCTGAAAGAGATCATAAAAATATCCCTTCTCATCAATGGAATCGATATCTCTTATGGCTCCATACCCTTCTACATATCCGATGTTAACAATCTGTTCTTCCTTCCCTGTAGCATACACTGGAATGTTTGAAGCGATAAACCAGAATATTACAACCACAAAACAGATACTCCACAATTTTCTTTTCATCCTATCACCTCTTATATCATTTGTTACTTAAAGCACTTAACCTCTGTCGCTTCTTCTCTACATCCATATTTTAACAAACAGACCGTAACAAACTTTGTAAGATTTTCTATAGAATAAATAAATATTTAATTCTGCAGTTCATGTTCCATCGATGCCAGAGCAACCTCTGCCCACGGGTAAGACTTCAGAAACTCTCCCGCAAATAAGTTGCGCTCTCCATTGATATAATCGTAATAGTCGCAGTCGAAATGCTCCGTGTTTACCTTGCACTTCCCATACTCTTGTGTAAAAAGTTCCGAGATCTTATTTTCCTCCAATGTTTTTTTCAACCGAGCAATATAAGTTCTCATGCTATTTTGTGCCTGTTGATTATCTAGGTGTTCCAGCAATTCGGCACATATCTCATTCGTCTTGACGAATCCCCCCCTGTTGTATACTAGATATGCCAGAAGTTCTTTCGCCTTTGCATTCTTGAATATAACCACCTCTCCTTTGATAAACACATTAAAATTTGGAAAACACTGAATAAAAATATCTTTCTTGCTTTCCCTTGTTTTGTTTACCAGTGTATAGAATTTATTCATTGCTTTATCAATCGCTTTTTTCTCATATGGCTTCATAACATATGCAATCGCATTCGTATCCCAGGCCTCTGAAGTATATTTCATATAAGCTGTTGCAAATATAATATAAGGCTTATCATAAGGGTTTTTAAATTTCTTAGCAACTGTGATTCCATCAATTCCAGGCATTTCAATATCCAAGAAGACCAGATCGCATTCATTGTCTTCTAGAAAATCAAACAACTCATATGCATTTGGAAACGAACCCACAATCTCAATATCAGAATACTCTTTCAACATAAATGAAAGTACATTTCTTGCACTCCTCATATCATCAACAATTACTGCTTTATACATGCCCTCTATCCTTTCCTCTTTGGTAATACTATGGTAACTGTAGTACCGATGCCCACTTCACTTTTAATATCTAGGCTCGCATGGGCAAGATACTTTAATCTATAATATATGTTTTCACTAGACGTTCTAATAATCATCCCTCTATCAGAATCTATGCGCTTCAGAGAATTTAATATTTCCTTACCATTATCAAATCCCACCCCATCATCACTGATTGTAACCATCACATTGTCTCCTTGCATGGTTGTGGATAACCTCACATGTCCTACTCCAATTTTCTTACGTATTCCATGCTTCACCGCATTCTCTACAATCGGCTGCAATGTCATTGTAGGAATATAGAAATCTTCCACCTCGATATCCTCTATAAAATTCACTTCATCACCATAACAGATTTTTTGTATCTCAATATAGGCATGAATATATTCCAGCTCACTTGTGAAACTTATCATCTTCTTATCAGATGTCAGGCTAAAGGTTGTTCGTAGATATTTAGACAGTGAACCAATTGCATCCACCGCCTTTATTGGCTCAACATAACACAATTCTTGTATTGCTAGTAATGTATTCTGAATTAAATGTGGTTTCATCCTAGAAGATAGAAGCTCTACCCTGCTCCGTTCTAGACTTTCCTTAATCTCAAAAAGATTTCTCTGCATCGCAAAGGCATATTTGATGAGATAGGCCACTGCAAATATTGCGATAAATACAAGTGTAACCCGTATAGGTGTTGATAAATATGCATAGGCACCAAACACAAAAATTCCAACCTCAATAAAAATGAATAAGACAAGAATAATCAATCCGATTAGACTATATTTATATCTCCTATCATTATTCCGCAAAAGTAATTTACCTAGATAAATTAAAAATAATAGTAATCCAAACACTAACAAGATATGGCTAAAAATTAGCACTTCAATCAGATCTAACACCTCTAATAATTGTAGTGTAACTGCAGCCATTGCTACAAATGCCGAAACAAGACCGAGAACATAAAATATTTTCCTCTCACAACCTTTCATCCACTCTGCAATACTCATGAACAAGAACACTGGCATAAGGTAAACTGCTACAAAAGTAATGAAGCGCTCAATATGCATTGGCACAAAATAATAAAAGATATGATTCGATTCTCCAAAACTCCAAATTCCAGCAAGTACCAGTACGAGACAGAAATACGATATTTCTCTATTTTCTTTCATATTGCTCATCGCCATACAACATAAGGCAACTGCAACACCGGCCACAATTGCAATCATACTTATCGTAACAGCAGGAATGCTTCTCGCAACAATATACTCTGTAATATCTAAGGTATTTCCATAGATTATGATGTTTTTATAGTTATAATAACTCTCATATGGTGTTGTCAAACGCAGTGTGATACTCTCATATTCTTCATCAAGTGCAATGATGTTCCATCTACTCACCGCTGATTTTCCCCAAACATCACTAAAATCTCTCTTATATTCATAGATAAGCTCGCCTCTTGCATATACTGATAATTCTTGCTGCGCTGTCCTGATACACAATGCGTCACCTACCATATAGTCATCTGGAATATCCATCTCATATATCTGTGGTTCTGTAACACTTCCCACTCCCTCATAATCCATGCCTGTAAGAAATTGAATTCCAGCTTCTGTTGTTCCTATATAAACATAAACAGCAAGTATTGAAAGCAGGATAAAAATCACCGCCAACAACATACTCACTTTCTTGCGAAATTTTTGAAACATGCTTTTCCCTCACCCTATCTTTTTTACAATTCTAACCGAACTAACTATAGATTCTTCTTATGGTATCCATTATAATCTATTTATGAGATAAAACAAATATCTTTGATAATTTTTATATAAAAAAGGATGGTTATTAGTTACATTTCAGTCCCACGCTAATCACACCGCTGATTAGCGATGGGCTAGTAGGT
>CAYJFY010000024.1:0-19425 GCA_964369755.1 uncultured Lachnospiraceae bacterium
CAGCAACACGTTCTAGTGAAATGGTGTATGCGAAGCGTGAAGCAATGCGCGAGGGTAGACTTGAGGGAAGGCGTGAGGGAAGGCGTGAGGGAAGGCGTGAGGGCGAAGCAATTGGAAAAATTGAACTAATTATGAAGAACCGGCAGGAATTTTCGGCTGAAGTTGCGGCTAGAGTTTTTGTGTGTGATAGAATGATGGTAGAGGAAGTGTATCGATTGTTAGATGCACAAGCAAGAAGTATCAGTGTAGAAGAAGTAAGACAGAAGCTTGTAGAAGGCGGATTTTTAGAAGAACCAAATTTCATAATGAGTGAATAGACAAAAGAAGGGGCGATGAGCCCCTTCTTTTGTGAATCTATAGAAAATATATAATACAGATATGTTAAAGGCTAAAGATGGGGATTTCTTTATATCGGACTGGCTAAGAAATCGAAATACCATTGAATTCTTAGGTGTTTGGGAACAAATTCATAATCCAAATTTTAATTATGGCGAATTCGCCATAATTAAAAGTCAAGCAGGACTTAATAGTTATAAAATAAGTGTTAAGGAGTGGGTTCAAAAGACTAATGCTATTGGTTTACAAGCAAAAGCTGGTAGATATGGAGGCACTTATGCTTACAAAGATATTACTTTTGAATTTGGTATGTGGATATATAATGTACCCATAGATGTGGACACATTAAGTTAAGGGACGCGGTCAATTCAGAGAAGTGTTGGCGAAGTATGTAAATCCAAAGGATGAGAATGATGAGTTTTTTGAAAAGTGTTTAAGAGATGTTTTTGTAGAGTTTATAAGTAAGGCGAAGCAATTGGAAAATCGAACTAATTATGAAGAACAAGCAAGAATTTTCTGCTGAAGTTGGGGCTAAAGTTTTTGTGTGTGATAGAATGATGGTAGATGAAGTGTATCGATTGTTAGATGTATAGGCAAGAAGTATCAGTATAGAAGAAGTAAGACAGAAACTTGTACATTTTCAGTAAATTTGTCTGGACAAGCTTGTTTAGGGATAGAAAAAGTGATAGTATTAGTGAAGGTAAGCTCTAGATACAGCGAATTTCTAGAGATGTATAAAAAATAAAATGAGGAGAATTGTGATATGGAGTGGACATGTATAAATGTGAAGAAGGCGAAGGGTGTCTTTATAAAAAATGCTCGTATGAATGGCGAGAATAACTTAAATGTTAAGTGGGTTGTAGAGGAGATACAGAGGTTATGTGACGCTTATGAAATAGCAGAGGCGATAAATGATGATGGACAGATATATATTAATAAATCAAAGGCAAATGCGATAAAAATTTCTGTTAAAAAAGAATCATATGATAATGAAAACAATTTAAGTGTTGAGATTAAGAACGGAGATTTACTGTTTGAAGGTTGGTCGGAGAATGGAAAATATGCGTGCGAGAGAAGTAAAGTCAGCGACGAGAGATGGAAACAGGTATTTGCTTCTGTATTTGCACAGTATGTAGAGATGGAGTTTACGAATGAGACAGGAAATTTGACCCTTAACCAGATTGAGGTTCAAGGGTCAAGCGATACTCAAGAGCCAACCAATACTATTCTATATGGTCCTCCAGGAACTGGAAAAACATACAAATTAAAAGATAAGACACGAGATATAATTCGTGACAAAGAGTATAAAGAATTGATGCAGGATAAGATTACTTATAAAAAAGGGGAGTCCGAGGAGGAATCAGCTCAAGTAGTATTCTGTACATTCCATCAGTCATTTTCCTATGAAGATTTTATCGAAGGAATGCGATTTGGAGATGGTGGAAAATTAGAAGTCAAGGATGGGATATTTAAGAAATTGTGTTTATGTGCAAACAGCGATGAAAATAAAGATAAGCAATTTGTTATGATTATAGATGAAATTAATCGTGGAAATGTGTCCAAGATATTTGGGGAAATTATCACTTTGATTGAACCTGATAAACGAATTGGTGGTGATAATGAGATAAAAGTTACATTGCCGTATTCAAATGACTTATTTGGTATTCCTCAAAATGTACATATTATAGGGACGATGAACACCGCAGATCGGTCGGTGGTGCAAATTGATACCGCCTTGAGAAGACGCTTTGATTTTGAGGAGATAGGCCCAGATTATGAAATTCTGAGCAAGAATATAGCGGGTATTTCAGTTGGAGAAAAGCTTAAAGGTATTAACCAAAGGATTGAGGAGGAGCTTGGGGCGGATTGTTTGATAGGTCATGCTTATTTTATAAATGCAAAGAGTGAAGATGAGTTGATTAAGGTGTTCCAGAAGAAGATCATTCCACTTCTACAAGAATACTTTTACGATGAGTATAAAAAAATCGGAGAAATTTTATACGGGAACAATTTTAAGGATGCTGAAGAACGATTCGTTGAAAAAGCTTCGGGTAATAGATATGTTATTAATAAAGGTGCAGGGATTGAAGCAATTAAAGCAATTTTAAAAGAAGTAGATGACAGCGGCAATGAGTAAAGCAAATATGAAAACGATTAAAGAGAGTGAAAGAATTAAACTTAATGAAGAACTTACACGAGATGAATTTGAAGCTCTATGTGATTTTATTTCTAGAAATGATTTGGATTCAGACTATGTTTTGTGTCGAGGGAAAGATTCTCAATTTCATCCCTTGGATTTCAAAGGTGCAAGAGAGGTGCCCGATGACTGTAAAGAAGTTATGATTAATAACTATGTCGGAGTCATAGAATTGGCAGGTCAAAAGATAGAAATTCAACCGAAATTTGAGTTTATGAAGCAAAAGACTTTGTTGAGCATGTTTGCGAAATCCAATGATGTGTGGTGGGATTTCAATATCGAAGAGCAACATAATCCGAAAGATGATAGCATGTTTGCGATATTGGAGCACATATTTAAAGAATTTGCTTCTCTATTGTATCAAGAAGCAAGAGCTGGAATGTATCGAACGTATCAGACGACGGAGGACAATTTACTAACGTTGCGAGGGCGCCTGAATATACCTAGACACATAAGGGAGAATATGGGGCGGAGACCTTATGTTTGTTGTGAGTATACTGAGCTGACATGTGATAACGAGCTAAATCAGGTTCTGAAAGCGTGTATCAAAATCTGTAAGAAAAAAACAAAGATAGGCCATACGAGAGTGCTACTGGGTAAAGTGGAGCCTCTCTTTGATGAGGTGAGTTTTGTTGGCAAGGAACGTGCTAAAAAGTTAGCAGAGAATATGAAGTTCCATAGATTGAATAAGCGATTTGAAAAAGTGATGGCCATTGCTAGGATTATTTTGGATAATAGCTTTAAAACATATGGTGAGGACAAAAAAGAAGAGTCGATTAGTTTCTTGTTCGATATGAGCGAAGTGTATGAAAAATATATTGCGAAGATCTTATTAGAAATTGGCAATGATGAAATATTGTTAGAAAATGGTGATAAAATATCGTTAGACGTACAAGTGCAACAAGAATACAAAGAGAAAAAGATATTGCGGCCTGATATGGTGTTGAAGATAAAAACATCTAACACTTCTGAAGAAAAGATAGTAGTTGTAGATACAAAATGGAAAAAGTCAAGAAGTGTAGAGGTAGGAGATCTCAAGCAAATAGATGAATATATTAGTGTGACAGAAGCTGCGATGGGGGTATTATTATATCCTGACAAGGATAAGCATATCCTACCATTTGCCAATAGCAAGACCCACCTAGCATGGGTAGGCCCTTGGGAAGAAGGGGAAGCTGGTAAAGAAAAAGCACTTTATGGTGAAGATTTATATAAGGCTACAAAAAAGTCCTTATCTGAATTATTTAAACCTCAAGAGGAGATTCAAAAAGCACTTTAAAGAAATATATTAGTTTCCAATAGTAGTATCCCATGTAAAGCGAACACCAGTATATTTTTTTCCATGTTTGATATGCTCGCAAGCTTTGATGCGTCCCTTGGTGCGCAAATCGACTAGATAAGAGATGATTACCTTATGGATTGCAACTCTCTTTTTCTCCCAGGATTCGTCGCTTAGAGTGCCTTGGGAGATGCCGAGTGCTGGGAATAGACCTCGAGCTAATCCATACTCTCCTTCGCGATGCGAGGGGTATTCGTAGATGATTTGGGCAGATGGAGCTTTTTGAGTAGGATTACGCTTATAATTGTTTGTTTCATACTCGATTCGTCGGATTAAGGCTCTCTTTATCTGAATGTTTTGCAAGGTGGACTTGTACGGGGAGTCGCTCTCTAATAGAGAAAAAGGAACGCGTATAACCTGTTTCACTAGCTCAGCATAATAATGGGTTGGAAGGGTGAAGTAGTCACTGTCGTTATCAATGACATATACTCCGGTCTTAACATCTTTGAGATAGAGAAAAGGCGCCTCCTTGGAGAAGATAGCATGATACCAAGAAGCATCATGTGACATGGTTTCTTGGTAGTGGTTTGAGCTTAAATGCGCCATTACATCGAGACGCACTGTAGTGGCGCGAAGCTTCGCTATGCTTGCTAGGAGTTTTTCTCTGTTTTGAGTCTTGACCCTCTGATTCATGTCGCCAGAGAGTGTACGAAGGATATCGTTGAGGCGTATCTTCTCTTCTTTCTGATGACATAGCGTGTAAATGGCATCGGCAACATCTAAGTCGAAATTTGAGAGTTTCTCAGAGAGTACATAGGAAACTTGCGGAGCGCTCGATGCTTTGAGGGGACCGATACTAAGAGTATTGTGCTCCTTGCTATGAGGGGCTCTGATGTCATTATACAATTTGCTATTGTTAAAAAAAACATAATCTAAAGAATTTTTCATGGTATTTCATCCTATTCGTTTATATCATTGCATCTGCTCTTTATTCTAACATTTATGGAGTTGCTATTATGGAACTGCATGGAATGTTTTATTGCTGTCTTTCTTTTTCTTCTGCTTCGATCTGGAATTGTTGGCGTTCGCCGACCGAACAACCTGGGTGGTTGGCGCTACCTGTGCAGTAGGAGTGTTGGAAGTGGCAATCTGTGCAGTAGGGGTGTTGGTAGAGGCAATCTGTGCAGTGGCTTGTGGTGCGGCAGCTGCAGGGGAATTGCTTTCTATAAAATAGTCAGCCTGCGCGTAGTACTTGAAGTCCACATGTGTATCTTCGCCACAAGCCCCATATCTGTTTTTGAGCACGGTGATTCTTACATCGCGAGGGTTCTTAGATTTCTCGATTTCCAAATTAATCTTTAACTTATTCCCATTCTCATCTATCGATTGAATGAAGGCGAGTCCCAAGAGGACATCGGCGGAGAATTCGATCATCCCTGTTTCTTTAAATGCCTCGAAGGTCATTGTCTCCGTGTATTTACCACGCGAGATGGAGCTGATTACGATTACCGGCATCTCCTTCGCAAGCTCTACCAACTGCTCTAGTGTCTTCTCTACATTTCTTCGTGGGTCCTTGATGGGATCCTCGGAAGACTCGAGAAGTTGTAGGTAATCTATCATGATAATGGGGCGTGTATTTTTTTCATTAGAAAAATCCCGTGCAAATGAAACAATCTCGCCTGCAGTTGGTCGCCCCCAACGATCTGGGTTATCTGAAAGTTGATGGATGTTTTCTATGATGTATAGGTTGGCTAGGGGATCTACTAGTTGTGGTGTGCAGGTATCGAGATGATCCCAAGGCAGCTCGTCAATCTTTGCAGGGGATAGGATATCACTAGCGGAGTAGTTGATGCTACTAGGCTGGCTGCGTTCAAATTCAAGGTAGTGCTTTCTCCTTAGGGATTTTGCGACTATGTAGCGCTCAGGCATCTCGAAGGAGAAGTATAGTACAGGAGTGCCACAGCTAGATATGTGCTCTGCCACTTGCAGTAGGAAGGTGGACTTCCCTAGGCTAGAAGCAGCCCCTAGGACTGTAAGTCCAGGGGTAATTCCACCATTGAGCAATCCATCCAATTGAGCAAATCCTGTAGGGATTGGTGCAGAATAGTTCTCCTTGATGAATGCGCGGTTGAGATTCTCCAATGCACTGGATAGTGGCTTGGGAAACGCGATTGATTGCTTAGTTGAATCTGCTGTGTTGTTCATGGATGAATTACCTCCTATACATTTAATATTTCTTACATTCAATGTTTCTTCACTGCTCACTAGTGTAACATTTTTATACCATGACTTCAATATTATTCCATTTTTTCATAGAAGCTAGCGCTTTGTCGAAGATGGTATCCACTACATAATGCTTTAGCTTATAAGTGCCATTGATTAGTACCAGGCCATACATCAAGGAGCAATCTCTTCCGAAGTCCGTGATGTAACAATCGGCATAGGTGATCTCGGAATTTGATTTTATGACTCCGTAGATATTGATGATATTGCAGGTGAGGAGGTTCTCGCGAATCAACCGATTACAGGGAATGGAATAAGCTTCAAGCGATCTTATATGGGTGTACTGATTGCATTTGCAATGCATACACAGGCTCTCGTAGATCGTGGATACGATGGAATCGATTGTGCTATCAACTTTCTTCGCATCTTGAGAGCGAAGTGCCATCGCATAGCCAGTCAGGTAAATTGGTAAGAGTTCTTCGGTATATCTAGTATCCTTCTTTAATCGAAGAAAATCGTTTAGGAGCATGCCAGATATTTCGTAATTACTCATGCGGAACTCATTTTCCAGATGAGGATAATGGAAATTTAGAACCTCGCGCTCTTGTTCGTAAATTGCTCGAAGTACCGCGTCGTATAATGGCATGGAAGCGGTATAGGCCAAGATTTTTTTCTCGCTTATCTGTAACAGCTCGCCCTGGGAATTCATATATCGGAGGTATCTAGCAGTAGAAGGATACTCATCTTCATCCGCGCGCTCGAGTTCCGGTTGGCATATATTAGCTTCGTAGAGGTCTTGGATGATCTCTCTACATTGGCTCAATGGACGATAGTTGTCTAAAGTAGAGAGATCGCCAGAATATAGAAAAATATCCTGACCGATTGCTAGTTTCGATTCATCCACGAATTGTATGATTTTTTGAATGCAGCCCTTCTTCATGAACACCATATGTAGAAGTGGAGCAGTGTCTTGGTTGGCTAATGGGAATGAAGATGGTATTGCGCTAGCATTCGATTGTGCAATGGCAGCGGGAAGGTTCAGGAAGACTTCTAGATCTAGCTTGCGGAAGTCCTCATCTTTTAACAATTTGGTGAGTATGACTTCGTAGAAGTCATAGTTCACAGAATTGAATTCATAAGTTGGCATCAGGTGAATCGGGTTGCCTTGTTCTTGCATTTTATAGTTGTAGTAATTTCTCATCATTCATAGTCTCCTTGATTAAGTTAAAAATTTGTTATAATAGTGACATGCAGGAAGTATCAAAAGCTTTTGGAGCAAGTCCAATGGATCATAGGAGTCGCTCTGGGGAATTGTATCAGCCTCATAGGATAGTGCGTCGATATGCTCTGATAATGTGGATGGTGGGGTGTGCCAATTACCCTCAAAAGGCTCGCAATCAGTAATATCTTCTTCTAGAAAAAGTTCTTCTTCCGGAAAGAGTTCTTCCTCTAGATAAAATTCTTCCTCTTGAAGGAGCTCGCCCTCTGATTCACAAGGGGTGAGGAGCGCCTCATAAGGGATGAAGGGCTGGTGGTAGAGGTTGCTGAGATAACTGCTCCTACACAATATGGTAGCTCCGATCAGGTAATCGGATAGGGAAGCCTGAGTAATTGCATAATCCCAAGAAAGTCGTGCTATGGATTCGGGCTGATTGAGACGAGCAATGTGATCTTCAATGCTCATCTGGGTAGGTTTATAAGGGTTATCCAGATTAGATTTTGCTTCTCTTTGTGGGGTGAATGCATTCGCCGTGATCTGCAATAATTCATATCCTGTGGATTGCGTAGTAGGGTTATGAATCAGTTGATTTATCACTAAGGCGGCTTCATAGAAAGTGGTTGGGTTCCATTTTTTTCGTATATTTGTCATGAGAGCACATTGTTTGTTCCAGATCTGTGGTGTGAAGATGTTCTTCACTGGTGCATGGAACAATTCATGTACAAGCTTCATGTTTTCATGTTCTTTCGGGGTAATCACTATTTTATTCATAAGTTTCTCCATTTCCGAGGGGGCAAGCCCCTCTCAAGTTTACAATATCATATCATTTCCCTAATATCCAGTTGAATCTGGGGAGATTGGCGGAAGGGGTATTCCAAAGTCGAAGTCTGCAGCGGGTGTTAGAGTCTCGGTGAATACTGGAGTATCATCGAAGGGCAATCGACCACTAGCAGCAATCCATTCTTCGTGATCTGGATGCTCCTCGAGAGAATATTTCTCCACAGGAGTTGCTGTAGACTGCCCTCTTGTAACCAAGTAAGCTTGATTCAGAGGTAGGGACAGGATGGTTGAAATCGATTTGTTGATTCGCTGGCTGAGGAAGGCTGCGGTATCGAGATCTTGACCACCTAAGTAGAGAAGAGTATCGCAGTTGTTCACGATGGTGTTCATCTTCGCCCTCCCATACAAGTCACCTAGTTGAGATATGCTTTGGATGAGGAGGGTAACAGAGATTTCTCGTGAGCGAATCACAGAGATGATAGTATCAAAATCCTCGATGAAGCAGTTGGAAGCAAAATCATCCATGATGAAGCGTACGGGGATATCCAAGCGACTATTCGCGTTGCTATCAGCGGTTCCAATCAAAGCGTTGAAACATTGCTTATAGAAGAGGCTGACCAAGTCATCGAGTGAGCGATCGCAGTCACTCACTGTTAGGAATACTGCAGTCTTCTGATTGCCAATCTCTGCCAGGTTCACTTGCTCTGTATTGGAGTAGATGTTGATCAGCTCGTGAGAGGAGAGTGCCTGTAGCTTGTCGTTTAAGAACATTTTGATGCAAGCGAAAGTCTTGTCCGCATTCTTGGATTTTATGATTTCAGGGAAAATCCGAGCTCCAAGGCAATCAGGCTTGGTTAAGGATAATTCTTGAAACATCGCGAGTACCTCCTCTGTCTCGAGATTGTCAGCTAACTTCTGAACCTCTAGGAGAGTGTGGCACTCCTTTGGAGTTAGCTCCAATACAAAGGAGATTAGAGCAGACATCCACATCCGCGTACTTCGCTCCCAAAAAGGATCCCTCTTGGTAGCAATTGGAACTAGAGCAGTGGATATCGTTAGGATATCTTTCTCGCTGTACTGGTTCCGCCTGTGGTCATAGGCAACATAGCGCAGAGGATTATACCCTGACAACCGATAATCCTTCAAATTCTTCAGGTTCACATTGTGTACCTTATAACCCTTCTCTGATAAATAGACTCGAAACTTGTTATGTAGATTTCCCTTGGTATCAACGACTACCATGGATTCGCTCGTGTGTTGCAGGATGTTAGGGATTACATATCCCCGAGTCTTGCCTGCGCCACTTGCTCCCACGATTAAGTCGTTGTTGTTGATGCCAGTTTTCCATGTGTCATTCGAACGAGTGACTCCTTTTGCTAGAACTCTCTCGTCTCTTATACTTTTGTTGTTTCTCATATGAATTCTCCTTTTAGTTGAAATTGTTGAAAGTGTCGATTACAGTGTCAGCGAGATTATAGTCCACGGCTTCCTGTCCATAGAAGTAAGTATCGGAAGCAGTTTTCTCGTAGATTTCCTCTAGGGATTTCCCACAGCGGTCAGCGATAATCTGGCAGAGTACTTCACGAGTCCTCATGATACTGTCGCTCGTGTTCTTGATGGTCAAGGCGCTGCCGCCCAAGCTTCCGCCCTTGATAAGCGGATCATGGATCATGACGCAGGAATGCTTCAAAATCATCCGAGTTTCCCCTGCCGTGAAGAGGATTGCGCCCATGCTTCCAGCCATTCCGATACATACTGTTCGAATGGGGTTGCTGATTGCCATCATCACATCGTAGAGGGCAAGACCTTGATTGACTTCACCGCCACCCGAATTGATGTACATGACGATTTCACGATTCGGGTCTTGCTTGTTTAAGTACTGCAGTTGCATGATAAGGTTATTCACATTCTCAGTACTTATGGTGCCAGTGCAATAAACCTCGAAGTGTTGAAGGAGTTCCTCCTCGAAGGAGTGTCGGTATAATCCGTTTGCTTTTTCTTCAATAATTGATGGATACATAGTCTTTTTCCTCATTTCTTTCTTTTTTATTTTTCATTTGTTTTTCAAAATCCAAATCGGAGGCCGAGAGGCCTCTTCATATTAACTAATTTTCAAAAAAATTCCTCGTCCACCGAAGTGTGGATGAAGCCACCGTTCAAGAAATTCACTCTTGCTATGAAGTATTAAGAAAACAAGTTGAAGCTGAGGGGAGGTGACTCCCCGTGTAAAAATACATAAAGATTTCTTCGGCATAAATGTCTATATCTATATTTATATAAATATAGACATAACGATGATATACAGGGGAGTTTTTTGGATTGTGTTCTGTTTTGAATTTATATATTTTATAAAGGGTTTGGTTGTTTTTATAATGATGAACAAAAGGATAATAATTCACATAAAAAATATCGATAAAAGAAATGAATTCGCATTTTGTGATATATGAAAAAGATATGAATTCTCAAAAACAAAAAGGGACAGGGATGTTTTCGTTGGGGACGTAGTTTTTCGGAGAAAAACTACGTCCCCAACGGCGCCCCGACGGCGATATTGACAAATTAGGGTGTAATTGTTATCATTTAGGGACAGGGTTTTTCTCGTTGGGGACGGGGGTTTTTGAAGAAAACCCCCGTCCCCAACGAGCGTCCCCAACGAGAAGGAGGTATCAAAAAATGACGAAATCGTATGAGAGATTACTAGCAAGTTTTGATTGTATTAAAGGGAAATTGCCATTCACACCAGAGGTGGCGCTTGTGCTAGGTTCAGGCCTAGGGGATTATGCGGATCAATTGGAGATTGAGGCGGTGATTGAATATCATGAGATCGCTGGATTCCCGGTGTCTACAGTAGCGGGGCACAAGGGGCGATTTGTGTTCGCGAAGATCGGAGGAGTGCCTACGGTGATCATGCAAGGTCGTGTGCATTATTATGAAGGGTATGATATGGAAGATGTGGTACTACCAACGAGATTGATGAAGATGATGGGTGCGAAGGTTCTGTTCTTGACCAATGCAGCGGGTGGTGTAAACTACGAGTTTGAAGCAGGGGACTTTATGTTGATTACAGACCAGATCAGTACCTTCATTCCATCTCCGATGATCGGACCAAATATTGATGAGCTTGGACTTCGCTTCTTTGATATGAGTGAAGTGTATGACAAGCCGTTGAGGGAGATTATCAGAACAACGGCAAAGGATCTAGAGATTAAATTGCAAGAGGGTGTATATATCCAATTGACAGGACCAGCGTTTGAGACTCCACAAGAGGTGAAGATGTGTAGAATCTTAGGGGCGGATGCAGTAGGGATGAGTACTGTATGTGAAGCCATTGCTGCGAATCATATGGGGATGGAGATCTGTGGAATCTCTTGTATCAGTAACTTGGGTTGTGGAATGACGGATGAGCCACTGACGCATGAAGAGGTGCAGGAGACGGCTGACCGTGTGGCACCACAGTTCAAGAAGTTGATTACAGAGTGTGTGACAAGAATCGGAAATAGGTAATGATGATGCGAGGAATATATTTTAATGGCCGGGAGGCTA
This sequence comes from uncultured Lachnospiraceae bacterium, assembly GCA_964369755.1. GTDB lineage: Bacteria > Bacillota > Clostridia > Lachnospirales > Lachnospiraceae > CAUPWF01. Next base: position 11,578 of record CAYJFY010000024.1, read on the forward strand.
GTTATCGGACGGATTTGGTGAAACCAAGTCCGTCCGAAACTCAAAGTTTGATAAGGGTGAAGTATGCAGGGATCTGCAATACAGATAAAGAAATGCTAAGGGGCTACCGTCCAGACTTCCATGGAATCATGGGGCATGAGTTTGTGGGTGAAGTAGTGGAGTCGAAGGAGAAGTATCTAATAGGAAAGCGCGTGGTTGGAGAATTGAATGCGGGATGTGGAACCTGCATCTACTGTACCACTGGCAGGGAGAAGCATTGTGAGAGTAGAAAAGTCCTTGGGATTCATGGGAAGGACGGTTGCTTTGCGGAATACATTACACTGGAGAACCATCTCATCTATGAAGTGCCAGAGGGGCTGAGTGACCAAGAAGCATTGTGGACAGAGCCTCTGGCGGCAGCGGTACAGATTGCAAATCAAGTGCACTTGAAGCCAAATGAGCCGATTGCGATTGTGGGAGATGGGAGGCTTGCCTATCAGATTGCAAGTGTATTGCATCTGCAAGGGATTGCGCTGACTATATATGGAAAGCATGATGAGAAGTTAAGTCAATTCGCGCATATGGCAACGAAGTTGGTAAACATTACAGATGAATCGCAAGCGCTGAATGAAAGTTATGAAGTTGTGGTGGAGGTGACTGGTGCAACATCGGGCATGGAATTAGCTACCAAGTTGGTGCGAAAGGCAGGAACCATCATCATCAAGAGCACCTACGCGGATCAGGTGACATTAGACCTCAGTTACTATGTAGTAAATGAGATTACATTAATTGGAAGTAGGTGCGGACAGTTCCCGCCAGCACTGCAGCTATTAAATAAGAAATTCATACAATTGCCAGTAGTGAAATTCTATGGACTAGAGGAGTTCGAACAGGCATTTCAAGATAGAGGGTTTAAAATAGGGTTTAAATTATAGGGCATGATATAATAATAGAGGTGACTGTTATATGAAAGACACACATGGAGAAGAGTATAGACAATTAGGTTTAAATATTGCGTATTATCGTAAAAAAACAAGGCTTTTCACAAGAAAAACTTGCAGAGATTATAGATATTAGTAGAACTCACATGTCGAGAATGGAAAATAGTGATTGTGCCAGTATCTAAATTGTTTGAGGAAAGATAGTATCATAATAGCTTTGACGGGAATAATATATAATAGATAAACAGTTTGTCATATTGACTTTTAAGCAAAAAAACCTAAGGCAATATCAGACTTCGTGTGCTGATGGTTGGCAGACAACACAAAAATCAGTCATTAAAGGTGGGTATGTAAACACTGCGGTGTAGATACTCACCTTTTAAATTTAAGGAGGTATAAGTTGGACAAGACAGAAGCACTAAAGATTATACTCAATAATGCAAATATCTCATGTTGCTAAAATGATGGGTGATTATAATAACACAGGAACTATGCTTTATACAAAAAAATCACAGGTACAACAACAGCATGTTTAGGATTTATATTAAATAACGGATTTTACATACCAAATACAGTTTTAAGAGAGGATATAAGAGATATAACAAATCGTCCACAAAGTAGAATTCTTGCTATATATTCAAAGGATAAGTCAGAAGAAAAATATCAATAAAAACATCTGAAAAACTGTGAATAAACAAATGATAATCCGAGTGGGAGTAGATCGTGTTGGATGGAGATGCTAGCTTGACATGTCGATTTTATCATAGGATAATGGAGGAATCAATCAAAGTAGCATGAGGAAGAGGTGGATAGGATATGGCGACGCATAAAGACCTGATTACTGTATTAAAATTCGATAACAGTTTCAAGAATGCATTGCGAAACTACTATGCCTATGGATTTCAGGGGATTCCCAAGGAGGACTTGACTCTCAACCAAGACTGGAGTCGACTCCAAAATATACTGGCAGACTACCTGCAATGGTCGTCGAGTAAGAAGAGAATCGAGGTTGCCTTCGCAAGTGTGGACTCCCAAGAGATGGATCACAATCCATTTCAGAGGGTGTATCGATGTTGCAAGTACAAGCATCTGGATTATCTCTATCATACGATGTCTGCCTGTGTCATGGAAGAGTGGAACAGTGAATATCTAGACCGATTGCTCTATGGTACGACATTGAGTGACGCCAGTTTTGACTTACTCACTCAACAAGATCAACAGGCAGTGGATGTTTGATTATTTCTCTAAGACCTTTGTCTTCGGGGCATATGGAATCTTCCTATTGGATCGAATGGATGTGGAATACAAAAGCCCCATGCGAATCAAAGCAGAGTACTTTCTACAAGCCATCAATGACTTCAATCGAATGGACCTGCTAGGGTGCATCGAGAGAGGGGAATGGTGCAGAATTGAGTATCGCAATGAAATCGCGGGCATCGATACGGAACTCTTGTGTTTCCCCCTATTAGATATCGGAGAGATGCAACCATGGATCAGAAGCTTCTATTCTAGAATTGTATCTATTGAGGGGATAGAGGGAGAGCGTTGGAGCCTCGCAGAAGATATCCGAGAAATGATGTCGGCAAGGGAGGATACAGAACCACGCTGGCAGAAGGCGATGAACACTGAGAAACAAAATCCGTGGAAGATACCAGTCGAGATCAAGAAGGTACTAGGAGAAGGAAGGCGGGCACGAGATCATGACCACGTATTCAACGAAGTCTTCAGTAGCTATAGCTATATCCTAGCAGAGACACTCACCCTCATAGGCCTACAGCCTAGGATGTCTGAAGAAAAATTAGAAGAAATCATCGAATATGCCATCGACTATTATAGAACCCGAACAGAATCGGGCGATCAAGCATGCGACATAGAATCCAGAGCGGAGAAGTCCTTGATTCGTGAAATCAAGAAGCTTCTAGTTGAGGGTGTATTCGTGCGTGTGGAGGAAGACGAGAAACAAGGAAATGGAACGCAATATACACCCGTCTATCGCTACCAGAGTCGATTTGACTTCTATCGAGATGTGATTGCACTCACTATAAAAGCATTCCCTATGGAATCGATCTGCTACTACGATCGATATCATTTCCCACAGGAGAAGAGAGACGACGAAGCCAAAGCCCTCCGAACACTTCTAGCTGCAATCCACAACCAAACCATCGTAGAGATAAGATATCGCACGAAGGAGGATGTGGAGATACGAGATCGATTCCAACCGATTGTCCTCGAATACTCCAAGCGCAATCATCGATTTCAAGTACAAGTACTATCTGACACCAACAACCATATCTATACCATGAACGTAGCGCAGATTCTAAGCGTTGCCATGACCGACAGTACCTACGAGGATAACATCCAACAAAGAGTTACTTTTCACAGTCACACTACGTGCTCCCATAAAAAGCAACAAATCACGTCCATTTACAAGTCGCCTTACGGCGAGGGACGTGATTTATCATGAAATTTACCTACTAGCCCATCGCTAATCAGCGGTGTGATTAGCGTGGGACTGAAATGTAACAACAAAGATACTACAAAAAAAGAGGCATGGAAGAGACATCTGTAGAAATAGAATTCATAGACACAGAGAATCTAGTCGACCGAATCCTGATGGAATTCTCACCATGGAGAAAACGCTGCCGACTTGATACAGATACCGGTGTCTATCGCCTGCGAATCTACTATCAGAAGAGCGACGAAAGCGATCTAGTCATTCGCCTACTGGGCTACGGCACCCATATCCGACTAGTGGATCGAACACATCCGATCGAACAAGAGATACGGAAACGACTAGAAAAGCAGCTAAAAGTAGGTAAAAGACTGATAAAAGACTTGTAAAACCAACCAATCATTGGTATAATTTACAGTAATTGTAATATAGGTCACACGAATATCGATAATTGATGAAAAAAGTTATATCAGTGTTACCATTGTGTGACCTATGCAAGTTATTATCTCACTTATGATGAATATAAATGTGAAGAAATAAAAGTACTAAAGGAGAGAAAAAGATGAAAAAAACAAGACAACGTTTAATGAAACGAATCGTTGCAGCATGCATGGCAGTAGCGATAACCTTGTCGGGTATACCAGCAGGTATGCTAGGGATGGGGAATGTAGAGGCGGCAGAGACGTACTCGGAGGAGTATGATGGTGATGGATATACTCCCGCTGAACTTAATGATTTACTAGATGGTGCGATTAATGCGGCAATTAGTGCGTCTAATTATAATCCGGTTGAAAAATTAGCAGCAAAACTGTACTCGAAAGAAGCTTTTAGAACGCAGATTACTTTAAGCGGTAATGATAAAACTGAGGTGAGTGACGAAAAATATAATGTTACAATAAAGGGCACATTTGGTTATACAGTGGAGGGGACTCGCTAGACGCCAGAAAAAGATTATACATTTGAAATTTTAGAGCAAACATTATATACCTATAGCATCACACCTAAACCAGTAACACTGAATCTTAATAATGCAGTTGTTAAAGCAGGGGATTCTGTAAATGTGAATCAATATGGTTATACATTGGATCCAAATTGTGTGGTAGGATCAGACTCTGTACAGGTAACAGGTTCAGCGACTTACTTAACTAATTATGATAAAGACACTGCTGTTGCAGGAGAAGCATATGAGATTGATATTGATAGATCAAACTTGTCTGTGACAAATAGAAATTATACATTGGATGGAGCGACAATTAATAAGGGAACCCTTACAGTAGAAGAGCAAAGTAATTATGTAAAGGATGTAACCTTAGCAAAGAACAGTTCTTATGTATATAATGGAATTGATCGTGCAGATGCTGCAAAAGAAGCTTTCCTTAACTTGGCAAAGACTAGTGTTCCTAGTGATGCAAAGATTTCAATGGATGCAGTGACAACAGCAGACGTGGCGATTTCTATGAATGGAAATACAGCTACAGATATGAAAGATGCAGGCACATATCAACTGTCTATGACAGTTAAGGGTGCAGGTGATACGGAATATGATAGTTATTCGGTTACATTCAAGCAAGAAGTTGCTGTTAGTAAAATATCTGGCGTAGAAATCACAGTAAATAGTCAGTCAATGGGCTTTGACTCGTCATTAGGATACGAGGTGTATGAGACAGGCAAGGTGCCAACAGTGGGAACCAACCTTTTAGGATTCTATGTGACAGTTCCAACAGGAACAAATAGTGAGATTATTTCAGAATTAGAAAATGCAACATTATCCGTAAACTATGTGAATGAGGAGAAAAAAGTAGGTTTCATTACGACAGCAGATTTAACAGTAGATGTATCTGCATTGTCAAATTATAATATTGTTGTGAATAACGGAACATACTTAAGCATAGATGGAGTGGAAGAGGAGCTTCAATCGCTAGTATCGGGGAGCGTTAACTCACTTGTGGAGCCGTTAGGATTTCCATATGATCTTGGAACTTATGACAAACAATATGATGGACGTGCAATTGCTAACCTAGAAGGAGAAGAATTAACTGAGGTTTCTAATGATGTTTTGAACAAAGTGCTTACAGCATTAAAGGAACTAGAATCAAAGGTTAAGAGCATGAATCTTCCAAGTGATGTAGAGATAGAAGAGTTACCTGATTCTCTAGACTTAGGCGGAGTAGAAGTTCAGTTAAATGGTAAAATTGCCACAGAAATTAATAGCGTGATTGCGCAGATTAATGGACTTAAAGAACAAATTGGGTCAACTTCTGGAATTGGATCAATAGAGAATTTGATAGATGATCTAGAAGACCTTGGTACAGCTACATTTTCGTTGGAAGTAACAGAATCGAATGGAGGTCTTTCTGAAACAGTAAATGCTGATGACGAGAGCACAGTCGTATCTTTAAATGCAAAGATTGTACTTACGATGAGATTGTCAGATGCGATTGCAGGTACGGAGATTGAAAAATTTATTAATGGATTAAATTTGGGGGGGACACTTGATGATCTTTTAAAAATGGACGTAGCTATTTCGGTTCCAGTTCCATTAGCTGAGATCACATTTGGAATTGATCCACTACCAGTAACTATCTATTACGAAGAAGGTGCAGCAGATTATACATCAAATGGTGGATTATTCATTCCAGCTAATCCTGAGATCGTGAAAGCACAATTAACATCAGACCACTATACTACAGTTAATCCACTTAACTATGCATTTCTTACAGATGCAGTGAAAGCTAAGTTGGGTGCAGATGTATTGGATCAAAATGGCGTAACAACATTAGGAACTAACTATAGCGTAATTACTAAACCAATGTCACAAGATCAATACTATGGAAAGATAGTAGAAGATATTAATGGTGTTGTGAGTGATGTTGAAAAAGAACTCAATGATTTGCTAAGTGATATCAACGATTTTAGGGATAGAGTAGAAGAGGCAAAAGCTAAGGGGGAAGCAGATTATGCGAAACTTTTAGAAGAATATGAAGAGCTTCTCAAAAAAATTGAGCAAATCAAGGACAAAGTAGATAGTAAAAAAGAAACAATCAATAATCTGTTAGATCAGCTAGTAGACGGTGCAGATGGTATTTTCGACGAAGTTTCTGAACTTCTAGGCGGTGTTGATTTAGATGCGTTTAAGGAACAGTTAGAAGGAAAAGCAAATGAAGCTTTAGATAAGTTGTGGGATAAAGTTTCTGGTAAAGCAGAAGAATTAGCAGAAGAGTTGTTGAATGCAGCGATTGAAAAAGCGGAGAAAGAAGCATCAGAACTTCTAGTAGACTTACAACCATACTTAATTGATTTATATGCAAAAGTAGTGAAGGAACTTCCAGTAAATGTAGATCTAGGAAGTGCAACAAAAGACTACAATGCTATGCCATTCCAAGTGAGCGAAACAAAGGCAATCGAAACATTAGAAGCTGAATTAGCTAAGGTTAAAGGTGAAGTAGCAGAGCTTCAAGTTACTGCTTTGTCAGAGGCAGTACTAGAAGATATGATTCTAGAAAGCTTACCAGAAGATGTAGTAAGTAACTATACTTCATTAAAAACAATTTTGGTGAAGCTTGGAGTAAATGTTTCAGATGTGGAAGAGTTGATTAAATCCAAAATCAATGGTGCAAATAGTGCAAAAGATAAGGTGGAAGCATTATTAAACAAAGAGCTTGACAAGTTAGTAGACGAATTTGCGAAGGTAGAAGCACTTCTAGAAAAAGCAAACACAATGTCACTTAATGAATTGATCGTAGCAATTGATGATTTAGACTGTGAGTACATAGTAGTGGATTTTGCAGGAGATACAACAACAGCAGATGTTTATGAAGATACAATCAGATTTACAGTATCATTAGTAATTAATAAAGATAGCATGAAACTTCTAGTTGGAGAATTTGCTTTAGACATCAACCCACTAGCATTACAGGTAGTGGTTGAAGATCAAACAATCGATAAAGGTGAAAGTATTGACCAAAGCAAATTCACAATTACAAATGTTTCAGATGAGCTTATGAGTGAGGCAAGAAATAGTATTGAGTTAGTAGTAGAGAATGATACTACGATTGCAGCAAAACTAAAAGCGAATGTTGAGAACTTCACAATGTCACATTATCTAAATGGAACATTGACTATCAATGAAGATGATGACGACCAAGATGGAGACGACGACAACCAAGGCGGAGACGACGATAACCAAGGTGGAGACGATGACAACCAAGGCGGAGCCGACGATAACCCAGGAGGAGCCGATGAAAACCCAGGTGGAGCCGCCGACACCCCAGGTGGAGACGATAACAACCAAGGTGGAGACGACAACCAAGGTGGAGACGACAACCAAGGTGGTGGAACAACTGGTGGAACTACAGGTGGAACAACAGGCGGAACAACAGGCGGAACAACAGGCGGAACTACTGGTGGAACTACAGCGGGAACAACTGGTGGAGATGATGCGACAGAAGCAGCAGAGGGTGAAGGCGATGCAGCAGT
>CAYJFY010000024.1:19435-37974 GCA_964369755.1 uncultured Lachnospiraceae bacterium
CAAGCATTGACGATGCACAAGTTCCATTAGCAGACGGTGCAGAAGCTGCTGGAGAAGAGGAAGCAGATACAACATCAATCGAAGATGAGGAACTTCCAATGTCTTCAGGTATAGCTGGACCAGCAGGAAACACAATGGCAGTTGTACTAGGAGTAGTAGCAGCGATTCTATTGGCAGGATTAGGATACTTCTTAATCTTAGCGAAGAGAAGACGCAAAAACGAAGAAGACTAAAAATAAATAACACATAAGAATGTAATAAGGAGATGTTGCGGAATCATAGAAATGGATTCTGCAACATCTTTTGTATTAAAAGACTAAAAATAGAAGAAGCAGATGAATTTGAAGGAGAAAGAGGCTTGCTCTTATCTGAAACGGACAGAGCACTAATGATCTGCCTATTTCAGCAAGAAGCTAGCCCCGAATAGCAGAATGTTGGTTGCGGCATAGGAGATCCACAGTCCATCCATTCCCCAGAGGGATGAGAGCAGGAAGATAAAGAGTGGCGCGACGAATAAGCACTCTGCGAATGTGAAGATGGTAGAGCGTCTATGGTTGCCGGTGGCGTTGTGATAGGAGATATGTAGTTTTAACAACGCAATGAAGATAAATGCGATCGTGTTTATGCGCAAGCCAATGATGAAGTAGTCTTTTGCCACGGATGATATTCCGTAGGCGGTGGCGATGAACTCCATAGAAACCCATGAGAGTATAGTGAGAAGGATAGCGAGTAGGATGCTGAGTTTGCGTCCTGAGGCTAGGATTCTGTCTAGGCTCTCTTTTCTGTTGGATCCGTGATATAAGGTGATGAGTGGTTGCAGACCATCGCCCACACCTTGGAGCATGTTCTGAACAGGGAAGGTTACGTAGGAAACAACGGTGTAGCTTGCAACTCCAGCGGTACCCCCATAGCGTAGGCTTGTGTAGTTTGACAGAACCAAGATGACAGATGGTGCAAGGGATACTCCAAATGGCGTGATCGCAGAGAGCAGGATTTCATGGAAAATCTTGGCTGCAGAGGGCGTGGTGACAGGCGCGCATGATTTATCGGTTGTATCGGTCACTCTCTCGGAGTCGTTGTTTGTAGTTGCTGCGCTCTCGGATTCGTCGTTTGTATTTGCCGCGCTTGTGGATTCGGTGGCAAGGTTGAAATGTGATTTGATTTTCTCCCTGTTTAGGATGACGAATAGGACGCATAGGAGAACCACACCAGCTTGGCCGATTACAGTTCCAAGGGCAGCACCAGCTAAGCCCATGTCTAGAACAAGGACGAATAAGTAGTTCAAGCCGAGGTTGATGATCATGCCAGTGCATGAGGCGATCATGGCATGAATCGGGAGCCCGAGGTTCCGAAGGATTGGAAGGAGGGCTGGTCCTGAAATCTGGAAGATGATACCAAATACGGTGATTTGCAGGTATGAATGGGCGTGTTGATAGACTTCCCCTGTTGCTCCGAATGCCTGTAGAATCCATGGGAAGATGAATCCTAGTAGGAGGGATAGGGAAATCCCGATTATCAAGAGGGCGATGAGTAAGGTCTTCAGCACTTTAATAGACGTCGCAGGTGCGCCTTGCCCTAGGTAGCGGGCGAATACGATGCTACCACCGAGGCCTAGTCCGAGTCCGGTTGCGATGATGAGGGCTGGAATCGGCCAAGCCATATTGATGGCGGTGAGCCCAGCGTCTCCAGCAGATTGCCCGATGAATAAACCATCCATGATGGCATAGAGTCCATTGATCGCGAGTGCGAAAACGGTAGGTATACAATATCTCAATACTTCTTTCATTGAATCTATCTCCTAAATTTTTCTTAATTTTTACATCTAATTTTCGTGGAATTTACACGAAAAAATATTCATATCCAAGGAAATAATATAGTATGATAGACAAGAATGCAAGAAATACTTGTTGAAAAGATTTTTTTGTAGTATTATGATAGTGAAAAGGATTTTAGATATGGATTTGAACAAGTTTTTTGTGCAAAATTCACAGAATGAAAGGAGAATTAATTATGAAAAAAGCATTAAGTATGATTTTGACAATCATGATGGTTGCTACTTTAGTGATTGGATGTTCGGCTCCAGCAGCAGAAGCACCAGCGGAAGAAGCAGCAACAGAAGAGCCAGCGGCTGAGGAAGAGGCAACAGAGGAGCCTGCGGAGGAAGCATCTGGAGAAGCAATGAAGATTGCAATCGTAACAAGTCCATCGGGAGTAGATGATGGATCATTCAACGAAGATAACTACAATGGGGTTATGGCATTCGTTGAGTCTTATGGGGCTGATATGGCTACAGTAACAGATGTAAGAGAAGAGTCAGGAGAAGCAGCAGCTTCTGTTCAAGCGGTAGCAGATATCGTAGCTGATTATGATGTAATCATCGCTTGTGGATTCCAATTCGCAGGAATTGGTGCACTTGCAGCAGACAATACAGAAGTAGATTTCATCTTAGTGGATTCATATCCAGTAGATGCAGATGGAAATGAAGTAGAATTAGAGAACGTTTATGCAATGCAGTTCAAGGAGCAAGAGAGTGGATTCTTCGCTGGTATTGCAGCGGCAATGGAAACAACAACAGGCAAGGTTGCAGTTGTAAACGGAATCGCATTCCCATCGAATGTTAACTATCAATATGGATTCGAATCAGGTGTAAACTATGCAAATGCAAAATTAGGAACAACAGCTGAGATCGTAGAACTACCTTCATATGAAGGAACAGACGTTACAAATACAAACGTTGGTGGAAACTATGTTGGTGACTTCGCTGACGAAGCAACTGGAAAAGTTGTTGGACAAGCATTGATCGACGAAGGCGTAGACGTAATGTTCGTAGCAGCTGGTGGATCTGGAAACGGTGTATTTACAGCAGCGAAAGAAGCTGGAGATGTTATGGTAATCGGATGTGACGTTGATCAATACGATGATGGTGTTAACGGAGACGCAAACATCATGTTAACTTCAGGATTGAAGAATATGGCAATCAACGTAGAGCGTCAATTAAACGCAGTTGCTGACGGCAGCTTTACAGGTGGAAACTACTTACTAGGAGCTGACACAGATTCTACAGGATGTGTAACAGCTGAGGGACGTCAACAAATGAGCGAAGAGACAATCACTGCAATCAATGATGCATATCCATTGGTACAAGATGGAACAATCGTTCCTGCAGCGAACTTCAATGAAATTACACCAGAAGAATTTCCTGGATTAGAGTAATATAATGAAAAGTCATGATTTTCCATGCAAGCATGAAATTATGACTTTTTGTCCCTTGTATCATAAAATTAGGGATAGGCAAAACAAGCATTCTAGCTTATAATAGATATAAGCTAGGGTGCTTGTTTTTGTATAGAGGGAAGTTTGGATGTTCCGCTATGCAAGATGTATGAGCTGGAAGGAGGAAATGGATGTCAGAGTACATTATAGAACTGAAGAATATTACAAAACGTTTTCCAGGTATTACGGCGAACGATAATGTCAGTCTGAAGATTAAGAAGGGTGAAATCTTTGCATTGTTGGGAGAAAATGGTGCAGGAAAGTCTACCTTGATGAGTATGTTATTTGGTATGTATGAACCAGATGAAGGTGAGATTTGGGTGAGAGGCAAGAAGGAAGAGGTGAAGTCTCCACTGGATGCGGCGCGTCTGAATATCGGAATGGTGCATCAACATTTTAAGCTGGTGAGTAACTATACCATTACAGAGAATATTGTATTGGGAATTCCAACGAAGGAGAAGTTCTTGGGATTGATTCCAGTTCTGAACCTGAAGAAGGAAAATGAAAAAATCCGCGAATTGTCGAAGACTTATGGTCTCGAGGTGAATCCAGAAGATGTGATTAGCAAAATCAATGTTTCAGCACAACAGAGGGTTGAGATTCTGAAGATGTTATATAGAGAAGCTGAGATTCTGATCTTTGATGAGCCAACAGCAGTTTTGACACCACAAGAGATTGAGTTTTTGTTGAAGATTATCAATGATCTTCGTGATAGTGGGAAAACCATTATTATGATTACACATAAATTAGAAGAGATTAAACAGGTGGCAGATCGATGTGCGATCTTGAACCGTGGGAAATTAATCGATGTGCTCGATGTAAAGGAGACTTCGACCAAACAGATGGCGAATCTGATGGTTGGTAGAGAAGTTTTATTTGAAGTGCAGAAAAATGAGGCGAAATACGGTGCGGAGGTTCTAAAGGTAGAGAATCTAACCGTTCGTGATAGAAATAAATTTGAAGTGGTTAAGGATGTATCCTTCTCCATTCGTGCTGGCGAAGTGTTCGCGGTAGCAGGGGTATCAGGCAATGGACAGGTGGAATTGGCAGATGCGATTACAGGTCTGAAGAAGGCACATCATGGTAAGATCCTCCTAAATGGAGTGGACATCACCCATGAAACGATTCGAAAGCGTATCGAGGCTGGTGTGTCTTATGTTCCAGAGGATAGACAAAAGTATGGTTTGGTTCTTGATTTTTCGCTAGAGGATAACTTGGCGTTGAAGAGTTATTACAAGGAGCCATTTTCGAAGAAAGGTTTCTTAGATTCCAATGCCATCGTGAAGAATAGTGACGAGATGATCGAGAAATACGATATTCGAAGCGGCCAGGGAAGTCAGACGATTACAAGGTCGATGAGTGGTGGAAATCAGCAGAAGGCGATTGTTGGTCGTGAGATTGAGATGGATTCCTCTCTCATTATATTTGTACAGCCAACGAGGGGGCTAGACATCGGGGCGATTGAGAAGATTCAAGAGCAGATCATGAAGGAGAGGGATGCAGGCAAGGCAATCCTGTTGATTTCTCTAGAATTAGAAGAGGTTATGAACTGCGCAGATACCATTGGTGTTATCTATAATGGACAGATTCAGAAGATAGCAGAAGCGAGTTCATTTACGACAAAAGAGGTAGGAGAATTTATGATGGGGGTAAAAAAGAATGAAAAATAAACAGGCGATTTTAGCTCCTCTTCTCACAATTTTACTTAGTTTGGTTGTAGGAGCAATAGTGATTATTATATTAGGGAAGAATCCGCTAACGGCTTATCAGAACTTGCTACAAGGTTCAGGGATATTGCCGAAGGATAATTATGCAGCATACAAGAGCATCTTGACTGATTTTACTAGTTTTCTCAATGTGCTGACTCCGATGATTTTTGCTGCGCTTGCAGTAGCAGTGGCACTTCGTGCGGGTCTTTTCAATATCGGTATATCGGGTCAGATGTTGATTGCTGGATTCGTGACGACTGTCCTGATTGGATATAGCGGACTAGGAGCGATCCTTGCGAAACCGTTGGTTCTCATCGTAGGTGCGATTGTAGGAGCATTGGTAGGCGGATTTGTTGGTTGGTTGAAGTATCGGTTCAACATCAATGAGGTTGTATCAACGATTATGATTAACTATATCGGACAGTATATCGTCAGTTTCTTCATCAATATCTTCTATATTAACCCAGTGACGAGACAATCCAATGCGGTATCGAGAGAGTCGAGGCTGACCCTGGTAGATGTGGAAGCTCTGAACCTGAAGATGGACATCCCTCTTGGAATCATCGTTGCAGTCATTGCAATTGTGGTGGTGAAGATTATCTTGGATAAAACAACATTTGGTTATTCATTGAAGTGTGTGGGACTTAGTCCTTCAGCAGCGAGATATGCAGGTATCCCAACAGGGAGAACGATTGTCAGTGCCATGATGGTTTCTGGAGCCTTAGCAGGACTTGCAGGCGTAACATTCTACATGGGGTATTTTGGTTCCATTCAGCCGATGGTACTGCCTAGCACAGGATTCGATGCGATCGCAGTAGCCCTACTTGCAAACAACAACCCAGTTGGAATCTTCTTCTCATCCTTTCTGATCACTGCAATCAGTAAGGGTAGTACTTATATGAATTCCACTTCAGGATTGGAATTGGAGATTGCGGCAGTAATTACAGGTCTTATCTTATTATTTAGTGCATGTAAGGATTATATCTTTGGAAAGATTCTGATTCTAATTGCCAATAATAAAAAGAAGGCAGTAGACGGAAAAACAGAAGAAAATAGCAAGAAAGGAGCGAAATAGTATGGAAAGAATAATAATTGATGGTTTGGCTTTTTCGCTTCCGTTATTTATCATGGCAGTCGGTGGAATCTATAGTGAGAAAAGTGGAGTGACCAACTTGGCACTCGAGGGACTGCAAGGTGTGGGAGCGTTCTTTGGAGCCTTGGTAGCGGTCTTGATTGCAGGGAACTTTGCCAGCAATTCACAGGTTCCATTCTACGTGGCGATGATTGTATCTGTAGTCGGCGGAGCATTGTACGCCATGTTGCATGCATTGCTATGTATCAAGTTTAAGGCGAATCAAGTAATCAGTGGTGTGGTAATCAATATCTTGGCCGTTGCATTGACTGGATTCTTAACAAAACAGATCAATCGCTCGGTATTCGAGGAAGCATCGAACAAATTCGTGTTGAATGTTGCGGAGAAAATCACAATTCCAGGAATATCAGAAATTCCGGTATTGGGAGCATTCTTCACAGAATTCTATCTATTTGAAGTGGTAATCATTGTGTTGGCTGTGTTGGCATGGTTTGTTATGTACAAGACACCATATGGAATGAAGCTTAGAGCTTGTGGAGACAATCCACATGCAGTAGATGCAGCCGGAATCAATGTTGCAAGAGTGAGATGGATTGCAGTAATGATTTCGGGAGGACTATCAGGAATCGCCGGAATCAGTTTTGCATACTCGATATCTGCAAACTTCTCTCCGAGCCTCTATGTGGGATATGGATACCTCTCCATCGCTGCATTGATATTCGGAAACTGGTCGATTCTACCGACACTGGCATCTTGCCTATTGTTTGGATTTGCGAGAAGTGGGGGATACTACATCGTACAACAATTAGAATTGCCGAGCACATATTCAGACCTTGTGCTAATCCTTCCTTACGCAATTACGTTAATCCTATTAATCTTCTTCTCGAAGTACAACCAATCACCAAGAGCCCTAGGTGAGGTGTACGACAAGGGGAAACGATAGGGTAGAACATTTAGACTAGGAGGGGACGATGAAGACAAGAATTTATAATGCAAGAATTCTGCCTATGGTGGAAGATACAGAGATGATATGTGGAGAAATCTGGGTAGAAGGAAATAAAATCACATATGTTGGCGAATCAAAAAGCAGTTCGGTAATTTGGGACAGAGAAATCGATGCCAAGCAAAACCTGGTTATGCCAGGATTCAAGAATGCGCATACACATTCCGCTATGACATTCTTACGCTCGTATGCAGATGACTTACCGCTCTTGGAGTGGTTGGAGCAACAAGTGTTCCCGCAAGAAGCAAAGTTAACGGAAGAACAAGCATATTGGAATGCAGTGCTAGCAATCATGGAGTATCTATCTAGTGGGATTACTGCTAATTTTGATATGTACTTCCATGTGCCAGCGATTGCGAAGGCTTCGGTGGATTGTGGATTTCGAACGAAGTTCGTATGTGGAATGAATGACTTCTCGTCGTCATTAGAGGAGATGGAAGCGCAGTACCTGAAATTCAATGAATATCATGAACTGATTAGCTATAGCTTAGGATTTCATGCGGAGTATACTAACAAAGAAGAGAGCCTAAAGTCAATTGCAGAATTGGCGAAGAAGTACAAGGCACCTGTTTATACTCATAATTCAGAGTCGGCAGAAGAAGTGAGAGGCTGTATTGAGCGCAGAGGAACTACTCCGACGGCATACCTAGACTCGCTTGGATTATTCGAATATGGTGGAGGTGGTTATCACTGCGTGCACTTGACCGAAGAGGATATGGAGATTTTTAAGAAGAGAAATATGAGTATCATAACGAACCCAGGTTCCAACACAAAACTAGCGAGTGGAATTGCAGATATCACAAAAATGCTAGAAATGGGTATCAATGTGGGAATTGGAACAGACGGCCCAGCGAGTAATAACTGCTTAGATATGTTCCGAGAGATGTTCCTAGTGACGGGGCTTGCTAAATTGCGCGAGAATGATGCGTCTGCAGTGGCGGCAGACAAGGTGCTAGAGATGGCAACAAAAGGAAGTGCCAAGGCTATGGGGCTCACTGAGTGCGACTGTCTGCAAGAAGGAAAATTGGCGGATCTCATTATGATTGACTTGCAACAACCAAACATGCAGCCGATTAATAATATCGTGAAGAATGTTGTGTATAGTGGAAGTAAGATTAACGTGACAATGACCATGGTGAATGGGAAGATATTATACGAGAATGGGAAGTATGATATTGGTGTGGAACCAAGCGAAGTCTATGCAAAGGTGAATCAATGTATTTGAAATACATTGATTCCATCTTCAAAAAATTACTTTAAACTGTCATAACCAAGCGATGTTTACCATCGTAGAATTTCACTTACTTCTTTTCTTGGTGTGGCCCTTGGTGTTTCATTTGGATAGCCTAAGGTGATGAGTGCTGCAACGGTTTCGTTTTCAGGTAGATTGATTGCCTCTGCGATGGTATCGGCATCGATTACACCCATAATACAGGTGCCAATTCCTTGGGCATGAGCTGCGAGACAGAATGTCTGGCATGCGATACCAGCATCGAAAATCTCCCAATCTCCATGTTTACTTGTTGCGAAGTCAGCACCCTCGCCGAAGCGTCCGCTTTGACCATTGACAAAGCTTAGAACGACTGCGTTTTTGGCGTGAGATAACACTTTCATATTGTAGGTGAATCCGTTGACACCGTTGTCACAGATTTTCTTAATTACTTCAGGGTCTTGAATCATGGTGTAGCGTGCAACCTGAGTATTCGCCCAAGATGGTGCAAATCGAGCTGCCTCAATAATTGCCTCCATATCTTCCTTTGAAACAAATTCATCCTTGTATCTTCTTACACTCTTTCGTCCTTTTATTAATTCCATTGCGTCCATAGTGACTCCTCCATTTTCGTTATTCTTTTCTTATTTTAATATTATTCAGATTACTTACTACTCCAGCGACCTGATGCCCCACAAGGTAAGATCAACCCATTGCTTGTAACGGGTAGCCCGATCTCGTCGGATGTTACTGTGCCATTGTATTTCTTCAATTCTGTTGCTAACATATAGGTTAGAACAGATGCAGATAGCCCCGTAGTATACGAGTTGATCAGGAAGAAGAGTGGGTCATCCGATAGAATCTGTGTACACAGTTTCAGGAATGGATGTATGGAATCTTCTATCTTCCAGATTTCTCCTTTTGGACCACGGCCATAGGATGGTGGATCCATGATGATGGCATCATAAGTATTTCCACGACGAATCTCGCGCTCTACGAACTTCACACAGTCGTCTACTAACCAACGAATTGGACTCTCGGATAACCCAGAAGAGGCTGCATTTTCCTTTGCCCATCCAACCATGCCTTTTGAAGCATCTACATGAGTGACATTTGCACCAGCAGCAGCAGCAGCCAAGGTGGCGCCACCTGTGTAGGCAAATAAGTTTAATACCTTAATCGGGCGATTGGCTGATTTAATTTTTTCGCTAAACCAATCCCAATTGGTGGCTTGCTCTGGGAAAAGTCCTGTATGCTTGAAGTTAAAAGGTTTTAGGTTAAATGTGAGGGTGCCGTAGTGAATCTGCCACTGTTCAGGCAAGTCAAAGAACTCCCACTCTCCACCGCCTTTTGCACTTCTATGATAGTGCGCATTTGGGCGTTTCCATTTTCCATGTCCTCTCGGAGTATCCCAGATGACTTGTGGATCGGGTCTCATGAGATAGTAATCTCCCCAGCGTTCTAATTTTTCTCCGTTTGATGTATCGATTACCTCGTAATCTTTCCATCCGTCTGCTATCCACATATATGATTCCTCGTCTTTCTATGTTATATTCATGTTTTATCATTGTTATTATGTTGCTTTTCAAATGTAACATTATTATGTTGCTTTTCACAGTCACACTACATGCTCCTATAAAAAGCAACAAATCACGTCCATTTACGAGTCGCCTCACGGCGAGGGACGTGATTTTTCATAATTTTCACGTACTAGCCCATCACTAATCAGCGGAGTGATTAGTGTGGGATTGAAATGTAATATTATTATAACAAATTGTGATAGAAATGGCTATCACTTGTTTACCAAATACGAAAACAGTGGTAAAATGAGTGTGATAGATTGCTTTTTCACAAGTACTTAAGTAAGTGATATTGTTTGAGGAAGGTAACATAAATAAAGTATATGAAAAAAAGAATAAGAAAGAGGGTTTTGATATGATAATCGTAGATGCTAGAGGTGAAAATTGTCCGATGCCAGTCATTCGTACAAAGAAGATAATGGAAGATGAAACGCTCAAGGGAGATGTTGAGGTAATTGTAGATAATCTGATTGCATCACAGAATGTGAAGAAGTTTGCCAAGAGCCAAGGATGTGAGATAGAGGAGCAGGTGGTGAGTGAAACAGAGTATCGTATTGTGATTCAACGTGAAACAGGCGAGAATCCGCTCGACCATGCGAAGGATGAGCAGGAATCCAATGAGCAGATTCAAGCTGGGACGATTCTTGTGATTTCATCGGAATATATGGGGAATGGCGACGATACGCTTGGGAAGACGTTGATGAAGGGCTTTGTTTATGCGCTGACTCAACAGGCGAGTTTTCCAGAGAAGATATTGCTCTATAATGGAGGAGCGAAACTAGTAGTAGAGGGTGCGGATACATTGGAGGATCTTACTTATCTACAGTCTGAAGGTGTAGGGATTTTGACTTGTGGGGCTTGTTTGAATTTCTATGAATTGGCCGAACAGGTGAGAGTTGGTGAAATTACGAACATGTACGTAATCGTAGAGGAAATGACGAAGGCGAAGAAAATCATAAAGCCATAGGAAATCGTGAAGCCATAGAAAAGTATAAAGTTGTAGAAAATTATAAAACCGCAGTTTGGCGGGAGGAGTAGAAGAGAATGTCAACAGAGATAAAATTAACACAAATGTCGAAAACATGCGGATGTGCCGCGAAGATTGGACCAGGAACATTGGCAAATGTTCTGGGGCAGTTGCCCAAATTTGAGGAGGAGAGGTTGCTAGTAGGGATCGAAACATCGGATGATGCAGCAGTCTATAAAATCAATGACGAAACCGCATTGATTCAGACACTAGATTTCTTCACACCGATTGCGGATGACCCATATCGGTTTGGGCAAATTGCAGCAGCGAACTCTCTCAGCGATGTGTATGCGATGGGGGGAGAACCTAAGGTGGCATTGAATATTGTGGCATTTCCAAATAGTTTGGACACGGCAATCTTGGGAGAAATCTTAAAGGGTGGAGCAGATAAAGTTCGTGAGGCTGGAGCAGTGCTTGTGGGCGGTCATTCGATTCAGGATGATGAGCCGAAATACGGACTGAGTGTATCGGGATTTGCTCATCCAGATAAGATATGGAAGAACCACGGAAGTTTAGAGGGCGATGTTCTTATCTTGACAAAGCAGATTGGAAATGGTGTTGTGAACACAGCCATTAAGGTGGATATGGCTTCTGAAGAAGCAATCGAAGAGGCACAAACCATCATGGCAGAATTGAATAAGAAGGCGAAGGAAGTGTTTGAGAACTTCCCTGTTTCTGCATGCACAGATATTACAGGATTTGGCTTGTTAGGACATGCAATAGAGATGGCTACAGCCAGCGAAGTTACATTGGAAATCAATGCAGATGCGGTGCCATATATCGAGGAGGCAATCGAATTGGCGAAGCAAGGTTTAGTGCCAGTCGGTGCATATAAGAACCGTGAATTTGGACAAGAACACATCAACTATGGTGAGGTGGAAGAGTGCTATCAAGATTTGTTGCACGACCCACAGACATCGGGAGGGCTGCTATGCAGTGTGCCAGCACAATATGCAGAACAAATTATGCAAGCATTTGAAGAAAAGGTAATGGTCTCAAAGGTTGCAATCATCGGTAAGGTAGTCAAGAAACAAGAAAAATCAATCGTATTAACCACGGATTGCGGCAGATAGTCTAGAGAGGGGTTAGTGCACGAAGAAGAATATGAAATAAGAGATAGAAATCACTGAGGCAGAAGAGAACGGAGATAGAAAGGTTGGGACATGATTTACTTAGATAATGCGGCAACTACGCTGATCAAACCACCGAGTGTGGCCGAGGCGATGGTAGAGGCGATGGAAACGAATGGAAATGCAGGACGTGGAGCAAGTCCACAATCCTTAAGTGCCGCGAGAACGATATATGAAACGCGAGAACGATTGGCCAGACTCTTTGGCAGTTCCAGCTCTTCTCAGATTGCATTTACATCCAATGCTACGGAGAGTCTCAACATCGCAATTCACGGAATCATCGAAGAGGGGGATCATGTGATTGTGACACAGACGGCTCATAACTCCGTGCTTCGCCCCCTGTATTATCTAGAAGAGGCGAAGAAGATTGAGTTAAGTATTGTATCAGCGGATTCTAGAGGTGTTATCTCTGCTGAGGAGATTGAGAAGTCTATTAAAAAATCCACAAAGGTAATTATTGGGACGCATGCGAGTAATGTTACAGGGAATATTATGCCAATCCATGAGATGGGAGTTCTAGCAAGAGAGTATAATCTTATATTTGTGGTAGACGCAGCGCAAACGGTAGGAGCGATTCCCATTGATGTGAATGCTATGAATATTGACATCCTTTGCTTCACAGGACATAAGGGGCTCTTGGGACCACAGGGAACAGGTGGGATCTATGTGAGAGAGGGCATTGCAATCAAAGAATGGAAGAGTGGTGGCAGTGGAACTAACTCTTATAGCAAGAAACAGCCCCAGCAGATGCCAGAATTATTAGAGGCAGGAACTTTAAATGGTCATGGAATCGCAGGGCTAAATGCCGCACTGAAATATATCGAAGAGGTTGGTGTCGATGAAATTCACAGAAGGGAATCTGAACTAATCTGGAGGTTCTACCGAGGCGTTCAAGGAATAGAGAATCTTAGAATCTATGGAGAATTTGTAGAAGAAAAGCTGCGATGTCCAATTCTTTCCCTCAATATAGAGGGGTATGAATCAGCAGAAGTCAGCGATGCACTATTGAGTGAGTATGATATCGTAACAAGGGCTGGTGCGCACTGCGCTCCCCTC
Organism: uncultured Lachnospiraceae bacterium; assembly: GCA_964369755.1. Lineage (GTDB taxonomy): Bacteria > Bacillota > Clostridia > Lachnospirales > Lachnospiraceae > CAUPWF01. The sequence continues at coordinate 32,517 of CAYJFY010000024.1, forward strand.
ATGCATGTGGCACTAGGAACAGAAGAACAGGGGTGTGTACGGTTCAGTGCTTCTTATTTTACAACGGAAGAAGAGATTGACAGAGCGATACAAGCCATTGCGGAGCTAGCAAGTGAGAACTAACGAGCGAGTGAATTAGAGGTCGAGAGAATTAGAGTGTTAAGAGTATCAAGAGTGTCAAGAGTATAAAGAGATAGAGAAGATATAAAGGATAGTGAATAAATGAGAAAAAAAGAAATGAAACTCCTAGTAGCGTTCGATACCACTACAGAAGCCATGGAGATGGAAGCGAGATGCAAGGCACAAGGAATTGTGGGAAGATTAATTCCTACACCACAGAGTATCACGGCAGGCTGTGGACTGACATGGTGCAGTGGGTTGGAGTGCAGGGAGCAGATAGAAATGCTATTGAGGGAATTTGCTAGTGATAAAATAGGGATTTATGAGCAAATGATTTGATGTGTATAAATATATCTATATCTAGGAGGAGATGGTACAAGTGAGTATAAAATTATATCATGGGAGTAGGGAAGTAGTAGAATATCCCGATATACGAATGGGGAAGTTTAACAAAGATTTTTATTTTGGATTCTATTGTACTAATATAGAAAATCAAGCAGTTCGATGGGCGACGAGATATACTGGTAGTGGAATTATGAATGAATATTTATATACTCCAAATGAGGAACTAAAACAACTGAGTTTTCAAACAATGACAGAAGAGTGGCTAGACTTTATTGTATCATGTAGATTAGGGAATTCTCATGATTATGATATTGTAGAAGGACCAATGGCAAATGATACAATTTTTAATTATGTACAAAATTACGTGGACGGTAAAATTAGTCGTGCAGCATTTTGGGAACTTGCTAAATTTAAGAAACCGACACATCAAATCAGTTTTCATACTGTGAAGGCACTTGCAACACTTGAGTTTGTAGGAGGGCGAAAAATTAATGTATAAGAATGATAGTGATTTGTTTTTTTGTTGTAGTTTGATAGAATTTATCGGAAGAGAATGTAAGTTGAAGAGAGTAGATGTTGTCAAGAAACTAGGAGAAGAATGCATTCGAAGAATTTATGAGAATGCGGACATTCTTCATTGTGAACCAATAGAGAAGACAGCGGATGTTTATATAAATATGTTTGATATCGGGCAAGGGGATTACGACAATGTAAGTCTTTGCAAGTATGAAGTGCCAGATTATTGGGCGATCGGAGAGGTCTATGCAAGGGTGATAGAGGACAATGTAGTCATACCTGACTCATCATTGAAACCAGAGGTAGATGAGGTGGTTAAGATATTATTTGATGTGTATTCATCGTTTATTAGTGACAGTATATCAAATTACAATTCAGACTTTTTTTATCAATCAAGGGAATACATCTCAGTGTGTTATCAGTCGGGCCAGGTGGTTTAAACGACTTGTTAATTCAGTACTTAAGAAATTATATATGTACATATATGTAAGTAAGGAGGAAAATATGGTGATGTGTATGCAGACTACAAATATGGCGATCTATTCACAATAAAAATGCTATCATTGGAGGAAAGTGGATATCTATCCCTTAATGAACTTGAAAGAAATACTATAAAAACATTTGACTCATGTTACAGCGGGTACAATAAAACAAGGGGAAATAAGAATTAATCGAAATTATTTATTAACGGTTATTGCTATGCTATAACAGGAGGGATATACAAGTGTATTCCACAAATTTAGATTACAGATAAGTAGTTGCGAATATGGCCTACTTATCTGTAATTTTATTTGTAAAATAGTGTCTAGTATCTGCAGGTACATATAAGAATTGGTAAGAACAAATATCTTATATGTATATTTTCTCGTTGTCTAAGATTTTTTGAACAAAAATACAGATAAAGATAGAATTTTATCAATACCTTATATGTAATTTGAAATTTTTTGTCTGAATATTAGTTAGAAATGCATATAAAGAGGGGGTTCTACGATGATCTTATATGTAAGCACGAAAACAAAGAGAGAATTACCATGAACGAAATGGTAATTCTCTCTAAAATATTAGTTAATTGTACGTTTTACATATGATGTATGCAATAGGTGATGTGCCTTGTGGCCTCCTGGTTCACCTAAGTAGGTATCATATAATTCGATGATTGCTGGGTTTTCATGTGACTTACGGATTGTGTTAGCTGAATCCAAGTCATATAAAACTTTCGCACGAAGTCCACGAATATCTACTGTGTTGCGGATGTGTCCAGGTTGTTGAGGCATTCCTCCACCGTTTACACAACCACCAGGGCATCCCATGATTTCGATGAAGTGGTAGTTTGCTTCTCCAGATTGTACTTTTTCTAGAAGAGCTTTTGCGTTAGCAAGTCCTGATGCTACTGCAACTTTTACTTCTAATCCAGCAACAGGATATGTTGCTTCTTTGATTCCTTCGATTCCACGAACGTCTGTGAAGTCTAATTTTGCAAGTTCTTCACCTGTAAGTTTCTCTACTGCTGTTCTAAGAGCAGCTTCCATAACTCCACCAGTAGCTCCAAAGATTACAGCAGCTCCTGTTCCAAGTCCTAATGGAAGATCAAAGTCTTCTTCTGGAAGAGAGTGATAGTTAAGACCAACTTTTTTAATCAGTCTACCAAGTTCTCTTGTTGTCAATGAGTAGTCAACATCTGGCATTCCGTTTGCATCTTGATCTGGTCTTTGAATCTCGAATTTCTTAGCTGTACAAGGCATGATTGATACAGAAACGATGTTCTTTGGATCAATTCCTTCTTTTTCAGCATAGTATGATTTCGCGATTGCACCAAACATTTGTTGTGGCGACTTACATGATGATAAGTTCTCAATCATGTCTGGGAAGTAGTGCTCGCAATACTTAATCCATCCTGGTGAACATGATGTGATTAGAGGTAATTTTCCACCGTTTTGTACACGGCTTAGGAATTCGTTTGCTTCTTCCATGATTGTAAGGTCAGCCGAGAAGTTTGTATCAAATACTTTGTCGAATCCGATACGACGTAGAGCGGCTGCCATTTTTCCTTGAGCGTTTGTTCCAACTGGATATCCAAACTCTTCAGCAAGTCCAGCACGAACTGCAGGAGCAGTTTGTACGATTACGTGCTTCTCAGGATCAGCGATTGCTTCTAGTACTTGGTCGATATGTGATTTCTCATATAGAGCTCCTGTAGGACATACTGCGATACATTGTCCACAAGATACACAACTTGTTTCTCCAAGTCCCATCTCGAAAGCAGAACCGATTGATGTATCGAAACCACGATTGTTTGCTCCGATAACTCCAACGCTTTGTGTTTGCTCACATACAGCTACACAACGGCGGCAAAGAATACATTTGCTGTTGTCACGTTCCATATGGATTGCGCTGTCATCGATGCATGAAGGTGTAACATCTCCTTCATAGTATGTTTCATCATCTACACCTAGGTCAGATGATAGTGTTTGTAATTCACAATTACCACTTCTTACGCAAGAAAGACATTTGCGGTCGTGGTTTGATAAGATTAGTTGCATTGTTTTCTTACGTGAGTCCAATACGTTTGGAGAGTTTGTTGTAATCTCCATTCCTTCGCTGATTGGATGTACACATGAAGCTACAAGGCTTCTAGCGCCTTTTACTTCTACAACACAGATACGGCATGCGCCGATTTCATTGATTTTCTTCAAATAGCAAAGAGTAGGAATCTCAACATGAGCTAATCTTGCGGCTTCAAGGATGGTAGTCCCAGCCGGAGCACTAACTTCTTTGCCGTTAATTTTTACAGTAATATTCTCCATCTCAATTCTCCTTCGTTACTCTTTGACGATTGCTTTGAATCTACATTTTTCCATACAAGCGCCACACTTGATACACTTGTCTTGGATGATGCTATGAGGTTTCTTAACATCTCCCTCAATTGCGTTGTTTGGACATACTTTCGCACACATTGTACAACCGATACAGTTGTCTTCAATGATTGTGTAAGAAAGAAGGTCTTTACATACTCCAGCTGGACAACGTTTTTCGTTTACATGTGCTTCATACTCGTCACGGAAGTAACGAAGTGTAGAAAGTACAGGGTTTGGAGCTGTTTGTCCAAGTCCACAAAGTGAGTTTTGCTTAATGTAGTGTGAAAGTTCTTCTAATTTATCTAAATCCGCAAGAGTAGCGTTTCCTTGTGTGATTCTGTCTAGAATCTCTAACATACGTTTTGTACCAACACGACATGGTGTACATTTTCCGCATGATTCTTCTACTGTAAACTCAAGGAAGAATTTCGCGATGTCAACCATACAGTCAGTCTCATCCATAACGATAAGTCCACCAGATCCCATCATTGAACCGATAGAGATTAGGTTATCATAGTCGATTGGAATATCGAAATGCTCTAATGGAATACATCCACCAGAAGGTCCACCTGTTTGAGCGGCCTTGAATTTCTTGCCACCTGGAATTCCACCACCGATTTCATCGATAACGGTTCTAAGTGTTGTTCCCATTGGAATCTCAACCAAACCAGTGTTGTTGATTTTTCCACCAAGAGCGAAAACTTTTGTTCCTTTTGATTTTTCTGTTCCCATTCCTGCGAACCAATCAGCTCCGTTTAGGATGATTTGAGGAATGTTTGCATATGTTTCAACGTTGTTAAGGATAGTTGGCTTGCCAAATAAACCTTTTTGAGCAGGGAATGGTGGACGAGGTCTTGGCTCTCCACGGTTTCCTTCGATTGATGTCATAAGAGCTGTCTCTTCACCACAAACGAAAGCACCTGCACCTAAACGTAAGTCGATATCAAAATCGAACCCTGTTCCAAAGATGTCTTTTCCAAGTAATCCCATCTCTCTTGATTGCTCAAGTGCGATTACTAGACGGTCAACAGCGATTGGGTACTCAGCACGTACATAGATAAAACCTTGGCTTGCTCCGATTGCATAACCAGCAATTGTCATAGCCTCTAGTAGTGAGTGAGGATCTCCCTCGAGGATTGAACGATCCATAAATGCACCTGGATCTCCCTCATCCGCATTACAACATACGTATTTTTGATCCGCGTCGTTTTGTTTTGCTAGTCTCCACTTGATACCAGTTGGGAAACCACCGCCTCCACGGCCACGAAGTCCTGAAGCGATCAATGTCTCGATTACGTCTTCTGGAGTCATAGTTGTAAGAACTTGACCTAATGCTTGGTATCCGTTTGTTCCGATATACTCTTCGATGATCTCTGGGTTGATTACACCACAGTTACGTAGAGCAACACGGTATTGCTTCTTATAGAAGTCTGTGTCGATTAACGCTTTGATTCCTGCGTCTGTTACAGTCTCTTGATATAATAGACGAGTAACTAGACGTCCTTTTAATAAATGTTCTTCAACGATTTCAGGAATATCTTCTTCCTTTACCATTGCATAGAAACTTGCTTCAGGGTATACAATCATAATTGGTCCTAAAGCACAAAGCCCATGACATCCTG
>CAYJFY010000025.1:0-29751 GCA_964369755.1 uncultured Lachnospiraceae bacterium
TACACCGCATTCATCAAAGTGAACCGTAACCTCATAATCTCTTCCACCTTCTACGATTGCCATTACTGTCCCTTCTCCGAACTTTGCACTTTGGATACGGTCGTTCACCTCATAGCCTGGTCCACTTCCATTTGCCACAGTGAATTTTTTTGGTTCTATTTTTGCTGGCTGAAAGAATGGTTTTTGTTTAAATGATTGCATTGCCTCTCTATATGGCTGTTTTGTCTGACTTTCTTCTTTAGTGAATCGTTCACCCTTATCAATTAAATATACAGGAATTTCGCTTAAGAAACGAGATCTTCTATTATATTGCATTTCACCGCGTACCATTCTCCTCTTTGCACAGGTAAGCGTTAGTTGCTCTCGTGCACGCGTAATTCCTACATAACACAAACGGCGCTCTTCTTCTAATTCTGTAGGATCATCGGCAGATATTGTCATATAACTTGGGAATAATCCATCTTCCATCCCCACGAGATAAACATGTGGAAACTCAAGCCCCTTTGCACTATGTAAGGTCATCAAGATAACATAATCACTGCTTTCATCTAAATTATCGATATCTGCTACCAATGCAACTTCTTCTAGGAATCCACTAAGCGTTGGTATATCCTCTATACAGTTTTCCTCATATGCAGAAATCTTATTCATCAATTCATCTATGTTCTCAATACGATTGTTTGCTTCCTCTTCCCCTTCTTCCTTAAGACTATCAATATATCCCGTCTGCTCTAGGACCAATTTTAGAATATCAGAAATACTTACCTTATCCACTTTACTCTTAATCGACTCAATGACCGCCACAAATGATTGTAATTTTTGTACCCCTCTCCCAATCCCTGGAATCATGTCTGCCGTCATTAATGCTTCGTAGAAATCCACTTCCCTCTGAGTTGCTGATTCTTGTACTCGACCAATCGTTGTTAATCCAATTCCTCGTTTTGGCACATTGATAATTCTGCGAACCGCCAGATCATCTTTTCCATTGTCAATGGTTTTAAGATAAGCTAATACATCCTTGATTTCCTTACGGGCATAGAAGTTTACCCCTCCAACAATTTTATATGGAATATTTGACTTCACCAACTTCTCTTCAAATATACGGGATTGTGCATTGGTTCGATACAAGATTGCAAAATCATTGTACGCAGCCACACCTTCTTCACATTCTTCTTTAATTTCCGTGACGATATGTTCTGCCTCTTCAAACCCGCTGTCAAATTGACGCAACTTGATCTTCTCACCCTTACCCTTATCGGTCCACAGATTCTTATCTCTTCTCCCATGATTATTTGCAATCACTGCATTTGCAGCATCCAAAATTGTTTCAGTTGAACGATAATTTTGCTCTAGTTTTATGATTTTCGCCTCTGGAAATACCTTCTCAAAATTCAAAATATTATAAATATTTGCCCCACGGAACTTATAAATTGATTGATCATCATCTCCTACTACGCACAAATTCTTATACTTATCCGCCAATAGACTAATCAGCTTAAATTGTACGGTGTTTGTATCTTGATACTCATCTACCATGATGTAGCGAAATCTATCTTGATAATGTTCTAAGATATCTGGATTGTTCTTGAACAACTCCACTGTCTTTACGAGAAGATCATCAAAATCCAAGGCATTATTCGCCTTCATCTGTTTCTCATATTCTTGATAAACTTGGGCTATTTTTTTCTTGGAAAAATCTGCTGTCGCATTGAGCAAATACTCATTGACAGATATCATCTCATTTTTTGCTGAAGATATTGCTGACATTAGCATTCTCTCTTTATACGCCTTCGTATCAACTTGTAACATTTTACAAATATCTTTTATCATCGTTTTTTGATCATCTGTATCATAGATGGTAAAATTATTATCATACCCCAACATCTCGATATGTCTTCTCAATATCCGCACACAAGTCGAGTGAAATGTTGTAACCCAGATGCTCTCCGCTCCATAATTCACAATTTTATCCACACGTTCGCGCATCTCTCCCGCCGCTTTATTTGTAAATGTTATCGCCATAACATTCCAAGGGTTTACCCCCATCTCTTCTATCAAATATGCAATTCGATGGGTTATGACACCCGTTTTTCCTGAGCCCGCTCCGGCGAGAATCAGTACGGGACCTTCCGTTTGAAAAACTGCTTCTCTTTGTTCTTTATTTAATCGATCATACATACTCATATTGTTCTCACTCTTTCCATCCTTCTGTCAAAATCGTAGCTCATCACTACTCCGCAATTATCATACCATATATCATCTCTAAGATACAGATTTATCTTATACTTTACAAGTAGTTTATAAGACTATATAATAATACATACCATCAAGTAACAAATTTTAGTTAATATATGGAGGAAATAAAATGCCATTTGACAAGGATTTTTCAATAGATAAAATACTAGATTCAATCAAAAATTTAGATTATATAAAACCAGAAAATATTCCAAACATTCCACTGTACATGGATCAGGTTACTACCTTTATGGATAAACAACTAGATTCGTCAAAACGCTATGTACATGATAAGGTACTTACAAAAACCATGATTAATAATTATGCAAAAAACAACTTACTACCACATCCCGAAAAGAAAAAATATTCAAAAGAGCATTTACTTGTTCTAGTATTTATCTACTATTTTAAAAACATTCTTTCTATCAAGGATATTGAAAAACTGATGTATCCTTTGACAACAACTTATTTTTCTAATGATAAGGATTTTGCTCTAGAGGAAATTTATACTGAAGTATTAAATATACAACGTGAAAGAATTGATTCTATGATAGACGACATCAAACACTCTTATGATGATGCCCAAAAGTCATTTACAGATGCTAGTGAAGAGGATGAATTCCTAAGACTGTTCTCCTTCATCTGTTCACTGAGCATGGATGTCTATATCAAGAAGCAGATTATTGAGAATCTGATCGATCAACTTCCTGATATCGACAAAAAGAAAAAATAGTAGGTGTTTTATTTGTTAATTCTATCAAACACCATATCATACCCGTCATTTCCATAATTCAACGAGCGATTCACTCTACTGATTGTTGCAGTGGACGCTCCAGTTTTTTCTGCTATCTCCAAATACGTCTTATGTTCTCTCAACATCTTAGCTACTTCGAATCGCTGAGATAGCGATAACAATTCATTAATCGTGCAAACATCCTCAAAAAATGTGTAACACTCTTCCTTATCCTTTAAACTTAAAATCGCATCGAATAAATAATCAACAGACTCTGTTCTCAAATTCTTACTCATGTAGCCACTCCTTCATCAACCTTAATTAGATACAAATATCCATATCCTCTTTTGTTGATATTAACACATTACCACTGTAAAGTCTAGCAGTATTTATTTACCTAAAAACTGTAAAAGTCTCTCTGCATTTGTTGTAATTACCAATTCCTCTGGAAACGCAATTTCTTCCAATACTGATTTTACTTGTCTAAAATTCCCAACATGCAAATCCACATGTGCATCGCTTCCTGTTGCAATTTTCACCTGATGTTTTTTACATAACTCCAAATACTCTAACTGATTCTCTCTAGCTCTTTCTCGAAAAGAAGTTGGTTCTAAGGATGAATTATTCACTTCTAACAGTACATTATGTTCTTTTGCAGCTAAAACCAAGGTCTCATAATCCACTGGAATCCTTGTGTCATCTGGATGCCCTATCACATGCACAAATTCATGTTTCATCGCATTGACATATGCTTGCGTATTCTTTACAATTCCCTTTGACTCCCCATAACAAGCCTCTGGAGTATGGATGCTTGCAACCACAATATCCATTTCACGACACAGTCCATAATTCAAATCAACTGCTCCCGTCTCATCGAGAATATTAATCTCTGCTCCATATAAAATATGCAAATTGTTTTTTTTCTTCGGCAATACCCTATAATTACTAAAATAAAATTCATGTGGTGCCCCAGGTAATCTTGGAGCATGTTCTGTTAATGCCAAAACTTCCAACTCTGCTTTCTCTGCAAACTCTATCATTTCCTTTATGGTACTATATGCATGTCCACTCACAATCGTATGAGTGTGCGTATCTGCTACTATCTTCATCTTTTCCCTCTCTTGGTTCAAATTATTTTATTTCTTTTCAATTATAACGCATTTTCCTCTTCACACCAACCCCTAAATGATGTACAATAATAGAAAATAATAGGATAAGGACTGCTAATTTTATGAAGAATGTATCATTTGAAAAACCTTCGGCTTATTTATGCCCTCGTATCATTGGTGTAGAGAGTCGATATATATACTATGGTGGTGATCAAGCATGGTATCCACGCAACACAGCCTACAAAGGTGGTTGTGCGCCTGTTTGTGCTTCGAATATCTTAGCAGTGTTAGTCGATAAGTTTAAGCAGTTTCAAGAAAACTTTCAACTTCATATTGATGATAAACATTTTGTCACTCAAGACGAATACCTAGCACTTATGCAAAAATTATATAAGTTCATGCATTTAAGAGAAGTTCCGATTCTCAATGCAATTTATGACGGAACCTCACGTAACAATAAACTATTTTCATACTTGCCAACAAATTTAGGAACCGATATCTCTGCATTTACTAGAAATGTGTTAAAATACGCTTTAAAACATGATGTCTATCTACAGTACCGCTCACTCTCCACACCATACTGTGGCTATATTCGTGGCTTAACCTTTATCAAGATGGCTCTAGCAAATGGTTATCCGATTGCGTTGACCATCACCAACCGAAAAGTTTATTGCAATCTTATGGATCGACCTTATATGCACACGGGAAGTCCGCGTAAAATCAAAAAACATTTTGTAACAATTACCGATATAAAGGAACCAATTGATAGCGGGGCACCCATCTTGACCATTACCACTTGGGGCAAAACTGGAACCATATCCTATGCAGATTTATACAAGTCTTGGCAATCACCACTAGCCTTCGGTTCTGCGATGGTGTACTTCACACCTACAAAATCAATCCATGCTACAAAACGTTCACTCATTCAATCATATGGAATACTTTTCAAACGCTGACCCATTCGGGTTGGCGTTATTTTCACATTTATTTCTTTCTCACATATAATATATCATGCAAAAAAAGGAGGTATATTTTATTGAAAAAGAAAATACTATGTATATTAATGATTACCGCATTGCTAGGAACATCGCTCATCGCATGTAATTCTGTCACAGAAACCACGACCGAACCAGATGAAGAGACGACAATCTCAAACTCAACTGAAGTTAAGGAAGACAATACTGCAGAACTAATTCCCGTTGTATTAAATGAGGTAGCACACTCTATTTTTTATGCTCCTATGTATGTTGCAATAGAAAATGGATATTTTGAAGAAGAAGGCATTGACCTTGAATTGGTCACAGGATTTGGCGCAGATAAGACCATGGCTGCACTCTTAGCAAATGAAGCTGATATCGGATTTATGGGACCAGAATCCACAATCTATACCTATCAAGAAGGGGCAAATGATGTTATTGTGAATTTTGCTCAATTGACACAGCGTGCCGGTAATTTTTTGGTGTCACGGGAAGAGATATCTGATTTTTCATGGGATGACATAAAGGGAAGCGAAGTGCTAGCTGGTCGTGCAGGCGGTATGCCGCAGATGGTATTTGAATATATCTTAAAAGAAAATGATATTAACCCAGAAACTGACTTAGTTATGGATCAAAGCATCGATTTTGGGTCTACTGGAGCTGCTTTTTCTGGTGGAAAAGGAGACTTTACGATTGAGTTCGAGCCTGGCGCTACTCTTCTAGAACAGGAAGGCGATTACTATGTCATAGCCTCACTTGGTGTCGATAGTGGTTATGTTCCTTATACTGCATTTTGTGCAAAATCTAGCTATATGGATGAAAATCCCGATGTAATTGCTGCCTTCTCAAACGCCATCAAGCGCGGGGTGGAATACTGCCAAACAGCAACAGCAGAAGAAGTTGCTACTATCATCAGTCCGCAGTTTGCTGAAACAGATGTGGATACAATTGCAACTATATACAAGCGATATTCAGAGCAAGACACTTGGAAACAAGATCTTGTATTCGAAGAAGAATCCTTCGAATTGCTCCAAGACATTCTACAATCTGCTGGCGAACTAAAGGATCGTGTACCATACGAGGAACTTGTAAAAAATATTAACTAATAAAATTTCACATATAGAAGGCGAGGGAAATATGAGTAAAACTCATCCTTCCCCCGCCTCCTATTATCATAGAAAACCTTTTAGTTGATCGATATTCTTCTGTTCGATACTCATAAGATCTTTCATTAACTGAATCACATCTTTTTCTACTTCGTTTTCATACTCATTGATCTTCTTTGTTCCCTCTACAATCCCCATATTACTTCCTTTGATCAGCATGTCTGCAATATGTGACGCAGATTTATCCATAAGAGTTTTCATATTAATCATAAGATAAGACGAAACTTTTGCCAATTCTCCGATTCCTTTTTCATCATACCCATTCTTATTCAATGCATCTCGTACTTTTTTATTGATATTCTTGTATTCTTTTGTCTGGTCTTCCAATACTTTTCTGAACTCTTGATTCTCGGTTATCTCCAGTAATTGTTTCGTTGTATCGATACCCATCTGCGAGTTTTGGTACACGTAATTTAGTAATTCAGCATTTCCATTCATATTGACATCCATCCTTTTCCATATTTATAATCCTAATATGTCCAAAAACGAATATATTATGTATATGCTTTATTTACTCTGCTTTCACTAAATCTTTCAATTCTCCATACCCCAATTCATCCATTTCATCGTATGGGACAAATCGCAAGGAAGAGCCATTGATGCAATAACGAAGACCACCAGCATCTTTAGGACCATCATCGAATACATGACCTAGATGTGAATCTCCAACTCGGCTGCGCACTTCTATTCTAGTATATCCTAGAAAATTATCTTCATTTTCATGGATGACTTCTTGTGCGATCGGCTTGGTGAAACTTGGCCATCCTGTCCCTGAATCAAATTTGTCCTTAGACGAAAACAGCGGTTCTCCTGTTACGATGTCTACATAGATACCCTCATCTGTTTTCTTATCGTACTCATGGCTAAATGCCCTTTCTGTTGCATCTTTCTGGGTGACATTGTATTCTAGCTCTGTTAAATTCATCTTCAGTTCCTCCTCTGTCGGTACACTATATGGATCTGTTGGAATTGTTTCTTCCACCATCTCATTTGTATCCTGATACGCCGCCCTACTAGCTATCGGCTCAGTTTTTGTCATGGTACCGTTATATAAGAGAACACCTGATAGAACTACAACAAGCACAATGCCGAATATCATTGCTATGTTTTTTCTATTATTTTTCATGAATTTCATCTCCTCTTCTTAATGCTACCTCGAGTTTCTGATTTCATTGTAAATAATAGGCTTGTACAATCTGTGTATCTAATCTTATCAAATATTTAATTTTTTCAATTCGAATCCTTAAGCTGTTCTTTCAAGCACTTCTTCTGCTATAGATCTTGCATGATCCGAGATTCTCTCTAGACAAATGAGCGAATCCAAGAATATGATACCCGCTTCAATATTACATTGATTGTTGGTCAATCGTTTAATATGTCTTGCACGTAATTGCATCTCTAAATCATCTGCCTTTGTCTCGTACTCAATTACTTTTAATGCTTCACTGCGATTATCTCCTTGCATCGCCTTATAAGCATAGGTATAGCTTTGACTACAAATTTCAATCATATTTCGAAGTTCATCACTGGCAGTTTTTGAAAACTCTATATTCTTCTCTTTCAAGGTTTCCGCAAATTCAGAAATGTTTTCACAATAATCGGAAATCCTTTCTAGATGCGATACAACTGAAAGCAAATGAACGGCATGCTCACGTTCTACATCTGTTATGGACAGTCCAGTTAATTTCACTGTATATTCAGTTATTTCTGTTGTGAGCTTATCTATAGTGGACTCTTTTTTTCTGATCATATTAATTGTGTCTTCATTGGCATCAAACAAGACCTTTTCTGTCTCTGCCATGGTATCCATCACAAGTTCACCTAATCTCTGTGTTTCTGTAAGCGCTGACTTCAATGCTAGAGAAGGGGTTCTTAACATACGGTCATCCAATTGAGCATGAGATGAACTAATCTTTTTGAACTCTTCTTCTTCTTTCAATCCACTCATTTTTCTTGCTAATTTTATAATAAGACCTGAGGCTGGATATAAAAGTAATGTCGTAGCAATATTAAATGCAGTATGTACAATACTGATTTCTGTCGTAGATATTGTTCCTTGCCCTATCGTTGTATTAATGATTTCAAAGAACACAACTGCTCCAATACTGAATATCACGGAACCGATGATATTAAATAATAAATGCATGAAAGCAGCTGTTTTCGCTATCTTCTTCGCACCCATACCAGATAACATAGCCGTAATACATGTACCGATATTTTGACCCATGATGATATACACCGCTGCACTAAATGGAACTAATCCTGCAACTGCCAAACTCTGCAAAATACCCACGGATGCCGACGAACTTTGGATGACTGCTGTAACAAGCGCACCAACTATGATTCCCATCAACGGATTGTTTCCGAGTGTTACAAATAAGTCAACGATTACTTCTGATTCTCTCAAAGGATAAACCGCATCTGACATGGTTGAAATCCCTACGAATAACAAACCAAATCCTATTACGATATATGATATTTCTTTGCTCTTGCTTTTTTTACTTGCAATCATCACAACTACACCGACCATAATTGCTACTGGCGCTAAAGTAGTTGGACTTAGGAAGTCCATCCATTCCGCAGATGAAACCAACCAACCGGTAACCGTTGTACCGATGTTTGCCCCCATGATAACTCCCATTGACTGTGTCAAATTCATAATACCGGCGTTTACAAAACCAACTACCATTACTGTAGTCGCCGAAGAGCTCTGAATGACTGCTGTGATAAACGCTCCTAGACATACTCCTAGAAACTTGTTTTTTGTCAATGCCTCAAGCAAAGACTGCATCTTTCCACCTGCGGTATTCTCCAATCCACTAGCCATGATTTGCATTCCATAGATGAACATTCCTAGTCCACCAAAAAATGGAATAATAATATTTAGATAATCCATGATATCCTCCAACCTCACTGTAATTTTACATATTTTTTACACAGTCTTAACAATACCATTTTTTTCGACTTATTTCAACATAAAAATAACAAAAAAGTGTGTGGCAACCCACACACTTTTTTGTTATTTTATAATTGCACTCTTCGCTAACTGATCTGCCAGTTCATTATACTCATCCCCTGTATGCGCTGCCACCTTATAAAAGCTTACAACTAGGTCTGATTTTATGCTGTCGTAGAAAGATTTATACGCCTTTGTGCCCTCTTTATTCGCCTTCCATTCTCCCGTACACCACTTCTCTATTCCCTCATAGTCGTAATATAGATCCAGAGTGGAAATCCCGCGCTCAACACAGTACTGCATCGCTTTTTGCGCTCCCATAATCTCGCCTGCAACATTTCTCATGCTAATCAACTCTGGGGTATCGTAACTTTCGGCAAAATGTTCTTCTCTTCCTTCAAAAAACATAACCAATCCATATGAAAATAGCTTTACCGAATTCTCGTAACTCCCATCTACATATGCTACTGCATCAGATTTTGGTCGTTCTTCCACCTCTGCTTGCTTTTGATTCCCTGAATTGGATGTCAGATTCATAAATGCTTCCGCTTCTACTCTCGACTTAAACCCTTTAAATGAAGCTCCTGAAAAACCCTTTACTTGTTTCTGACATTCGCTCCAGGTTTCATATATTCCAGGTTTATGACCTGCACGAACTGCGTAATATTTATTCGCCATTTATTATCTCCGATATAATTCCTTATTTTTGAACGATGTTAATGATTCTTCCTGGAACATAGATCTCTTTTACAATTGTTCCTGTCAACTTATCTGCAATCGCTGCCTTCCCTGTTGCAATCGCATCATCTTTCGAGATATCCGCTGCAACCATAACCGTTGCCTTTGTCTTCCCGTTGATTTGTACCGGTATTTCAATTTCATCGTCTTTTGTCATCGCCTCATCATATTGTGGCCATGATGCGGTGAATACAGATTCCTTTTCACCGAGTAGTTGCCAGATTTCCTCTGCCATATGTGGTGCAAATGGTGCCAATAATGTTGCGAGAGCTTTTAATGTCTCTCGATCCATTCCACCAGTCTTCTTCGCCATATCAATCATGGCATTATTATATTCCATAAATCCTGAGATAACCGTATTTAGGCTAAAGTTTTCTAATCTTGTCGTAATGTCTTTGATCATCTTATGACGAAGTTTTATCATTTCCTTCGTAGGCTCTATCTCTTGCTCTAGAGAGTCTTGCACCAATGTCCATACACGTCTTAGATAGCGATAGATTCCATCGATTCCACGATCATCCCACTCGGCATCCAACTCTGGCGGGCCAACGAACAATTCATACATTCTAAGAGAATCGCAACCATAATCAGCTACTAAATCATCTGGCGACACTACGTTTCCTTTTGACTTACTCATTTTGATTCCATTTTTCCCTGTAATCATTCCTTGATTGAATAATTTTGTAAATGGCTCCTCAAAATCTACCACTCCGATATCGTATAAGAACTTTGTATAGAATCTTGAATACAAGAGGTGCAATACCGCATGCTCTACACCACCGATATACATATCCACAGGCAATAACTCTTTTGCCACTTCCGCATTCACTAATTCATCCGAATTATGGTTATCTACATAACGTAAGAAATACCATGAAGATCCTGCCCATTGTGGCATAGTGTTTGTCTCTCTCTTTGACGGCTTGCCGCATACAGGACAAGTTGTGTTCACCCACTCATCAATTCCTGCAAGTGGAGATTCTCCTGTACCTGTTGGCTCATACGAATCCACCTCTGGCAATGTCAATGGAAGATCTTCCTCTGGCACTGGTACATTTCCACAGTCTGGACAATGGATAATTGGAATTGGCTCACCCCAATAACGCTGACGTGAGAATACCCAATCGCGTAGCTTGAAGTTCTCTGTCGCCTTTCCTAGCCCCATCTTCTCAATCATGTGTGGTGCTTCTTTCTTAAGAACAGCCGACTCCATACCATTCCACTCAGCGGAATTCACCATAATTCCTGAAGCCTCTGTATAAGCTTCTGTCATATTCTCAATCACTTCACCGTCTTTTGCGATAACTTGTGTAATTGGAATATTGAACTTTGTTGCAAATTCAAAGTCTCTCTCATCGTGAGCAGGCACGCACATGATTGCCCCTGTTCCATAATCTGCAAGTACATAATCTGATAACCAAATCGGAACTAATTCTTGATTCATCGGATTCACTGCATAACTACCTGTAAATACCCCTGTTTTTTCCTTCGCCTGAAGACGGTCCACTGAAGATCTCATAGAAGACTGCATGATATAATCTTCTACTGCTTCTCGTGTTTCATCTGTTGCCAGTTCTTTTGCCAAGCCATGCTCTGGAGCAAGAACCATGAATGTCGCTCCATATAGAGTATCTGGTCGTGTCGTATATACTGTGATTTTCTCTTCTTTGTTCTGTACAGAAAAATCAACCTCTGCACCATAACTCTTTCCGATCCAGTCAGCCTGCATCTTCTTCACCTTTTCAGGCCACTCTAATTTATCTAGATCATTCAATAGTCGATCCGCATAAGCTGTGATTTTAAGCATCCATTGACGCAGATTTTTCTTCGTCACTTCTGTTCCACAACGCTCACATACACTATTGACAACTTCTTCATTCGCTAATCCTGTCTTACATGACGGACACCAGTTAATTGGAAATTCTTTCTCGTATGCCAATCCTTCTTTGAACATTTTCACAAAGATCCACTGTGTCCACTTATAGAATTCTGGGTCTGTGGTGTTTACTTCCATATCCCAATCGTATAGGGCAGCAATTTCATCGATCTGCCTCTTAATGTTCGACACATTCTCTGCTGTGGACTTCGCTGGATGTACCCCCATCTTAATTGCATAGTTCTCTGCTGGAAGCCCAAATGCATCCCATCCCATTGGATGAATAATATAATAATTTTGTAGTAGCTTATATCGACTCCATACATCTGAGATTACATATCCTCTCCAATGCCCTACATGAAGACCATTTCCTGATGGATATGGGAACATGTCTAAACAATAATATTTTTCCTTTTTATTGCCATTCTTGTCCGTCTTTTGATTTACTGGATTCTCTGTCCATTCTTGACGCCATTTTGCCTCAACGGCTCTGTGATTATATGGTGTTGCCATCTTACTTCCTCCTGCTAATATCTACATTTCAAATTCTCATTGAATTATGAGTACACGTATGTCATTATTCTACCATAACACCATTATAATTTCAATCATTTTACATTGTTAAACTTGTACACATTGCATTTGATATATAATCATTTTTTAGTTGTTTTTACTATTTTTTTAGTGTATAATGTTATTAAATAGCTAGCTACTAATGCTAACATTAATAAAAGAGAAAAGGAGTGATTTGCCATGGTAAATTTATTAATTGGACCCAAAGGAAGCGGAAAGACACAACAGATGTTTGACTTAGCTAACAAATCATTAGAAACTTGTGAAGGAAATGTAATTTTTATCAAAAATTCACACCACGAGACCAAAAACTTGTCTCACAAAATTAGAGTAATCTGCATGAGCGATTTTTCTTGTATAACAAATGTTGACGAATACATAGGATTCCTATACGGAATGGTTAGTGCCGACAACGATATCGAAACAATTTACATCGATGGATTGTTGAAGCTAGAAAAAGTTGGAAAAGAACACCTTCCAGAATTTATTGAACGAGTTAAAAAAATATCAGAAGCGAATAATATTGATTTCAATGTCAGCTGTAGTGTTGATAAAGAAATGTTAAAAGATATAAAAGATTGTAATATATTGAATTAAGCAAAAGAGAGAATTGCCACAAATAAAATGGTAATTCTCTTTATTTTGGGGTAAATGTATATAAAACCACCTACTATAAACTCAACCATAAAAGATAGATGCAAATCGGTAATAAAAATACTACAATAGCAGCAAAACACGCCTTGACAATATTTTGTAACCTACAAGCAAAATAACACATCAAGGTTGTAGCTGCTAATCCTAGCATATAGCGGATTACATAAGTTAGAACCATGGCTTGTTCCAGAGTGAAGCTTGCCAATACTTTTCCATATCCTGTAATATTACTTGCTGATATGCTTCCCTCGTACAAATGAAATATATCCATTTGTTTATAAAAAATTGGCATCCATATTCCGATATATAAAATTGTATGAATCACCATGACTATACCCATTTTCATACGAAGGGAAACCATCCGCCCTTTTAGATAACAACGTGCAATTTTGACAACCCCACTACTATACTCATAAGTGAAATATGGTATAAAAAATAGAATAGCAAACACGATATACATTGAGAAACTCAATGCATCTTGAAATTTTCCATTGTACGTCTTGTTTGCAACCTCTAAATATCCCAATTCCTCTACCAGAACTGGATTCTTCACATTTTTTACCAAGAAGTCCACTTGTTCTTTCACTCGAAGAAATCCTGGCTCTGCTTCCAATTTTGCGATAATCGCAGTACTAATATCCTGTACTTCTCTTGCTCCTATTTCTCCGTTTTCATATTTTATGGAAAGTTGCTGTAACTCTTCTTTGTATTGAAGTATTAATTCTTCTTCTATCTCAATTTTCTTCAAAGTTCCATCTGTGATGACTCCTTCATATAATTGTATGTATTGTTGGTAATACTGCTCGTCCTTACTCAAGCCTATGGATGTAGATTCATACCGAATCCCTATCATCACAACTAGTACCGCCATAATTAACACACCTTTGTTTACTATAAAAAACTTGTAGATTTCATGATACAGTAAAGAATGATTTCTATCGCTTGATTTTTTCGCCTTGCCACTTCTTTTCTTCTGTGGTTTTACCTCACCATGAAAAGTTTTCAAGTTTAACACTGTAAAAATTACCGTTCCCCCCACCACAAATACAACCGAA
This sequence comes from uncultured Lachnospiraceae bacterium, assembly GCA_964369755.1. Classification (GTDB taxonomy): domain Bacteria; phylum Bacillota; class Clostridia; order Lachnospirales; family Lachnospiraceae; genus CAUPWF01. Next base: position 14,073 of record CAYJFY010000025.1, read on the forward strand.
AGAACTAATATGTTCACCGGTGCCCCAAGTAGATTCACATTATAATATCCTTCATAATAAGACTGCGGTGATAACAAATTGATAAGGTTTAAATTTCGCAACAACACGAAGAGCGTACTGCTTCCTTCTAATTGCAGGATGAAGAATTGAAATAATCCGATTCCACCGATAATTATCAGTATTTTTTGCATTTGAACCGTCTTCATTACTATAAAATATAGGATGGTTGCGATAAAAAAGGTTATCACGATTTTGGAGGTGAATAATAACAAAAACATTTCCCCTGCAGTTACCATAAGATTGGTTCCATAATAACTTGGAAATGATTGTATGGAGGCGTTGAAATCGATTGATCCATATTTTATAATACTCAATAAAAGAGTATTTCCCCACATCAATAGATTCGCGACAATTGTGATTATTGCAATGGCACACAGTTTTCCTGCCATATAACTAACTCCCCCCTTTTCCGTAGTTCTCACGAGGGGGAAAAGCTGCACTTCTTCCATAAGCAAAATAGAAATACTATAAAAAACAATAAGTAGAACAAAGAGAGTCGTAATAGTGGACACGGTTGCATTTTCAAACCCATTAAAATTTTCAAGAGTTAATTCTATCTCTTCTAAACCTGCAAAATCATCTGCTGTTTTTTCTCGATTTTTTTCTGTAAAATCATCATCGGTTTGAAATATAGATACTTGGGATTTGGTATCTATATTTTGAATCTCCTCAATATAAGATGAATAATTCTCAATATTATTTACTGCGAGTTCATATTGGATTGCATCCCTCATCTCAGTCAGAGGATTCTGCGAGTTACTGATCGCAAAAAACGTACTATTTAGCAATAGAAATAGTAACAGCATAATCAGTAGGCCTTTATTTGAATATAACTTTTTCAATTCTAGCTTCCAAAGTCTCATGACAGATTCCCCCTATTTCTCGCTAAAATAATGCATATATACCTCTTCTAAGTTAAACTCCTTATTCTCAGGTCTTCTTTGTTTTAGTTCTTCCAATAAATTTTCTGGTGTATTTTTTTGAATAATCTCTCCTTTTCTAATTAATATTAATTCTTTGCTAATCCTATCTACATCCGAAATAACATGAGTCGCGATTAACACAATTTTATTTTGGGCAATACGAGCCAACAATTCTCGAATGCGGATTCGTTCTTTGGGATCTAACCCTGCAGTTGGCTCGTCCAGTACAATAATTTTTGCATCTCCTAACACTGTTTGAGCAATCAGAATCCGTTGCTTCATTCCACCAGAATACTCTCTGATTTTTTTATCCTTTACTGTATGCAAATTCACAAGTTGCAACACACTTTCAATTTCAGATTTTACTGTTTTTTTTGAAACACCTTTTAATGCAGCAATATAATCCAAAAATTGATAACCTGTAAAACTATCATACAGGGTCTGCTGCTGTGCCATGAACCCTAGTAGCCTCTTATATTCTTTTCCCAATTTCTTTATAGAAACTCCTTCAAATAAGATATCGCCGTCGTCCCATTGTAAATTATCTACAATGCAATTCATTAATGTGCTTTTCCCTGCACCATTTGGTCCTAATAATCCATAAACACCTTCTTCTAATTGAAACGAAACCCCATTCAGCGCTTTATGCTCTCCATATGTCTTCTTCAATCCGATTATTTCCAGCCTCATATGATTCTCCCCTCTGTGATGGCAACTATTGGCTCAAATGCGCTTGATACTGTCTATTCAATTCTTCTAAAACAACATCCATTCCTGCATCCTTCATCTCTACTAGAGTATCCTCTAAAACACGTTCCCACTCTTCCTCTTCCATTTTCAATACTTTTTGCATCTCACTTGAAAATGTTTGTGGGAATATTGGATTTGCCCATATATCATACACATTAAGTATCTCTGTTTGTATCTCAGTAGGGTCTACATAAAACATTTCATTTTTCATAGCATTTTCTTCGACTTCTTCCTGCCACTCCACCTTATCCTCTGGATCACTTGCTCTAGAATATGTCAATAAATCATTTGTGTAACTTTCGAATATCATACTTTCAAAATCATATTCTGTTATAAGGTTTCCTTCCCTTTTATAGTTCACTCCCTCTTCTCCAAACTGCATTGCATTTGCATATTTTTCATCTCCATAAAGACGTGAAATAAAATCGAATGCATAATCTTTTTTTTCGCTCCAGCTTGCCACTCCAATTATAGTGTCATGAACCTTCACGGAATTTCCAGTTTCCATCTCTGGAATCACGTACCAAAGTTCCCCCGTCACTTCATCTGTGATTTCATAAGGTTCTGTACTGTTTACTTGCATTACATCTTTTATCACTGGATCTGCCAGTTCTCCCATTGAAATAATCCCCTCTTGTTTCCATTGATAAAATGTGGCATAATCATCACGAAATTTCTGAGTCTGTATGCCTGGAACAATCTCCTCGTTTTCTATTTTATAAGAAAATCCCAAGCCGATGGTATCTGACTCATACGGATCATACAAAGCCCAACTAGAAAACTGCCAAATAGGTCCCTCTAATTCTTCAACCATGCGAGCAAACACCGCTTGATTTTCCAAGAAATTGGAACTAATTTCTTCTGGGTCTACTCCTGCCTTTTTTAAAGATTCCATATGATACGCTTTGCCCGAGTATATCATTATTCCTCCACCCACTCCATATATATTTCCGTTAATTTCTCGTGATTCCACCCATGATTCAGACATGTTGTCTTGCAATGTCAATCCTTGCTCAGATGCTAAATAGGCGTCTAAAGGTTCTAACAACCCTGAATTCACTGCTGAACTATACGTTGCTGGATACAACATCATATCACCATGAAAACTACCACTATTCGTTTGTATCACATCTACTGCTTGTTCCTCTTCTTGCAGACTATTTAACATTTGGAGCGCCTCATCTTCTCGAGGAATCGTGAAATTTAAATCAGATTCGATAGATTCGAAATCATTCAAAAAATGTATTTCCACTTGGTATCCAGCTCCATCTACTTGTAATAACTCATTAATACGTAGCTCTCGTGTTGTTTTAATCGATTCGGCTAAAGTTTCATCAGCAATTGGAAGTCGCATATACCACTGTAAACTATTTTCTGCTTCAGAAGTACTTATCTCTTCGACATTTGTCTCTTCGGTATTTGTCTCTTCAGTGTTTGTCTCTTGATCACTTGCACAACCAATCAGTATCCAAAAGATACCGCATAGAATTAGTCCTATTTTTTTCATGCCAATCCTCCTCAATCACTTATGTAGTTTATATTGTCATTCCCCTCTAGTACATCTTCTTTTAATATGTAAACATCTTCATAATTTCCTTCTATTTGACTTTGAAATACCCCAAATAATCGGTCACCTTCCCGATTAGAGATAATAAAATTTTCTAGAAATTGGTAATCTCCACTTTCTAATTCATTTGTGTTTAAATCCAACCTCTTCCATTCTCTAGTTTCCACATCTTCATAAAATATCCAATGATCAAACCATTGATAGCACTCTGTGGTGCTTGCAATTATCTGTGCTTCCTTGGTTTCTATTTGAATTTCTAATATATCCATAGCCGTTGGCTCCGGACCATATTCTCCTTCTTTTTCACTGATTACTTCTGGAACAATATATCTATCTTCATGTAAAAAACCTGGCGTTCTATAGATACCAAGGCTTTCGTCCACAACCGTAGTCGTTTCATGATCTGTAACAGATATCGTTCGCAATGCCCAATAATATGGAACTTCATCTTGTCGCTCTTCCAGTGTTGCCTTGATAACATCTTCTTTCGTATAGTGGTGTTCATAGACTAGTCTATCATCTATCATTCCCTTTAATGTTACATAATTTGCATACTCTGATATGTTTTCCCCTATCATTTCTACCTTACCGCTAGAAATCTCGATTCCAAAAATACTATAAACTGGTTTTTCTATGTAAACTGCGGCTTCATCAATCACCTCACCTCGACCCGTAGACATCCCGCATCCATATATATGCGTATCGGTTACAACTACATTTCCTACATCTACCAATTCAATTTCACATATTTTTTCTTTATCAGTCAAATCAAGATTTGACTGATAAAGCGAAATCTTTTCATTATCTTGTCTTCCAAAGTAATATAAAGATTCACCTCTTACAAAGAGATTATGTGCATAAATAAAAGCATCACACCGATCCTCCTCCGATGTCGTCTCCTCCCACGGCTCATGCGTGCAGTTAACCTTTGTACAAACTATTGCTTCCTCTCCCACCTCATAATCATAGAAAAACAGCGCTCCATAATCCGATGGATAATAGATGCCTCCATGAGCACTTCGCTTATAGATTTCTGGCGCAATTACAGAATAAAACTGTGGACCCTCCATTACTTCTGTTTCTTGAGTTTCTTTGGCACACCCTATCAAACAAAATAAAAATAAAGCAACAAATACTAAGGGGATGAATTTTCTTACCATAGCTACCTCCTGTCTCTTTTACTCTGAATATTGCGACATCATTTTGCTATCCTAATTATAAATGCTACTAAAACAAAAGTCAAAAACACTACACTCAATATTTTGTCGCCACAAAAAAATATCTAGCCATTTTTTCTTCATATGCTTCAAATGTTGTATTTGCATATTCAGACTGCCAAATTATCATATCATACCACTCTGAGTTATTTTCTTTCTCAAACTCATTTTTATATTTCATGGCAACTTCCCTTTTTTTATTGAGCAATTTATAAGTATCATAAGTCAAATCTTTATACTCATAAATCATATTATTATCATTGAAACATTTTACAATTTTAGAATCTGTAAGGCTACTTGTTTTGGGAATCACATCTCCTTCTTGATAGCCGACTATAAATATTCCATCAGGCTTTAACCAAGATTTCACCTGTCTGATAAACCCACTCATATCATCCGCAAAATAAATAGTATCCATTGAAATAATAACATCAAAATAGTTTTCATTGTACGTTGTTTCACCAATGACACCAACCTTAAAACTCGAATTTACCGAATATAATCCTTGTGCCGTTTTTATTGCCATTTCTGAATAATCAAAACCATAGATATGACAATTAATACATTTTTGCAAATATGCTAATAATTTTCCATTACCACATCCAATATCCAAAATTCTTAAATTGGGCTTTCGTGGAATGCTATCAAGTATAAGCCTAACCTGATTTATATCGCTGAATCCATCTTGTGAAAAGTCACTTCCAAACGTTTCATTACAAAAACTTGAAAATGCTTTAGATGTTTTTGCCATTGTGTAAAAATTTTGATATTCTTGGTAAAACTTTAAATTGGATTTCTTCACTGATTTTATTCCAGCCTTTCACTATTTGAAAAAAATATCAATTCATTGCATAATATAGTGCATTTTCAGCAAGTGGTACAAAGAAAAACATTTAAAAGTGTATTTTCCAACGCTCCTATCATCCCAATGAATGGAATAAAATTGCAATTAAAATCAACACCCATATGCAAAACACTTGGCAGGCCAACCACCGAATAGATACCTAGTAAATAAACAGCAAATACAAAATATATAAACGTGCTTTTGATTTCATGGAATCTAAACTTCCAATATGCAAGAAAAATTGGCAACAACATAATCATAGCCAACACGATGTCCTGCATTATATACCAAATTCTATACAGATTAATATTTCCTCCATCCCCAAACTTACTTGAGCACTTTCAATAGTTGAATATATGTTTGTTCTCCTGCTTCATTGTATGTTTTTCTTATGTCAAATCTTTTAAATCCATTGCGACTTTCATAAAATTCCATCAAACTTTCTTCCTCTTCCGCCTCTAAAAAAATCACCATTCCACCAAGCATGTATTGTGCAGACTTTATTGTATCTACTGCTGCTTCTAACAATTGCGTTCCTGTAATTTTTTCATTAGAATTATCAGTAAAATTTTTCCCAATTTGAGCTATTAAATAAGCTGAAAGTGTAGCGCTTCCATTTTCTTCATCTATTTGACTAACTCTTGCAATTTTACGCTTCACACTGTTGCTAAATAGGGTTGTATTTACCGTAATTGGCTTTAGCGTAAGTGTAAAGTATCCTAATAAAGCTGCATCCGCACTTGCAAACACTAAATATGTAACTGACTGCTGCTTTTTGGTAAACTCTATTGATTTTTCTTTTAAAAAATTTTCAACATCCAAGTTTCTCTCACATGAAAATTCGGAGAGAATATCCATAAGTGCATCCTCTCCGAAATCGCTATCAATTTTTCTTTCTAAATACTCCCGAATGTTTACAACAATAATCTCATCAGGCATTCGACTTTTTCCTTTTCATCATAAATTTTCTTATTTCATCCGCACCACTTAAATGTCTTATCTTCAAATCATTTCCAGTAGGGGTGTGATTCAAAGACTCCTGATACGATGATTCAATAGCTTCTGCAAAAATCTCAGCTTGCTTAGTTCCTGAAACAATAAAATTTTTAGTTATACTTGACGTTGCCAAATCATCACCTCCTAGTTTATTAGTGTAAGGAATTCTTTAAATATCATTCCTATTTTTATTATACTCACATTCTGTTACTTTTGCAAATTAAATCTTTAGCAAGATCCAAAAGATTACATCAATTTCTATTTTCATTCACTTCTTCTGTAACTTCGCCGACTTTTTCACTTACTTGTCCCATAATATCAGCTGAACGTGCTTCTAGTTCAGCTACTCGATCTATTTTACTTTCTGATGCTCTATCACCATCTGTTTTGATTTGAGATTTTAATACATTGGCTTCACCATCTATACGTCCTTTTACTGTTTCAATCGTTTCTGCTTGTTCCATCGTAGATGAAAGTGACATAATATTATGCAATCTTTCACTTTGAATTTCACTCTCAGTTTTTGGTTTTTCATATAGATCTATTTTATTCTTGTTTTCTTTTTCACTCTCTTCTAGCGACTTTGCAGTTGCTTCAGCTATCTGTTCATCTATGTTTTTTAGCTGTTCATCGTATAGGTCAAGCTGTGCCTCAATATCAGAAATATTTCCACCTTTTTCTAGTGTACCACCTATCAATTCGTTTTTTCGTTCTTGTATATTCTGCTTTTGCTTTAATAGAGATTCTAGAAAATTCACAGCTTTTCCTGTAGGCGAAATTGTAGCATTATCTTTGTTTTCATTAATTTTTTCGACACCAATATTTTGTGATTCATCACCAACTGACCGATTGACTGCATTCACATGAAAAAGATTGTGTCCTGTTCCTAAGTTCACATTAGCATTGTTTATAATCATGTTTTTGCTCCTTTCGCAAATTATCTATATTTTACCTATCGACTTTGCCCCACAAAAAATAAGGGAGTGCCTCGCACTCCCTTATTTTACTTAAGTAATTCAGCTATTTTCTTAACATACTTGTAGCAAAGGGCATCTGTCTCCGCCTCTACCATTACACGAACCAATGGCTCTGTTCCGCTCTCGCGTACTAACACTCTTCCGTTATCTCCAAGTACTTCTTCTACTTCTTTAATCGCTTGTTGTACTTTTTCATCTGTCAATGCTTTTACCTTATCTTGCACTTTCACGTTTTTCAAAAGTTGTGGGAAGATTGTAACCTCTTCGATTAAGCTTCCTAAGGTTTGTTTCTTCTCTAAGATAACTTCCATTAACATCAATGATGTTAGGATTCCATCACCTGTTTTCGAATATTTACTGAAGATAATATGACCCGATTGTTCTCCACCGAGTGAATAATCCTGCTTCTGCATACATTCAGAGACATACTTATCTCCTACTGCTGTTTTCTCATATTTCAACCCTACTTTATCACAAGCCTTATACAATCCTAGGTTAGACATCACTGTTGTTACAATGGTATCTTTTTCTAGTTGTCCTTGCTCTTTTAGGTATTTTCCACATACATATAGGATTAAATCCCCATCTACAACGCGCCCTAATTCATCAACTGCGATACATCTATCCGCATCTCCATCATATGCAAATGCAACATCGAGTTCATTTTCTTTCACGTATTTCTGCAATACTTCAATATGAGTCGACCCACAGTTTGTATTGATGTTAAATCCGTCTGGTTCATTGTTGATGACATAAGTTCTTGCACCTAATGTATCAAAGATACTTTTTGCAATTGAGAATGAACTTCCGTTGGAACAATCCAATCCAACCTTCATTCCATCAAAAGAACGTGTTGCCACTGAAATCATATGACCCACATAACGATTTCTGCCTGCTACAAAGTCTACTGTTCGTCCGATTTCAGCACCTGTTGCAAATGGAATTTCTTCCATTTCTCCATCAATATATGCCTCGATCGCAGCTTCCATCTCTGGCTCAATCTTATGTCCACTTCCACTGATTAACTTGATTCCATTATCATGGAATGGATTGTGGCTTGCTGATATCATGATTCCACAACTAAACCCTTCGGTACGTGCCACATAAGACACACTCGGTGTTGTAGTTACATGTAATAAGTACGCATCTGCTCCAGAGGCTGTTAGTCCTGCCACCAATGCATATTCGAACATATAACTGCTTCTTCTCGTATCTTTTCCGATTACGACTTTTGCTTTGCCTTCTTTTCCATAATGCCATCCAATATATCTACCTACCTTGAATGCGTGTTCCACTGTTAAATTCTTATTCGCCTCTCCGCGAAATCCGTCTGTACCAAAATACTTTCCCATAACTTACCTCCATTATAATGTAGTTTACAAATCTGAAATAAATGAATCTACGTTTTCCTCTTTTGTCGCCCAACTCGTGCATATTCGAATCGCTGTATGCTCTTCGTCTACTTTTTCCCATGTAATGAATTTATACTTCTTACTTAATTCCGCCAACTTATCATTCGACACGATTGGAAATTGTTGGTTGGTAATCGAATCCATCAACAAAGGATAACCTTTTTCTATCAATGCTTGTTTCACCTGACCAGCTAGCTGGTTCGCTTGATGCGCTAACCTTAGATAAAGATCTGATTCAAACATGGTTTGGAATTGAATTCCCAATAAACGCCCCTTAGCCATCAGTCCACCACGTTGTTTCATACAATAACGAAAATCCTTGGCTAGTTCTTCTTTTGCAAATACGACCGCTTCACCAAATAAGGCTCCTTGCTTCGTTCCACCAATATAGAACACATCACACAACGCTGCGATGTCGGGCAATGTTACATCATATCCTTCTGCTGCCAATCCGTAACCTAGTCTAGCACCATCTAGAAATAATGGTAACCCAAATCGGTGGCACACCTCACTTATCGCTTCTAGCTCTTGCTTAGAATAGAGAGTACCGTATTCTGTCGGGTTGGATATATACACCATTCCTGGCTGTACAACATGTTCATGATTGCTGTCATTATAATGGTCCTGATAACAATCTGAGATCTGCTGCGCAGTAATTTTCCCTTCTTTAGAAGGTAAACTAATCACCTTATGTCCTGTTGCTTCTATCGCACCCGACTCATGGGTGTTAATATGTCCACAATCGGCACTTACTACACCTTGATAAGGTCTCAATATGGATGAAATCACTGTAGCGTTGGTCTGGGTTCCACCCACCATAAAGAATATTTCTAACTCCTCCTGATTACAATGCTTTCTAATCAACTTCTTCGCCTCGTCACAGTAGAAGTCCTCTCCATATCCTGAAGTCTGCTCATAATTAGTAGCAAATAATTTATTTAGTATCTCCTCACAGGCTCCTTCTGAATAATCATTCTCAAAACTTATCATGTATTCCTCCAAAATCACTTCATAATCAACTGTAAAATGTAATTACAGTCTTTGTACATTGTAGACCATTTCCACTATTTTGTAAACTAGAACCTAGATTTCACTTCCACATCACTTCCACACTAAAATCTACGTATCACATCGCCTGTGTCATCTGCTTCTTCGCTAATCTTCTCGATGATGACATGGTAGCCTCTACCTTCGCCTAGCGAAACAAACACACTATCTCCTACTTTGTGACCCATAAGTGCCTTTCCGAGTGGAGATTCTATACTAATTTTGTTAGAATTAGAATCCCCTCTCATAGAGGTCACAATCTTATACTCTTCTAGTTCTTCCTCTTCCTCAAAATAAATCAACACAGTCTTATTCAGCCCCACCTCATCTGAAGCCGATTGATCTGAAATCACAATGGCTGTCTTAAGTACCTTCTCTAAATACCTGATTCGACTTTCGTTTTGGTTTTTATATTGCTTTGCTGCCTTGTATTCGAAATTCTCACTTAAGTCTCCATGAGCTCTTGCCTCTTTTACAGATTCTAATGCTTCTTTTCGAACTACTATTTTTCGATGTTCTATCTCTTCCTTTATTTTCTCAATATCATTTTTTGTTAACTTCTCTCGCATACTCCCCTTCTCCTACTCTTATGAGTTTCTCAAGTCAATCTTGCTGATTTTATCAGCAAGCTCACCTGTTTTTTCAACAGTCTTTTTCTCCAGATATTCTGTTTCTATCTCTTTTTTCATTTCCTCAATTGCACGCAGTAACTCCATGGCAGACATGCGCTGTGCCCCTTGCCCCATGATAATCATCTGCTCCATAACATCTGAGGTCGCCACGGTAACTTGATAGGATTTCACCAGTTGTGGAACTGTCTTTTCTATATAGGCATCTGCTGTCTCGGCTTCCTTGGTGTAGATGACTTTGATATTGTGATAATCCTGTACCGTTCCAATATTTCCCTTCACCTTATATCCATCAAAAACTACGATGACATGTTCCTTCCGATATCCTTGATAATTGCACAATACATCTAGTAATTTTCCTCTTGCACCCTCGATGTTTACATTGGCTAGGTCTTTTAATTCTGGCCATGCGAAGATAATATTATACCCATCTACCAACAGATATTTTTCTTGTTTATAGCTTGATTTCATCGAACTTGTATAGGTCGATGGACTTGTAATCACCCTTGTCTTCTTCCTATATTTTTGTGTGGATGAATCACTCGTTCTATAGGTTCGTCCCATAATTTCTTCGATTTCCTCATGACTGATGAATCGTTCTGTGGTCTCGCTTCGTTGTGATCTTCCCTGAAGAAAGAAATCCTCTACCTGGTGTATCTCATCTAATATCCTCTTCATATAATCATCTTCTACGTGTGCATGTGCTTTCACCTCACTCCATGCCACTTGATATCCAGCCCCATGAGAGCAGAAGATGGAATCTGCAGGATTCTCCACATCTGCTTCTGGGACGTATCCAAATTCCTTTACTACTACCTCCTGATTATGACATGGTAGATAATCTCCCAATTCTAAGCTCAATCGCCCATAACCTTTTGTATAAGAGATAAATTCTCTTTGATATCCTCTCATAGTTGCTACTGGTGCCACACCTCTAATCAAGGTCTTCTCTTCTCCAATTTTCGGATTCTCAAAATTTCCGCTCATCTTTTGAATATCATTGAGCGCTCGTCCCGTATTCTCATTTGGAATTTCCATAACAAATCGATAAGTTGGCTCCAGTAAAATAGACTCTGCTTGCATCAATCCCTGACGCAGTGCACGATAGGTTGCCTGACGAAAGTCGCCACCCTCCGTATGTTTTTCATGCCCTCGACCTGCTACTAATGTAACTTCGATGTCAGTAAGTGCAGAACCTGTCAACACTCCAATGTGCTGTTTTTCACGTAGATGGTGGAGCACAGCATTCTGCCAATTTCGCTCTAGCATTTCATCGAAACACTCATTGGCAACCACAAATCCGCTACCACGTTCGCCTTCTTCTATGAATAGATGTACCTCCGCATAATGTCTCAGCGGTTCAAAATGTCCAATACCGATTACCTCACCTTTGATCGTTTCCTTGTAGACAATCTGCTCTTCTCCAAATCGAACTTCCCGTCCAAACCTCTCCCATAGGATGTTTTGTAAGATTTCTATCTGGATTTCTCCCATTACTTGTACTTTGATTTCATCTTGATTCACATTGCGTATCACATGTAATTCTGGTTCTTCCTCTTCTAGTTGCATCAATTCATTGTAAAATTCATATAGATTGTCTGAATTCTCCAAATGCACCGAATATGTAAGAATCGGTTCTAGAACAGGTAATTCCCAGTCCGATTCACAACCTAACCCTTGTCCACATTTTGTGTGATTCAGACCCGTCACTGCACAGATTGTTCCAACTCCCACTTCTTGAACTGCATCATATGAGATTCCTGAATAAATACGGATTTGATTCACCTTTTCTTCCCAATCATCCGTTTTGACTAGGTCTTTTACCTTTAGTGAACCACTAGTAATCTTGAGATAAGTCAGACGATTTCCCTGCGCATCCCTCATAATCTTAAACACATTCGCTCCAAATACTTCTCCCCCCTCGTATGAGGTTACATATTTATCTAATGCATCTAATACTTCTTCGATCCCTTGATGCTTTAGTGCCGACCCAAAGAAACATGGAAATATTTTTCTCTGTTTGATTGCCCAACCAATCTCCTCATCACACAGTACATCTTGCTCCATATAGGCTTCTAATAATCTCTCTGCTGTAATCGCAATTTCCTCATTCCAATCATCACTGTAATTTTTAATATATTCTGGCGAAAAATCAATACAGTTTGCATCTAGATTATTACGGAGTTCCTCCATAATTTCATCTCTAACCATATTGGCTTGATCCATCTTATTCACAAAGAGAAAGGTTGGAATCTTGTATTTTTTTAATAATCTCCACAATGTAAACACATGCCCTTGTAATCCATCCGAACCACTGATGAGCAAGACTGCATAATCTAGCACTCTCAAAGTACGCTCCATCTCTGTAGAAAAATCCACATGTCCTGGAGTATCCATAATCGTGTAAGTCCTATCCTTCCATTGTAACTCTGCTTGCTTGGAAAATACTGTAATTCCTCGTTTGCGTTCAATTTCATGTGTATCTAAATACGCATCTTTATGATCCACTCTACCAACCTTATTGATCATCCCTGAAGTATAGAGCAAGCTCTCAATCAAGGTTGTCTTGCCTGCATCCACATGTGCAAGCATTCCTAAATTTGTTTTTTTATTCTTCATACCTTATCTATTCCAGGTGGAATGCCTTCACTAGGTCCCCTACCTAAACATTCCACCCACTCTTTCTTGTTCGCTTATTGTCTTTATATTTCCTTATACCTATCTAGTATACCCTATTTCACACTCCTCTGTCAGTATTTTTTAAAACTATTCATTCATAAGACTAAATAGTTAAAACTTTTGATATAGATGCAATCACTATACATAGAATGACTCCGATTAATGTAGGAAGTACGAAGGAAATCGCGGTCCATTTTCTACTATTTGTTTCTTTTCGTATTGTTAAAAGTGTGGTACCACATGGCCAGTGGAACAGGGAAAATAATATCATATTACATGCAGTAACTAGTGTCCACCCATTCTGTAATAAAACTTCCTTCACTCCAAACAGATTCTCCATCTCTATTGGTTCCCCAGCAGACAAATAAATCATTAACACAATCGGAAACACAATCTCATTTGCCGGAAAACCTAAGATAAATGCAAGTAAAATCGCTCCATCCAGTCCCATTAATTCACCAAATGGTTGCAGCAATCCCGAGCAGATTGTCAATAAATTTTCTCCACCAAAATTAATATTTGCCATAATCCATATACAGAGCCCCATAGGAGCGGATATCATAACCGCTCTCCCTAACACCAATAAGGTTCGATCTACAATGGAACGCAAAATCACCTTGCCAAATTGTGGCATTCGATACGGAGGCAACTCCAGTGTAAAGGTTGACGTAACTCCCTTCAAAATGGTTTTCGATAAAAATTTTGATACATAGAATGTTGCAACTACACCAATGAAAATAACCAATAGCAATATAAATGCTGCAACTAAAGAACTGCCTATTGTGATTTTACTCTGAAGCGCTAAGAATATGGTGATAATTGCAATAATCGTTGGAAATCTCCCATTACAAGGCACAAAGGTATTGGTGAGTATTGCAATCAGTCGCTCTTTTGGGGAATCAATAATTCTACTTCCAGTGACTCCTACTGCATTACATCCAAATCCCATGCACATTGTCAAAGCTTGTTTTCCACAAGTCTGGCACTTACTAAAACAACGATCCATATTGAAAGCAATTCTAGGCAAATATCCAAAATCTTCTAATATGGTAAAAAGAGGGAAAAATATCGCCATCGGAGGTAACATAACCGATACCACCCAAGTAACCACCCGATATACACCAAAAATAAGTGGTTCATAGATCATTTCATGAATTTGAAATTCCACACTATAATATACTAAATATTTTTCTATTTCGGCAAATAAATTAGATAGCCAAGTCGAAGGATAATTAGCTCCCACAATTGTGAGCCAAAATATAAGCAATACAAGAACAATCATAATTGGAATTCCTGTCATCTTGCTTGTTAAAATTCGATCCAACCTACGGTCTCTTTGATTATATTCCTCGCTATGATAACAAATACAAGACTGAGTAATCCTCTGGCTAATCGAATATATTGTCTTCACAAATACTTGCTGCAATCTATGATAGGGATACCCCTTCATCTGTAGAGATGTTCTCACTTCATTGACCTTCTCTAGTACAAATTCCATATATTCCTTGGCACAATCTGTGTATTGAAGTAGATACTCTAACGCAATTAGATTTTGTTCCAATAATCGAACCGCCAACCATCTTATAGTCTTTTCATTATGAACAATAGGTCTTATTACAATTTCCAGTTTTCGAATCTCTTCTTCAATAATCGTTGGATATAAAATAGAAACACCCTTGTTTCTATCAGAAATATCCTTGTTTTTATCAGAAACATCCTTGTTTGCCAGTGTTTCTATCGCATCAATCAAGCGATGTAATGTCTTCTTTTCTCTACCAATCACACCTACAACAGGAACTTGTAATTCTTCTTCCATTTCCTCTAGATTAATGTCTATCCCCTTCTTTTTTGCTTCATCCAATAAATTCACACATACAATAACCTGCGCACCCATCTCCATAATTTGTAATACAAGATTGAGATTTCGTTCAATACATGTAGCATCACATACTACTACAACATAGTCAACGGATTGCAAACAGATAAAATCATTCGCAACCTTCTCCTCCTCAGATAGTGCAGATAGCGAATAGCATCCCGGAAGGTCAATCAAGTGATGTTCTCCTTCTCTTCCCTTATATGTGCCCATAGAATAATTCACTGTTTTCCCCGCCCAGTTTCCTGTATGCTGCTTCATGCCTGTCAGGGCATTGAATATCGTACTCTTTCCAACATTTGGATTTCCAGCAAATGCCACAACAGCCATATCAAGTCACCTCCTTGATATAGATGTCTCTCGCATCTCTACTTCGCAAGGCAACCACTGTATTTCGCACCTCATAAGCAATAGGATCTCGAAATGGTGATGTAAATACCCGTGTAATCCTTGCCCCATCTATAATCCCTAGATCATACAGCCTTCGTTGCATCTTTCTTGAATTTACAACACTGATAATTACAGCCGATTTTCCCTGTTCCAATTGTGATAGATTCATGTGCCTCCCCCTTACCTGCCACGGCAGAAAAACCCTATTACTACACTATATGCAATTTTTTTTAATTCGGAAGATAGAATTGTTACTTTTTACAGTCACACTACGTGCTCCTGCCCCTCAATCTTGAGGGAAAATCACATTTT
>CAYJFY010000025.1:29761-37790 GCA_964369755.1 uncultured Lachnospiraceae bacterium
GTGTAATGGAAACGTAGTTTCCTATTACTAAAAAAGATCTGGGAAATCTTAAAAATTCCCAGACCTATCATATTTAGTGTCAAAAATTTAGGCAATTGAGTATATGTATGCAAGCTTATTGAACTTCATCCTTATCCCCAATAAGTTCATTCATTATTTGATTCATATCATAATCTGGTGCGAACTTTCTGATTACAGAGAGGAGTGCCTCCACTTCATTTATCTCAACTTCCAATTCATCTGCAATCGTTTCCGAAGTTTTGTTCCTTTTCATTTTCTTTACCAGCAGCTCCACTAATTTCTGGAGCTCACCTTCACGCTTGCCACGATTGTATACTACCTGCTCATGCACATATAGAGACATGTATTCATTCCTCCACTCTTCATTTTTTCTGGTTTTGTCCATTTCCGACTCTAATCTTTTTGTAAAGTCGTTGCTCGCTGTATTTGTTCTGACAAAATCAAGAAATGCTTTTAATTGGTCACTAACGTCTAGACCTTTACTTTTAGAATTTAAAAAAATCTTGGTTGTCTTATCATTCAAGTGTACTTCGTTATCTTCCAAACAAAGATTTTGGAACGTGTAGATGCTTCGTTCTTTCTGGAACAAATCAAAGTCGCAGATAAAGATAATAAAGCTATCTGGTAACTCCGTGTAAGGAGTTCCTCGTTGGATTGCATTGATGTCAATCATTGCTTGATAGTACCTAGAACGTACATCCAGTTCACCTTCATTTGCAGCTTGCATCTCTAAATCATATACTGTCTTTTCTTCCCCTTCAATATATACATCTAACCTTACACTCTTGGAATTCAATGCAACATCAAATTCCTTTTCGCCTTCTTTGTAAACAATCTTAGCAATCTTTCTGCCTAGTATCGTCTCCAATAGTTCCTTGCAAAGTTCTTGATTCTTCATGACGTGTTTAAACATCAAGTTGTTGGTCAACTTCACAGTATCCCAATTAATTGTAGGTTTCATCTTTTGTTCACTTAAATCTTTTGTCATTCACGACCTCCTTTTTGAGTTGCAAGGAGTCCCAAAATTGCATCTATTTTGCATCTGCTCTCCTTGCTTATTTTTATGGGTAATTAAGCACGAAGTTTCAGAATTGAATAGATGATTGATGCTGCACGTCACAGCAAAGAATTAATGAACTTATATGCTTACAGAAAGAATAACATAAAATTTTCATCGTTGCAATTGTTTTCTTGTATTATTAACCTCCTCAATTTTGAAGTAGAAAGTTGAAAGTAGAAATAGTACAAACGAAAAATTGACAATGAATCTACTACGGTATATAATAAACACAGAAAACAAAGCCATTAACTGGCAGTATAAAAGACAAATTTTCCAAATATTTGGTAAAGCCCCCATATTCATGGGGGCTTTTACGTTTAATTCTTCTCTTTTACAATCCTAGTAACTTCGTCCATGTATTCTTCCCTACAATTCCATCAGCCACTAAATTCTTTTTGCTTTGGAAGTCCTTGACTCCCTTTTCTGTTCCACTGCCAAACTGTCCATCCGCACCGTAGCTTCCGCAATCACTACCTAGAGCAATTACTCGTTCTTGCATTAATTTTACAATGGTTCCGCGATTTCCTTTTCTCACAGTCGGACACCCTGCGAGGGTGATCGGTCCAGCAATTCCATCAATTTTTTGCTTTGATAGACCTTGCTTGTTACACTCTTTTTGCACTCTAGATACCCAAGTATCTTTGACTGTCACTGCTGTTGAACTCGCTGGCACCGATGTTGATTTTGCTTTACTTTCTTTTGTTGTATCTCGTGTATCAGCACTTGTCGCTTTTCCACCTAGCGCTGTATAGATTGCCCTTGCACATCGCTTCGCATCCCAGCGGTCGATGTCATCCTTATCATCTACGAAGCAGCACTCAATCAAAACAGAAGGAGATTTTGTTCTTCGCAGTACATATAGATCTTTTCGATATTTCACTCCCCGATTGCGTATATTCAACTCTTTCGCAATTGATTTTGTTATACTATCAGCTAATCCTTTGCTGCTTGACGATGTAGAATATACCAAAGTCTCTGATCCACCTGTGGATCCATTGCCCTTATAGTCATTTCTCCCAGCATTCAAATGAATCGATATGTCTAAGTCCACTGTATTTGCATTGCACTTATTCACAATCCTACGCAAACACTGACTGGAACTGACATTATCATCACAGGTACAGTCATACACTGTATGCCCATCTGCCTTTAGCATTTTAATCAGCGCATCCTTTACCTTTCTAGCTTCTGTAGATTCCTTGACCAAGCCAATTGCACCATATGCACCGAACCCATCGGGGCAATGCCCTGCATGAACATTATATTTTGCCATTCTATTACTATCCTCCTAAATTAATTTATCGGATGTCTCATATCAATTTTTCAAGCTCATCCACTAATTTAGATATATGCACAGAATGCAAAAATGTGATACCAAGGTCAAAAAGTCATATGTTGTATGCTTGCATACAAACATATGACTTTGGGGCCTGCAAAACATGAAGAAGTAGCCCGAATAGGGCGGATTCTGAATGTTTTTAGGATTCTGAGTGCACAAAGTGCGTAAGAATCCGTAGGTATCATGATTGAAACGAGTATTTGTCGGGCAACTCTTATTTCTTAGAAAACCAAAATGCAATCCCAGCAAACAACGCCGCCAAAGCCAAGCCTACAATAAATTCCACATTCATAGAAAATGCTGGGAAAATTGCAAATATAGACCCCACCATAAGTCCTAAAATTCCACCATAAGTCTGGCAAGGAAATTTTTCGAATAACTTATCAATAATCTTTGCACATCCTAATCCACCCACTGCGCAACCAAGGCCAAATGGAATTAGAATGATGAGATTGAAGTGTGAAATTGCAGTCAGTACAGATGTGTAGATTCCAAGCAATAATAGCACAAAGGAACCTGATATCCCTGGAATAATCATGGCACCAGCAGCAACACAAGCAGCAAAGAATAAAATAAAGAAATTTGATACTGTTAATGTCGTAATCACTGCATCACTCTCTTGTGGGTTAGCAAATGACATATACAACATCACTCCCAAACAAGCAACAAATGCAATAATGCTACCTACTGAAATCTTCTTCTCTGTCGATTTCCCATATATCATCGGTATGGATCCGATTACCAATCCTACGAACACAAGGTTCGAAGCAACTGGAAAATGTTCCAAACTAATTTCGATAATATTAGCGAATAGTAAAATCCCCGCACCTGCACCAATACCAATCGGTATTAAAAACTGTATCGAATTTTTAAAATCTGTTCTGATACAAGAAATACTATGGATCAACTTATCATATACTTTCAAGATAACCGCCATCGTTCCTCCTGAAACTCCTGGAATGATATTTGCAATTCCAATAATTGCTCCAAAAATCATATGTTTTAAGTATGTACTCATTTTCTTCCCCTCAATCTAGCCAATAAATTTTTTTAATGCGTCGAACAAGGCTTGCATCTCATCCCTCGTTCCGATTGTAATTCTTAGATACTGTGCAATTCGTTCCTTGTTCCAATGTCTCACATAAATATGTGACTCCTTCAAATGTTCGAATATTTCCTTTGCATCATAATTCGGATGAGTTGCGAAGATAAAGTTTGCCTTAGAATCTGTGAATTCAAATCCCAAACCTTTCAATTCGCTCTTCGCCCATTCTCGCGTATCAATAATTTTTTCTACTGTCTCTTCAAAATACTCTCTATCCTGTAAAGTTGCAACTCCACATTCTAAGGAAGGTAAATTCATGGTATAAGAGTTAAATGAATACTTCACATCATTGAGATACTGAATCAATGTTGGGTTTGCAATGGCATATCCGATTCGCATCCCCGCCATAGATCGAGCCTTTGAGTAGGTTTGAACTACTACAAGATTTTCATATTTGTCTACTAATTCCATTGCTGATTTGCCTGCAAAATCTACATAGGCTTCATCCACGATGACAATGACATCTCTATTTGCTCTTATCATATCTTCCACAAAATCCAGCTCTTCATAAATTGCTGTTGGAGCGTTTGGATTCGGGAAGATCACTCCCCCATTTTCACCATAATAATCAGATTTCTTGATTCTAAAATTCTCGTCTAGGGCTCTGGACTCATATGGAATCTTGAATAGTTCTGCCCATACTTCATAAAAAGAGTAAGTAATGTCTGGAAAGTAAATTGGCTTTTCTGAATTGAAAAATGTCATAAAACACATCGCTAGTACATCATCTGAACCAACCCCTACAAAGACCTTATTGGAATCAATCTTATAATAATCTGCTATGGCTTCTACCAAACAGCTAGAAGTTGGGTCTGGATAGAGTCGAAATTTATTGATTTCCAGCGCCTCTAGTATCTCCTTCACTTCTTTTGCTGGTGGATATGGATTTTCATTTGTGTTCAATTTTATGACAGGAAACTGTGGTTGCTCTCCTGGTATGTAAGGTACAACTTTTCTGATATTCTCTAATATTTTCTGATTCATCTTATTGAAATTCCTTCATCACTTCTTTAAACTTTGGTAACGCATTGACAATTGTTTCGTAAGCTACGCAATATGCTAGTCTCACATATCCCTTGCAACCAAATGAACGACCTGGAACAATCAAGATATTATGCTTCTTAGCTGCAGCTACAAACTCTAATTCATCTTCTACTGGAGATTTTACAAAGAGATAGAACGCCCCTTCTGGCTTGATGCATTCGATTCCAAGCTCTGTCAAACCATTGTATAAAGTTTCTCTATTTCTATCATAGTAAGCGATATCTGTTTTCTCATTGATACATTTTTTAACAATTTTTTGTTGTAATGTCGGTGCATTCACAAAGCCCAAGATTCGATTGGCTACACTTGCAGCACCAATAACCAAATCACAATCACTCACTTCATTTGGTATCACTAGGTAACCAATTCTCTGCCCTGGAAGGGATAGGGATTTGCTATAAGAATACCCAACGATTGTATTCTTGTAATATTTTGTCAAATATGGTACTTCTACTCCACCATATACTAATTCGCGATACGGCTCGTCTGAAATCAAATAAATATCTGTTCCAAACTCTTCTTGCTTTTCTTCTAAAATATCTGCAAGACATTTTATTGTCTCTTTGGAATAAACTACTCCTGTAGGGTTATTCGGTGTATTTACAATTACTGCCTTCGTTTTCTTTGTGATTTTAGATTTCATTTCATCTAGATTTGGTTGAAAATCCACTGTATTTGGGGTCACTTCAACAAGTACTCCATCGAAATTATTTACATAGTTGCGATATTCCCCAAAATAAGGTGCAAATACAATCACTTCATCTCCTGGATCTAGCAAGGTCTTGAATATCACATTCAATCCTCCCGCAGCTCCAACTGTCATCAAAATATTCTTTGCCGAAAACTCTGTGTCAAATCTTTCATTCAATGATTCTGCGATTGTCTGGCGAACATCTTCATATCCAGCATTATTTGTATACCCGTGTAAAACAACTGGATTTTCATCATTCAAGATTTCATTCACAGCCACCTTTACAGATTCTGGTGCAGGAACATTTGGATTTCCTAAGCTAAAATCGAAAACATTCTCCTTTCCATACAGCTGAATCAATCGATTCCCCTCTTCAAACATTGCACGGATTGCAGAACTATTTGCAACCATATTTTCCATTTTTTTTGAGATCATATTATTCCCCTTCCTTGCTCTTATGATTTTTGAATTTTTCTTACTCTTCCCTTTTCTTCTAGGAATACTGGACGATAAGACAGTTTTGCCTTCCTAAGACCTTCTGAACCAGTATCTTCTTCCCGATTGATGTATGCATAGTCCTGACATTCATGAATGACAAATTGTTGGTTAATCATCGGATATGCACCTTGAATATCTGCAATCGCCTTTTCGATATGCACCACAAAAGTATCTCCACATATTGGTTCTCCTATTGTGAATGCTACAATTTCTCCATTCACGCGAAGGATACCTCCGACCAAATCTAATTCTCGAAAAAGTCGCAGTGCATTCATCGTAACTGTCATTTCCTTAATCTTATCTTCATCCTCATCACAGGCATTCAACTCTCTCCAACGCAAAGCCATCTGGAAACACTCTTCAATATTGTCTTCACACAAGGTTTCATAACTCCAATCCTCATACAGAGCATGAAATTTATTGATGTGATTTCTCTTTGCATGCAGTTTTTTTCCTGCCAAAGTCGTCAGTTTCTCTGTTTCATATATATAGTCCGCGATGTCGCGGTTATATTCAATTTCAAATTTTCCTGGAAACCATTCTTCGATTTTTTGATACATCGTGGGTGTGATATTATACATGGAGAATTCTTGTCCTCGTTCACCCGAATATACTTCTAATATTTCTATAACTTCTTTTACATTTTCTGGATTTCCTGCTGGAAAAGCAAAGGAAAACTTCCCTTCATTTTCCGCCTTAAACACAATCGTATCCTGTATGATTGTAAATTTCACATCGTAGTACCTTGCCCATAGAAATATATTGACAAAAGTACGCTCGCAACTACGACTACAATTTTCCTTAAAATGCTTGACAATCATGTCTTTATCTTCTAATTTTGGTGATTGAAATTCAAAATTGTACTGCACTTTATTTTCTCCCTTCGCTAACTAGGGACGGGGGTAAATGGAACATTTTCCCCCGTCCCCTAACATCTAATAATTCTCTTTTCTTACTTCAAAATAACTCTGCGGATGTGCGCAAACCGGACAAATTTTCACTGCTTCTTTTCCCGTATGCAGATGTCCACAATTGCGACATTCCCACACAACCTCTTCACTCTTAGCAAATACCGTTCCATCTTCCATATTCTTAAGCAATGCCAGGTATCGCTCTTCATGTTCCTTCTCAATCGCGGCAACTTCTCTGAACTTCTTTGCCAGTTCTGTAAATCCCTCTTCTTCTGCATCTCTTGCGAAACCTGCATACATGTCTACCCACTCATAGTTTTCTCCTTGAGCAGCCGACTTGAGATTTTCTTCTGTGGTTCCAATCCCTTGTAATTCCTTAAACCACATCTTTGCATGTTCTTTTTCATTGCTTGCTGTGTCTTCAAATATTGCAGCAATCTGTTGGTAACCTTCCTTCTTTGCAACGGATGCGAAATACGTGTACTTGTTGCGTGCTTGTGATTCTCCAGCAAATGCAGCAAGTAAATTCATTTTTGTCTTTGTTCCTTCTAAGCTCATAGCACATACCTCCATATCTTCAATTCGTCTTCAGTTACATTTCTTATTGCTCCTGTAATTATCTTAAGCCATCTTAGCTAATTTTGCAGCTTGATCTGCTGCAATTAGGCTATCAATAACTTCAGTTATATCTCCATTCATTATAGAATCCAATTTGTGTAATGTCAACTTGATTCTATGATCTGTCACACGACCTTGTGGGAAATTATATGTTCGAATTTTCTCAGAACGATCACCTGTTCCAACCTGACTTCTTCTTGCTTCTGCTTCTGCATCGTGTTGTTTTGCACACTCTAATTCATATAATCTCGCTCTAAGCACACGTAACGCCTTATCTTTGTTCTTTAACTGAGATTTTTCATCCTGACATGATATCACAATTCCAGTTGGAATATGAGTAAGTCTTACCGCAGAGTCTGTTGTATTTACACACTGTCCACCGTTTCCAGATGCACGGAATACATCAAACTTGCAATCATTCATATCTAACTCAACATCTACTTCCTCTGCCTCTGGCATAATTGCCACAGTAATTGTGGATGTGTGGATTCTTCCGCCTGACTCTGTCTCTGGCACACGTTGAACCCGATGCACTCCACTCTCGTATTTTAATTTCGAGTATGCTCCTTGCCCATTGATCATAAATACACATTCTTTGAATCCACCAATCCCATTTTCATTTAGAGAAATCATCTCCACCTTCCAACGGTTGCTCTCCGCATAGTGTTGGTACATCCGATAGATTTCTGCCGCAAACAAAGCAGCTTCATCTCCACCTGCACCACCTCGAATTTCTACGATT
>CAYJFY010000026.1:0-36976 GCA_964369755.1 uncultured Lachnospiraceae bacterium
GTAAGGCATGGGTCTGCAACACCCTGATCACCAGTTCAAATCTGGTTGGCGCCTTAAAAAAGATAGCTTTCAAGATGAAAGCTATCTTTTTTTACATAAGGATATTTTTAATTTCTATGTACGATTTTTTATTGACAATATAGATTTTTTTGAAGTATTATTGTAAAGTACGAGCATTTATTGAAATACATATATTTAGAGGATACAGAAATTCAAAGGAAAGAGGGAGTCGGTTGGTTATGGGAAGTAGGGCTGCACTTATTTAATGATGGAACATTTGTCAATCGTGGAACCTTGCATGGACCTTGGCTACCAATCTATGGATCAGGTGGAGTGCTAATCCTATTATGCTTGTATAAATTACGTAGAAATGCTTGGATTCAGTTTGTATCTGCGGTTGTTTTATGTGGAGTGGTTGAATATTTTACAGCATATTACCTAGAGATGACCAATAACGGTAAAAAATGGTGGGATTACAGTGGTTATTTCTTGAATCTACACGGAAGAATCTGTGGAGAGGGATTGTTGGTATTTGGACTTGGTGGAATCGCGGTAGTATATGTATTGGCGCCACTTCTAGACGATTACATCAGCAAGATTAACCGTAAAGTGTTAATGATAATAGCATGTGTGTTGGTGGTTGTATTCATGACGGATGCCATCTATTCAGGGATACATCCAAATGAGGGAGAAGGAATTACTGCAAGTAGTGAGCAAATTGAAATAGCGCGGGAAGACAGTGCATCCCATTCCTTACAATAAATGAACTGTATAGAGCAAATAGAAATGAGCAGGGTTGCTGAGTGTGCCCTGCTCATTTGGCGGACCCAAAGTCATGATTCTTCATGTTAGCATGAAATCATGACCTTTTGACCCTTGGATCATTATATTACTTCTCGCGCAACACAATACGTGCGAGTGGTTTCTTGATGAGGCATAGAACGATAACACATAACATGGAGGCGGCGGCTAGTTCTAGCGGTTTGGAGGAAATTACAATTCCAATCGCTAAGGCAGCGGCGGGTGGATGTTCTAAGTCCAGTACAGTCATGCAGAATGAGGTCAGAAAGATTGCAATCCCACAACAGACGATTGTATTCGTGTAAGTTAGACCGATATGAAATAATACAAGTGACAATAGTACGCCCCAGATGCAAGAGGATAAATATCCACCAACGAGGACGCTGGTGCGAACTGAATCAGCTTTTGGAAATGCAAATGCGATAAATGCACTAGCTGCAAGGGAAACCATCCAGATGCTATCTTCAAACTGGTGTGCAATCAGTAAGCAAAATAAAACATAAAGTGCAACGCAGAGGCTTCGGAGGAAGCATAGGCGAATTTCTTCTCTACTAAAATTAGGTTTTTTCATAGGTAACACACTCCTTCTGAGAAAATTTTATCACAGCAAGTCAGTTCTGACAAGAAAGCTTTTTTCAAATGCTTAAGTATGCTTAAGTAATGTTTAAGAATAAACCGTCTTGCAATTAGAGTATAGTCATGTTAGGCTACTAATACGGAATCTTCAGTTAACACTCGGTATAGAAAGAAGAGGCGAGAACAATTATTTTTATAAGTTATCTAATGGCATCAATTATCATTGGTGACATACTTTATCGAATCATTCAAGTGTATGTAACACGATATCATCCCAAGGAAAATCAAGAGAAGAAAGAACAAGGAATTCAGGAAGTACAGATGGTGGTTCTTATTAATGGAATCCTTTGGATTAGTATGTGGTTTCGGGAGTACCAAGTGGTCGAAACAACCCTAATCAGTATGGTATTATCCGTATTGTTGGCAGTGACCATAGTGGATTATAAGACCAAGCACATTCCGAATCTGCTGGTAGTTCTCATCCTGATACTTAGTGGAGTGGCTAACTATATGATAGATCGGATAACGCTACAAGAGCGAATTATAGGCGTTTTGATCATTGCAATTCCGATGCTACTCATTGCATTCATTACCGCTGGGAAATTCGGAGGTGGTGATATTAAGTTAGTCAGCGTATTAGGGGCAGTGTTTGGCTATCATATTATGATAAGAGCGAGTTTTGTTGGATTGATGCTAGCTCTGATAGTGGGAGGATATTATAAACTAATAGCAAGACGGAGGCAGGAGAAGATTGCGCTAGGACCGTGGATTTCTCTAGGGATATATCTTGTCATAATCTTACAATTATTTTAAAAATCTATTGAAAACATCTAGAAAATATGCTAATATAATCATATCAAATGAAGCGCTTAAACATTTGACAATTGAATAGGTGTCAACCAAATAAGAGGGAGTAGCTTACATCTTACTGATGTTTGCGAATGCGTCAGAACGATTAGTTAATCTAATCCGCATCGTATATGAAATAGCAAGACTTTTATTACAATTTATTTTGTAATAAAAGTCTTTTTTTGGGAGATGAAGCACTCACACAACAATGGTACCTTAGGTACAGAGAGAGGAAGGAAATCTATGGGAGAAAATAACAATCAACAAGAGACAAATCAAGAAGCAAAAACAGAGCAGGAAGTAGAGATTGTGCAAGAGGATGAGACTGCCAAGAAGGATGAGGCAGGCAAGAAAAAAAGGAAGACAAAGAAGAAAAAAGAGAAGGCGGAAAAAGAAATCATAATTCCTGATATGGTTGGAAATATCGTGAAGATCGGAGCTGCAGTCATCGTCGTGGCAGTGATTATCTTCGGAGCGACCTATCAGGTGAAGGAGCAGGAACAAGCAGTACTTACGACTTTTGGACAGGCACAAGCGGTGACAGAACCAGGGTTACATTTTAAGATTCCATTGATTCAGAATGTACAGAAAGTGAATACAACGATTCAGGGATTTGCTATAGGGTATAATGAGGAAACAAGCGAAACGGTTGAGAAGGAAGCGGTTATGATTACCAGCGACTATAACTTTGTTGAAGTGGATTTTTTCGTGGAGTACAAGGTATCTGACCCGGTGAAGGCGTTGTATGCGTCACAGGATCCAGTCTTGGTGCTGAAGAATATTTCACAGAGTTGTATTCGTACTGTGATTGGTGGATATGATGTGGATAGTGTTCTAACCACAGGGAAGAATGAGATTCAGTCTGTGATTAAGGAAATGATTATTGAGAAGTTGAGCATGAATGATATCGGACTTCAATTGGTAAATATCAGTATTCAGGACGCAGAGCCGCCTACGGTTGAGATTATGGAAGCGTTCAAGGATGTAGAGACAGCGAAACAAGGAAAAGACACTGCATTGAACAATGCAAACAAGTATAGAAGTGAAAATATTCCAAATGCGCAGGCACAGGCAGATGGGATTATCAAGAGTGCAGAAGCCTATAAGGAACAGCGAATCAACGAGGCGACTGGTCAGGTATCGAGATTCAATGCGATGTATGAAGAATACAGCAAGTTTCCGATTGTAACCAAGGAGAGAATGTTCTACGAGGCGATGGAAGAAGTATTGCCTGATTTGGAACTTGTTATTGATGGTGGAGATGGAGTACAGAAAGTATTACCATTAGATGATTTTGTACAATCACAAACGGAGAGCAGCGAAGCAACGGTGCAAGAGACTAGTGGACAGACAGATGCGACAGAGTCAGCGGAACAATAGAGTGAGCGTAGAGAGGAGAAAGACATGAAGAAAATAAAAGCAATTGCATTGGGAATATTAGGTGCGGTCGTAATCGTACTAGGATTATCGTCGGTTGTAATCACAGAGGAAAATGAATTTACATTGGTAAGACAGTTTGGAAAAGTTACCCATGTACAAACAGAGGCGGGTCTTAGTTTCAAGATGCCATTTATACAAAGTACATCAACTTTGCCAAAGCAGATATTGTTATACGATTTGGCACCGTCGGATGTTATCACGGAAGACAAGAAAACAATGATTACTGATAGTTTTACCTTATGGAAAATCGAAGATCCACTTAAGTTTGCTCAATCATTGAACAGCTCGGTGATTAACGCAGAGAGCCGTATTGATACAATTGTATATAACTCGGTAAAGAATGTCATCAGTAGTATGATGCAAGATGATGTGATCTCGGCTCGTGATGGGGAATTATCGCAGGCGATTATCGATAATATCGGGGATAAGTTTGTGCAATATGGAATCAAGATCGTGGAGATTGAGACCAAGCAGTTAGATCTACCAGATGATAATAAAGAAGCAGTCTATCAGAGAATGATTTCCGAGAGGGAGAACATTGCTGCAACCTATACAGCAGAAGGGGAGTCAGAGGCTCAGAAGATCAAGAATACGACAGATATGGATGTGAATATTATTCTGTCTGAGGCAGAAAAGGAATCGGAGATTCTGCGTGCAGAAGGAGAGGCGGAATACATGAAGATATTATCTGCTGCATATGCAGATCCAGACAAGGCGGAGTTCTATTCATTTGTAAGAAGTTTAGATGCGCTAGAGGCATCTATGGTGGGTGATAATAAGACTGTTATCTTGTCGGAAGATTCGCCGATTGCAGAAATTTTCTATGGAAATTAGATAAACATGATTAGAATAAAAGTAGTTTGGCACGGTTGATTTGAATAAAATTAATATTATTTTTTCGAAAATTTTGTGAGAATTATAAATAAAAAGGCAATTTGACAGAGAATGTTGACAGTGAAAATAATCAGTGCTATAATGACGCTAAATTAAAAAACAGACAAAAAATTATGGTGAACAATGGGGTTCGGCTTTTGGCGAAACTCGTTGTTCACCTTTTTGTGTAATAGGAATCTCCGCTTCTATTTAACTAAAATCCTACAAACAATGAAGTTTGATTTTCTAGATTTCATGTTTGTTTTTTAATTTAAAAAAAGAAAAGGGAGAAATGATATGAAAAAAAGAATATTGGAAACAGTTGTATTGGCAACTATTATGGGTGTGAGTATAATAGGGTGTGCAAGTGAAACAGACGAACCAAAAGAGGCTACTGAGTCTGTAGGAACAGAGGAAACAGGCGAGGAAAAATTATTAAGAGTTGGAATGGAATGTGCGTATGCTCCATTCAACTGGACACAAGAATCGGAAGAATTAGCAAATGGTGGTGTAGCGCAGCCGATATATGGTTCGGATGATTATGCTTATGGGTATGATGTCATGATGGCTGAGAAAATTGCTGAGGAATTGGGGTACGATGGCGTTGAGATTCATAGAAGTGAGTGGGACGCGCTTGGTATGGGACTCGAAGTTGGGGACTTTGATATGATTATTGCAGGTATGAGTGTAAATCCTGACCGTGAAAAAGTATATGATTTTTCAGATACATACTATATTAGAGATACTGTAATTACGGTGAAAAAAGATAGCGAATATGCAAGTTTCACAAAATTGTCTGATTTTGCGGATACAGGTGCTACGGTAACGACTCAACTAGGAACAGCCTGGGTAGATTTAATTCCTCAAATTTCAGGAGTAGAAACGGTTGCAAATTATGCAACAACAGCAGAATGCTTTTTGGCAGTTTCGAATGCAGCAGCGGATATTACAGTAATTGATCTTCCAACAACTCAATCAGCACTTTTAACAAATGATGATTTGGTTATGCTTACCTTGGATGCGGATGGTGGGTTTGACGATACTACCACAAATGTCAGTATAGCAGTGGCAAAAGGAGATGCAGAATTAGTTGAACAACTAAATGGAGCTCTAGAAGGTCTCGAATGGGGCAAAGAAAAAATGGATGCCATGATGGAAGAAGCAATTTTATTGCAACCTGCTAACAACTAAATTTGTATAATTACAAGAAGAGGAGATAAGTAATGTTTGATTTTTTACAAACGCAAAATCCAGAAAATTCATTAGAGTGGATTATATATCTCGCAGTGGAATATAGAGAAGCTTTTTTACAAGGTACACTGTTAACGCTTTATGTGGCAGCGATTGGAACGGTAGCAGGATTTATTTTGGGATTTATTATAGGCCTAGTGGACGATATAAAGGTAGATAGCGAAGGTTCTTTCGTAAAAAAAATAATATCAAATCTTCCAAAATTAATTTTTAAACTGTTTGTTGAATTGTTTAGAGGAACACCTATGATTGTTCAAGGTATGGTGATTTATTATGGGTTGAGGCAAATGGGGGTTCCTTTAAGTTCGGTAGTTGCCGGTATTTTAGTAACATTTTTAAATACAGGAGCATACATGGCCGAAACAGTTCGTGGCGGGATAAAATCGATTGAAAAGGGGCAAAGAGAAGGCGCATATTCTATGGGAATGTCACCACTTGCAACGATGTTTTATGTTGTGATTCCTCAGGCATTTAAGAATGTAATTCCCGAGATGTGCAACATGTTTCTAAATAACTTAAAGATGACTTCTGTTCTAAATGTTATTGGTGTATCGGAGCTTTATCTGACAGCAAAAACAGTTGCAGGAAATTATTATAAGTATTTTGAAGCATATATTGTCATTGCAGTAATTTATTTTGTTTTATGTTTGATTGTGAGTCGGTTAATTGCATTGCTTGAGAAAAAAATGGAAGCTAAGAAAAATTATACTTTAGCTATTGAATATACAACGCCAGCAGACGGCGCATAGAGGCTATTGCAAATTTGAAAGGATTTATTGCATGAAAGAACATATATTGAAAGTCCTAGATTTAGGAAAATCTTTTGGAGATCATGAGGTATTAAAGCGAATTGATTTTAAAGTAAAAAAAGGCGAAGTGATTTGTATTGTTGGGAGTTCTGGATCTGGAAAATCAACATTGCTTCGATGCATAAATAAATTAGAAAAGCCGACTTTGGGTAAAATATTATATCATGATAGAGAAATAAAAAATAGTCAAAAAGAGATCAATGCCTTTCGATCCAAAGTAGGAATGGTATTTCAATCATTTAACCTTTTTGATAATATGACCGTTTTACAAAATTGTACACTTTGTACGAGGAAAGTGTTAAAAGTCGACAAAGAAACTGCAAAAAAAAGAGCGATTGAGAATCTAAAATCAGTTGGAATGGCACCGTATATAAATGCTTATCCATTTCAACTTTCAGGTGGGCAAAAGCAAAGGGTAGCAATTGCGAGATCCTTGTGTATGGAACCGGAAATTCTTCTTTTTGACGAACCTACCTCCGCACTTGATCCTGAAATGGTAGGTGAGGTTCTAAATGTTATGAAAAAACTTGCAAGTACAGGAATTACGATGATTATTGTTACTCACGAAATGGCATTTGCTAGAGATGTTTCTACTAGAACAATTTTTATGGATAAGGGTTTTATTGTAGAAGATGAAAAACCAGAGGTGCTGTTTTATCATCCAAAAAATCCACGAACAAAAGAGTTTTTATCAAGATTCATGCAGACGATATAAAGCTAAGAAAGGAACATTTTATGAGTGATAATTTTGTAATTACAGTAGCAAGAGGCTTTGGTACAGGGGGAAAAGAAATAGCATCTAAAGTAGCAAAAAGATTAGGAGTTCATTGTTATGAAAATAGGATTTTAACTCTAGCATCTCAGCTGAGTGGATTAGAGGAGGATATATTTTTCGATGTAAATGAGAAGAAAAGGGATAATCGAAAAAACAGTTTTTCAAGTTTTTTAGATAAGATGCCTCGCTCTAGGAATTATATTTCAAGAAGCGATAAATTTGTATCTGATGATAATTTGTTTCAGTTCCAAAAGCAGATTATAGAACAATTAGCAGATACGGAATCCTGCGTTATTGTTGGGAAATGTGCCGATTGGATACTGAAGAATAGGCAGAATGTAATCAGTCTATACATCGAAGCGCCAAGGGCTTATTGTGTGGAGCGGACAATGGAGAACATGAAAGTTTCGGCCGAAGTCGCAGCGAATACAATTGCAACAACAGACAGATATAGGGCGGAATACTATTCATATTACACAAGAGGGAATTACTGGACAAA
This sequence comes from uncultured Lachnospiraceae bacterium, assembly GCA_964369755.1. Taxonomy (GTDB): domain Bacteria; phylum Bacillota; class Clostridia; order Lachnospirales; family Lachnospiraceae; genus CAUPWF01. The sequence goes on from CAYJFY010000026.1 coordinate 7,874, forward strand.
TCCTGTGAACTATGACTTAACGATCAATAGTGATAGAATTGGAATTGATATGAGTGTCGATTTAATTATAGATTTCATAAAAATAAAATTTCCGCATTTGATTGATGTTGAGAGTATAAATTCAGTGAACTAAATGAGAAAAGGAAAATATTGAGATGCGTTTAATAGAGAGTGGACTTAGTAAAGAGGAACTAATAGAGAAAACAAATACATATATGATTGAAACCTATGAACGGTTTGATTTCATTGCAGATTACGGAAAAGATATGTATCTTTATTCAAGTGATGGCGAGGAATATTTAGATTTTTACGCAGGGATTGCGGTGAACTCGCTCGGGAATTGCCCAGATAGCATTGTGAAAGCAGTACAAAGTCAATCGGCAGATTTGATGCAAGTATTTAACTATCCGTACACTGTTCCACAAACCTTACTTGCTGAGAAAATATGTACTACAATCGGAATGGATAAGATTTATTTCCAAAGTTCTGGAACAGAGTCAAATGAAGCGATGATAAAATTAGCGAGAAAATATGGGGTAACAAAATATAACAGAGACAAATATGAAATTATAACAGCAAAAAAATCTTTTCACGGTAGAACAATGGGGGCTATGACTGCTACAGGGCAAAAGGATAGTCCGATTCAAAAAGATTTTGGGGATTTAGTACCTGGATTTGTATATGCTGACTACAATGATCTAAAATCGTTTGCAGATGCGATTACAGAAAATACAATCGCAATCATGATTGAACCCGTGCAAGGGGAAGGTGGAGTTATCCCTGCTACACAGGAATTTATGACGGGAATTAGGAAGCTTTGTGATGACAATGGTATCTTGCTACTTCTAGATGAAGTGCAAACAGGTTGGTGTAGAACAGGGGCTATTATGTCTTATATGAATTATGGGATAAAACCTGATATTGTTACAATGGCAAAAGCGATGGGAGGAGGAATGCCTATCGGCGCATTGTGTGCAACAAATGAAGTGGCAAAGGCCTTTACAAAAGGATCACATGGGTCGACATATAGCGGACATCCAGTAAGTTGTGCAGCTTCACTTGCATGTATTACGGAGTTGATTGAGAGGGACTTAGCAAAAAATGCCAAGGAAATGGGAGATTACTTTGCTTCGCGCCTAGAGGAATTGCCGAATGTGGTGGAAGTCAGACATCAGGGATTGCTTGTGGGAGTTGAATTCGACGAAGTAAATGCAGTGGATATAAAACACAAATGTCTAGATAACAAGCTTCTTGTAACGGCAATTGGAGAACGTATTGTTAGAATGGTTCCACCGTTAATTATTACAAGAGCTGATTGCGACAAGGCGTTTGATATTTTGGAAAAATCAGTAAAGGAGATACGAAATGTCTAAATTCAACTTTCATCTGCCAGTTAATCTTGTATTCGGCAAGGCGAGGATACTGGAACTGGGAGCGCTTTCTGTTCCGTACGGTAAGAAAGCACTTCTTGTTACCGGTCAAAATAGTACCAAAAAAACTGGACTATTGGATCTATCTATCAAGTTATTGAATGAAGCTGATATAGAGGTAGAAGTGTACGACAAAGTTACACAAAACCCACTGACGACAACCGCAATTGAGGGGGCGACCCTAGCAAGGGAGAAGGATTGTGATTTTATTATTGGAATCGGCGGGGGAAGTATAATGGACTGCGCAAAAGCAATTGCGTTTTTAGCAGTAAATGAAGGCGATATCAATGAATATATCTTTGGAAAGATTGTTTCAGACAAGGCCTTACCAATCATTTTGGTACCTACTACTTGTGGTACAGGGAGTGAGGGAAATGGATTTGCTGTTTTAACCAATGCAGAGAACAAAGATAAAAAATCACTGCGCGGAAGCTATTTGATTCCGAAAGTATCAATTGTAGACCCAGATTTGATGAAAACAATGCCAAAAAGTATCTTTTCACAAGTAGCATTTGATGCCCTCTGCCATTTGATAGAAGGTGCAACTTCAAACTTATCGAATTACATTACAAAAAATCTTGCATTAGAGGGTATCAAGTTGATTCGAGAGAATATCGTTGCAATATATAATGGCGATGATTCAGATGAGCGATATGAAGCGGTTACATTGGCTAGTACTTACGGGGGGATGGTAATTTATAGTGCGGGAGTAGCCTTGCCACATGCATTAGAACATCCAATAAGTGGACTGACTGATATAGCCCATGGAAGGGGATTGGCGGCAATAACTCCCTTGATTATGAAAAAAACAATTGAAAAAGTTCCCTTGAAGTACACCGATGTTGCAAAAGCATTGGGGGGAGGGGAAGCAAGTGATTGCGTAAGAATTCTAAAACAAGTACTAGAGGATATTCATTTGACTTGTAGTTTGAGTGATTTTGGTATTACAAGTGACCAGATTGAGTGGCTTGTTGAGAATAGCTTCAAAGTTTCTGAGGTTAGTATAAATAATCATCCATATCGGTTCTCAAAGGAAGAAATTTATAATATATTTAGTGAATGCATATAAACTTGTAGGACTTTTATTACAATAAATTTTGTAATGAAGGTCCTTTTTGCATGCAAAAAAATTATTCGGTTCTTATAAAAAATGATACCTAGATAAAAAAGAACATACTTTATTCTCTTGCAAAATCCTCTATGATGATAGACATAAAAGTATTTGATGAAGGAGTAGCAATATGGGAAGTAATGAAAAATTTGTATTTGAAAACTATGCAAAAAATTCTACGTTCAGTAGTTTCTTACCAGGAATCAGCGGAGAAAAGGGGATACCGATTTGGTGCTATTATGTGAATCGAGGACAAGCAGTTGTAAGCTTTGGGGTTGAGGATAAGGATCATTCCATTATGGAATTTTACCCAGCACATCAGGCTTACCAAAATGTAAAAATTACGGGATTTCGTACATTTCTGAGAAAAGATGGGGAATACTTTGAGGCATTTGCCAATGAAGAAAACTCACATCGTATGAGTATTGAGATGAACCGATTGACTGTGGTAGATACTGATACGGATCACGGCATTGAGACAGAGGTTTCCTATACTACTTTGCCGATGGAAGCGATTGGCGGATTGGTGCGTAAGGTCACATTCAAGAACATATCAAGTGAAGCACTTGCTATGGAAGTTTTAGATGGAATGCCAGCAATTATTCCATATGATATCGGGCTTGAGGCATTAAAAGAAATGGGACAAACAGTGAAGGCATGGATGGAAGTGGAACATGTGGAAACCAAGGTGCCGTATTTTAAGGCAAGAGCAAGTTCCAATGACACAGCAACAGTAACACCTGTTTTCGGAGGGAATTATTCGCTGTGTATGACAGAGAAGAATCAGCAGTTGGCTCCAATCGTAGATCCAGAAATTGTGTTTGGCTATGACAACTCTATGCAGGTGGCACAGGGGTTCAAAGACCTAGGATTAGCAGGGTTATATGAGAAGAAACAGGTACACTCGAATCAACTATTTTGTAGTTTCTACGGAACAGAGGTGAAACTAGAGGCAGGGGAAGAGTTCTCCTTATACCATATCATCGGGCAGGTAGACAACCGAGAAACATTAGAGAAGTTTCTAGAGAAGAAGATCAATGTGACTTTTTTCCAAGAAAAAGAGCAGTGTGCAACTAGTCTTACAGAAGAATTATGTGAGGTGATTCATACGAAGACAGGACACAAGGATTTTGATGCCTATTGTAAGTACACCTATATGGACAATGTGCTTAGAGGCGGACGGCCAATCGAACTACCAGGAGGGAAGATCTTCTATGTGTATTCGAGAAAACACGGAGATATCGAGAGAGACTATAATTATTTCCGTATGTTGCCAGAATACTATTCACAAGGAAATGGAAACTTCCGTGATGTGAATCAGAATCGCAGAATGGATAACTTCTTCTCATCTTGTGTGCAGAAGGAGAATATCAATAAGTTCTATAGTATGATACAATTAGATGGATATAACCCACTAGCAGTGGAGAAGGTGACCTATACTTTGGAGGCAACTGAGGCAGAAAAAGCATTGGAGTATTTGGTAGGAGAGGCATATGAAGCAGTGCTGCAGTATGTGACCACATCATTTACTCCGGGTGGATTCTACAAGATGCTAGATCAGGTAGGTGTCTCAGACGAGAAGGTGCAAGAGGAATTATTCACCAAGGTGATCACCAATGCACGGGAAAATTTCAATTGTGACTTCGGCGAGGGATATTGGTCAGATCACTGGACTTACAATTTGGACCTAGTGGAGAACTACCTAGCAATCTACCCAGAGCGTACGAAGGAGATTGTGCAGACAGAGGAATATACCTATTTTAAATCGTGTGTGGCGATTTTGCCAAGGCAGAAGCGCTATGTGATGACAGAAAATGGAGTGAGACAGTACAACTTCTTGGGAGAAGAGTCAGAGCATGAAGAGAGTGAAAAGCTTGTTCGAGAAAATTATGGCACGGGAGAAGTTGTAAAGGTATCCTTGTTAGAGAAACTACTGGTACTAAATGCTACAAAGTTTATGGCGCTCGATTCCCATGGAATGGGAGTGGAAATGGAAGGTGGAAAACCTGGTTGGTATGATGCGTTAAATGGTCTGCCAGGCTTGTTCGGATCTTCGATGGCAGAAACATATGAATTATATAGAAATCTACAATTTACAGAGAAGTTATTACGAGCAGAGAGCTCTTGTGCGAAGCTTACAGAAGAGGTTATGGCATATATTCATGAGATTGCACAAATCACGAAATCGTATTTAGCAAACCTACCAAAGGATGGAAAGGCAAGTGAAGCCCAGTGTTTTGAATTTTGGAATCTAAGAAATGAATTGAAAGAATCGTACGTGGCAAAAGTATTCAAAGGAATCTCAGGGAAGAAGTCGAATTGTAATATTGCGCAATTGCTTCAGATTACAGAAGATATGATTGCTGTGGTTGCACAAGGGATAGAACGAGCATTGGAACATACTGGCGATGTGGTGCCTACATATTTTGCATATGACTTGGTAGATTACATGGAAACAGCAGAGGGAATCCAGGCGAAGAAATTTGATGTGATTATTTTGCCAAATTTCCTAGAAGGACCAGTGAGATATATGAAGCTTGATATTCCGATGGAGAGAAAGCGGACGCTATACAATGCGGTAAAGGCCAATGGATTGTATGATAGGAAACTCAAGATGTACAAGGTAAATGCATCATTAGATTCGGCATCCTTTGAGCTTGGGCGTGCGAAGGCATTTACGCCAGGCTGGTTGGAGAATGAGTCCATCTGGCTACATATGGAATACAAGTACCTATTAGAGTTGATTAAAAATGGGCTATACAATGAATTCTTGGAAGATTTCCAAAATGCAGCAGTTCCATTTCTGGATCCAGAAGTATATGGAAGAAGTATTTATGAGAACTCATCTTTTATTGCAAGTAGTGTGAATCCAAATCCAAACTATCACGGCAAGGGATTTGTAGCAAGATTGAGTGGTTCTACGGTGGAATTCCTACAGATGTGGAAGCTGATGATGTTTGGAGAGAATAACTTCGAATACAAGAATGGAGAATTAAGCTTGCAATTCAATCCGACGCTTCCAAAGGTGTTAGTTGGAGCTGGGAAGAAGGTAGAAGCAATGTTCCTTGGACATACCGTGGTGAATTATGAATTTGCCCAGGAGAAGGATTATATCGCAGGGGATTACAAGATAGAGAAGATAGAACTTGCTTATTTCTCGGGAGAAGTGGTGACAGTGGATGCTTCTGGATTAACGGGAGAGCTAGCGAGTGATGTAAGAGAGAAGAGAGTGGAGAAGATAAACATCCGAATCTCATAAGATATAGGGTAGAAAGTGAAGAAGGCATGAAGAATTTAAAGATTACGAGTTATACAACAGATTATAAGAAGAATTTGTATCTAGACAAGCAGGAGCTATCGTTTCTAGATACAGAGGAATGCATGCATGTAATTAACGTGTTTAGTGATTTGCAGAACCAAGAAATCGAAGGGTTTGGAGGGGCTTTTACAGAAGCCACCGCTCACACCTTTGAAGGATTGACAGCAGAGGCGAAGAAAGACTTTGTAGAGGGATATTTCGGGAAAAGTGGATTGGAATACAATCTATGCAGAATTCCGGTTCATAGCTGTGACTTTTCATTAGGAAATTACACCTATGTAGAAGAGGGCGACAGTGAGCTAAACACATTTAGTATTGCTCACGATGAGAAAGAAATCATTCCATTGATTCAGGCAGCGAAAACTTGCGCAGAAGAGGAAATTGTATTTTTGTCATCACCATGGTCGCCACCAGCATTTATGAAAGATACGAATCAGATGAATGGCGGAGGGAAGTTATTAGCGGAACATTATCAGAATTGGGCAAATTATTATGTAAGATTTATTCAAGAATACAAGAAAAAGGGAATTGATATTTCTTATATTACAGTCCAAAATGAACCATTGGCGACACAAACATGGGAATCCTGTATTTACGAAGCAAGAGAAGAAGGGATGTTTGTAAAAGAATATCTAGCGCCCACATTGAAGCGCGAAGGTTTGTCTCATATCCAGATATTTATCTGGGATCATAATAAGGAAGAGATGTACCAGAGGGTGAAGGAAACATTTTCGGTAGAAGGTTGTGAGGAATTGGTTTCAGGAGTGGCCATGCATTGGTATACGGGAGACCACTTCGGTGCAATCGAGGCAACGAGGAAGGCGTTTCCAGACAAGAAGATATTCTTCACAGAAGGCTGTGTAGAGTATTCTAGATTCAGCGGAGCGAGTGATATCGAGAATGCGGAGATGTATGCGCATGATATCTTAGGAGATTTGAATGCAGGAGCGAATGCATTTATCGACTGGAACATGTTACTCGATGAGAATGGTGGACCAAACCATGTAGGAAATTTGTGTGCAGCACCAACCATGGCAAATGGAAGCGAACAATTTGACAAGCGTTTGTCGTATTATTATATCGGACACTTCAGTAAATTCATCAAAAAAGGAGCAAGACAGTGTTTGACCTCTACCTACACGGATAAAATCGAGGCGCTTGCTTGTGTGAATCCAGATGGCAGCAGGGTTGTAGTGGTGTTAAATAAGTCGGATGAAGCAGTGGATATCACGGTTAGAGTGGAAGAAGGAAAGGTTTGCGCAACATGTGCAGGTCATAGTATCATTACATATATATTTAAGAAATAAAAAAATAACACCTTATTAAAAAAAACAATATTAAAATGTCTGGTGGCATTCGGTACAATCAGAGTATAAAAATTGAAACAAACATGGAGGTAAGAAAATGAAGAAGCGTTTAGTAGCGCTCCTAATGGCAGGAGCAATGGTATTATCGATGGCAGCATGTGGAAACAATGGAAGTGGTAGCGGTGATGGAACAGGCGGCGGAAACGGTGACGGTTCAGGCGGTGGAAACAGCGAGAGTGCTGAAGAAGGTGGCGAAGCTGGAAGTGGAGACAAACTTGTTATCTGGACATTATCAGATGATTTAGTAACTTTTGGTGAGAAATTTGCAGAAGAAAAGGGTGTAGAAGTAGAATCAGTGGTTATCCAACCAGCGGATTATCCAACAAAGGTTCAAACAGCAATCATGGGACAATCGACAGAGCCAGACATCATTGTTGGAGAACCACAGATGTTAGAAGCAATGTATGAAGCAGGGTATTTTGAAGATTTGAATCAAGCACCTTACAACGCACAAGATTATGCAGATCAAATCGTTGATTATGTATGGGATGTTGGACAAGATGCAGAAGGAATTCAAAGAGCGATTTCTTATCAGATTACACCAGCTGGATTCTATTATAGAAGAGATATCGCAACAGAGGTATTTGGAACAGAAGAGCCAGAAGAAATCAGCAAATTATTTGCGGATTATGATACAATTTTAGAAACAGCTAGAACATTAGACGAAGCAGGATATAAGATCTTTGCATCGGATGCTGAGACAAACTATTTTTCTGGGAATACAGCTTGGGTAGTAGATGGTAAGTTGAATGTGGATCAGGCTAGATATGATTACATGGACTTGTGTATTCAATTATACCAAGAAGATTTGACAGCATATGCAAGCCAATGGGCAGCGCCATGGTACCAAGCGATGAATGGAGAAGTTCCCATTCTTACAGCTGAAACACAATGGGGAACGGATGAGATGGATATCTGGGATGAAGAAGCATTTAATGAAGCGACAGAAGGTCTAGATACAACAGAAGTATTCGCATTTGGTCTTCCTTCTTGGGGAACATTAATCCTTAGAGATCAAGCACCAGATACATCAGGATTATGGGGTGTTGCAGAAGGTCCAGCAGCTGGATTCGGTGGTGGTACATACATCGGAATCAGTGCATTATCAGAGAACAAAGAACTTGCATGGGAATTCGTGAAGTTTGCTACATTAGACGAAGAAGTATCTCAATGGTGGGTAGAAGAGTCAGAGGGAGATGTTGTATCTCTAATCCCTGTGCTTGAAGCAAATGCAGACGCTGAAAACGAAGTATTTGGTAACCAAAAATTATATAGCTTCTGGTTAGAGCAAGCAGAAGGAATCGATTACTCTGTAGTAACAAGATATGACACAGAAATCGGTGATGCTTGGGGAGCAGCAATTTCTTCTATCAAGACAGGTGAGTTGTCAGAAGAAGATGCACTTCAAACATTCTATGATACAGTTGCATCTACATATCCAGAGATCGTAATTGAACAATAAGCAAGACAGTCATTTATAAACAACCAGGGGGCAAAGAAAGTTTAGCCCCCTGAATCACAGTATCAGACATCCGAAATGGTTGTTAAACAAAGTGGAGGTAAAGTATGTCACAAGAGGTTACGAAGAAAAGTACAAAGAGAAAGAATATCAACAACATCGCATATCTATTTTTGATTCCATTCGTTGCTGTGTTCTTGGTCTTCAGCGTATATCCTGTGTTGCGTACATTATATTTAAGTTTTACTGACTTTAAAGGATTTGGGGAACCAAATTATGTAATGTTCGATAACTATCTCAGGGTGTTCAAAGACAGATTTTTTTGGGAAGCGCTATGGAATACGATTCAAATCTGGGGTGTAAACATTGTATTACAGTTGGGATTGGCATTCCTATTAACGATTGTATTTAGTGATATCAAATATAAGATGAGAGGGTTGGGGATCTATCGTGCATTGTTCTATCTACCAAACCTGATTGCAGCTACGTCTATCGCATTCTTGTTCAAGACCCTATTGGACTGGAGATTCGGTACATTCAACCAGATTCTCTCAAGCTTAGGGATTGTTGGAACACCGATTAACTGGTTAGGGGAAACATCAACTGCACCCTATGTAATCGCTGTTATTGGAGCATGGATGTGGTTTGGTAACTCATTCATCATGCTTATGGCAGGGGTTCAAGGGATTTCAAAGGATTATTTTGAAGCAGCTGCTATCGATGGAGCTGGACGTTGGAGAGTGTTTGGAAGTATTACAATCCCATTATTAAAGCCAATTTTATTATATGTATCGATTACATCATTAATCGGTGGATTGCAGATGTTCGACCTACCATTCTTGATCAGTGGTGGTACAGCAGGATTGCCGTCTGGCTCTACACAGACCGTGGTTATGTACTTGTACAAGTTTGGATTTGAGGCATGGCAAGTAGGATATGCATCGGCAGTCGCATACGTATTATTTATGATTATATTATTTGTATCTATTATTCAGTTCAAAGTGTTTAATAAGAAGGAGGCGTAGTTTATGATTGGAACTAAAATTAAAAGAGCAATCTTGTATATCGGATTGACTGCGCTTGCGATTATATGTTTATTGCCATTTTTATTAATGCTTGTAAATGCTACGAGAAGTGGGTCCGAAATCATGGCATCATTCAGTCTGATGCCAGGGACAAGCTTACAGCAAAACTGGGAGATTGTATCAAGTTATTTTAACTTATTCCAAGGTTTCTTTAATTCGATTATTGTTGCAATACCAGTAACTTTGTTATCGGCATATTTCTCGGCACTTACTGCATTTGCATTGGCAGTATACGAATTTAAAGGTAAAAACGTAGTATTTTACACAATTGTAGTATTTATGATGATTCCGGGGCAATTAGGATTAATCGGTTTCTATAACTTGGTTGCTACACTTGGTATGATCGATTCATATTTACCGTTGATTCTACCAGCAATTGCTTCAACAGGAACTGTATTCTTCTTACGCCAGTATTTGCTATCGATTCTATCACCAGCATTACTAGAGGCAGCGAGAATCGATGGGGCAAACGAGTTGCTCATCTTCCACAAGATTATTATGCCACTTATGACACCAGGGATTGCAACCATGTCAATCGGTGCATTTATCGGAAGCTGGAACTCATACCTAGTGCCATTGATCTTGTTAAATACACCAGAGAAGTTCACATTACCAGTTATGATTGCATCGTTGAATTCATCTACAGATATCGCATCGAACCAAGGCGCGATCTATCTAGCAGTAGCAATTTCAGTAATACCAATCTTAATCGTCTTCGCATTCTGTTCGAAGTACATCATCAGCAGTATTTCAGCAGGTGGGGTAAAAGAATAGAGAAAAAAATTTGCATATTGCAACTGCAAAACGCATATGATATAATGTGTCTAGGCAAAATAGATATGATAAAATCCAATGTAGCCCCCCTTTCTGGCTACCAGATATAGGGCGGTAACAAGGCAATTATACTATAAAACAATAAGAAAATAAAGAGCCGATAAGTGGGCGCAGGTAGACAAACCTGCTGACCATGGGGGCAAAATCAACTAAATACGGAATTAGGGCACTATCAAGAAACACGAAAGAATCTTGATAGTGCCTTTTTTTGAACTTGATGTTATAATAAATATTATCACACATAAAAAAGTAGTCATGACATGGCTAAAAATCTTATAACGGCCAAGAATGAGCTTGTGCGAACGGAAATTTTAATGCGACTTTTTGATAAATTACAATATAATTTATCAAATATTTTGAAATATATTACGATGAGGTAAGTGAAGATGAGTAACGAAATTATAATATATCAAACCGATGATGGCATAACTAAGATAGATGTGCATATGGAAAATGAAACTGTATGGCTATCACAAGCACAGATGTCAGAATTGTTTCAGACAACGAAACAAAATATTAGTTTACATATCAGTAACGCATTTAAAGAAGGCGAACTTGATGAAGTTTCAGTTGTCAAGGATTACTTGACAACTGCCTCAGATGGAAAAAACTATAAAACAAAATTTTACAACCTCGATGTTGTTATCTCTGTTGGATACAGAGTAAAAAGTATTAGGGGTACACAGTTCAGAAGATGGGCACTTGCAATTTTGAAGGAATATCTAATCAAAGGCTTTACAATGAATGATGACCTCTTAAAGCAAGCGGGTGGAGGGAACTATTGGAAAGAACTTCTTGAAAGAATACGTGATATTCGGTCAAGTGAAAAGGTATTATATAGGCAAGTGCTTGATCTTTATGCGACAAGTGTAGACTTTAACCCAAACGCTGAGGAATCAATAGAATTTTTCAAAGTAGTACAAAATAAGCTTCATTATGCGGCACACGGAAATACTGCAGCAGAAATTATATTTGGTAGAGCAAATGCGGAACTACCTTTCATGGGATTGACAACATTTAAGGGCTCACATCCGATTAAAAGTGAAACAAGAATTGCGAAAAATTATTTATCTGAAAATGAATTAGCTACTTTAAATCGTATGGTATCTGCGTTTTTTGATTTAGCAGAACTTCGTGCTATGCGTAGAGAGCCAATGTATATGAAAGACTGGGTAGCGGAAGTTGATGATTTTGCAGATAGATATGGACAAGGAATATTATATGGCAAAGGAAAAGTCAGTAACAAGCAAGCAATGGAAAAGGCAGAAGCAGAGTATGAAAAATATCAAAAGCTAGAAAAAGATGCACTGTCGCCTGTAGAAAAAGCGTATTTAGATACAGTGAAAAACACTCAGAAAAAACTAGAGAAGAAGTAATTTTGGGAGGAATAATAATGGACAATATCAGCTATAAAGTATGGACAGCATTTTATCAAGAATTTGCAAATAAATTGCTGACGTTCAAAGATAATCGTGCGGCTTTAATAGAAATTATAAAGCAAGTATATATTGATACAGGTATCAAGCTACCTACACTTGAGAAAGATAATAATATTACAGATATTGATCCTTTTACTGTATATGGGCTTTTTAATAAGGGTATTACAAATCAAAATAGAACATCAATAATTGCAGCTTTTGCTAAATTGATGAATATTTCATTGTTGGTACCAACTGATTTTGATGGAATACCTGTGCTAAATAATATGGCTGCTACTTTCTATGGGTTTGATGGTGATAGAAACGATAATGATATTAATAATTTATGGGAAGTTTTTGGTCGTGCGATAGCATATTCCGATGTTCAAAATAAGGATAACCAATCTTTATTGATAAATTCATATGACAGAGCATTAACTCAAAAGGGCGTTAAGTGGAATTTAACTATGGGGCTATTTTGGGCAAGACCATATACTTATTTAAATCTTGATGGACAAAACAGAAATTTTTTATGTAACAGTGAAAATGAAATGCAAGATGTTTTAGATGTGTTCGCCGACTTAGTGAAAGACAAAGTTCCAAGCGGAGAGCAATACATTTTAATGTGCAAGGAGTGTGTTCATATATTTAGCAGTAACCAATATGAGTTTGCTAATTTCCCTGAAATGTCGCATTATGTGTGGCTTAAAGGCGATGATGAAACAGAGGAAAATGAAACGGATAAAATATCAAATGCAAGTTTTCTAAAATGGTTTGCACCTTTAATAAAAGCATTGAAAGATTTGGGTGGTTCTGCGACACCCGAGCAAGCTCGAGGTAAAATCGTTGAAAACGAAAACCTTGACGAAGAAACGCTAAGCGAAACGCGAGGTAAAAATGACGGGAATAAATTCAGTAATGAAGTAGCATTTGCGAGAAGCTATTTAGGATATGAAGAAATATTAGACACTAAAACTCGTGGTATTTGGTCACTTACAGAAAAAGGCTATCAAGTAGAAATGACCGATAAATTGGCGAGTGATATCTTCTTGAAGTGGGCAACAATATTGAAAAATCGTCGTGAGGGCAAAGAAGACAATTTCCTAAATCTACAAAGTGAATTTAAGAAATGGATGAGTTTGTTAATGAAGTCAAATGGCAAGGCATACAGCAAAGCAACTATAAACTCTTACTGTTCAGCACTTAAAAACGCCACTGCCAAACTAATCGTTGAAACACCAATAGAAGATACAAATATTTTTAATTATACTGATATTGACAGTTTCAATAGGGTGTATAAGATTATTTTAAATGCCTCAAACTTTGCAATAGTAAATATGGAGGCAGGAAATAAAGCTTATAGTGCTGGATTAGTAAAATATTCTGAATTTCTCACAAAAAGAAGCAGAAAAGGACTTTTTCATCCGACTGTACATAGTGAAGAAGTATTGGATGAGATAGCCGAAAGCACTGTCGATGATACAAGGAACTATTGGTGGCTAAATGCTAACCCTAAGATTTGGAGTTTTTCGGATATAAACATTGGTGAAATGCAGTCTTACAGTCTTTACAACGATAATGGCAACAAGAGAAGAATATTTAAAAATTTTATTGACGCTAAAAATGGCGACATTATTGTTGCTTATGAGTCAACTCCTGTAAAAAAGATTGTCGGATTAGCAAAGATCGTAAAAGAACAAGATGGCGAGAGTTTATTTTTTGAAAAAACTAGAGAACTTACACGTCCTATTGAATGCCAAACTTTAAAAGAATGTAAAGAACTTGAGGAAATGGAGTATTTCCAAAACTCTCAAGGAAGTTTGTTTAAGCTGACAGAGAACGAATTTAATTTTATCATGGGAATGATAGAAGAAAATAGCCCTATCACTAAATCAGAAGAAACACTCGAACAATACATGGAGGAGGAGTTTTTAGCTGATGTGTACATGACAAAAAATAATTATCAGACTTTAAAAAATTTGCTGATTAGAAAGAAAAACTTAATCTTGCAAGGTTCTCCTGGTGTTGGAAAAACTTATGCCGCTAAAAGACTTGCATACTCTATTATGGGCGTAGAAGATGAAAGTCGTGTAGCTACGATACAATTTCACCAAAGCTATTCTTATGAAGATTTCATTTTAGGGTATAAGCCGGATGCAGAGGGATTTAAGTTAGAGTATGGAGCGTTTTATAATTTTTGCAAAACAGCAATAAACAATCCTACAAAAAAATACTTCTTTATTATCGATGAAATAAACCGTGGCAACTTGTCAAAAATTTTCGGCGAACTATTTATGTTAATTGAAGAAGATAAGCGAGGGGAACGCCTAACTTTACTATATTCTTCAGAAAAATTCTATGTTCCAGAGAACGTATATATTATCGGTATGATGAATACCGCAGACAGAAGTCTTGCTATGCTCGATTATGCACTTCGCCGTCGATTTGCATTTTTTGAAATAGAGCCGGCTTTTGATAACGAACAGTTTAAAGAATATCAAGCAAAAGTTAGCAATGTAAATTTCCACAGATTGGTTGATACGATTAAAGGTATTAACAATGATATTGCAAACGATGAATCTTTGGGAAATGGTTTTAGAATAGGACATAGCTATACATGTGTTAATACAGAAAAATACAACTTAGACGAGAAGATTGATGATACTTGGGTAAAAGAGATTGCCTTATATGAAATCAAACCGCTGATTGAAGAATATTGGTTTGATAATAGCGATATGCGTGAAAAATGGATCTCTGAGCTTATGAGGATTGTTTTATGATAACGGATAAAGGCATCAAAATTCAAAATATTTACTATATGCTTGCCTATGCCTTTTCTATCTTGAAAAATGATGGTTACGAAAAATTAGCGAGCGAAGATTTTGAAAATACAGCCGATTTGCTATCTGCAATTTTAGCTAAAGGTATTGCACTTCAAGTTAAGAGGGGACTTGGCAAAGAGTATATTCCTATAACCGAGCCACTCTCCACCTTGTGTGGAAAAATTGATATAGCACAGTCTATAAAAGGACAAACAATGCTCAAAAAACAACTTGTGTGCAGTTATGATGAGTTTTCAGTTAACACCAAATTGAACCAAATTTTAAAGACAACGGTTAATATTTTGCTTCGAGAAAAAATTAAGTCCGATGTAAAAAAAGTTCTTAAAAACTTGATGATGTATTTTAAAGATGTCGATACATTAAACCCATATATCATTGATTGGAATATGCGTTTTCACCGCAACAATGCAAATTATCAAATGCTTATTTCAATCTGCTATCTCGTAATCAAAGGACTTTTGCAAAAAGATGATAAGGGCGATATGAAAATGCAAAAATTTCTTGATGAGAAGAGAATGTCAAGCCTATATGAGAAGTTTATTTTTGAATATTACAAAAAGCATTTTTCTCATATCATAAGTGTTACTCGTTCTCATATCGAGTGGCAGGTTGAGGAGGGCAACTTGTATTTAGACTTGCTTCCTAAAATGAAGTCCGATATTATTCTATCAACAAAGGACGGTAGCAAAACTTTAATCATAGATGCAAAATATTATAGAAAAAGCATGGCAACGGGTCAGTTTGGTAACAAGCAAACTTTCCATTCACACAACTTGTATCAGATTTTCACTTATGTAAAGAATAAAGATAAAGATAACACTGGTAAGGTCAGCGGCACGCTCCTATATGCAAAGACCTATGAAGAAGTTACGCCGGATGCGGAATTTTTGATGGGTAGAAATCGGATTGAGGTTCGGAGCTTGGATTTGGGTGGGGAGTTTCAATTCATAAAAGAACAGCTGGATATATTAATTAAAAATATGTAAGGGGATATATTATGTCTAGGCAAAATAGATATGATAATGCAAAGTAGCACAAGAGAAGAATCCCCAATAGTTCCAGTTATTGGGGATTCTTCTCGTTGTTATACAGTTGAGCATCTGTAGGCTAGTTACCGATTACTTGCGACTATCTAACCATTTAATAACATAATGGCAAATTAACATGTAATTTGAATTTTTTTGATGAAATCACTTCTTCTAAAAATTTGATCACTTGTCTCGACATCTAATGTTCCACTTGAGAATGTCTTGGTTTCACCATCTGTATAGATAACCGAAACGCTTGCTGCATTCTTGTCAGTAAGGATATATTTGGTAGGTATTCCATAGATGGTAAATTCTACTTCTTTCCGTTGATTGAGTTCTAATTCACTTAAGAACCAAGGGTCGAATGAGAGGACGCCGTCTTGTACGAAGACACCCAGTTCCATACGTCTCATGATTACGGATTCTTTTACCTGTCCTGTCATTCCAGGCTGTTCACTGCTTCGGTTAAATGAAGTGTGTGAATATGGCTCAATCGGAATCGCATTGCATTCGGTCGGTGTTTTTCTGTAGATAAATCCGCTCATCAGTTCTTTGTAAGCTTGATAAATCTTTGTCGCATCTTCTCCAGACTTTCTGGTGCGAGCAACGCCTTCTAAGACTGCGAGGGCAAGTTTGGCATTCTGGTGCCAGTAGACGCAACCAATTCCTTCGAATTTATACATGACCTGACTTCTTCCTGTAAATTGCTTATGTGCAAAGATTCGATCAAATTCCCCTAGTAAGAGTTCCCAATCTTCACTTGTTGCATCGGATTTTTCTAATGCTTGCACGAGTGCTTGTTCTGTAATGATAGAAGCGTGAAAGTGAAGAATTCCATTTTGATCTTTTTCTGTAATTCCTGAAAACACAGGTGTATTGCTAGCAAGTTTGTTTTTATCTAAGAAACGAGTGGTTTTCACCACTGGATACAAGGTGTGATATTTTCCTTGTGTATCATATAACTCCTGTTTCATGGCAGAGAGCAACTCACAGATTTCAGTTCCATCGAGGCATTCGATTCCGATGGCAGCAGATTGTCCCTCTAGCATGGTACGCATTGGAAGGATATCAAAATCTGGTGTAATCAGATTGTAGGTATTGTACACATCTCCTTTGTTTTGTTCAATCGTATAGTCGATTGCAGCTTCGAAGGTACGAAGGTGAGAGACAATCGTTTTTGGATCCATACAAGATTTTCCTGAAACCAGTTCATGATAGGTATGTTGTCTATAATCAGAGAAGATCTGTCCCATATCATCTAATATCACCTTCGCGGAATCTTGATAATCCCCTTGGTGTTTCGATAAAACAGCTGCGATATCACACATCCAATCCATGACTTCTGAGGAAATCTGGTAAGCTGCCTGCTGACGGTCATATAGGCGAATCAAAAAGGTCAAATAAGCCTTGATGTGATAAACCGTTACCATAGATAGACCGATTCCTACAATAGCATTATTGGCATCATTCCACTCTGGTCGTTGCGTATTCATCCAGATTCCACCACCCACATAGAGGTTACTCATCTTGCTGAGAAGAGGAACCAGTAATTTTTCGGTTAGGTTGACTAGATATACATCAGAGTCTATATGAATAAGTTTTCCATCACTTCCGTTTTTTTCACATAGAGCTTCTATCTCGGCATCGCGTTCAAAGTCAAATAAGATGGTGTCCTTGCTATCTTTCAATAATTCCTCATATGGTTTCAGAATGTAAGGAACATTCGCATAGGTGAAGAGGTCTTGAGAGAGGAAGGTATCCAGTTGTGCTGGAAAATGCTCCATCAATCCTTTCAATAATCTCAGTAAATAGATAATCTGGTGATCTCCCCAGTAACCGTAGCCGCCGAATGGATTGTCTTCTTCTGGTTTCTCCCAGTCAATTCCTTGTGCGTTGATGCGGTATGGATTGAATCCATCCATGGTGGAGGCATTGACAAATTTTGCAATCATATTCTCATAGTAACAAGGATAGGATAGGCCTAAGGCTTCCCAGTTCTGGAAGATATCACGCCAGTTTCCCTCGTAGAAACTGATTTTGTTTCCACTTTCATCCTTGAGAGCGATGTTGAACTTGTTCCAAGGACGTGAGGGGTCGCCATGTCGTCTGGAGAATGAAAGTGGCATGTACTCAAGTGCAAGGCGATACATCGTAGCGTCTTTTGATGCGACTTCTTTCAATTCATGTATGGTAGAACAATTCTTGAGTTCTGCTAAGAGCGCTGTGTTCTTCAATGCGTTTTGATTACGAATGGAAACGAAATGATAAAAGTCATCATAGGAGAACTCGTATCCAGACTCGAATGTACCACCACGCATAACATTGTATAAGGTATTCAGATAATGTGCGGCACAAGCGACTTGATCACCAGTGTCCTGTAGTCCATCTGCGTCTCCAACAATTTTCTTTAGGTTCTCAGTTCCGTTTTTTATATCCATATAGATGGATGAGAAATCCTTAGCCTCAACGAATTCGATGATAGTAGCTAGTTTTGAGTGGTCATAACCCACATCAAGGATGATGCTGTAAGACAGAGAATCGTCCGTGTCTTGATTTGCAGAATCCTGCGGTGCAAGTTCCTGTGTAAAGTGTACATAGTAAGAAGATTTCATACCGTAACATTCCGGATTCACCTCGTTCAATCTTCCATCGTAGAATGCCTTGACAGATTGTGGATTCAAATAAACGGTACAATCCTTTAGGGTGGTGTAAGCGATATTTGCTTTTAGTACTTCGATTGGATTTGGCGTATCATTAATCTGGGTTGTAAGAGAAAAGATTCCCAGTCTTTCGCTTGCGAGCTCGGAAGCTTTGTATGCATCGACTAGGGTACTCTTAGTAGATTGCAAAATCTCGTTTACTCCATAAGGTAGGAGGTTTCCGATTCCATCGAGTACTTCAACTTGAAGTGGTTTCTCTGTTAAATTTTTAAAGCTTGAGGTTTTTACAAGCCCATAGGCTTCACTGCTCTCTAATTTGTAAGAAAAACTGAGCCCAAGGCTATGGTTTATCTCTTCCATCATAACGCTATCACCATAGTATCCTTTATAGATATTTCTGGTGATTTCATATTTTTTAACACCGTTCACTTCAAATGGTTGCCAATAGGATGAACCGATTTTTAGGATTGTTTTTGAGCAAGAGTCAAAATTGGTGTGAAGTTTATCGTCAGTTTCATATGGAAAGATGCTGTTCTCAGCATTCTTTCTCCCTGCTGTCATGCCACCATTGGATGACATAAAGAGCCAGATATCACTGGAAGATGACATTTGTATAAAAAATGGCGATAGTTTTTGTGCATCACTGATTTTGTAATAAGGTACGTGATCAATGGTCACGAAGTTGTTTGTGGTATTCATATTAATAACCGTTCCTTTCTTGTATAATGAAAATTCATCTGATATAAGATGCCAATCTTAGTATATGGATTGAAGAAATAGATAAAAAGGAAAGATATTTTATTCAGGTGTGATTTTTTATGTTATACTGTGTAGAAGAGGAGTGTGTGACACAGTGAAGACATTATTAATTGTAGAACATAATAAAAAAGAGCGACAAGAATTGCGTCGAATGATACAGGGGAGTAAGATTGCGATTCATACCATATTGGAGTGTGCAAGCGGAGAAGAGGCCTTGCATCTTTTGAAGACGCAGAAGGTGGAGGTAATGTTTACCAATCTGGAACTGCCGGGCTTAGATGGATTGACACTGATTGCAGAGGCTTGCAGGTTGGAGCAAGAACCGAAGATTGTTGTGGTGAGTAGTCTGGATGAATTTTCATCCACGGTGAAATTACTGCGGCTTGGAGTTCGTGAATATTTGCTGAAACCAGCGCAGAGAACTGCAGTGGAAGAAATTTTAGATACGCTGAATGCGGAGATCGAGCAATCCCTCGAGAAAGAGGCGGCCAAGAGCACGATTCAAGGGCAACATCTGAAACAGCTGGTGATGAATATGAACGCACCTGCAGGCGAATTGGAATCACTTCGGGTTCAGATTGATTCTAAGTTATTCCAAGGAGACTATCTGGTTTGTTGTCTGGATAATATGGGACTGGATTCTTATATGTGGGACGACCGTGGTTATGTAGGCAATGTGGGGCAAGGAGAGCTCTTTATCGTAAAGCCAAGTGTGCTAGAGCAAATTCGCCTCCAAGAGTGGCGACGGAGATTTGTAGGAGTAAGCAAGGTGCATCAGGGGATTGAAGATTTTCAATCTGCCTATATGGAGGCCTATGAAGCGAGAATAGAGGCGTTTTATCGTGAGAGACCACTGGTGCGAGCGGAACGCATAGAGAGTGCGAAGAGAGCGAGCGATTCGGAAAAATCTGCAAAGGGCAGTACGGATCAGAAGCGAGCGCAGGTAGCTACCCTAGTACAGAAAATTGGAACCACAAAAGCGAATCAAGTGTTAAAAGAAGTTGGGAAAATCCTATGGCAGAACAAGAGAGAGAAGGATATGAAGGCGCTTCAAATCCTAGTGGAAGATTTTTTTACACAGATCGAGAGTACTTATTCCAGTATGTCGGCAGCAGATGAATATGAGATCAAGAATCTTCAAAGTCCGCTATCCTATGCGAATATTAGCATCTATGAGTTTGTGTTGACGAAATGGTTGGAAACATTTATCGAGAAGGTGCAGGAACAACAAGAAGCGATCAAGAGTCGTCATAAGATGGAGGCGGCAATCGAGTACATCGCTCAGAATTATAACAAGGATTTCAATATGGCAGTGGTATCCAATGAGGTGACCATGAATTATTCCTTGTTTTCTCTTGCTTTTAAACAGTATACGGGAATGAATTTTGTGAATTATTTGAGGGAGATTCGGATGCAAAAAGCGAAAGAATATTTAAAGGATACGGATCTTCGAATCGGAGAAATCAGCCAAAACATAGGATATGATAATGAAAAACATTTTATGAAAACATTCAAATCCTTGTATGGTGTTTCTCCGACAGAATATCGTAAAAACTTGCGTCTAAATCATTAGACAGCAGTTTCTGGTGTGTGAACCGATAGCAGTGCTTCAAAGAGAGCATCTTCGCTATAACCACTCAGAGGTGTATAGGAATAAGTGAAAGAAATCAGGTAGCTCTTGTTGTAGATTTCTTGATAATTCTTCAGATATTTTTTCATGGAACTCAGCAAATCATAGAAATCAAGTTCTGAGGCAAACGAGTGAAGTACCTGAAAATTCGCGCCGCGATAGCGAGCACAGATCGCATGTTCGCCCAATGTTTTCTGCAAAGCTTTTGCGAAAGTCTTGAGAGCGAAATTACTTTCGTCTAGACCAAAATCTGAGTTCAGTTTCTGGAAATCATTGATTTCTAGTGATAATAAAACAGGTTTGGTCTGTGTAAGAGCATATTGACTTATGGTCAATAGGGCATGATGTTGAAAGCCGTGTCGATTGTATAATCCAGTCAAATCATCACGGTAATTTAGCTCTTGAAGGTATTCTTTGATTAGAACCATGTTTTGTTGGTCGCTCAAATTCTTCAGGGTCATATTGAGGTTTTGTAGCCATGTGACAAAGGTAAAAGGATAGTAGACTTCTGTGCCAGGGTAAGAAAAGCAGAGAAATCCGAAATTAGCCTCTTCAAAATACAGTGGGACGAACAATCGCATGGAGCCGGTATAGGAATCAATAAATTCTGTAATGGCTTCTTTGTTGGCGAAGGTATGACCAGAAAGGTATTGGTTACCCGTTTTGCCTAGTTTCAAATCAATGCTCTTGGACTTGAAGGCGGTATCCTCTGGGAGTAGACCAGAGAGGTTTGAGTCGGATTCATACCAGTCGGAGTACAAGAAGAAATAGAAATCCGAGATTTCTGGGTAATTCTCAAGAGATAGCTTGAGATATTCGACCAATTGGTCTAGGTTTTCACAACTTTGTAGAAGTCCACGCATGTGGATGTTTTCCAAAATCTTAGATTCTAGATGAGCCACCTTCCCCGCGAGTTGGTTGCTTAAGAAGATTGGAAAATCTTGATTGTTATAAGGGCAGCCGCAAGAGCCTTTGATGATGGTTTCGGCCATTACATAGATTGGAAATTCAAAGGTTTGTTTATCCATCAATCCGAGCAGAGTGTCAAAGGCGGTTCTGCCTAATTCTGCGGCAGGGAAGCTGACGGTGGTAAGGGCTGGACTGATTTGTTCACCATAAGCGAGGTTGTCACATCCTGTAACTGTGATGTCCTGAGGGATGCGATAGCCTCTCTTGGTTAACTCTTCGATGACCAAAAAGGCAAGCTCATCATTGTAACAAACGATTCCTTCTGGTGCGTTTTCTGAAGTGGTGCCCTCGAAAAAAGAATCCAGTGCACGACACACAGAGGAATAGCTGAAGTCGCTATTACAGATGGCAGAGGGCGCGTATTTTAGGTTAAATTCCTCCATACCGGCAATAAATGCATTTTCACGGCGGGTAGAAATCCCTGGGAATACGGAACTGCCCAAATAGCATAATCGACTTAGGTTATGTGTTAGGTAGAGGTGTTTGACTAACTCCTGTATCACAGTTAGGTTGTTGAGATTAACAGTTGGAAAAGGAGAGTCAGTATTGTTGAGGTCTAGTATAGGGCAGGTAGCATCCGCGAGAGCCTCAAATAATGCGGTTCGCATGTTTGGAACTAGGTAGGTTCCAGAAGAAATCAGGATTCCATCATAGGCATGGATGTCAGGAACTTGGAAGAGATTCATCTCGCCTGTTCCATACTCCTGAATTACGACTTCGTCATTGGAGACGAAAAAATCCAACACATAGCCATAGTCACTGGCTTTGTCGATGATGCCTTGACAGAGTTTACTCTGAAAATTACCGTATATATGAGAGATGAAAACAGCGATTTTATGTGATTGATTCATAGAGAACCTCCTAATGTGTTTTAAGTACTTTATGTGTGGGTACATCATGCGCTTTCAGCACGATATGTACTATGGTGTAAAATTAATGGTTTCGTCATTTAAAAAAGTTTCACGATAGGTACGAAGTGTCATACCGGTCACTTTCTTGAACTGTTTTCCTAAGTGGCTCTGGGATGAGAAACTTAGGTTTGATGCGATCTCACTAAAAGAATAGGTGGAATAGATTAGCATATTCCGCGCGAGTTTTATCTTCTCTTCTAGAATGAACTCACCAATCGTCATCCCTTCTGATTTTTTGAATATCTGGGAGAGATAATTTGGGCATATATATAGGGAAGAAGCTAATTCGCTTAGCGTGATTTTATCGTAGATATGCTCAAATATATAATTTTTGCAACGCCGAACCCTAGAATCCCCGGGGGCAATTGGTGTAAGGGCAGTGTTTTTTTTCTGGTCGCTTACCAGAGTAGTATAATAAAATTGCGCTTCTCTAGCAAGCTGATAAACATCTGCAATAGTTTTTAATTCTTCGACTTTGTTAATGAAGCAATCACTGAGAGAATATGCCCATTCAAAATGCAATCCACCTTCTACCGCTGCGCGACAAGACAGCGCAATGGTAATAATGGAACGGTTCTTTGCATTTCGAAGGGGGTCTTTTGCGATGACACCAGACTGTCCTCGATGTTTTTCTGTTAATGTAATCTGCAATTGTGCAAGATCTCCACTTCGCACGCATGCGAATTCACGCACCTCTTGGTCGTGAGGATTATGATGTTTGCTGTGTTCACGCGAATGAAAAAAATCCATTGTGAAATCACGTTTTATGTCTTTGAGGAATTTACTGTCCATACAAATACCTACTTTTGAATTATTGTATCATGTTTTTGCGTGTATTAGATTATTATAACACAATTAGTTTGCTATTGTGATAAAAGTTGTAGAATTGTGATATATTTACCAAGAGAAGGGAAGTAAAATGGGGAAAATAAAAAATCCGTACTGGAGGAGATGAAAGTGAAAGACATAACGATAAGAGACATAGAGGTATTTGTGACAGCGCCGAGAGGGATTAATCTAGTGGTGGTAAAGGTGCTGTCATCTGAACCAGAATTATTCGGTTTGGGTTGTGCAACATTTACATGGAGACATAAGGTTGTGGTAACGGCCATTGAAGAGTATTTGGCACCACTGTTACGAGGTAGATCCGTGCATGATATCGAAGATATTTGGCAGGTTGCCATGGGAAATTCCTATTGGAGGAATGGGCCAGTGCTTAATAATGCGATATCTGGAGTAGATGAGGCATTGTGGGATATAAAAGGGAAGCTAGCCAACATGCCATTATATAGCATGTTTGGAGGGAAATCGCGAGAGGGAGTCGCAATATATCGACATGCCGATGGCAGTTGCATAAACGAAGTGAAGGAAAATATCTGCAAGTTTATGGAAGAAGGGATTCAATACATCAGATGTCATATGGGAACATATGGAGGGAATTTTGATGGAAAATCACAACAGATTATCCCACCCCAAAATGCGCCGGCAGGATCATACTATCATCCGAAAAAGTATATGAGAAGCGTGGTTGAGTTGTTTTCCAAAATTCGTGCAGATATCGGTTGGGAAGTGGAGCTTCTACATGATGTACATGAGAGATTATCGATGGCGGATACGCTGACCTTTGCAAAAGAAATGGAAGCGTTTCAACTATTCTTCTTAGAGGATAGTTTGGCGCCAGAGCATATTGATTACTTCAAGGTTTTGAGACAACATACGACGACGCCATTTGCGATGGGAGAATTGTTTACCCACCCGCTAGAATGGAAGACGGTAGTACAAAATCAGTGGATTGATTACATTCGAATGCACATCAGTGATATCGGTGGAATTACACCAGCTAGAAAGGTGGCAAATCTCTGTGAAAGCTATCATGTGAACACAGCATGGCACGGGCCGAGTGACCTATCGCCAATCGGAATGGCGGCTCAAATGCATCTAGACATGCATGTCCATAATTTTGGAATCCAAGAATTCCAAGGATATGATGAGCGCGAATTAGAGGTGTTTCCAAATGCGCCATATCTGGACGGGGGATATGCATATTTACATGATATACCTGGAATTGGAGTGGGATTTGATGAAGAAAAGGCGAAGAAATATCCGCCAGTTCATATGGATGATAGTTGGACCTTAAGTAGACTGCCGGATGGTACGGCGGTGAGACCTTAAGTAGACTGCCAGCTGGTACGGCAGTGAGAGCTTAATACGGGAAGGGCGTAGTTTTATAAATACAGTAATGAGAGATAAAGGACGAACGAGTGATGAAAAATTTATTGGATTGGAAAGAATATGCGAAAGTAGCGAGAAGGGCAGTGGCGGAAAGTTGTGTCATGGTACGAAATGAAGGAGATACCCTGCCATTGAAACATGGGTGCAAGGTCTCTGTATTTGGTCGCATGCAGTTACATTATATCAAGAGTGGGACAGGGTCTGGAGGATTGGTGAATGCCCCTTATGTGGTAAGTTGTTTAGACGCATTGCTAGAAAGTGATGAGATTTCGGTTAATATGGAGCTGCTAGACATCTACAAGATCTGGGTAGAAGAGAATCCGTTTGACATGGGAAAAGGTTGGGCGCAGGAGCCATGGTGTCAAGAAGAGATGGGATTATCAGATGAATTGGTAGAACAAGCCTCTGGGCAATCCGATGTCGCGATTGCAATCATTGGACGACAAGCAGGTGAGGATCGCGACAATCACAATGAAAGAGGGAGCTATCTTCTGACGGAGCAGGAAGAAGCGATGCTAGAAATGGTTACCAAGCATTTTGAGCGTGTGGTTGTGTTGTTAAATGTGGGGAATATCATGGATATGAGTTGGGTGGAGAAATACCAACCACAATCGGTATTGTATATCTGGCAAGGTGGCTGCGAGGGCGGCAATGGAGTCTATGATGTGTTGACGGGACGAGTATCTCCGAGTGGAAAGCTGACCGACACCATAGCATATGACATCGCGGATTATCCGTCTACCAGTAATTTTGGAAATGAAGACGACAATGTATATGAGGAAGATATCTATGTAGGATATCGCTATTTCGAGACGTTCAAGAAGGAACGAGTGATGTATCCCTTTGGTTATGGTCTGTCCTATACAGAGTTTGACCTTAGCGATATTGTGATGGAGTCGAAAGGAGACTATGCATACAGCGTCAAAGTGAAGGTGCAAAATAAAGGCGATCGCAATGGAAAAGAAGTGGTTCAAGCGTACGTGAATCCTCCGCAAGGTAGACTAGGAAAACCATTCCGAAATCTGATGGCATTTGAGAAGACAAAGGAACTCAATGTAGGGGAGTTTAAATTTGTGACACTAGAGTTTGACCTAAGAGATTTTGCTTCTTATGATGACGGCGGCATTACAGGAAAGGCGCACACCTATGTACTCGAAGCTGGAAGTTATGAAATCTACATCGGTACCGATGTTAGGACGGCGGTGAATTCTGGTGTGATTGAAATTGCGGAAACGGTCGTAGTAGAAGAACTACAGCAAGCATGTGCACCAATTCGAAAATTTTCTAGATTGAAGCCGTTTATAAGGCACGGAAATGTGGAAACTTCTTTTGAGAATGTACCGCTGAGAAGTGAGTCGTATCAACATTTCCAAGGAAATGCGAAGTTGAGCTGTGCAGATTATGAGGGAGACAAGGGCTATCGATTGCGAGATGTGAAAACAGGCCGTGTAGGACTGGATGAGTTTCTTGCACAAGTATCGGAAGAAGAACTGGTATATATGACCAGAGGAGAGGGAATGTGCTCGCCAAAGGTTACACCAGGTACGGCAGGTGCGATCGGTGGAGTTACAGATGGCTTGTTAGCAAAGGGAATCGCCCTTGCATGTTGCTCTGATGGACCTTCGGGAATTCGTATGGACAGTGGTGCTATGGCATATTCCCTGCCGAATGGAACAGCACTTGCATCTACATTTAATACAGAATTAAATTATGAGTTGTTTCAATACCTAGGGAAGGAATTGTCCTTTAATCGAATTGATACATTGTTGGGACCAGGAATCAATATTCATAGAAACCCACTCAATGGAAGAAATTTTGAGTACTTTTCAGAGGATCCATTCCTAACAGGAAAGATGGCAGTGGCACAATTAAAAGCACTACATGAGTACAAGGTGACAGGTACAATCAAACATTTTGCATGCAACAGTCAAGAGTTTGCGCGATCCATCTCCAACAGTGTAGTATCGGAAAGAGCGTTGCGTGAAATCTATCTAAAAGCCTACGAGATGGCGGTAAAAGAAGCAGGGGCATATAGCATTATGAGTAGCTACGGAGCGCTCAATGGTGTGTGGACTGCTAGCAATTATGACCTATTGACCACTATTCTGCGAGGTGAATGGGGATTTGAGGGGATTGTAATGACCGACTGGTGGGCGAAGATGAACAACGAAGGCGAAGAAGCGAGTGTAACAAACACACCGGCCATGATTCGTGCACAGAATGATGTCTACATGGTGGTAGAATGCGCCGAAACAAACAGTATGAATGATAAAACAGCAGAAGGTCTACAAGAGGGCGATGTTACCCGTGCGCTGTTGGTTCGAAATGCGAAGAATATCTGTCGGTTCTTGATGAAGTCTACTGCTTTGGAGCGATTGGATGGAGAACATCCAATTGTGTCCGAAGAAGTCAACCGATTTGCTATGGAGGAGGTAAGATGCACGCAGTTACCAATGGTTGAGCAGGTTGACGGGGAAGTGGAAGTTGATTGCAGTGGATTAGATACGAGCAAGGGTGCAAGTGCCAAGATATATATCAATGCAGAAGGTACATACAGGCTGTACTTCAAACTATCCGCTAGCGCAAAAGGGGTGGCACAGATCCCGATGACCATCTATCTGGGGCATCGTGCAATCAAGATGGTGACATTGAACGAGCATAATTGTAGTGGTGTGGAATTCGAAGTCACGGATCTAGAAATTAAGTGCGATGAAAAGAAAGAAAACTTTATTCGGCTATTTTTCGCTGAAGGTGGGATGAAGATACATGCGATGAAAATGATGTAGAAAAATATCAGAAATTGTGGTATGATACTCCAAAATGAAAATTTATGAAAAGAGGTATACCATGAAAAATAAGAATAAACTTAAGTTGATGCTCTTAGTGACGGCAGTTGTGGGAATGACTTTTACAGGTTGTAAAAAAGAAGAAGAGGTCGTGGAACCAGAACCGGAACCAGAAGTGGTAGAAGTGGTGGAAGAGGAGCCTGTAGAGGTTGAACCAGTGGAGATTCTGCCGGCGAACCAGAATTTATTGACTGGAGAGATTGATTTGACGGATGAAGCTATTGGAAAGAGACCTCTTGCAATTATGGTGAATAATGTAAACGATGCAATGCCACAGTATGGCGTGGGCGAGGCAGATATTATATTTGAACTTCCAGTAGAGGGGAACTTGACGCGTTTTATGGCGGTGTTTGCGGATTACACACAGGTTCCAGAAGTCTGTGCAATCCGGAGCTGTCGTTATAATTTTCCGACACTTTCGGAAGGATTCGATGCCTACTATGCATTCTGGGGAATGGATGATAGTACGAGACCGTATTTTAACTCTTTAGAAACAGACCATTTTGATGGAATGGCGAATACAGCAGGTATGTTTTCTCGCGATCAAGATCGAATCAATTCTGGCTACTCGCTAGAGCATACAGCAGTATTTGATGGACCTAGTCTAGTAGAGGCGGTAGAGTCGCAAGGATATAGAACAGAGATAGAAGAGGACAATGCGGAACCAGCTTTCCTATTTAACGGATTAGAAGAACAATTGAAGGCAGAGGGTGAAGACTGTATTATGGTAGAGACTGATTTTGGGGCAGCGGTTGGAACTTTTAATTATGATGAAGAGAATAAGGTTTACTTGAAGCAGTTGAACGGGAATGACCAAATTGATGGGAAGACAGAAGAGCAGTTGGCATTTACCAATGTGTTTATTTTAGAGACAGAGATCGGATTGTTGGAGAACGGTGTACACAAAAGAATTGATATGGAAGGTGGCAATGGCTACTATGTGTCCAATGGTGGAGTACAAGAGATTACATGGAAGAAAGACGGTGGCGAGGCGAATTCACACTTGGAGTTCTATGATTTGGACGGGGAAGAGCTAAGCATTAATAGAGGAAAGAGTTATATTGCATTTAACTCACCAGATCAAACCGTGTTTGAATAGTTAGAAAGTCTTGATTTTTAAAATTATCTGTGGTATTATATTGAACGTGCAGCCGGGGCGGTAGCGGTGCCTTGTACCCACAATCCGCTATAGTGGGGGTGAT
>CAYJFY010000027.1:0-34595 GCA_964369755.1 uncultured Lachnospiraceae bacterium
TTTTGGAATCAGATTTACAGACAGTGGGAGCAGGTCTTTGTTCCTAGACAAACGATATACAATGCGAAAAATCCGCATCAGGTATTAGATTATAAGAGGTTTATATCGGAATCGGCAATCCAATTTTGTAAGATTCAGTGCGATGCTCTACGTGAGTTTATACCAGAAGGTGTGTTTATAACGACGAATGGAATCTTATTGACTTTGGATAGTCATCGGTTGATGGATGAGTGTTTAGATGTGTTTTCTTTTGATTCTTATCCCAATTTTGAGTATTGTTTGTCAGAAGATCCAAAGAATGCAATC
The DNA here is from genome assembly GCA_964369755.1 of uncultured Lachnospiraceae bacterium. Classification (GTDB taxonomy): domain Bacteria; phylum Bacillota; class Clostridia; order Lachnospirales; family Lachnospiraceae; genus CAUPWF01. The sequence continues at coordinate 307 of CAYJFY010000027.1, forward strand.
GACTTGATTGATAGGAAGTGGACAAACAAACTCGCCATGACGAGGGCAATCTGTCCGCATTTTGCTATTATGGAGCAGCAAGTTGGGGCTCATGGGAGTAGCATGAGGATGGAGTCGCCAGCTCCGAAACCAGGACAGATGATGCTATGGGCGATGCAGAGTATTGCTCATGGTGCGGATTTTATCAGTTTTTTTCGATGGAGAACTTGCCCAATGGGTTCGGAAATCTATTGGCATGGAATTTTGGATTATGACAATCGGGACAATAGAAAAGTTCAGGAAATCAAGAAATTAGCAGAGAAAATTCATAAAATAGAAGATATGTCGAATGCGAAATTTGTAGCAGAAATAGGGTATGTGAAAGATTACGATAATGTACTAGATTGTGATGTTGATTCTTGGCACTCTCGTTTTGATAAGCCGAGTATGCGCGAAATATCGGTAGCGACACAGTTGGCACACGCACCGCTGGATTATATATATCTGTGGGATAAGGTGAGTTTAGAGGAACTGACGAAATATAAGGTCTTGTTTTATCCACATGCCATGATTTTGACAAAGGAGAGGGTAGAATTGCTCACGCAATATGTAGAGCAAGGCGGAGTCCTCATTTTGGGATGCAGAACAGGTCTGAAAGATGAGACTGGGAAGTTTCCGATGATGCAAGCACCTGGATTATTAAGGGAACTAGCAGGGGTCGGTGTGACAGACTACACCTTTGTGGGGCCTTATGATGAAACGGTTACTGCCGAGTGGAATGGAACAAAGATGAATATGCCAGTATTCAATGATATTTTAGAGATACAAAAACAGGATGTAAAGGTATTGGCACGCTATTGTAATAATTATTATAGTGGTGAAACTGCTATGACGGAGCGAGAGGTGAAACTTGGTAAGATAATCTATGTGGCTAGCACGTTCGAAAGGGAGATGGTTACAATGCTGTTGCGGTACCTTGAAGTAAATGAGCCGTATGGATTATACATAAAGCTCCCAGAAGAGTGTGAAGTAGTTGTGAGAGAAAAAGATGAAGTAAAATATTTTATCGTATTAAACTATGAACATCAATCCACATCGATAGCAATTAGGGAGTGTATGATAGATTGCGATACAGGAGAAGTGGCAATTGGTGAAATTACTTTGAAAGCATTTGAAACAAAGGTATATCGCTTATCATTGAAATAGGGGGAGAAGGTAAATGGATAGAAAAGTAAAAGTTGGTGTGATTGGGTTGGGCGATATCTGCGATATTTATTTGAAGAATTTATCTACGATATTTCCAAATACCGAGGTCTACGCAGTGTGCAGTAGAGATGTGGGGAAGGCTAGAAAAAAGGCAGATGAATATGGAGTGGCGAATGTATGTTCCTACGATGAAATGATGAAGAATGAGCAAGTTGAAATTATATTAAATATTACAAACCCACAGAATCACCATAGAATCTGTAGGGATGCACTTGTGAATGGAAAACATGTTTATGTAGAGAAGCCTTTGGCTCTGACAGCAGAAGATGGAAGAGAATTGGTTCGACTAGCAGAAGAAAAGGAATTGTTACTAGGGGTTGCACCAGACACGTTCCTAGGAACGGGAATTCAGACTGCAATTCATGTCATAGAAAGCGGAATGATTGGAGAGCTTGTAGGAGCAAGTGCTTTTCTGCAAAACCATGGGCATGAGAATTGGCACCCGAATCCAGAGTTCTTTTATGAAAAAGGCGGAGGGCCGATGTTTGATATGGGACCTTACTATCTAACTGCGTTGGTAGCGATGATGGGAGAGATAGAAGATGTTCAAGGGATGTCCAACAAAGCATTTATAGAAAGAATGATTACAAGTCAACCAAAATACGGGAAGAAAATCCCGGTTGAAGTTCCTACAAATGTGTATGGTCTGTTAAGGTTTAAATGCGGAGCGATAGCGAATATCGTGACAAGCAATGACGTGTGGGGAAGTAAGGCAGAAAATATAGAGGTACATGGAACGAAGGGGAGTATGTTGGTACCAGACCCAAATGGATTCGGAGGAGAAGTTTGGGTCAAATGTGAAGGCGGTATAGTAGAAAAACTTATGGATGTAGTAAAGAGCACACAGTTTACTACATCCAAGGTTATTATTCATTATTTTAATTTGAACATTCTTCTGTTTCAAAAGTTGGTATTTCTATAAATTTCCCCTCAATAAGTTTCTGTCTTATTTCGTCTACACTAATACTCCCTGCTTGTGTATCGAGCAAACGATATACTTCATCTACAATTGCGCTATCACAAACAAAAACTTTGGATGCAACTTCAGCAGAAAATTCCCGATGGTTCTTCATAATTTGTTCGATTATTATTTCATATTTTCCTATTGTTTCACCCTCACGTCTGCCCTCACGTCTGCCCTCACGCATTGCTTCACGTTTTGCATACACCATTTCACTTGAACGTGTTGCTGCGGCATATTTTTCACTTAACATCGCCATTAATTCCTCCTTACTTTTAGATATTCCATGTAACTCATTAATAATCTCTGCTTTCGCTGGATCCTCTACTACTAACTGTTTCACGTCATCATCATTTACATCGGCTAACATAATCAACCATTTCCATAGTTCCTTGTTTTTGCTGTCGTATCCATTGGATTTCACATACTTCAAACATTTTTCTAGTTCAATGTATACGATACATGCTAGTTGATTTAACTCGATTCCAGTGTCTGTTACGCTTTTCTTGAAGTGAATGAATTCTGAAGAATCCTTGAATATTTTGGGACTTTTCTTCATAAAGACTACCAAATAGGAGGGTTGTACATCAATATAACTAAAATCTGTCTTTTTCTCTCTTTCACTTATGGCATACTGTAACAGAATCATATCCGATGCATAAATATCCATTCGTTCTACAATAAACTCCTGTGCTAGTACTTGCATTTCTAGGTTGGCCATACCACCAGTTGCAAGTCTTGCTACTACATCATGGATGGTATCTTTTGAGAATACCGTTGCCTTTGGTATTTGTTGCTTAAGTGAAGTACGAACTTCAAACTCTTCTCGATAGATCAGTGTTAATAACTTTTCAATTCTATCCTTGTGAATATCTGGATCGAATACTTTTTTAAATACAACATCCAACCCTAAGTCTGGTAGCCGTTCTCCTTGTTCTATTTGGTGGAATTCTTCCTGCACATCTGCTGGTACACACTGCATTAATTCTTCATAAGTTTTTGGCTTATTCATACGCTTCCTTCTTTCTTAAGTATAATTGTTTACGGTGATATTGTAAAGATACAAATAGCTGTTTAAATTAGCGTTTAAATTGGATTGTTTTACTGGGGTGTTATTAATTGATAGAAATGTCAATGTCACACTATTGTGAGAAAAAATAATTGATTTTAATAGAATTTACTTGCTTCTTAGTATTCTAACAAAGTATTGAGAAAATGTCTATACCAATTTTCAAAGAGGATAGGGTTATGGATAAGGATGTTAAGTGAGAAAATTTTAAACAAAAAAGCAAAAAATATGGTATGATAGTACCAACTATAAATTTAAGTCAAAATGATGGAAGGGAGAAAAGCATGATTGATTTCGAGAACAGCAAATTTTTAAAACTAAGACAAACAGACGAGGTAAAAGGAATCGATGAACTTCTGATAGACGGAGAGCATCTCATTAGTTGTTACAAGACAGTGAGAGACCATGTGGCATTTACAAATAAGAGAGTAATTGCCGTCAATGTACAAGGGGTTACTGGAAAGAAGAGAGACTATACGTCGCTACCGTATGCGAAGATTCAAGTGTATTCCATAGAAACTTCGGGCGTGCTGGATATTGATAGCGAACTACAATTGTGGTTCAGTACTTTGGGTGTGATTAAGTTTGAATTCACAGGTAGAAGTGATGTGGTGGAAATTGGGAAGGCAATTAGTCAGTACATATTGGAGTAGAAGATAGTGTGAATATAAATTTTCACACGGTAATTTGTCCCTTGGGGCCAAAGTTTCCAGACATTGATAAAGGGATGGGCATTAGGGTGAAAATGTTTGTATTAACAATGATACATCAAGAAATATAAAAATACTGCATGGTATAGAAACTTCACGAATGTTATAGTAAGATGGTAAAAATATAGAGGTAGAAAAAATATAACAAAGGGAAGGTAAAAGTTTATGAAATTTCAAACGATTGAGCAAAGTTTTGACCTTGTAGTATGTGGGGCTGGTATGTCGGGGATCTGTGCAGCGATTCAGGCAGCTCGTTCCGGTCTCAAGACAGCATTGATTAACAACCGTGGTGTATTAGGCGGGAATGCTAGCCCTGAAATCCGTGTTCATGTGTGTGGGGCAACGGGAACCTCGGAGTTTAACTTATATTCTAGAGAAAGTGGAATTATAGGGGAACTTTTGATTGAGAACCGATATAGAAATCCGCAAGGGAATGTATACCTATGGCATACAGTGCTTGTAGATGCCTTACGTCGTGAGAAAAACTGTCATGTATATCTCAATACATATATCGACACTGTGAATATGGATGGTGGGAAGATTGTGAGTGTGGAAGGTTCACAGAATGGCTCTGAGAAGCGTTATACCTTTATCGGGGATACGTTTATTGACGATACTGGAGATGGAACCATCGGATACTTGGCAGGTGCGGACTATATGTATGGTCGTGAGGCAAAATCGAAGTGGAATGAAAACATTGCTCCAGATGCGGAAGACAATGGAGTATTATTGAGTTCACTTTCATTCTACTCGAAGGATTTTCATAGAGAAATGCCGTATCAATTGCCTGAATTTGCAAAAGAGTTGAAAGAAGATTTTAAGAAAACTTTAGATTTTAGAGAGATTCCAGATCGTATCCCAAACGATGCAAGATACGATGGATATCGTTATCAGTGGTATTATGAAACAGGGGCTGGGAGAGACCAGATGTCGGAAAATGAGGACATTATGGAAGATCATAGCAAGTTAGTCTATAATATCTGGGATTATATTAAGAACCAGTCAGAGTATGATGCAAAGCAATTTGACCTAGAATATATCAGTCCAGTTGTGGGAAAAAGAGAGTCTAGAAGATTGGTTGGAGAGTACATTTTAAAAGAGCAAGATGTTGCATTCCAAACAGATTTTGACGATGCAGTTGGATATGGCGGGTGGTCAATTGACCTTCATGCAGCAGGTGGATTTTTTGATGACGATATGATTAACCGACATTTTTATCTTCGTGGAATCTATCAGATTCCATTTCGCAGTTGTTGTGTAAAAGGGTTAGACAATCTCATGGTGGCAAGTAGATGCTTGTCAGTCTCCCATGTTGCGTCGGGAACGACGAGGTTGATGTCGACTTTATCGTTGCTAGGTCAAGCTTGTGCGACAGCAGCAACCCTATGCAAAAAATACAAGGCGACGCCAGCAAAGGTTGCGTCAGAATATATGGAAGAATTACAACAAGAGTTGCAGAAGAGAGATCAAGGTATTGTCGGCAAGAAAAAGGCAGAATCTGCAATTACAAAAGCAAAAATCACGACTTCTTCACATTTTAATGGTATGATTGACCATACGAATGTCGGTATGCCAATCAACGAATTGAAGGGATTTGTATTCCCGACAGCGAAAGAGAACACGGAAATTAATTTATTTGCAAAGGCAGATGAGGATACAGTTTTAGTTTGTGAGATATTCAAGCCAGCGAAGGTGGAGAATTATGGACCAGAGATTGCTCTTGGGAAACTAGAGATTCCATTGAAAGCGGGAGAGAAATTTGAAGCGATTAAGATTGACTTTTCTTCCTATGATTTTGGGGATAATCTATTTATTTTGTTCCAAACAAATGAAAAGGTAAGCCTAGAGGTGGCGGAACTGTTGGTCAATGGATTCCGTTTATTGGAGGAGAAGGTGAACGACGATGATACATTTATCGATATTGCAACCTTAGAATCAAAGCCTTATCTATGGAAGAAGGCGGATTTGTTACCAGTATTTGAGTATCCGACAGATATTTACGATGGCAGCAACATCAATAACGGATATATCCGTAACTATGGAAAACCAAATATCTGGTTGGCAGACTTGAAGGATGAGAAGCCAGCGGTTATGATTGAATTTGCAGAGCCTACTTCCGTGTCTAGAGTGGATTTTACGTTTGACAATTTATGCGATGATTTCGATTATGATACCATGGAGCATGTGTACGAGAGTAACGTGTGGGAGCAAGTGATAAGAGACTACAACATCTATGGTATGGTGGACGGGACTTGGGAATTGGCGAGAGAAGTACGTGGAAACTACCAGAGAAAAAATTACATAGACATAGAGCAAAAGGTCTATTCAAAACTCAGGGTAGAGCTATTGGCTACAAATGGCGATGAGAGATTTGGAATATACGATATTGATGTTCAATAGAGAATCCAGTCGTTAATTAAGGGAAGGTAGGGTTATTGATATGGCAGTAATGGATGAATTTAAGAAAGAGCGAGAAGAACTTAAGAACGCTCCACTAGGAAAGAAGATACAATGGTTTTTTAATTATTACACCATTCATGTAGTGGGAGTTTTGGTTGTACTCGCAATTGTCATAAGTCTTATCTATACCTATGCAACAAAAAAGGATACGGCACTTCATGGGTTGTTTATCAATGGATATACGGATACGAGTGAAGAGAATGCCTTCAATCAATTGTATATAGAGCAAGAAGAGATCAACTTAAATGATGAGAGTGTTATTTTTGAGACTTCCCTTATCATGGATGCGTCTAGCCCGTCTGATTCTATGACAGCGCAACAAAAACTAGTGACTTTGATTGCGGCAGCGGAATTGGATGTTGTAGTAACGGATTTTACCACATACAATGACTTTGTATACGATAATTCCTATATGGATTTGAGAGAAATTTTATCATCAGAGCAGTTGACCGCATGGGAACCTTACCTTTATTATGTAGATAACGCTACAATGAAGGCGGTAGACGAGGCAATGGATGGAGTGGAGGTGGATGAGGAGCGTCTAGCACAATTGATGGAACCAGTGCCTTATGAGGAGATGGAAGATCCGATTCCAGTGGGGCTATATGTTCCAGAAGAGTCGGCACTGTTAGAGTCTTATGAATTTAGAGAAGATGAAATCTTGATGGGGGTTTTAGTAAATACGCAACGGATAGAGAATGTAGTTGGATTTATTGAGGTAGTAATGGAACAAGTAAAATAGAATCATGAAGAAGCTGAGAAAGGGATGGTTATCAAAATGAAGAGAAACGTAATCGTAGGGCAATCAGGTGGACCAACAGCAGCAATCAATTCAAGCCTAGCAGGTGTATATCGAACAGCAAAGGACAGAGGGGCGAAGAAAGTATACGGTATGTTATACGGAGTTCAAGGGTTATTGGACGAGAGATATATCGACTTATCGGAGCATATTACAAACGAACTGGACGTGGAGTTGTTGAAACGTACACCAGCGGCATACTTGGGATCGTGCCGGTATAAATTACCGGAAATCCATGAAAACATGGAGGTGTTTGACAAGATTTTTACCATATTGGATAAGTTAGATATCGAAGCATTTATCTATATTGGTGGAAATGACTCCATGGATACGATTAAGAAATTATCAGACTATGCAATTATCAAAGGGCATAAGATTAGTTTTATCGGTTGTCCAAAAACAATCGATAATGATTTGGCGCTGACAGATCATACGCCAGGGTATGGAAGTGCAGCAAAATACATTGGAACATCGGTCAAAGAAATTATCCGCGATGGATTTTGCTTGGAATATCCGAAGGGATTGGTAAGCATTGTAGAGATTATGGGAAGAAATGCAGGTTGGCTTACGGGGGCAGCGGCATTAGCACAAGGCGAGGATTGTACAGGACCAGACTTGATGTATCTTCCAGAAATTCCATTTGATTTAGATAAATTCCTTGAGCGAGTGAAAGAGCTTTTATCGAAGAAAATGTCAGTCGTAGTAGCGGTATCAGAGGGCATTAAGTTAAAAGACGGAAGCTATGTATGTGAAATGGGTTCCAGTGTAAATTTTGTGGACGCTTTTGGACATAAGCAGTTATCAGGAACAGCAAGTTATCTTGCAAGTTTTATTGCAGGAGAAATCGGATGCAAGACTCGTGCGATTGAATTGAGTACCTTGCAGAGAGCAGCATCTCATCTGGCATCGCGCGTGGATATCTTGGAAGCGTACCAGGTTGGAGGGGCAGCAGTGAAGGCGGCAGATGAAGGTGATACAGGCAAGATGGTTGTCTTGGTACGTTTTTCGGACGATCCGTATCAGAGCGGAACAGAAGTGAAGGATGTACACAAGATTGCAAATGATGAAAAAGTAGTACCACGCGAGTGGGTGAATAAAGAAGGGACGTACGTGACAGGTGAATTCATATCTTACGTAAAACCATTGATACAAGGCGATGTATCACCGGTTATGGTGGATGGAATTCCAAGACATCTCTTCAAGGGTGGCGAGTGATTTTTACAGTAAAATGTATTCCGAGCAAAAAGGGGACAGATGGATTTCTGTCCCCTTAAAAAATTCCCCTTGACATTAAATTCCAAATCATGTATGATTCAAGTACAAATTTTAGCAATATCATTTTTATGATTCATTCGAATCAGTATTATTCCCAGAAACAATTAAATACTCCTATTTTATTTTACATCAGACGGGTGAGGTCTCTCATTTTAGACTGGTTTGAGATAAGATAGCTTACATAGATTTTTATTAATCTTTGAAGAAGGGAGGACGCTTGCCATGAAAGAAATTTTTGAACAATATGGAGGGATTATTATCACTGTTGTTGCAATTATGGCTTTGGTTACAATCATCACATTTGTATTGAGTGAGAACGGAGTGTTGCAAGACGGCATTTTGTCTGTGATTGAGCAATTTACAGATACGGCTGGAGATGCGGTTGTGTCACCAAATATCGAAACACCATAGACGCATAAGAAGAGCATAGGGGAAAATTTATGGAAGAAAAAGTGGAAACATCTTGGGATGGCGGAAAAAAACTAGTCACTTTATCATCAAAAGATTTTGGTCCACTCTGGAAATATGTGGATGATGATCAGATTACAGATATTGATTACAATGGCAGACAGGTTTGGATTCGAAATGTGAACAATGTACGCAAGCTGATTTCTGGATTACAACTGACAGAGCCCTTTGTAAATCAATTGATTCAAAAGATTAGCAATGTGGTATCGAAACCGTTTAATCCTGTTGAGAACTTGCTAGAGGCGGAAACAGAGAAGTTGAGAATCAGTGTTATCCATGAAAGTGTTACAACGACCGGAACCAGTATCTGTATTCGAAAGACCTTGCCAAAGAGTAGAATAAACGCTGTGAATGCAATCCAAAATGGATATTGTACAGCGGAAATGTTACATCTATTGGCGAACTGTGTAAAAGCCAAATTAAATATTGTATTCTGTGGCGAGACAGGAGTTGGGAAGACAGAGTGTGCAAAATATTTTTCCAAGTTTATCTCAAAAAATGAACGGGTAATTACCATAGAGGATAATCCAGAGTTACGATATGCGGAGTTAAACCCCGAGAAAGATTGCGTTGCTATGAAAATCTGTGAACATCTAGACTACACCAAGGCAATCAAGCTAAGTTTGCGACAGAATCCAAATTGGTTGATGTTGTCGGAGGCGAGATCTTCCGAGGTGAAGTATTTGATTGAGGGGTGGTCGACGGGAACGAAGGGATTCACGACATTACATACCGATGACGTGAGAAATATCCCGGATCGAATCCTCAATATGATGGAGAATCGAAATGATGCAGATCGTTTGGAGAATGATGTGTATCGAAGTGTTGACATAGGGGTGCTGATTCGGATCAAGAAAAATGAAGGAGGAGGATATCGCAGGTGTATTGATCAAATCTGTTATTTTGAGCGTGAGGGTGGAAGGAATCAGCAATATATGATTGCAGCTGATGGTCAATTGAAATCTGAGGAACTACCATATAATTTGCTGAAGCGATTCGAGAAGAAATATATTGAGTCTCCGTTCGAGAATGAAGATATTAGAAGGGAACTAAGGGAAGGTGGACGCGTATAGGGAGGAATATTTTGCGAGAGAGAGATAAGAATAAAAAAATCATAGCACCTTGGGGGATACGTAATGCAGTTGTCTCATTGGGATTTACGTTTCGGTATCGTCAAATCATGGGATATATGATTATGGGGATTGTTGGGGTGTCGATTTTAGGGATTATTTACCGACTGAACATCTATTATATCGTGGTAGCAATCATAATTTTATTGTTGTTTGTACCAACGATTGTGGTCAATACATACAGAAGAAAATACCAAGAAAATCGATTTGTGGATGCTACGGCATATATAGAAACGATGTTATATGCGTTCAAACGACAACCGAAGGTGCTGGATTCTCTTAAGGAAACAGCGACAATTTTTGAGCAGAGCAATCTAAGGTCTTATATCAATCAAGCCATTTATTTTATGGAACATACATACTATGAGGGGGATCGGTCCGAGAAAGCATTGGAATTGATTTATGAAGCATATCCCAATCGGATTATCAAGCAAATCCATCAGTATTTTGTGAAAGTGGAGAATATCGGAGGCAGATATGAACTAGCAATTCAAGCTATGTTGGAGGATAAGCTCTTGTGGCAAAAACGATGTGCGAAAAACAAAGAAGCATGTCGGACATGGAAGAGAAATACGGTGATTGCAATCATCCTATCTCTTATGGTGTGCACCTTCACGATTTATACTCTGCCAGACAGTTTGAGTCTGACTGAAATCCCGATTTATCAGTTGAATACCTTGTTGTCTTTTGTTATTTATCTTCTACTCTATATAAAGATTGACCGAGAGTTGTTGAGAGATTACATTTCGTCTCGTACCACATCAGATGAATTAGTGTTAAAACGATACCATAGAGTGGAGTCATATCAGGAAAAGAGAGAGCAGTGGTGCAGTTTCTTCTACGCAGTGATTCCGTTTGTGGGAACAGTATTGTGCATGTGGGTTAGAAATATTCCACTCGCAATTGCGGGTGGAGTCATCACAGTGCTTCTGATTAACCAGCATAAGATTGGTCATTATCTCAATAAAAAATCGGTTACAGAAGCGGTCGAATGTGCTTTCCCACAGTGGTTACTCAACATTGCTCTTTTGTTACAAGTGGAGAACGTTCAAACTGCTATCGTGAAATCATATGAGTATGCACCAGAGATACTGAAACCTGAAATTGAGAAGCTGATTGAAGATTTATCGGAAGACCCAAAGTCTATTGAGCCGTATATAAAATTTCTGAAAGAATATCAAAATTCTGAGATTCTATTCTCTATGAAATTATTGTATTCATTTTCTGTTAGTAATATCGGAGATGCTCAGAAACAAATTGCTGAGATTATAGAGCGAAGTAATTGGCTGAGAGACAAGGCAGAAATTCGTCAGAACGAAAGACAGTTAGCAGTCATGAATGGTTTGTTCTTGCTGCCAGTATTAGTCGCAGGGTTTAAGTTGTTGATAGATATGACCATGTTTATGTTTTTGTTTATTCAGAAAATGCAAGTATAAGGCGAGGAAGAAGAATGGGAGAAATAATAAAAGGGTTTTTAGGGATGATTTGTATTATCTTGTTGCTGATGACTGGAGTCTCGGTTTTAACAACAATGATTGAAATCACAAATGCAAAATCCTATAAGTCAAATGTGGTAGCAATCTTGGAAAACAGTGATTTTGATGTGGCTACAATCGGGGAATGCATATCAGAGGCGAGTGGATTGGGGTATGATTTGACGGTTCAGTGCTATAGTCAGAACATTTTTACGGGTGAGCGTTCCGTGGGTGTCTGGGATAAGGTAGGTGGTGCTGGTGAGGATGTTTATATGGCAGACGTGCGATTGGAATATGAACATACGATGCCTTTGTTTCAGATTAAAACAGAGCATGTGTTTCAAGGCTATGCACGCTAGGAACTAGGAATAGGTTGCTCGGGTAAAAGATGAAGTTTAGAGAGGAGGCTGGATATGGGAGAAATCATAGAGGAATACGGAGCATTAATCTTAGGCGCAATCAGTGCGGGAGTGATATTGACCTTAATACCATTGCTTTGTATCAATCATAATGTAGATGTGATGAATCTGGTATCACTGATCAGAGAAAATGTGATTGCCGCGATAGGAGGGGGCGTGTTGTGAAGGAAATTATAGAGCAGTATGGTGAGATGATACTTCTAATTATATTGGGAAGTGGGATAATTAGGCTGTTATATCTCTTGTATGAAATCACAGTAGTCAAATAAAAGGAGTTGGAGGAATGAAAGTTGTATTTACTCATTACAAAGGACTAATCATTGCATGTATAGGAGCATTGGGGTGTATCACAATCTTTTTCTCAATCGACTGGAATAATCAGATGAAGGTAGAAGCAGAGTCAACATTGGAAGTGGGAGCGGATAGAGCGTACTATGAGCAAGACTTACCTACCATTGTACAGAAAACAAGAACAGAGACCATCCTGATAGGCGAACCAGTAGATTTGACGCAGTTGTTTGAAACAGTAGATGCAAATGGCAATGAAATCCCCTGCTATATTCTGAGTGTGAAAAGGGGTGACGAAGAGTTGTTGGTGTCAGAAAATGATGAGGGAATAAAAGAGCCAATACAGGATTACAGAACGTTTATATTCGATGTCCCTGGCATATATAGTGTACAGGTCTACACAAGTGATAGTGTCGGGTTAAATGCGAGACGTTGGTGCGATATCGCAGTTAATAGGCAAGCAAAAAGTAATAAATGAAAGGAGGTTAAATGAAACAAATCATCATTGGTTGTATTGCTCTGTGTATGATTGTAGTTTTTGTAGGGATTTTTAATAATATTGTATCAAGGCAAACGCGGAGCGAGGAAGTGAGAGAAAATTTGACAGAGGCAATCCATAGCAGTGCGAGTAGCGTATTGATGTTTCAGCATGAGACCGAGGTGGATAACACTGGGTTTAAAACAGAGTTTATACAAAACCTAATCATGCAGCTTGAATCAGAGTCCACACTGATTGTTCATGTAGTGATGGCTGATGTAGAAAAGGGAATTCTGGCAGTAGATATCACACAGAAGTTTCGCTATGGAGACCAATCGGAAGGGAGTGTGCGATGTCAAAAAACAATTATTTTGGACAATATAGTAGAATCGGGATAGGGATAGGGATAGGGATCGCGATTATAATGATTATTATCATGGTTCTATTAGGCCAAGGTGGGAGAAAAATTAAGGCAAATGCGATTGATTACAATGATCCAATCAGTGTTTTTTCAGATTTGGCCAGTCGTGGAATCACAGCCATCGAACAGGAGGGGAGTATTTATTGGGCGACGAAGGCTCGGGTTGGAATGAGTACGTTGTATTATCGTACGGTGGGGTGGCAAGCAGACTTTAAAAATAATGAGACGGGGCTAAGTGCGGATTTCGAGATTTCATTTGGAAGAATTGCAGGACAGGATACTACGGATCCTGATTTGAAGGTTACTTCAGTGCGACAGCTGGAAGAAGGCAGAACGTATGAATATGTTCTGTATCAAATTCCTTCAGAGGCAATCAATCAACGAATGAAAAATCAAGGGGTGGATATTTATAACTTGTTTGGGAATACCATAGAATTGAAGTTCAATGCGATTGTTGTGATTATGAATGGAGAAGAACAAGTGCTAGCTGGCCCCTATAATTTGAAATATGAAGACCAGGCGAGCGCACTGAATAATGAATTGTCAAACCGTGGATTTTCATCGGTCAGTATCCAAAATATTAGAGATAATTATGTGAATAAAATCATATATTTTGAGGGAAAAAATATATTACCGCCATCTCATGTGAATCAGATTCATTCTTATGCGAGTGGATTTCAAATAGGGACTCCAAACACGGGAGAGACGGGACAGTTCTTGTTAGAATCGCGAGAGGTTACAAAGCATGGTGGAGAGAAATTTTCTCTGGGTGAGCATTTGTTAGAAACTATACCAAAAGGGTTTGTGGCACCTGGTGTATTTGGAACGGGTGATATAGAGGGAAGTTATCATAATGAATATGATATCAATATGGTAATCGAGCAGAGAGAGCAGGCGATGAAATTTGATCTCATCTATTTCCCCGAAGAGTATACGATTACCTATGAACTGGACGGTGGAATCAATGATAAGCGAAATCCAACAAGCTATACGATTTTGTATGGGATATCACTCTATGAACCCAATAGGGCAGGGTATATATTTGAAGGCTGGTATCTGGGGGAAGAGAAAATTACTGGCATAAACGAAGGACAGGGAGAAGAGTTTAATCATGTGCAAGAATTGTATGAGCAATTGGGCAAGAGAACTGTGGGAGATGTTGTCATTCATGCAAGATGGAAGTTGGCAAATATTCATGTTGCATATATGGGAAATAATCAAAGCGCTGGGACGGATTTGTTTGAGGAAGATGTGGCATTGTATCACCAGCAATCAGTGGCAGAATACCAATTGTTTGATAATGCAAATGAGGAGGACCTTCATTTTACGAAAGAGAAGGAGGTCTCTTATGTGGATGAAATCTATGGCACAGAGATGAAACAAAGGATCACAGAAACAGTTGTAGGGTGGAGTTTCAAAAAACAAGGGGAGGAGGTACTGGATGCAGCATATGAATTGGGACAAACCTATAGTGGGGTGAAACTACTAGAAGAAGCAATGGCACAGGGGGCGACGACAAAGGCGAATCCACATAGTGATTTTGGAACCAATTCAAAGGCAGAACATGTGAAAATTCCAGAGAATAGAAATAAGGATATTCCGATTGTAAACCTATATGCTGTTTGGGATGAAGGTCCTAGAATTGAAGCTTATGACATCTATATTACCTTGGAAGAAATCAAAAACGGACATGTAGATGAAGGGTATGTTTTAGAGTTTGCCAAGGCGGTTGATCGTGAAGATGGGGAGTTGGAGGATCGGGCGAACTTTTACATTGCAAATTTTGATACACTTCAATCTGTATGGGGAGAAGAAGGGGACGTTGATGTGGTTTATGAGGCGATTGATCGAGTGGGCAATCGTACTCAGCAGCAAGTCAAAATACATATTATAGATGGGGGCTTGAATCTCTTGGAAGAGGATTTGATGAGATTGCGATTTATAGAGGAGGAATTTTTGCATACAATTGATTCGAACTCAATCTGGTCAGAGAATACCGAATATAGTTCATTACTGAAAGAAACCCTAGGAGTACTATCTAGTGGCGAGTTGGAGCATTCGCAGGAGGTGTGGACGATAGAGGAAGAAGATATCAATCAGATGCAGGAATACATCCAACAAAAAGGACTAGGCAGCCTAGATAAAAAAGGGCTACCTAATCCAGATAATTTGATTGAGTTTCGGGAAGAGTTTCAACATTGCTGGTCTCAGCCGTAATGGAAAATGTGTTGTATGAATTAGTTTCGATAGGCGAAGGCTGGTAGTCCGTCTAAATATGGTAATTCTACATTTCCTTGGATCAGAGGAAGGGCATACTGAATAAAATCAACACCTAGGTCAGTTCCATCTTTCGTAATCCATTCGAGTGGAACACACTTTTCTTTGTTGCATACTTCTGTTACATCAGTAGTAGAACATGTTATAGCATAGTTGTTCTCCTCGCGATTGAAACATATCATTTTACCAGTTTCCCCTGAAAGTGCGGAGATAACCCCGTAGGAGCCAGAGAAAATCGCTTCGTCCAAATCAGTAGCAGATAGAAGGGATGAGGAGCAGCGTTGGCTGACATTTAGCTCGACAGAACGAACCTTCACCCCGAGTTTTTCTTTTACATAGTTTTCTAGAAACTTCCCAGAGCCAGCTAACATTTTGTGACCGAAAGTATCTGTTCCCACAGCATTGTCATATTCACAAATAAAGGTTCCGTCTTTATCATGGATTCCCTCTGAGATACAGACGACGAGATTAGAGGTCTTTTGAAGGGATTCCTCTACTTTTTGGATAAAGTCATCTAATCGGAAAGCAACCTCAGGAAGGTAGATGAGAATCGGATTGTCATTCTCAAATTTTCGCGCCAATACAGAAGCGGCAGTTAACCACCCGGCATGTCGCCCCATGATTTCTACGATGGTAACAGATTTTTTATTGTCATATACAGATGCATCGATTGCAATTTCACGTACAGTGGAGGCTACATACTTAGCAGCGCTTCCAAACCCGGGTGTATGATCGGTACAGACAAGGTCGTTGTCGATTGTTTTTGGAATGCCGATAAAGCGAATCGGACTCTCGATGGATGCGGCATAGCGAGAGAGTTTGCTTACAGTATCCATGGAGTCATTTCCGCCGATGTAAAAGAAATAGCCGATGTTATGGTCGTTAAATTTCTGAAATAACTGTGGATAGATGGCATCACCTAAATCTTCAGGAAGCTTGTATCTACAAGAACCTAAATATGCACCAGGTGTGGTTTTTATAATCTCTAGCTCGCCGGAAGTTTCTAGAGGTTTCATATCCATAAGCTGATTGTTTAAAAAGCCTTCAATTCCATTTATCATGCCATAAACCTGATCGATGATTTCTTGACGGTTTAGGGATTCCGTTACAACTCCATAAAGGCTACCATTGATTACAGCAGTTGGTCCACCCGATTGTCCTACAATTACATTTTTTCTCATTTTTCTATCTCCTCTTAAATATCTTGGATAAATACATATATTGCTTCTATGATTATATGAGATATAGCAATGAGAATCAATAGATTAAGGAAAAGATTTTTCTAAACAAAGGGTGCCATATCCGAGTTCAATATTGGGATAAGTTTGATAGCCTGGTAATTTTTGAGCACCAGAGCGCAAGTATGCTTTTAGTTTCTCGCCATATAGAAATGCGTCATTTCCATCTACAATTCCCCACTCCATTAGAAGGGCAGCCGACCCGCTGACAAAGGGGGTGGAAAAGGAAGTGCCAGACACAATGGCTGTTCCGCCCCCTACCGTTGTAGTTTGGATGTCTACTCCAGGTGCCACAAGGTCAGGTTTTACTAGCCTTGGATTGGAATTGCTTCCGCGTCCTGAAAAATCAGCATAGGAGAAGGTTTGATTGTTATAGGCTCCAATGCTGATTGCCTGTGATGCTGTGGAGGGGATTGTGAGAGTGTTTTGCGGTGTGGATTTTAGGAAATTAGTTTGGGAACTCAATGTTTTTGAACTAGGTAACCACATATCGTATTGTCCCGTGACTAATTTCTTTGGTGTGAGTTGAACGGTCCATATACCAGAGTCAATATAAGTGCTTAGAGGAATAAAATCAATGTAGATTTCTTGCATGAGACTAAAGGGGGTGGGCATTCCGTAATAGACTAGCAGTTGTGTGTTTTCGGAGATATAACGTTGCACTTCTATTTGACTCGGAAAAGGTCCGATTTCTTCCCCAGACGGAGCAAGGAGTGAGAGTTCGATTTCATCTTCATAATATTTCCAGACTTGTAGGTTTAGTACAGCTTCACGATTAGAGATTGCGAGTTCGACAGAAGTTTCAATATCGGATTGTAAGATTCCACTTGTGTGTCCAGCAGAACTCCCCTCGTTTCCAGTACCGATACAGATACTAGATTTCCAAAAGTTGGAGGCATTATTAATATAGGTTTCGAGAAGGCTACTGCCATCGTGGGAACCATAGTTGTTTCCGAAACTTAGATTCATTACAATTGGTTTATTGAGTGATAAGGCACGTTTGAGAGAATAGTCGATGCCTTGCAGCACCTCAGTGGTTTTGGGAAATCCGCCATCGAGTGGATTACCTAGTTTGACAATGATTAGCTCGGCGCCAGACGCAATCCCTTGATTGCCGACAGCGATGCCTGCTACTTGGGTTCCGTGACCAGAGGTATCAACGCTGAGAGTAGGGTCATTCTCTTTAATTGCAGTATTAAGCTGTGAACGTGTATAGAGTGTTCCGATGGCATAACCTTCTGGTGGTGAACCGACTTTGGTCTGATCCCAAAGCTCTAATATTCGTGTGGTTTTATCTGGGTTTAAAAAAGCAGGATTGAGATAATCGATTCCGGAATCTAGGATAGATACGATGGTACCATCGCCCGTCAAAGACAGTGGAGAGGATTGAACTGGGCTGATACAAGCACTCTGTTTACTCGATTGAACATCGAAATATAGAGACTTTGGCATCTCGATATATTCGATGTCTGGATATCGAGCAAGCTGCTCCACTTTGTCATCTGGTATCGTGATGATAGCATAATTATTGAGTAGCGGAACAACGGTTGCTGTTTCGAGTTGAATAAAAGAGAGTGGATTTGAATACTTAATGATTAACTCTCGTAAATTGGTGTCCGGGTCATAACCGACATTTAATTCGGGTGATTTACTTCTCTCAAAAGGGGTTGCTTGTAAGGAGAGATTTAAAAGGTTTTCGATTTTTTGATTTGGATCCAACAATAAGCGAAGTTCCTTGGTTGTTTCTATTAATATATGCGGAGGGTGAAGAAAAATATCCCTTTATTGAGCAAGGTATAGTTTTACTAAGCGACTAGTGCCTAGTCGGTCTGCCCCGAGCTCTATAAATTTCTCGGCATCATCAAAAGATGAGATACCACCAGCTGCCTTGATGCTTAGGTGAGGGTCACAATGTTTCTCCATGAGAGCGATGACTTCAAAAGTCGCTCCAGAAGTGGAAAAACCTGTAGATGTTTTGATATAGTCTGCGTTTGATTGGCTTACTATTTTACATAGTTCTATGATTTCAGTCTCTGTTAATAGACAGCTTTCTATGATAACTTTAAGAATATGAAATCCACAAGCTTCTTTAATAGCATTGATTTCAGAGAGGATATCGGCATATCGACCATCCTTTACATGACCAATGTTGATTACCATATCGATTTCGGTTGCACCATTTTTGATTGCATCTTGAGTTTCATACACTTTTGATGCAGTAGTAGAGTTTCCATTTGGGAAACCGATGACTGTACAAAGCGTCATTTTTCCATTTACATAATTTCGGGCAAAGTCTAAATAAGATGGAGGAATACAAACGGATGCAGTTTGGCATGCAATGGCATCGTCGCAAAGTTGCTGTATCTCTCTTTGGGTAGCGGTTTGTAAGAGTAGAGTATGGTCTACGCGATTTAATATTTCTTGTTTTGTCATAATTGAGGTCTCCTTAATTTTAATTGAGTTGATTGTATATGGATGTTCCGATACAGTGAGGTGGCATGCTTAGAGAAAAGTTCTCTGCAATGGTAGCACCGATGGTACCAAAACTTGTTTGTGGTGGTAGTACACGTGAGGCAGTGAACGAAGGGGAGTGGGTCAACATGAATACTTTCTCCCGTGTGTGGTCTGTGCCTGTATGTGTAGGATCGTTTCCGTGGTCTGCGGTTAGTATTACTAGGTCGTCTTCTCTCATATTGTCTAAGAATATACCTAGTTTTTCATCAAAGGATTCTAATTCATTGGCATAGCCATCCACATTTCGTCGGTGCCCCCATAGAGCATCGAAATCAACCAAGTTTGTGAAACAGAGTCCTGTGAAGTCTTTGTTTTGTAACTCGATGGTCTGCTCCATTCCTTGTGCAGAACTCGATGAGTGTAAAGATTCTGTGATCCCGTGATTGTTGAAGATATCCTTGATTTTTCCGACAGAGATGACATCGTAGTGATTGTCCTTTAGGGTGTCTAATACGGTCGGAGCTGGAGGGCTAAGTGCGTAGTCATGGCGATTGGAAGTACGCTTAAACTCACCTACCTTCCAGCCGATGTAAGGTCTAGCGATAATGCGACCTACCTTCCATTTTTCATCTAAGGTTATGTTTCGTGCATATTCACAATAGCGATATAAGGTGTCTAGTCCCATTACCTCTTCGTGTCCGCAGATTTGAAGAACAGAATCCGCAGAGGTATATACGATGAGTTTTCCGTTTTCGATTTCCTCTAGTGCAAGCTCGTCGAGGATTTCGGTTCCACTGGCACTTTTATTTCCGACGATTTGTTTTCCGGTATAGGATTCTAATTGGTGAATTAGATCATCTGGAAATCCAGATTCTGTAAACACCTTAAATGGAGTTTTGGTATGGATTCCCATCATTTCCCAGTGTCCTGTCATGGTGTCTTTGCCCACACTGGTTTCGTTTAGATAACAAGAGTATCCGAGTGTATCGGTCGCTGGTGGCAATTCGTTCATGGAATGAAGGTTTGCAATTCCAAGTTTTCTTAAATTCGGAATCTTTAGGTCGGGACGATAGGATACGATGTGACCGAGTGTGTCTGTACCTGTATCTCCGTAGTTTGCAGCATCGGGCATTGCTCCAACACCGAGAGAATCTAGTACGATTACAAAAATACGTTTAAATTTCATAGTGAACCTCCTAATGGTTTGCCTTTGCCTTTGCATCTGCATCAATTAAGATACGGAGTGCTTCGATTGCTACAGAAATTGGAGCGTCGGTGTCATGCACGATCGGGTTGTCCATACCTCTGTTCGCACGCTCCTGGTTTCCAACAACCAAGAAGTTGGAACCAATGCGTACATTTAAGTAGTTTGCAACAATAAACAATGCAGCAGATTCCATTTCGGATGCCTTGCATCCCATGCGTAGCCATGCGTTCCATTTGCTTTCTAATTCTTGACTCACAGGCATAATACTAGGGTCATGTTGACCGTAGAAAGAATCCTTGCACTGTACAACACCTGCATGATAGGTATAACCAAGTCGGTCAGCTGCGCAAACCAGTGCATTGGTAACTTGTAGGTCAGCGACTGCTGGGAACTCAATCGGAGCGTACTCTTTGCTTGTTCCTTCGGCACGAATGGCACCAGTTGCGATTACGATGTCACCACCTTTTACACTAAGTTCCATTCCGCCACATGTTCCGACACGAATAAATGTATGTGCACCACATTTCACTAACTCCTCTAATGCAATCGCAGCAGAGGGACCACCGATGCCAGTCGAGGTTACACTGACTTTTGTGCCGTTTAAATAACCAGTATAGGTTGTGTATTCACGACTGTCCGCTATCAACATAGGATTTTCAAAATATGTTGCGATTTTTTTGCACCGCTTGGGATCTCCTGGAAGTAATACATATTCTCCCACATCTCCCTTGCGTAACTGTAAGTGATATTGTAATCCGATTTCTCCTGAATAATTTTGCATATTCTCACCCTTTCCTAATGAATCATTTTCATGTATAATTGTAACATATTTACGGAAAAAAATGTAGTAGATTGATAGAAAGGAAAGAAGAAAGATGTTAGTGAACGAAAAATTAGTTGAATTGAGAAAGCAAATGAGCGAAGAGAAAATCGATGCATATATTGTGTTCTCGGCAGATTATCATAATAGTGAATATGTGGGAGAACATTTTAGGGCTAGAACATATATTTCTGGATTTACAGGATCGGCAGGAACGGTTGTTGTAACAATGAATCAGGCTTGCTTATGGACAGATGGAAGATATTTTATCCAAGCAGCGAAGCAAATCGAAGATTCGGAATTTGAATTGTTTAAAATAGGAGAACCAGATGTTCCGACAATCAGACAATTTTTGATCTCTTCTATGGAAAGAGAGCAGTGTGTTGGTGTTGATGGTCGCACAATGACAGCGAAGCAAGGGGAAGATTTACAGTCGGCATTATTAGAACATGGGATTACATTAAGACATGACCTTGACTTTATTGCTAATATGTGGACGGATAGACCTTTATTGCCAAAGCAACCAGCATTTTTACTAGAGGAGAAATATGTGGGGCAAACTTGTGAAGACAAGATAAATATCATTCGGGAGAAAATGCGTCAGGAAAAAACTACAATGCATATTTTGACAAAGATTGATGATATTGCATGGGTGCTGAATATTCGAGGCAATGATGTTCCAAACAATCCAGTGGTTCTAGGATACCTTACAATTGGCTTGGATAGTATATATTATTTTGTGGATGAGGAAAAGATTGAAGCGGATGTCCGTAAGTATTATGAAGAGATTGGGGTGGTTTTCAAGCCATACTCAGCGATCTATGAATGGATTAAGGATATAAACGTAGAAGAGCGTTTGTTGATTGAGAAGACGAGCTTGAATTATACAATTTACAAAAGTATACCAGAAGGTACTAGTATTGTAGACAAGAAAAATCCATCCGTACTCCTAAAAGCTCAGAAAAATGCTGTAGAGATTGAGAATATCAAAAGTGCTCATATCAAAGATGGTGTAGCAATGACGAAATTTATGTATTGGCTCAAGAATGAGTACAAGAGTCAAGAGATCACAGAAGCAGATGCTGCCACAAAAGTTAATCAACTTCGCGCAGAGCAAGAAGGATATATCGAGCCGAGTTTTACGCCGATTTCAGCATTGAATGAACATGCAGCGATGATGCACTATGAAACAACAGAGGAAACTAATGTGGTGTTGGAAGAAGGTGGACTATACTTACTAGATTCAGGTGGGCAATATTTTGAAGGGACCACGGATATCACCAGAACTTATGCGTTAGGAACAGTATCAGACCTGTACAAGATTCATTTTACAGCAGTTGTATGTGGCATGCTGCAATTATCAAATGCACGTTTTCTACAAGGAGCAAAAGGTCAGAACTTGGATATCCTAGCACGGGGACCAGTTTGGCAGTTGGGCATTGATTATAAGTGTGGAACCGGACATGGAATTGGTTTTGTGTTAAATGTACATGAAGGACCGCAGAACATCCGGTGGAGATACGGAGAGCCAATCAATGATCATGAAATCATGCCTGGCATGATTACATCCAATGAGCCTGGGATTTATATAGAAGATTCTCATGGAATTCGCATTGAGAATGAATTATTGGCAAAGCTCGATGTCAAGAATGAGCATGGACAATTTATGTGCTTTGAGACAATTACCTATGCACCAATCGATTTGGACTGCATTGCGCCAGAGGAAATGACAAGACGAGAAAAAAATTATTTAAATCAATATCATCAGGCAGTTTATGAGAAGATATCTCCATTTTTGACCGAAGAAGAAGCGATCTGGTTGAAGAAGTACACAAGGGAAATTTAGGTTCGACTTTCAGTTGAGGGTGTAGTATAATATGATACTAAGAGCAAATGAAAAGAGGATCAAAATATGATACAAGACATCTATCCATATATTATGGATAATCAATATAAATCAGTGATTCCAAAAGACGAAGACAGGGTGTTTATATGTAATGGAGATAGCATTGTTTTGGTGAATAATCTAGAGGAATACACTGTTCCAACTGTCGGAAGACTAAAGCAGATGAAGCCTGGTATTGAAAAAGATTTTCGCTATGCATTTTCTATTGACGGGCAGGATTTTTTCTTGTGGATACGTACGATGGAAATCAGCGGTGAGGAGTTTCGAACAATTGCATTAAAAGATTTTCGTGCATTTCAACCTGAGTATCTTCGCTTTGCAGGTGTTACGGCGAGTCACCTTAGTCGATGGTATGCAAGAAATCGGTATTGTGGGCGTTGCGGAGAGAAGATGGAACACAGTAATAAAGAACGTGCAATGATATGTGCAGAATGCGGTTTTATTGATTTTCCGAAGATATGTCCAGCAGTAATTGTGGCAGTAACGGATGGAAACAAGATTCTCTTAACAAAATATGCGAATAGACCATTTACAAGATATGCACTGATTGCAGGATTTTGTGAAGTCGGCGAGACCGTAGAGGAGACGATACGCAGAGAGCTCCTAGAAGAAGTTGGTCTGAAGGTGAAAAATTTTCGATATTTTGGTAGCCAACCATGGGGGATTTCGGAAAGCTTGCTACTTGGGTATTTTGTTGAGTTGGATGGAGATAGCGAAATTCGACTAGATGAAGAAGAATTGCAAGAGGGAACCTGGGTTGAGCGAGAAGATATCCCAGAGGATATAGAGAATGAATTAAGCCTTACATATACTATGATGCGTGCATTTAGATTGGGGGAAGTATAACGTGAGAAATGATAGAAATGATAGATATGATGATATGGATGAAAGTGACCGTCGGTTAGAGGCAATAAAAAAACGTGCGAATTTGCGTGCAGACAGACGAAGAGCAAACAAAGGGAGCAAAAAAAGGATTATCTATCCTATTCTGATGGTTGTTTTCATAGGGGTTGCAGCATTTTCTGTATTTCAACTCGTTAATATCTTCCTGAAGTACCAACAAGGCGATGAAGCATATGAAAAAATTGAATCAATTGGGATTACAAAGTCAGAAATATTCAATGATGCAGGTGAAGTGATCGATGAAATTTTCTATGTGGATTTTGTGGAATTGCAAAAAATAAATAACGAAGTGGTTGGGTGGCTCAGGTTTGATCAACCAGAAATAATTAGCTATCCGATTGTCCATACAGTAGATAATGAGAAGTATCTTACAACAACATTCGAGGGTGAGAGTGGAGATTTTGGTGCATTGTTTGTAGATATGGAAAATAGAGGTTCTTTTATTGACTCGAATACCTTGATTTATGGACACAATATGCAGAATGGGTCAATGTTTGGAGAGCTTCATAACTATGTGGATGAGGAGTATTATAAGGAAAATCCATATTTTTATGTTTATACTTTGAGCGGGAAAGAAATCACATATCAAATTTGTGCCGTAGAAGAAGTGAGTGCGTCCTCTCCGAGATACCAAAAAAGTTTTGCGAGTTCAGAAGAGTTTCAAGGATATATCAATGAAATGTTGAGAACATCATTCTATGATACAGGAGTTGCAGTAGATTCTGCCTCTCAGATTGTAACATTATCAACATGTACAAATAATGATGAGACAAGATTTATCGTACAAGGTGTTAAAATAGAAGAACAAGACATGGTGGAGGGAGAATAGTGCGAAAATAGAATTTTTCACACGGCAAGAAAGGGGCGATTACTCATATGGCACGAGTTTTTACAGTTGGGGAAATCATTACACTAAAGAAAAAACATCCCTGTGGCAGTTCGCAATGGGAGATACTTCGAGTTGGAGCGGATTTTCGCCTAAAATGTTGTGGGTGTGGACATCAAATAATGGTTACACGAAAATTAGTAGAAAAAAATATCAGAGAGAGCAAATAAATGCTTGCATTATATAATGAAATATGGTAACATATACCTCTGTGAAACTAGTGCTTGTGAAAATAAACAAGCCTAAAATCCTTGTCCTTATCATAGAATAAGGGCCAGAGACCATAAGGAGGTAGAAAGATATGAACAAATATGAATTGTGTGTTGTTCTAAGTGCAAAAATCGAAGACGACGAGAGAGTAGCCATCATCGAAAAGGTGAAGGGAAATGTTACACGATTCGGAGGTAACATTACAGATGTTGATGAGTGGGGTAAGAAGAGATTAGCTTACGAAATTCAGAAAATGAAAGAAGGTTACTACTACTTTATTCACTTCGAATCGGAAGCAACAGTTCCAACAGAAGTAGAATCAAGAATCCGTATCATGGATCATGTACTCAGATATTTGTGCGTAAGACAAGACGCGTAAAATAGAAAAGAGGGTAAAAAATGAATAAAGTTATTTTAATGGGACGTTTGACAAGAGATCCAGAAGTTAGATATTCAGCAGGAGAATCATCGTTAGCAATTGCTAGATATTCATTGGCTGTAGATCGCCGTTTTAAGAAAGATGGTGAGCAGTCAGCAGATTTTATTAACTGTGTTGTTTTTGGTAAATCAGCAGAATTTACAGAAAAATATTTTCGTCAAGGTATGCGTGTGACAGTATGTGGACGTATTCAAACGGGCAGCTACACGAATAAAGAAGGTGTAAAGGTATACACTACTGAAGTCGTGGTAGAAGAGCAAGAATTTGCAGAGAGCAAAAATAGCAGTGGTTCAAATGGCGGAGCGCAACAAGGTTCATTTGCAGGAGCAAATGCAGCACCGAGTGCTGCGGCTGGAGATGGGTTTATGAATCTTCCAGACGGAATACAAGAGCCGTTGCCGTTCGATTAAAATAGGATTACAATTGTAGATTAGTAAAATAAGGAGGTAAACAAAATGTCTTTTGATAAAGCAAAGGGTGATTTCCCTAAAAAAAGAGGTGGAATGCGTAGACGTAAGAAAGTATGCGTTTTCTGTGGAAAAGATCAAAACGAAATTGACTATAAAGATGTAGCAAAATTAAAGAAATATATTTCTGAAAGAGGTAAGATTTTACCAAGAAGAATTACAGGAAGCTGCGCGAAACACCAAAGAGCATTGACAGTGGCAATTAAAAGATCACGTCATGTAGCTTTGATGCCATACGTACAAGATTAATATTGTTTTATGAGAAGTGTTGTTGCGACAGCACTTCTTTTTTTGTACTTCTATTAAAAATTTGGGTTTAAACGTTGTAAATCAAGAAAAATCTGCTATAATCAAAATTATTGGTAATGTTTAGTGAAGGATGTAGATAAGAGCAAGGAGTGCAAAGTGAAACGAAAGATAAAACAAATGTTAGCAGGATTTATGGTTTTGGTTTTAAGTATGACCAGTGTAACGATCGCAGAGGCTACTTCAATTGGCGAGGCTGAGGATAATATTGAGAAATTGGAAGAACAAGAGCAAGCGGCGGAAGCTCAACAAGATGAATTTATACAAGAATTAGAGGAAGTCGCGTTAGATCTTGAGGATACGGAAAAAAAGATAAATGAAACGTATGAGGAAATTCAAGAGACTGAGGTGGAATTAGCGCTTGCAGAAATTGATGAAGCGAACCAATACGAAAGTATGAAGAAAAGAATTCAGTACTCATACGAGAGTGAGGGTACAGATTTTCTGGCGGTTTTTCTAGATTCAAAGAATATAGGAGAGTTTCTGAATACATTAGAGTATGCAAGTCAGATTATTCAATTTGACAATCTACTTTTAGAAGAATATCAGGCAACGATTCAAAAAATAGAAAACAAACAGATTGAGTTAGAAGAGCAATCTGAGAAGTTGAAGACACTGCAGGATGAGCTTATCGAAAAACAGGCAGAAGTTGAAGAACTCTTAGCACAGGTAGAGAGTGAATTATCAGTTATTTCTAGTGAAATCTCTGCAGCGAAAGATACACTCCAAAGATTGATAGAGGCAGCAGAGTTAGAGAGACAGAGGCAAGAAGCATTAGCAGCCGCACAGGGAGACGCGTCTTCAGGTGGCACAGCAGGAGAGTCTAGTAATGAATCTGCTGGAAGCAGTGGATTTGTACATCCAATTCCAGGATATTCGAGAATTTCAAGTACATTTGGATATCGGGATGCTCCACTCGCGGGAGCCAGCACCAATCACAAGGGGGTTGATTATGCTGCTCCAACAGGGACGCCTATTTATGCAGCAATGGGCGGGGTTGTAACAGTAGCCACCTATAGTTCAAGTGCGGGATATTGGATTACGGTAGATCATGGGAATGGGTTTGCAACAATTTATATGCATAATTCAGCTAATTACGTAAGTGTAGGGGAAACTGTTTCACAAGGACAGAACATTGCTGCATGTGGAACAACAGGAAACTCCACAGGACCACATCTTCATTTTCAAATTATGAAAAATAATGTGCCGGTTGATCCACAACTGTACATATAGGGACAGGGTTTTTTCCATTGGGGACGTAGTAAAACGACGTTTTACTACGTCCCCAATGGAGTATCAAACAGCTTTCGACGCTCTGTTGAGGTGCGAAACATCTTCTTCATATTCTCGATATCATCATTTTCTATATAATTTCTTAGTTCTAATAGATTTTCAGCGAAAACATCAATATTTTTACACAGAATCTCTTTATTGAGACTAAATAGCTCGCTCCATAAGTATTCATCGATTTTAGCGATACGAGTTAGGTCACGGAAACTGTCTCCGGAGAAGTCTACAATCTCTGGATTAGAGTTAGCGGTCATCAATGCAACAGCGATTACATGGGTGAGTTGACTTAGGTAGCCTATCATGTCATCGTGTTCTCTAGGCGTGAGGATACGGATGGTGGAAAAACCAAGGGCATTAGCAATATCACGTACAATCATTTCGCCGCGAGAAGTGTTCTTAGCCGTTGGTGTAAGGATATAGTTGGCATTTTTGAAGATGTTGCTATCGGCATTTTGCACTCCCAAAGTTTCCTTACCTCGCATAGGGTGTCCAGGGTAGAATTCAATGTCATAAGGTGCAGTAATGGACTGAACCTTATCTACAATCTGCTCTTTGACGCCACACACATCGGTTATGACTGCGGTTGCAGGAAGTAGATGAATGTGTTGCTCTATCCATTTTACCAGTGAATTTGGGTAGAGGCACAGAATTAGAATATCGGTATGTGTTAGATAGTCATTATATTCATCAGGATTTGTACTTCCATCTAAGATGTAATTATGTTCTTTTGCAAATGTAATGGAAGCAGGATTGATGTCGATTCCATATACTTGATTACCGGCTTGGGATAGTCCCATGGCATAACTACCACCTAATAGTCCCATTCCAACGATTGTAATTGTTTTATTTTTCATAGTTAAGTTCCTTTTTTGTAGTAAGTTCTAATTGATAAAATTCAAGCTTTCGCTATGTAGGTCAACTGACAAGGACGTCGTCATTCCTAAGAATTCGCCATCAGCATGTGTGATGCAAGGTATCTCGGTTTCAATCGCAAGTGATGAACATGACTGGATGTCTACTCCTTTGAATCCCACATGTCTACCCGAAAACGCTGTTGGCAGCAATGTCAAAATCTTGAGTTTGAGCATATTAGAAATCACGCATAGATCAAGCTTTCTATCCTCTGGGTCAGCCTCAGGTGTGAATCGTAAACCGCCACCTTCGCAAGGCAGGTTCATGACGGATACAAAGTAATTTTTATCGAATGTAAAGGTCGATGTATCGTCCAAGGTCAATTTTAGCTTTGTTGTTTTGTAAAAAAATAATTGTTGAATTGCAATAAAAGCATAAATGAGACGACCGAGGTTTAACTGGTTAAATGTTTTCTTCCACTTAGACAATCCGACTTGATAGCCGATTAAAGCGTCGAATCCAATTCCACAACTGACAAGAAAGCGGCTAGATTGGGTGTCGGTAGTAGCACAACCCACATCAATTTGTCTTCGTGATTTTGAAGTTAAAATATTTTCCAGAGCTTCTTTGGGATTTGTAGGAAGTCCCATGCCACGACAAAAATCATTGCTCGATCCAGTCGGGATATATCCGATGGTTACATTGGAGAAGTTTTGAATACCATTTACCACTTCGTTCAGGGTGCCGTCTCCGCCGAGTACAACGAGGGTAACGGAATCACCGCCTGATGTTAGTTTTGCAACTTCTTCAGTGGCATGTTTGGCATACTCGGTTAGAAAATAGGTATACTTGATTTTTCTTTTTTTCAGATATTGCTCTATTTTTTTCCATAGACTCAGACCTAAACCTGTCCGAGAATGGGGATTTACTATAAAATGGTACATGGGTATCTTCTCCTTGGAGTCATTCGAGTGACTATAATAGTTGTATTATAACAGTTGTCTTATGGAGATACAAGGAGTATAATAAAGGCAAAGAGTGCTTAGAAAATGATGTTAATGAGGAGACGATAGATGGGACAAGAAAATAAAAAAAAGAAACGTGGGAAAATTGTAAAACCATGGAGGTTTGGAATTATAGTTATATTACTCATTGTATTGATAGGGGGCGGGGGATATTTTGGTATTCGCACAATACTTGCAAGACAGGATAGCGAACAAAATCAAGGAACAATTGAAGTATCTGGAGATGAACAGAATCAGGCGGCTATTGAGACATCTGGGGTTGCGCAGAGCAGTGAGGGAACAACGGTACAACCGCTAGTGATAGAGACACCGGAACCAGAACCTATTTCATTTACAATAAGTGCGGCTGGAGATTGTACCTTGGGAACAGATGATAAATATGGGTACGGAGGAAGTTTCAAGGAAATGTACGACAATCGTACCCCAGACTATTTTATGTCGAATGTACGAAGTATCTTCGAGGAAGATGATTTGACGATGGTCAATCTGGAAGGACCATTGACAACATCGACGGCAAAAGCAGATAAAACCTTCGCATTTGTTGGGGAACCATCTTATGTAGACATATTGACAACCGGGTCAATCGAGGCAGTAACGGTAGCAAATAATCATAGCTATGATTTTGGTGAGGCTGGATTTGAAGAGACGAAGACTGTGTTGGCGGAAGCAGGTGTGACCTCTTTTGGATACGAAAATACACCGATTGTAGATGTTAATGGAGCAAAGGTAGGTCTTGTGGGCGTGTATGAATTGAGAGAAGGAGCAGGAATTGAAGGAGAGATGGTGACACGTATTCATCAGGCAAAAGAACTAGGAGCGCAGGTTGTCATTGTACAGTTCCATTGGGGTGACGAGGGTTCATACAACCCGAATGATATTCAAGTAAACCTTGCGCATAAGGCAATCGACGAAGGGGCAGATTTAGTAATTGGACATCACCCACATGTGGTGCAAGGTATTGAAAAATACAATGGAAAGTATATTGCGTACAGTTTAGGGAACTTTTCGTTTGGAGGAAACAAAAACCCAAGTGATAAAGACACAATGATCTTCCAACAGACATTTACAGTGACAGAAGAAGGGGTGTTGGATGATGACCAGGTAAATATTATCCCCTGTAGAATTTCATCGGAGACAAGTCGCAATGACTTCAAACCGACGCCGCTAGAGGGAGACGATAAAGAACGTGTTGCAGAAAAGATTCAGGAGATAAGCATGACAGATATCAGCGGGTTTATTCAGTGAGGTGATTTAAATAAGGTAGATAAAAAAGATGAACACTTTGAAAGTAGTAGTTCATCTTTTCTAATGTAATAAAAAATATTTGAAACGTTTTTGATTTATAGAAGTCTTATATGTGAGAGAGGAGGTGGCTAGGATATGCCAGAGTTTGAGAAAATATACAAGGAGCATTTCCATGATGTTTATCGATATGTGCTATCCCTATGTAAAAATGAGGCGATAGCCGAGGATATTACACAGGACACCTTCTTCAAAGCGATGAAAAAGGTGGATGGGTTTAAGGGAGAGTGTAAGTTGTATGTTTGGTTATGTCAAATTGCGAAGAATACATATTTTACATATATTAAAAAGCATAAAAACATGGAATTTATTGAGAGCGAGAGCCTGTATAGTTCCATGGATGTTGAGCGGGATTATCTTAACAAGGAGGCGGTCAAGCGGTTGCACCAGGTCTTGCATAATCTAGAGGAGCCATATAAAGAAGTCTTTATGCTGCGGATTTTTGGGGATTTACCTTTTGCGCAGATTGGAGAATTATTTGGAAAGACAGATAGTTGGGCGAGGTTGATATTTTATCGCGCAAAGAAAAAATTACAGGAGTTAATGTGAAATTAGAAAAGGAGGATTATTAAGATGAGGATGCATTGTGATGTAGTGAGAGATTTGCTACCGCTCTATGTGGATGATGTGTGTAGTGAAAAAAGCAAAGAAGAAATTGAAGAGCATTTGAACGAATGTGAGGAATGTAAAGAAATTGCACTGGCTATGCGGGCAGATATCTCTATGATAAATATGGAGGAAAACTTAAACGAAGCAGAGAATCTTAAGAGGATATCAAGGCAGTGGAAACATGACAGACAAAAATATACATTGGTAGGAATGACGGTTGCGATTACAATTCTGGTGATTCTGTTTATCGCATCACTATTTATCGGAGTACAGTGGATGCCAGCAGTGTAAATTCATAGATGAGGAGGAGACTGGTTTGAGAGAAACAATTCTTGAAGTAAATAATATAAGGAAGAAATATTCAGGTCATCTAGTTTTAGATAAGTTATCGTTTTCATTAGCGA
Source organism: uncultured Lachnospiraceae bacterium (assembly GCA_964369755.1). Classification (GTDB taxonomy): domain Bacteria; phylum Bacillota; class Clostridia; order Lachnospirales; family Lachnospiraceae; genus CAUPWF01. The sequence goes on from CAYJFY010000027.1 coordinate 32,100, forward strand.
AGGGTGAAATCTATGGTCTTGTGGGACAAAATGGAGCTGGAAAGACAACCTTATTACGTATATTAATGGAGCAAATTTCTAGCTATACCGGAGAGGTTAAGAAACAGACAAATCAAGTACGAATGGGAGCAGTCATCAATTCACCAGCTTTGTTTTTAAATATGAGTGCAGACCAAAATCTGAGATTGCATGCAACACTATTGGGGATTCAGAATAAATCTAAGGTCACCAATGTTTTGAAAACGGTCGGCCTAGAGCATACGGGAAGAAAGAAGGTTGAGAAATTCTCACTTGGAATGATACAACGATTGAAACTTGCACAAGTTTTGCTAGAAGATTCTGATATTCTGATATTAGACGAACCCACGAATGGACTAGACCCCAATGGAATTGCAGAGCTTAGAGGTCTGATAATCAGGTTGAATCAAGAGGAGGGGAAGACAATTGTGATTGCAAGCCATATTCTTAGTGAGATAGAAAGTATTGCAACCACCATAGGGATTATTTCAGAAGGGAAGATTGTATTTCAAGCACCGATGCAGGAGGTTCTCGAGAAGGGGAAATCCTTAGAAGAATTGTATCGAAATTATGCGAGGGGAGGAGATTGTAGATGAATAGAATTGTAAAATTTGACATCCAACGCATGGTGAAAAGTTCCGTATTTATCGGAGTATCTATTCTGGTTGTTTTTATAGCAGGTTCGCTGACGATTTTTATGAATCAGGACATTAACCTGGGTATTTCAATTTATGGAAACATGACAGGATTTAAAAGTATTGAAGATGTGATTCTCATAGGAACTCAATTTTATAAGGGACTAGGTTACATTGTTGCAGTTGTAATTGCAGTGTTCTGGGGGCAAGAATATCTCTGGAAGACATTAGGAAAGAAGGAAAACTTGGTTCAGTGTAGAACAAAAATATATCTCTCAAAGGTTTTGGTATCGATTGGCAGTACGGTTGTGATGTATGCTCTATTTCAACTTACGGTAGTTGCATTGTCGGGTCAACCGATTTCGATGATGCAATATATATACGTAGTCGTTGGTGGTGTGTTTCCCTATGTTGCGCTGGCGTCGGTTTTAGCCATGATTACAACAGGGATGGGGAGCAATATGGGAGCCTTAATTGCATGTATCGCTTATGTGGTAATCAGTGAGCCAGTGACACAATTTGTTCAGAGGATAGGACATTCGATGCCAGTTGTTGGGAAAATGGGGAAATACAGTGTGTATGGAATGACGCAGAGGGTCAATATGGAGATTTCTGCCTCGGACATGCTAGTTATTGCAATAAATTCAATTGTTATTGTGGTAATTAGTACAGTTCTGGGGAGTTTGATTTTTCGGAAACAAGAACTGTAGAGGTTGTTATTGACAAAATCATTGGGCATATAATACAATTCTACCATGAGAGTATAGAAATCGACGTATAGAAGGTCGTGGGATAGAAGGAGAAGTGGAAATGAAGAAAGTGTTAACAATAGCAGGGTCAGATTGTAGTGGTGGTGCAGGAATTCAAGCTGATATCAAGACAATTACATCGCATAAGATGTATGCAATGAGTGCGATTACAGCCCTTACCGCTCAAAATACAGTAGGGGTCTTCGGCGTTATGGAGGTAGAACCTGAATTTGTGGAAAACCAATTGGATTGTATCTTTCAGGATATTTATCCAGATGCAATTAAGATTGGGATGGTTTCGAATGTTGAAATTATAAAGGCTATTGCAAGAAAGCTTGAGGAATACAATGCAAAAAATATCGTTGTCGATCCAGTGATGGTTTCGACGAGTGGCTGCAAGTTAATCAGTGATGAGGCAAAAGAAGCTTTAATGGAGCACTTGTTTCCAAAGGCATCTGTGATTACCCCAAATCTTTTTGAGGCAGAAGTTCTAGCTGATCTGGAGATTAAGAGCGAGGAAGATATGGTAAAAGCAGCAGAAATCATATATGAGAAAACCACTACAAGTGTGTTGATAAAAGGAGGACACTTAGAGGGTGTGGCAGCAGACCTACTCTACAATGGTAGCGAAACAAACTGGTATCGCACAAATAGAGTGGATAACCTGAATACCCATGGAACAGGGTGTACCTTATCATCGGCAATTGCATGTAACCTAGCAGGAGAAAAGAGTTTAGAAGAGAGTATTCAATGTGCGAAAGACTACATTACAGGTGCGTTGAAGGCGAATCTTGACCTAGGAAAAGGGAGTGGACCTTTGAATCATATGTTTAATCTTTAGAAAGTGAAATTGTATCAATGAAAGCAGAGTTCACAGTGGCAAGAGAAAAAATTTTATATGGTGAACGTGAGAGGCTGGGAATTGGAATGCTGAAGGAAAAATCAATGCATGCAATCCTTAAATTAGCTCTAGAACCAAACGAAATGAATCACGAAATAAAGATGGGGAAATACGTTGCAGATATTGTGAATGATGATGGAATCATTGAGATTCAAACACGAAATTTTAATGCAATGCGTGACAAGCTTACCTT
>CAYJFY010000028.1:0-31436 GCA_964369755.1 uncultured Lachnospiraceae bacterium
GAGAGATGCTGGGCGAAGTAAGAACAGAAGTAGAAAAATATATTCCTGATTATAGCCTTAATATTGTAGAACTGCGGGGAGAACAGGAATATCATTTTCAGAATGAGGAAATAGAGAATCTGTTTAAGATATCGAGAGCATGCCTTAATAGAGATAAACAAGAATTAGAGAAAATAAAGAATATCGAGGTGGGAAATGAGCTGGCAAGTATGCTAGGAACGATATTAAAATCAAAGATAATACTAGAGAAACAGAATGAGGAGGGAGTGGTAAAGATGTGTACATTGTTTGATGAGATAGAAAAAACTGGATATGAAAAAGGTCAAATGCAAGGTGTTAATGGAATTATTGAAGCTATGAAATCTATGAATGCACCCGTGGATAAAATCTTAGAACAGTTAATGATACAGATGAAGTTAAGCAAGAAAGAAGCACAAAATTATATGAAGAAGCATTATAAAAACATATAGGCAATATACGAGGCTGCGATGAGAGATGTTAAAATAGGAATGGATGAAACGGAGGAAATAGAGATGGGTTGGTTTGAAATACAAGAACTGCCACATGATATAGTGGCAATACGTGAACCGTATCACGTACAAGATGTGATAAGCTACTTGATAAAGGGGAGTGAATCGTGTTTGTTATGGGACACTGGATTAGGTATGTTTGATATTAAGGAAATTGTTGACAAACTTACAGATAAGCCAGTGTACGTAGTCAATAGCCATTACCATTTCGATCATCTGGGTGGAAATGGTTTTTTTCATAAAGTACATGTTTACAATGATGAAATTATTATAAACAGATTGAAAAATGGTATAACTGCTGCTGATGTGGAGCAAAATTTTACAAAACAAGCTATAAAGTATGAAGGGGAACTGCCATTTAATATTGAGGCGTTCTCAATTAAACCTACGGATAATTTTGTTACGATAGAGGATGGTCATATTTTTGATTTGGGTGATAGAAGATTTAAAGTTGTGCATACACCCGGTTCATTCTCCAGAAAGCTTAATGTTAGTATGCGAGGAAGAAAAAATGGTATTTACAGGCGACACCTTACATCCTACGAATACTTGTGTTCACTTAGGATTCAAAAATTCAGAAAAAAATATAGATACATATATAGCAATTATGGAAACTTTGGCAGACAAGTATAAAGAATATCAAATATATTGAGAAAGAAGGAGTATTACTGTGAGTGATAAGTTTGTAATTATACCAGCACAAGAGAGACATTACGCAGAAGTTTTAAAGTTGAATGAAGAGTTAGTGCATTTCTTAGCACCACTAGATATGGTAGAGTTAAAAGAGATGATGAGTGAGTTTGAGGAATTTTTAGTAATAGAAATTGAGGGCTGTGTAGCCGCATTTTTGATGACATTTCGAGAAAATGCTAATTATGGCTACCCTGTTTACAGGAGTTTTTCAAAGAAATATGATGAGTTTCTCTACATAGATAGAGTAGTGGTATCTCCAAAATTTCATGGAAGAGGATTGGGACGATTGATGTATGAATATATCTTTACCAATGCACGAAAAACTGATGTGCCAAGAATTGTTGCGGAGATAAACACAATACCATTGAATATCCCATCACTAGAATTTCATAAGACATTTGGATTTAAGGAAGTAGCTACGGAAGACCTTTCGGGAGGAAAGGGAAGAGTTTCACTTCAAGTGGCAGAATTATAATAAAATGGATGAAAAATGGAATGAATATGAAAATAGAATTTTGAAAAGGGATGGTTATTATGAAGAAATTAGATGAGTTGTTAAGACAGATTGATCGGAAGGGATATCCGGCATACAAGGGGACAAAAGGAAGGTATCAATTTCCGAATTATGAATTGAATATTGAACATGTGCAAGGGGATCCGTTTGCAGCACCGTCTAGGTTAAGCATTCGGATTAAGGGGGAGAAGAATGGATTTTCATCAGAACTTTATGATGAAAAACATAAGAGAGTTGCACTTCAAGACTATTTGCTGAGGTGTTTTTATAGACAAGCGGCTAGATTTTCCCATATGGCGAAAGGTTCTGGTAAGAGTGGGGTGATTCAAGTTTCCAAATGTGGACAGGAAATATTGGAGAGAACAGGATGTGAGATTCAAGCTGGAAATGGAGATCTTATTGTTCGATTTCTCGTTGGTTTTCCTGCAAATGGAAGAACGATCAATGCCAAGGAGTTGCGGAAGATTTTATTTGAGTTCCTTCCACAATGTGTAGAAGGGGCTTTGCTCTACGCTAGACAGGATAAGAAGAAAGTGGCAGAGGTCATGCACTTGGCAGTGGATCAGCAAGCAATTCGGGAAGAATTAAAAAAACAAAACTTGTTGGCATTTATTGCAGATGGATCGATTCTTCCAAGAGAGAGTGGTGTGAAGCAAGGAATGATGAAGGGCGCAGTTGCATTTACCAGTCCAGACAGTGTTGCCATGGAATTGGATTTGCCATATAGAGGTAAGATTCGGGGAATGGCAGTCGGAAAGGGAATTACCCTGATCGTAGGAGGTGGATATCACGGGAAATCTACGGTACTACAAGCGTTAGAGCGTGGGGTATATAATCACATTGCGGGAGATGGAAGAGAGTATGTGATCACAGATGAGAGTGCGATTAAGATAAAAGCAGAAGATGGACGCTCGGTCAAGAAAGTAGATATTAGTCCATTCATTAGAAACTTACCGAATAAAAAAGACACGAAATCATTTCTTACGGAGGATGCAAGTGGTAGTACCTCTCAGGCTGCGATTGTGATTGAGGCAATCGAGGCAGGGACAAGCGCTCTACTAATAGATGAGGATACCAGTGCTACGAACTTCATGGTTCGTGATGAATTGATGAAGCGTGTGATAGCCAATGACAAAGAACCGATTATTCCATTTTTGGAACGTGCTAGAGAATTGCATCAAAAGTTCGATGTTTCCACCATTATGGTAGCAGGAAGTTCTGGGTCGTATTTTCATATAGCGGATCGAATCATCCAGATGGATGAATATGTGCCGAAGGACATTACTTTATTTGCCAAGGAGATTGCGCAAGAATATCCAAGCCATGAGAGAGAGCTGGACCAAATCCATGTGGAATCAGGACGGCGAATTCCAAAGTCTAATCCAATGCTAAAGGGAAATGATAGAGTAAAGACAAAGGCGATGGGAACCGACGGATTCACGTTGAACAAAGAATATATTGACTTACGATTGGTGGATCAGCTGGTAGATCAAGAGCAAACAAATGCCCTAGGCAGTATCTTGTATTATTTAGAAGATAAGGTGTTTGATGGAGAGAAAGATATTGTGGCTTGCGTGGCGGTAATCATGAACCTCATAGAGACGCAAGGAATGAAAGGAATTGTGAGAGGTGATGTGGCAGGTAATCTGGTTGTGCCGCGAAAGGAAGAAATATATGCGTGTTTGAATCGGTACAGAGGCTTGAATTTGAAGTAATGTAGTCATAGTGTTTCCCTTGCCACCATATATATCAATAAGATGATGGAAGAAATTCCAAAGGTGGCGAGAAAGATGAAACCAGAGATGAAATCAAAGATATTACAAGTGAGTAGCAAAAGCGTCGCATTTACCTGCATCCTATCTATTTTTATGATACTTTTACTTCAGTCAGCACTATCCCTGTTTTTTTCAGATGTTTCAGAGGGGTTGGGGCAGATTGACATTGTGTTTCGCACCTCTTTAACCTCGATATTTGGTTATCTGATTAGTGTGGTGTCGATCAAAAGTGTTATGAATAAAAAAGGGAAGGGAATTGATACAGAAGAAGTTAGCAAGCAAAATGTAGTAGGCTTTAAGGTGGAGAGTGCAGACACCACCAATGAAGGTGTGGAGTCTAGGATTACAAATGAAGTCGACTTAGAAGAAAAACAAAAAATACAACTAAAGGTAGGAAAAACGGAAGAGACTACGCTACGCAAGGTTCCGCTAAACTACCAAATTGTAATACTTGCAAGTGTATGTATCTTTTGCTTGCTTGTTATGGTTGTAGTTCGTAACTTTAGTCATTACATTGTTCCCAGTGATTCTTCAGTTGCTACTTTATCGATGTATCGGGATTTTATCTCAACCACAATTGGAGCTCTGATTGGAATTTCCAAAGATTAAATGAAAGAATAAATTGAATACCAAATGAAAAACAAGAGATGGAGAAACGAATGATACGAAATATAATATTTGATATGGGAAACGTTTTAATGTACTTCGATAAGGAAAAGTTGCTTTTTCCTTATGTAAAAGATGAAGATGATAGAAAACTTGTAATAAAAGAAGTATTTGATTCTGGTGACTGGGCTAGGATGGATTGGGGAGAATACAGAGAAGAAGATTTGGCAGACCTAGTGTGTCCAAGACTTCCGATGCATCTGCAGGAACCAGTTCGGTTGGCTCTAGTGAATTGGTATCGAGACATCGAGCTGATTCCAGAGAACTGTCAACTGGTGCGAGAATTAAAAGACAAAGGGTATCGGGTATATTTGTTATCAAATGCAGGGTTTAGTCTAGAGGAGGTGTATCGCCATGATATTCCAGCAATCGGGATTATGGATGGTAGGATGATTAGTGCATTAGAAGGTGTGATAAAGCCACATGATGAAATATATCAACGATTACTTTCTAAATTTGACCTTAAGGCCGAGGAGTGTTTCTTTATTGATGATATGGAAGAAAATATAGAAGGAGCCATGCGAAATGGAATACAGGGATATGTATTCGATGGAGATTGCGATGCGTTGCGAGAGGCGTTGGAGGCGTTCATTGGGGACGTAGTTTTTTGACAAAAAACTACGTCCCCAATGAAAAAATCCCTGTCCCTATTTGATATCGCTCAAGCGTTCTTCTAATAGCATTTGACTATAAATTACATTTCGAATGGTACTGCGTGCCTGCCGATTCATCTTTAAGACTGTTTCGATATTATAGGCAGCACTCTTTGGCACAATGCCTGCTATGATTGTTTTCTGATCTGTTTCTGCTGACAGATTGAATATTGGTACAATTCCCTTGGAATCTGCCGAGCTACCGTTTTCAAAATCAGATTGTTGTTTCGTGAATCGGTAGTGATTGGTGTCGATGAAGAATTTTACTCGATAATTTCCATAGTCGAGATTGTTAAATGAGTAATATCCGATTTTTTCATCGAAGGTGGTGGTTGTGAAGGTTGCTTGAAGTGGTTGCCCACCTTCGTCGTATAACACAACTCCAATATCATTTAATCTAGTCTCTGTATTTTCGTAGAGACCATTTCGATCCTCATCCAACCATACAAATCCAGTAACCATTCCCTTATCCGGTGGATTTTCTCGTATACGAATCCCGACTTTTTCAGGTTCAATGGCAAGCATGCGTTGCAGTGTGCCATTGAAATCAAAATAGGATACATCGGCTGCAAATGTATTCCATGCCACGAAATCGACTGGAACATTATTTGGTGCAATGGCTTTGATTAATAATTCTAGGCTTTGATTTGGAAGCAGAAGGCTATCTAATGTTTTTACCTTGATTGCCTGAGTAGAAGTTAAATCTTCAGGGGGATCTAGACTCCAGTTATCGTCCGTGCCGATGAGATCGAAGTTTCCACCAAAGCGAATCGGATCTCGACTTGTAGAATAATAGATATCAAATGGAATATCTTCTTGTATAGAGCCTGTATCATCCGTGATACGAGCTACGACCTCACTGATGTTGTAGATATGGTATTGACTGTTACGAGGTGTTCCAGTTTCAATGACACCTGTATCGCCTTGATAAGGCAAGATGTCTACAACTTCAATGGATTCTAAATCTGCATTTCCAATATTGGTAATTTGAATTTTATAGTCAATGCTTCCACCACTGACTGTAGATCCAATGAGAGGCTCTTCTGTATATTCGTTATCTAACAATCCGCGTACTTTTTTATTACTGCTCGTACTTACGAAGAAAAGAATTGCATTGGAAATGATAGGAGCTTGTGCATAGAAGATGCTTACCGATTCATCAAATGCTATGTTATTAACATCTTCGTAAATGGAAACGCTAGAAGGAATCTCCGTTCTGCTCTCCATAGAGTTTAGTATTCCAGTTGAAGTGATAGTCCCTTTTGCTCCTGGTTTTACCTTGACATCAAAACTGATTCGAAGAACCGATTTCTGGGTGAAGTTAAATGAAAATTCTTCAGAAAATACGAAGGAAACCAAGGTCTCTTTCTTCTCGGTGAAGTTTTCGATGACAGTTGCAGGCGGCAATGTGGGTTGAACTTGCATATTGAAAACTTCATTGTATGCTATGCTTTCATTTCCTATAAATTCCAATTCATTAGGAAGTAATGTGGCGAGTATTGGGGTGTTTAATCTGGAGTTATAACAAGAGGCGCCAATGGTATATCGAAACGTCTGGCCAGGTCTGATTGGACGACCGCTTGCGGATTGTGAAAATAATGGATTTAGGACACAGATATCTTCGACTACTGCGGATTGGTTGCCATTTCTAATTATCGTAGTTTCGTTTTCTAGCCACGTCATTTGAAAGCGATTTAACAACGTGGTTGCTAGAGGAGCATTGCCACCTACAGTTCCACGAAGTGCTGGTGAAATCTTGTTTCTTACTCCGATATCCAGAGAGACTAGTTCAATAGTTAGACTAGAAAGGTTATCGCCTTCGCCTATTAGAGTAGATAAGTCCACAAAGGAATTGATAGAAGTATTAAAGGTTCCTAAAATCCCCGATTGCCCATTGGTAGTAGTATAGCGGATGGTATAAGGAGCATCGATGTCCTGTTTGATTGACCCAATATGAAATGTCCCGGTAGTATAAGATTCATATTTTACATCGCTCGGTAGATTGATTTCAAAGACCACAGTTTGTAGTTTCTGATTTCCGGTATTATGCAAGTTTAATTCATATAGAATCTTCTCATTCGGTAGAGTGTAGTCTGGGCCATAGACGGAGATTGCTGCATTGGATAGAGGGTCTCCCAGGGTTAGAGTAGCGATATCAGGTTCTTGTGGAACATTGTCAATCTCCCATGTGATCGTCGTATTGATTTCACTTCCAATCAAGATGTCATCGCTTAATATGCAGCGATAGATGAATTCATAGACGGTACCACGATATTGGGGAAGGGTGAAAATGATTTGGTTATTTTCCACACGTCCAATAATTCCGTCTGCAGATGGATCCGTGAAGCTGCCACTCGAGATATCTCTCCCTGTTATAGTGTAATTCGGATCGATTTGCAAATCAACATCGCCATTGCATCGAATGCTGACATTTTGAACGGTGCTCCCTAAGTCACCGAAATTTTCTAATTGTACTCTGTAAAAAATGATTCCACCAGGAGCGGCATTTATGTTTGGTAGAACTTGTTCCCGTGATAGCTCAAATCTAGGAATTGCTTGTAGGGTAATGGATTCGCTTTGAGATTCGGTATTTTTCATGCCATTAATCCATAATTCTGAAGTCATGGCATAGGAAGTTCCATTCAATGCATTTGTCTGATAGAGAAGCCCGATTCCTAGACGAACTGCAATTCCTAAATCCTCGATACTTCCTAGGTCAAAGACATAGTTTGTTCCACCTGGGACAACTTCCTCGCGAAATCCTATAAAAGGTTTTTGGATATCACCAGGGAAAATAGTAAAAAAATCTGGAATAAAGAGACGAATTTCGGCGGATGAAATACTTCCCTCAACACCATTGAAGCTAGCATCTATGGAGAAAACAAAGACTTCTTCATAATTGCCGATTAATCGGTCTACTTGTGTAATAATTTTGGGCATACATATACCTCACTTTCTTATGTTTTGTTCAATTCTAAAAACATTGTTGTTTCTTTTGCGTTGACAATGATACCTACGGATTGCTATGCACTATGTGCTCTCGCAATCCTACAGGCATAGTGATACCTACGGATTGCTACGCACGTTGTGCTCTCGCAATCCTAAAAACATTCAGAATCCGCCCTGTTCGGGCTTCTTCTTCATGTTTTTGCGGGACCCAAAGTCATGATTTTTCATGCGAGCATGAAATCATGACCTTTTGTCCCTTGATATCATTGTATTCTCTTAAAACAAGAGGGTGCACAGTCGTGTTGCATTTCTAGAATCGTATTCATTTTTGTTAATAATAGCCATTCCTTCATTATCAGGTTGTTGATGAGAGAATTTGTGGTTTTGCAATTTTCATGCAATTGAAAAAATCCAACATCACAGCAACAAAAACGTTTGATTAACTCTTGTAATTTTTCTCCCTCGGCATTTAAGATATGCGCAATAGCCATTTCCTCAAGGGCGATGGATTCTAGTAAGTCGATAATGGTTTCTTCATATGTAGGGCGATTCTTTCCGTCAGGAATCTGCGGCATTCCCATAATCTTACCTCCGATTTATTTGTGCTTGTATACATTATGAAGGGTGATTGTTAATTATTACGAAATATGGATACAGATGCTACGTTTTACACAAGTAAGCCATTTGTTGCATAACATAATTATAGAAGTGATGGTATGAGGAGAGTGAAAGTGGGATTTCTTTCTAAAATTATAAAAAAAAATAAAAAAGAAGAATTGCTGATAAGTGAAGAGGTGAAAGTAGAAAAGATAAATGAAGAGGAAGAAAAGCAAGAGAAGCAAGAGAAGAATGCAAAGGATGAGAAGGATGAGAAGGATGAGAAGGACGAGAAGGATGTGAAAGATGAGAAAGTGGAAAAGATAGAGGAGATAAAAAATAAGAGAGAAGAGCTTGAGATTACCATAGGTGAAATTATAAATACAAATTATGAAAATTTAGAAGTTAGTTATGAAGATTTCAAGAAAAACAATATGTTTGATATTTTAGGAGAAGTGCCTCAAATATATAATTTTTTTCAAAAGGAAGAAAAAATTCAAGGAGTGATGGAGGAACTTGGGGAGGTAAAGTTATTCGCTCGAAAGTTAGAACAATTTTTTGTGGAAGAAAAGCAGTTTGCAAGAGAAGCAGGGCAATTGGAAAAAGACATTCTTATGTTTACAAAAGCGGTAACAGAGGCTTCCACAAGATATAAATTATCACCTGACTGGGAAGGCAAGAAGGTGCCCTTAATGCAAGTGAGAGAACAGCTAGAAAAGAGAAGACAAGAGTATGAGGTGGCTGAAGGTAAAATGAATAAACAGGTTCAAGATTTATATCTCGAATTCTGTTCAATCATGAAGAAAGTACAGGTGAAATGCTACGAATTTAATAATAAGTAACAAGACATGAAGTGCATATCGTGTAAATTATTTGCAATTCGTGTATAAAACACTATTATTTTATATTAATTTCTGATATACTATCTTAGAAGCAAAAGGGGGAGTAAGATGAACGAGAGAGTTGGCGTAGTACATGGGAGATTCCAAGTGTTGCATTTGCGTGAGATTGAATACATACTTGCGGCAAAGATGCGATGTGATAAATTGTATATAGGATTGACAAATCCTGACCATGCATATACGAGAGAAACAATTAATGATCCAGAAAGATCGAAAAAGATTAATAATCCAATGACATACCTTGAGAGATATGAAATGATAAAGTTGGCACTAATGGAATTTGGTGTTCCGCTAGATCAATTTGATATTATTCCCTTTCCGATATCAAGACCAGATATATTGTTGACCTATGCGCCACGAGATGCACGTTATTTTATGACGATACATGATGCGTGGGGAGAAGAAAAACATATGATATTATCGAATCTAGGTCTAGATGTTGAGGTTCTATGGAATCGACCAAAGTCAGAAAAAGGAATAACAGGAGCCGAAGTGAGAAGGAAGATTGGCTTCTATAAAGAGTGGAAAAACTTGGTGCCGAGATCAGTGTATGAATATTTGGTTACCAATAAAATTGATAAAAGAATTATTAGGAATTTAACAGAGATATTGTAAACAGAGAGAATCTGAACTGTCCTCATGCAGTTCGGATTCTTTTTGCATTTGCCTATTGACATTAATCTAAAAGTGGCGTATAGTAACAACACATAATATTTATTCGCAAGACTTTCACTTGTCTTGTATTTCTGCACATTTCGTGCAATTTATCCATTGGTTGAGCACATTCATAAAAGAAGAGGAGAAGTATTTATGACTTATCAAGCATTTGTGTGCGCAATGAAAGAATGTGTTTCTAATTTAGTGACAAAAAATGAGGAGGTGATGTTACGTACAGTAACAAAAAATAATGGGAAGGAGTTGGTTGGACTAGTAATTAAATGCTCAGGGACAGATATCTCACCCTGCATTTACCTAGAAGAATTCTATGAGAGTTCCAAGAGGGGAATGGGTATTATGCATTTGGCGGAAGAAGTGGTGAAGGTATATAAGAAAACGGATATTCCAGAGTCATGGAAGGTTAATATGTTACACGAGTATAGCAATATCAAGGATAAACTTGTGTTCAAATTAATTAATTTTGAAAAAAATGAGAAGATTCTTGAGGAAATTCCACACAAAAGGTTTCTGGATTTAGCGATTGTTTTTTATATTCTTCTAAATGAGGATGAGCATGGAGTTGCAAGCGTAGTTGTGAGTCAAGAGCAATGCAGGTTATGGGGGGTATCACTGGATAAATTACTGTGTGACGCATTGCATAATGCAGAACGGTTGCTTCCAGCAAATATTCAGCCAATGAGCAAGTTGATTGAAGAAATTTGTGAAGTGCAAGATATCGAAGAGATGGAAATGATTTCGGAAATATCAGAAGAGACCATGTATGTAGTTACCAATCGGAATACGAACCTTGGAGCAGCCTGCTTGCTGTATCCAAGTGTTTTGGGGGAATTGAACAATTTGCTAAAAGAAGATTTCTATGTATTGCCATCAAGTATTCATGAGGTGATTGTTATGCCAAAACGTTTTGACGTAGGGAGAGACTCTTTGGATGAGATGATCCAACAGATTAATGAGGAGCATTTATCAGAAGAGGATGTGCTCTCTGATCATGCATATTTCTACGATTGCACTACGAAAAGACTGCTTTACTAACCATATAAAATATGATATGATACCCACATGAGATGAGCGCGCAAGCTTTTTCCGAACTAAAATAAAAAACAACTATTAATTATATTCAAAGAATATGATCCCTCTGTTCGGTTTCTTGCGCTGCTTTCTCCAACGTATTTGGCACAGAGTTTATACTCTGCTAGAAATTGCACCCATAGCTCAGTGGATAGAGCGCTGCCCTCCGGAGGCAGGTGCGGCGGTTCGACCCCGCCTGGGTGTGTTTTTTGTTAAATATTTAAGAATTCTTCTAGTTCTTTTGTTTTTGGATTTTGTAGGCAAGTCACAGGTCCATGCTCACAAATCTTTCCTTTTTTAAAGAATATAATATAGTCGGCGAATTCTTTTAAGAAAGAAATCTCGTGAGTCACAAATATGAATTTGATTCCATCATCTTTTAATTCAGTAACTGCTTTTAAAACCTCTTTGGTTAGAAGTGGGTCAAGTGCTGCTGTTGGTTCATCTAGGAAGATGAGTTCTGGTTGTGTCACGAGGGCTCTTGCAATGGAACATCTCTGGGCTTGTCCACCAGACACCATACTAGGTCTTTTTTCAGCTTCTTTATCAATAAACAGTTTTTTTAGTAGCTCCATAGCCTTTTCATCGGCGGTAGTTTTATCCAATTTTTTTGCTTTGCGTAGGATGAGGGAAACATTTTCCTTCAATGTCAGGTGGGGAAAGAGATTGTGTTTCTGAAAGACCACACCAATACGTTCCTGAAATGCGATTCGATCTTTGATAGGAGACAAGCTGTTGATCAGTATTTCTCCAGTATCTGGTGTTTCGATTCCAGCAAGTTGACGGAGGAGGGTGGATTTTCCGCAGCCTGATTCGCCGATGATTCCGATGGTTCCAAAATTCTTGATTTCTAGATTTACTTGGTCGAGAACGGTTTGACTACCGTATGTTTTGGTTAGATTGTGGATTGCTAAATTCATAGAGTCACCTTCTTTGCGATATATTTGGCTAATAGTGAGAGTGGAATTGTAATCATGAGATACATAATCCACATAGTGTAGTAACCCTCGACAGCAGCCCAGTTTTTTGATGAAATCACGGTTAGTACATAAGAGATTTCCGTGACAGAAACAATTTTTAACAACGCTGAGCCTTTGATGATGCTTGATAGGTTGTTGATCAGTGAGGGGAGTAATGGCCGAATCATCTGTGGGATGATAATATGTCTGTATTTTTCAAATCCTGTAAAATGATATAGATCCATCACCACATATTGGTCGTCGTCGACAACTGCGACAGCTGTTTTATAAGCATTTGATAAATAAGGCGCCATATATAACGTCAGGGCGAAAATCCCCAATGCCAACTTATCCGTAATAAAAATAACATCTCCGATTACATATACTGCTAGGAAAATCATAATTAGGAGTGGTGTGCCCATCATGAGTTCATTGAAAATCACGGCAAATGCTTTGATGATATTGAATTTGGATCTCTCGGCGAGAAACAGTACGAAACCGAAAATCATACTGAAAAATAAGGTCAAGAGACTGATAATTACGGTGTTGATAAAGCCGTCGAATAACATTCTATAATCTAAGAAAATCAAGTCATATCGAGGCATGTCTACTGTGAAAAACAAGGCAAGTAATATAAGTATGAGATATACAATACTTGCAAATAGGAAACTTAAATTTTTCTTCATTCTGTGGTATCCTCGCTTTCTTGGTCGTCCAATGGCTTATTTTTAGAAGAAGTATGCTTGTTAAATAAGGCAAATCCATATAGGACGATGGGAACAATGATGGTTCCTCCAAGTGACATGCCTAGATAGGTTCTTGAGGTTTCCGTATCAATAAAAGCAAAGACCAAAGTACTAATGTAAAGTGCTGCTAGTAAGAGAATAGCAATGAGTGCGAATATTCGTTTTTTCTTTTCCATGTTGGTTGTCCTTTTTTATTTGAAATATTTTTATAAATAGTATATAATATATTATAGCAAAAAGAAATACAAAGGAGAGTAAAAAATGACTTTATTAGAAAACTGGAGAAAAAATGCGTATGACCAGAATGCAAATAAACAAGAACTACAAAAATTCTGGGACACATATTTCATGATAGAAAAGGGGATTTATGAGAAATTATTATCAAATCCTGATGAAGAAGTAAGAGGAACGGTAAAGGAGTTAGCCGAGAAGTACGAAATAGAAGTATTTACAATGACAGGATTCTTAGATGGAATCGATGAGAGTTTGGTAGAAGCCAATCCGATCGAAACAATGGAAGAAGATACGGTTGTAAATCTAGTTGTAGATAAAGAAAAACTATACAAGAATATGGTAGAGGCAAAAGCAGATTGGCTCTATGAATTACCACAGTGGGAGAATATATTCTCAGAGGAAAAGCGAGAAGAGTTGTATAAGGAGCAGAGAAGTTCTAGAACAATTCGTAAGGAAGCAAAGATTGGAAGAAATGATCCATGTCCTTGCGGAAGTGGCAAGAAGTATAAAAAATGCTGCGGTAAATAATACTAAGACAAGACTGCCTCGGCAGTCTTGAATAAGTTGAAGAGGGGGTTCGTTATGGGTAAAAACAAATATCGTCATAAGGTGCAGTACTATGAAACGGATCAAATGGGTGTTGTTCATCATTCTAATTATATTCGTTGGTTTGAAGAAGCGCGAACGGACTATATGGAACAGATGGGAATGGGCTATGCAGGGATGGAAGCGGCAGGTTTTATCAGCCCTGTGCTAGAAGCACATGCTAGCTATCTCAGAATGGTACGTTTTGGAGATGTGGTTACGATTGTCACAAATATCAAGGAGTATAATGGGATACGGATGACGGTAGGTTACCAAGTGATGGATAATGCGAGCGGAAGAACGATGTGTACCGGAGAAACGAAACATTGTTTCTTGGGAGCGAATGGAAACCCGGTTTCACTCAAGCGAGAGGCTATAGAATATCATCAAATGCTTCAAAAGGGACTGGAAGATTACAAGAATAGCAAGTTGCGTCCAGAGGAATTAGTGGCAAAAGAAGAGAAAAAAATAGAAGAGAAAGATTATGACTCCCTTTAATATAGAGGTGAGATATATAAGTTGGAGAGGCGTGTAGTAATGAAAATTACATTAAAAGACGGATCTGTAAAGGAGTATGCAGAGAATAAAACAATACTTGAAGTGGCTGCGGATATTAGCGAAGGACTTGCCAGAGTTGCAGTTGCGGGCAAGGTGAATGATAGTGTGTTGGATCTTAGAACGACATTGAGTGAAGACTGTGAGTTAAGCATTTTGACACAGAATGATGAAGAAGGTGTACAAGTGCTTCGTCATACCACGGCTCATATTTTGGCACAAGCAGTGAAGAATTTGCATCCTGATGCAAAGATTGCAATTGGACCAGCGATTGAGAATGGATATTATTATGATTTTGATTGCCCCCCATTTTCAAGAGAAGACTTGGATGCAATCGAGAAGGAAATGAAAAAGATTATCAAAGCAGGTCATAAAATCGAGCGATTTGAACTACCGAAGGAAGAAGCAATCCGTTTTATGGAAGAAAAAGGTGAATTGTACAAGGTGGAGTTGATTCAAGAGTTGGATCCTGATGCAGTGATTTCCTTCTATGATCAAGGAGGGTTTATAGACCTATGTGCGGGACCGCATTTGATGTCTACAAAGAATATAAAAGCCTTCAAACTAATCAACTCCTCTGGAGCGTATTGGAGAGGCAGTGAAAAAAATAAGATGCTTACTAGAGTCTATGGTACTGCATTTGCAAAAAAAGACGAGCTCAATGCGTATTTAGAGTACTTGGAAGAAATAAAAAAACGTGACCATAATAAATTGGGTCGTGAGATGGAAATCTTTACAACCGTTGATGTAATCGGACAAGGATTGCCACTGATTATGCCAAATGGTACCATTATGATGCAAGAATTGCAGCGTTGGGTAGAGGATGTAGAAACAAAGAATGGATATGTGAGAACCAAAACACCTATGATGGCGAAAAAGGACCTTTATGTAATATCGGATCACTGGGGACATTATAAGGATGGGATGTTTGTTCTAGGAGATGAAGAGAAAGAAGATGAAGAAGTATTTGCCCTTCGTCCAATGACTTGTCCGTTCCAGTACTATATCTATAAGCAAAGTCAAAAGAGTTACCGTGATTTGCCGATCAGATATGGTGAAACATCTACTCTGTTTAGAAATGAAGACTCGGGAGAAATGCACGGGCTAACGAGAGTGCGCCAATTTACGATTAGTGAGGGGCATCTAGTTGTAACACCAGAGCAGATTGAAGAAGAGTTTAAAAACTGTGTGGATTTAGCGAAATATTTCTTGACTACATTGGGGCTAGCAGAAGATGTATCTTATCGCCTGTCCTTATCAGATTCTACAAATATGGAGAAATATTTAGGAACGAGAGAAACTTGGGATGAAGTTGAAACCATGATGCGAAACATCTTGGATCGCATTGGTTTGGACTACACAGAGTCTCAAGGAGAGTCTGCGTTTTACGGGCCGAAACTAGATATTCAGGCGAAGAGTGTGTATGGAAAAGAAGACACCATGATTACAATTCAATTGGATATGTTCTTGGCAGAGCGATTTGATATGACATATATTGATAGCAATGGTGAGAAAAAACGTCCATATATTATACACAGAACATCTATGGGATGTTATGAGAGAACATTGGCATGGATTATCGAAAAATACGCAGGACTATTCCCTACTTGGTTATGCCCCGTACAAGTCAAGGTGCTTCCGATTTCAGAGAAATATCATGACTATGCAAATAAGGTTGCAGATGAATTGGGTGAAAATGGGGTTCGTTGCTCCGTGGATGAACGTGGTGAGAAAATCGGTTACAAGATTCGTGACGCAAGACTTCACAAGATTCCATATATTCTAGTGGTGGGTGCGAACGAAGAAGAACAAAACCTAGTTTCGGTGAGAAGTAGATATCTAGGAGATGAAGGTCAAAAACCATTAGACCAGTTCGTTGATGAAATTACGAAGGAAATTCGCAAAAAAGAAATTCGTCAAATCGAAGTAACACAAGAAGATAAAAATAAATAGAATAAAATGAAATAAAACTACAAATAATACCTCTGTAATATGAAATTAAAATATTAGGGAGGTATTATTTTATGCCAGAATTAAAATGTGTTGTAAAAACATGCGTACACAACAAGGAACACTGTTGTGACAAGAATGACATCAAGGTGAGTGGTAGTGCTGCGAAGACAAAATCAGAAACATGCTGTGATAGCTTTCAAGACAGTTCCATGACGAGTTATACAAACTCGAATAAGTCGGCGTCTCTGTATTCGGCAATTAATTGCGACGCAACAAATTGTACACATAATAATATGTGTGAATGTGTAGCTACGAATGTAGAAGTGAATGGAAGTAACGCCTGTCAATGTTGTGATACCGAATGTGTTAGTTTTTGCGCAAAGTAGCTCATTGGGGACGGGGGAAAACGTCATTTTCCCCCGTCCCCAATTTCATTTTCCCCTGTCCCCAATGCGAGATTTGTGCTATACTTAAGAAAATAAATACAGGAAGAGAGGTGTGTAGAAGATGCCAATGACTACTTGTAAAAAAGGACATTTTTACGATACAGAGATACATAAAACATGTCCTCAATGTGAAGAATCACGGATAAAACCTCGGGCTATGGTGGGATTGATCGCGGGAGGAGTGGTGGTAGTCGCTTGTTTCGGCTTTTTTTTATTTTACCTAGCAACGACATATTGGTTGCCAAATCCGATTATTGATGAGGAAATATCCTTTCAATTGGATAAGCCGATTAACGAAGTGACAGAAGAAGAGTTTTTAAGTATTACAAGTCTGGAATTTTTCGAGGACAGCATAGGAAGCATAGAAAGTCTATCTAGGGTGAAAAACTTAGAAGTGTTGGATTTGGCCTGGTGTAATGTGCCCAGTATTCGTGTGTTGGGAGAGTTGACAAAATTAAAAGAATTAGATCTTAACAGCAATGGTATCACAGATATAAAGGTGCTGAGAGATCACACTGAATTGGTGGAATTGGGATTGTCGGATAATTTTATAAAAGATATCAGTGATTTGAAAAACCACACAAAATTAGAAGAATTAGATTTGGGAGGAAATCAGATTACTAGCATAGAGGATTTGAGTAACCTTACGAACTTGAAATCTTTGGATTTATCGGAGAATTCAATTATAGATTTTCATGTATTGGAAAATTTTACTCGGATTGAAAAATTGGATTTGAGTAGTTGTGGAATAACGGATATCGAGATACTGAGTAATATGCCGAATTTAAAAGAACTTCGACTGAATTGGAATGGAGTGACTGATATCAGTGTTTTGGCTGATATGAAGCAGTTGGAAGTTCTTGAAATAGAGGGGAATGGAGTGAGTGATATTCGCACGTTGGCAGAATTGACGAATTTGAGAGAATTGATAATTTCTGGAAATGGAATTAATGATATTAGCCCGATTGAACAGCTAACTAATTTGGAGAAGTTGACGATGAATGATCAGAGGATAGAAGATATCAGTGTGGTATCGGGAATGACGAAGATGGTAAACTTTTATGCAGATGATTGTGGATTTGGTGACATCAGTGCCTTGAAGTCCATGGAAAACTTGGAATTTCTTTCTCTCGCTGGAAATGAAATTGTAGATTTATCTGCACTTGAGAATAAAAATGATATTTCGATTTTGGATTTGAAAAAAAATAAAATTACTGATATTAGTGACTTGGCTGGTTTGACCAATCTGACGTATTTGAATTTGTCGGATAATCTCATCAGGGATATTCAGGTGTTAGAAAACCTGGAAAACATTGATATGCTTGATTTAAGTGGTAATCAAATTGTTAATGTCAGTCCGTTGGAGCATTTGCCTTATTTAGATTTCTTGGATTTGGGTGGGAATCCTGTTGAGGACTGGACGGCAGTAGAACATGTGGAAACATTGTTTCAGTAAATAATAAGGGTGTGCAAAGTACACCCTTATTATTTAGACAATATCTAGTTTATTGTGGTACCATTTTTTCCGTATAATGCATCAGACACATGGTCGAATGTAGTGATGATAGCTTGTCGATCGCTTCCTGACTCGAGGAATTTGATGGAAGACTCGATTTTAGGAAGCATGGAGTGTTCTTCAAAATGTCCCTCTTCCATATATTGTTTTGCTTCATTTATCGTCATGGTATCCAAAGGAGTTTCGCCCTCTTTTTTGTAATTTAAGCATACTTTCTCTACGCTAGTTAAAATCAATAATTTATCCGCATCGATCAGCTCGGCTAATTTTCCAGCGATGATATCTTTTTCGATAACAGCACTTGCACCTTTGAGATGGCTACCTTGTTGGAATACTGGGATTCCACCACCACCGCAGGCGATGACTACTTGATTTGCATCTAGTAGGGCTTTGATGGCCTCAATCTCTACGATATCCTTTGGTTTTGGAGCAGCAACGATACGACGGTATCCACGCTCGCATTTTACTACATAATTTCCTTTTTCCTCTTCAGCATCGGCTTCGGCTTTGGTCAAAACACGTCCAACAATTTTGGTTGGATTAGAAAAAGCCTCATCATATGGATCTACTAATACTTGTGAGATGATGGTGGATACAGTTTGATAAATACCGCGATTCATTAACTCTTCTCTGATTCCATTTTGTAAATCGTATCCGATATATCCTTGGGACATAGCTGAACATACTGACATTGGTGCATGGGTATATTCTTCGTGATAAGCGCCTAACTCATTCATGGCGGTATGAATCATACCAACCTGTGGTGCGTTGCTATGTGTGATTACTACTTGATATCCTTTTTCTATTAAGTCAGCAATTGACTTTGAAGTATTTTTTACTGCGATTTTTTGTTTGGGTAGTGTGGTTCCAAGTGCTTTGTGACCAAGCGCTACAACAATTCTTTTTTTCATAATGCAAATCCTCACTTTTTGATTATTTGTAAAAATTATACGTTTTTTTTGAAGAAAATGCAATGATTCTATGAAAAATTATAGATATATATAGTAACTATACTTCAGGTGGCTTGAAAATTGGAAAGTTTATGATATAATTTGGACTAGAAGTGAATAAGATGAATGGGTAAGTGTTATAGAAGTGCATGAAGGGAAGAGGGAGAATTGGTCTATGATTTTATTAACATTGGAGTATGTTCCGAATAAGGAGATTGATGTAATTGGAATGGTGAAAGGCACTACGGTGCGCTCGGTACATGCGGGAAAAGATATTTTAAGCAGTTTTAAGACATTGATTGGAGGGGAACTTCCTTCTTATACAGGTATGATGGATTCAGCGCGTTCAGAGGCGACTGCTAGAATGGTTGTAGAAGCGATAGAAATGGGAGCAGATGCGATTATTGGAATTCGATATGGTGCAAGTGGAATTGTAGATGGCGCTGCTGAAATTTTGGCATATGGTACGGCGGTTAAATTTCTAGAAGAGGAGGAAGAATTCTACGAAGAGGCAGAAGTAGGAGTTGAATCAGAAGAGGAAGAAATAAAAGAATTGCAGCCACAAGAGGTAGATGCAGAGGAAATAGAATCAGAAGAGGAAGAATAAAGTACGTTCAAGGGACTTGATTTTCATATATGCTTGTGGTATAATACTCAAGCGTATTGGAAGTTAGGTCTTTTTTTTATGCCTAAAAAATAGTGGTTTCGCAAACCACAAACCCTTATGGAATATAGGGGAGGAACACGTAAACAAGTATAAAATAAAAGCGAGGTGGAAGTTGTGCGCACAAGAATTACATTAGCATGTACAGAATGTAAGCAACGTAATTACAACATGACAAAGGATAAGAAAACACATCCTGACCGCATGGAGACTAAGAAGTATTGCAGATTCTGTAAAACTCACGTATTACACAAAGAAACGAAATAATCGTTGAAAGGAAGTAGTGTTATGGGCGATGTTAAAAAAGAAAAAACTCAGACAAGCTGGTTTAAAGGCATTAAAACTGAGTTTAAAAAAATCATTTGGCCAAACAAAAAAACACTTGCAAAAGAGACAACAGCAGTTGTCGTTATTGGAGTTATCCTAGCAGTTTTGATTTCAGTTGTGGATCTAGCTGTTAAATTTGGTATTGAGCTTCTGGTAAAATAACGATTATTGGATTTTGAAAGGTGATTGTATGGCAGAGTTGAGATGGTACGTTGTTCATACTTATTCAGGGTATGAGAACAAAGTAAAGGCCAACATTGATAAGACGATTGAAAACAGACACTTAGAAGAGCAAATCTTAGAAGTGAGAGTTCCAATGCAAGATGTTGTAGAAGTGAAGAATGGTGAGAAGAAAGTCACTCAGAAGAAATTGTTCCCTGGCTATGTATTACTACACATGATCATGAATGATGATACATGGTATGTAGTGAGAAATACAAGAGGGGTAACAGGGTTTGTTGGACCTGGGTCAAAACCAGTTCCGCTTACAGAACAAGAGATGTCATCACTAGGAATCACAGAGACAAACATAATTTCGGATTATGTAATCGGAGATTATGTTACTGCCCTAAGCGGTGCTTGGGAAGGTACAACTGGCATGGTTCAATCAGTGAACGAGGCTAAGAGAGTGTTAACAATCAATGTTGACTTATTCGGTCGCGAAACGCCGGTAGATTTAAGTTTCGAAGATGTAAAGAAAATGGATTAATATCCAAAATTCACACGAAAGTGGGAGGGAAAAACCCGCGAATACCACAAGGAGGTAAATAGAAATGGCAAAAAAAGTAACAGGTTATATCAAATTGCAAATTCCTGCTGGAAAGGCAACACCAGCACCACCTGTTGGACCTGCATTAGGACAACATGGTGTAAACATCGTAGAATTCACAAAACAATTTAACGCAAAAACTGCAGATCAAGGAGATTTGATCATACCAGTTGTTATCACAGTTTACAATGACAGAAGCTTTAGCTTCATAACAAAAACACCACCTGCAGCAGTTTTGATTAAGAAAGCATGTAACATCAAATCAGGTTCAGGTGTGCCACAAAAAAACAAAGTGGCAACTATCACAAAAGAACAAGTGAGACAAATCGCAGAGACAAAAATGCCAGACTTAAATGCAGCTTCTATCGAGGCAGCTATGAGCATGATTGCTGGAACATGTCGTTCTATGGGTGTAGTAGTAGCAGATTAATTGTAAACAGAGAGATGTGGGAGGGAAATCCCGTAATTACCACTAGGAGGTTTTGAGATGAAAAGAGGAAAAAAATATTTAGAGGCTGCAAAGTTAGTAGACAGAGCAGCGTTATATGATTTAAACGATGCAGTAGCATTGGTGAAAAAAACAGCAGTAGCTAAGTTTGATGAAACAGTGGAACTACACATCAGAACAGGATGTGATGGACGTCACGCGGATCAACAAATCCGTGGAGCAGTTGTACTTCCACACGGAACAGGTAAAAAAGTTCGTATCCTTGTATTTGCAAAAGATGCAAAAGCAGCAGAAGCTGAAGCAGCTGGTGCAGATTTCGTAGGCGGAGAAGAATTGATTCCAAAGATTCAAAACGAAGGATGGTTTGAATTTGATGTAGTAGTTGCAACACCAGATATGATGGGTGTAGTAGGACGTTTAGGACGTGTACTTGGACCAAAAGGTTTGATGCCGAATCCAAAAGCAGGAACAGTTACTATGGATGTAACAAAAGCGATTTCTGATATCAAAGCTGGTAAGATTGAATATAGATTGGACAAAACAAACATTATTCATGTACCACTTGGAAAGCTTTCATTTACAGAAGAACAATTAGCGGACAACTTCCAAGCGCTTATTGACGCAGTTAATAAAGCAAAGCCATCGGCTTTGAAAGGACAATACTTAAGGAGTGTAACATTGACATCTACAATGGGACCTGGAGTTAAGTTAAATCCTGCAAAACTATAATCAAGTGATTATAACAAGGTATCGCATGCAAAAGCATGCGATACCTAAATGCAAAAATAAGTGTTGACATATGCGATTGCGTATGATACACTATCATAGTTATGACTGCCGTAGACAGTAGGTGCCGAAAGGCGTAAACAGAATGTGCCTACCGAGGAGATTAAGATTCATATATCTATATGAAATGATATCTTTGTGTCTCGGGGAGATACGAAGATTTTTTTGATTTATAATTATTTAAGTCAAGATAAATCGGCAGTGAAAAATCTATAAGGAGGTAGAAATTCATGGCTAAAGTTGAATTAAAACAACCGATTGTAGCAGCGATTGCAGAAGATGTAAAAGATGCACAATCAGTAGTATTAGTAGACTACCGTGGTTTGACAGTTGCAGAAGATACACAACTTCGTAGACAACTGAGAGAAGCTGGTGTAGTATACAAAGTTTACAAAAACACTCTTATGAAGAGAGCGTTTGAAGGAACAGACCTTGCAGGACTTGAATCTTATTTAGAAGGACCAAGCGCAATTGCAATTTCAAAAGATGATGCAACAGCACCAGCTAGAATCATTTGCAAGTTTGCAAAAGAGGCGGAAGCTCTAGAAGTAAAAGCAGGAGTGGTTGATGGTGTAGTATACGATGCAAAGCAAGTTGATGCATTGTCAAAGATTCCATCAAGAGAAGAATTACTTTCAAAATTCCTTGGAAGCATTCAGTCTCCAATTACAAACTTTGCACGTGTGCTTAATCAAATTGCAGAGCAAGGCGGAGCACCTGAGCAAGAAGCAACTGCAGAAGAAGTACCTGCAGCTGTAGAAGTAGCAGAGGCAGCAGCAACAGAAGAAGTGGCTGCAGAAACAACTGCAACAGAAGAATAAAAAATAAAAATAATAAATTATCTATGGAGGTAAATGAAATGGCAAAATTAACAACAGCTGAAATGATCGAAGCGATCAAAGAATTATCAGTATTAGAATTAAATGAATTAGTAAAAGCATGTGAAGAAGAATTTGGTGTATCTGCAGCAGCAGGTGTAGTAGTTGCAGCAGCAGGTGGAGACGCGGCAGCGGCAGAAGAGAAAGACGAGTTCGATGTTGAATTAGTATCAGCAGGAGCTTCTAAAGTTAAAGTAATCAAAGTTGTTCGTGAAATCACAGGACTTGGATTAAAAGAAGCGAAAGAAGTAGTTGATGGAGCACCTAAAGTAATCAAAGAAGGTGTTACAAAAGCAGAAGCAGAAGAAATCAAAGCTAAATTAGAAGCAGAAGGCGCTGAAGTAGCAATGAAATAAATCGCTTTGCGATATATGGGACGGGGGAAGGAATGCGATAGCATAATCTCTCCCGTTCTAAATTTTGAAAAAAGATAAATTTATGATTGACAACACAGAAACTTTGTGTTACAGTTAAAAATGCACTATTGTGGAAAATTATGCCACGATACATGCAAACTGTAACACAAAGTTTTTTATATATAAGGAGAGAAACGCCAATGGAGAAAAACAGAATTCGTCCTATCACAACCGGAAAAAGTTCTCGAATGAGTTATTCCAGACAAAAAGAAGTTTTGGAAATGCCTAACTTA
This sequence comes from uncultured Lachnospiraceae bacterium, assembly GCA_964369755.1. Taxonomy (GTDB): domain Bacteria; phylum Bacillota; class Clostridia; order Lachnospirales; family Lachnospiraceae; genus CAUPWF01. Next base: position 23,491 of record CAYJFY010000028.1, read on the forward strand.
ATCGAAGTTCAAAAAGATTCCTATCAATGGTTTCTGAAAGAGGGGTTAAGAGAAGTTTTTAAAGACATCTCGCCAATCACAACCGGAACCGGACCTCTTAGCCTTGAATTTGTAGATTTTACATTATGTGAAAATGATGTGAAATATTCAATCGAAGAATGCAAAGAGCGTGACACAACATATGCAGCACCGCTAAAAGCAAAGGTAAGACTGCATAATAAAGAGAATGATGAAATTAGTGAACATGAAATCTTCATGGGTGATTTGCCGATTATGACGAAAACAGGTACTTTTGTAATCAACGGTGCCGAGCGTGTTATCGTTAGTCAATTGGTTCGTTCTCCAGGAATATATTATGCGACCGCACACGATAAAATTGGAAAAAGACTATTTTCTTCTACAGTAATTCCAAATCGTGGAGCTTGGTTGGAATATGAAACAGACTCGAATGATGTATATTATGTTCGTGTAGATAGAACTAGAAAAGTTCCGATTACTGTATTGATCCGTGCGCTAGGTGTTGGAACAAATGCAGAAATCTTAGATTTGTTTGGCGAGGAGCCTAAGATTGTAGCCAGTCTTGGTAAGGATGTATCTGAAAGTTACCAGTCAGGTCTATTAGAGTTATACAAAAAAATACGTCCAGGAGAGCCTTTGGCAGTTGATTCGGCTGAAAGCTTGATTGTAGGTATGTTTTTCGATGCAAGACGTTATGATCTTGCGAAGGTTGGTCGTTATAAATTTAACAAAAAATTGGCGTTGAAATTTAGAGTAGCAGGACAAGTGCTAGCTGAGACTGTTGCAAACCCTATGACAGGGGAAGTGGTTGCAGAAAAAGGAACAAACATAAGCATGGAACTTGCAGATGCAATTCAAAATGCAGGAATTCCTTATGTATTAGTTGAAAATCCAAATCCAGAAGAAGAACGTAACATCAAGGTTCTTTCTAACATGATGGTGGATTTAGAAACTGTAACAGGACTTACTTCAGAAGAAACAGGTATTACAGAACTAGTATTCTACCCTGTACTTAAAAATATACTAGAAGAAACATCGGGAGATGTTGAAGAACTAAAGGTAGAAATCAAAAAGCATGTGAATGAGTTGGTTCCAAAACACATCACGAAGGAAGATATTTTAGCTTCGATCAACTACAATATTCATTTGGAATATGGAGTTGGACATGATGATGATATCGACCATTTGGGAAATAGACGTATCCGTGCTGTGGGTGAGTTGTTGCAAAACCAATATCGAATCGGACTTTCTAGATTAGAGAGAGTGGTTCGTGAAAGAATGGTAACACAAGATTTAGAAGGAATTACACCACAAACATTGGTGAATATCAAACCAGTTACAGCTGCAGTGAAAGAATTCTTCGGTTCTTCTCAGTTGTCACAGTTTATGGATCAAAACAACCCATTGGGTGAGTTGACACACAAGCGTCGTTTGTCAGCACTTGGACCAGGTGGTCTTTCGAGAGACCGTGCTGGATTCGAGGTTCGTGACGTTCACTATTCTCACTATGGAAGAATGTGCCCGATTGAGACACCAGAGGGTCCAAACATCGGATTGATTAACTCGCTAGCGACATATGCTAGAATTAACGAATATGGTTTTATTGAGGCACCTTATAGAAAAATTGACAAGGAAGATCCTAAGAATCCACGTGTAACAGAGGAAGTAGTATATATGACTGCTGACGAAGAAGATAATTATCATGTTGCACAAGCGAACGAGGCATTGGATGAACAAGGATATTTTGTTCACAAAAATGTTTCGGGACGTTATAGAGAAGAAACACAAGAATATGAAAAAACAGCATTTGATTACATGGATGTATCGCCAAAGATGGTATTCTCGGTAGCGACAGCATTGATTCCTTTCCTTGAGAATGATGATGCGAACCGTGCCCTCATGGGATCGAACATGCAACGTCAGGCGGTACCACTATTGACAACAGAAACTCCAGTTGTCGGAACAGGTATGGAGCATAAAGCTGCAGTCGATTCAGGGGTTTGTGTGGTTGCAGAAGAGGCCGGAGTTGTTGAACGTGCTACATCGAAAGAAATCGTAGTAAAACAAGATGATGGCGTGAAAAAATGCTACAAGTTAACCAAGTTCTTGCGAAGCAATCAAAGTAACTGCTACAATCAAAAACCAATCGTAGATAAAGGTGAGAGAGTAGAGAAAGGGATGGTGATTGCAGACGGTCCTTCTACTGAAAACGGGGAAATGGCACTTGGTAAGAACCCTCTGATTGGATTCATGACATGGGAAGGTTATAATTACGAGGATGCAGTTTTGCTCAGCGAGAGATTGGTACAAGACGACGTATATACTTCAGTTCACATTGAAGAATATGAGATAGAGGCAAGAGATACGAAGTTAGGACCAGAGGAGATTACAAGAGATATTCCTGGAGTTGGGGATGATGCATTAAAAGACCTTGATGAAAGAGGAATTATTCGAATCGGTGCAGAAGTAAGAGCTGGTGATATTCTAGTTGGTAAAGTTACACCAAAAGGTGAAACAGAATTGACTGCAGAAGAAAGACTTTTGCGTGCGATTTTCGGCGAGAAAGCGCGAGAAGTTAGAGATACATCACTAAAAGTACCACATGGTGAATATGGTATCGTAGTAGATGCGAAGATATTCTCTAGAGATAATGGAAGTGAATTATCACCAGGGGTAAATCAATCTGTTTGTATCTACATCGCACAGAAGCGTAAGATTTCAGTTGGAGATAAGATGGCGGGTCGTCATGGTAATAAAGGGGTTGTATCCCGCGTATTACCAGTAGAAGATATGCCATTCCTACCAAATGGTCGTCCTCTAGATATCGTGTTGAACCCACTAGGGGTGCCATCACGTATGAATATCGGGCAGGTACTTGAAATTCATTTGAGTCTAGCAGCGAGAGCGCTTGGATTTAATATTGCTACACCTGTATTTGATGGAGCAAAAGAAAGTGATATCATGGATACCCTAGATCTTGCAAACGATTACGTAAACTTGTCTTGGGAAGAATTTGAGAAAAAACATAAGGCGGAATTATTGCCAGAAGTTATGGAATATCTGTATGAGAATAGAGCGCATAGAGAGCTGTGGAAAGGCGTACCATTATCCAGAGATGGAAAAGTTCGCTTGCGTGATGGACGTACAGGAGAATACTTCGATAGTTCAGTAACAATTGGACACATGCATTATTTGAAACTGCATCACTTGGTTGATGATAAAATCCATGCTCGTTCAACAGGTCCTTACTCACTAGTTACGCAACAGCCATTAGGTGGTAAAGCGCAGTTTGGTGGTCAGAGATTTGGAGAGATGGAGGTATGGGCACTAGAAGCTTACGGTGCTGCTTACACATTACAAGAGATTTTGACAGTGAAGTCGGATGATGTAATCGGTCGTGTGAAGACATACGAGGCAATTATCAAGGGAGAAAATATTCCTGAGCCAGGTATTCCTGAGTCATTCAAAGTATTATTGAAGGAATTACAATCACTTGGTCTTGATGTCAAGGTACTTCGCGAAGATAATACAGAGGTTGAAATCATGGAAACTGTAGACATGGGTGAAACAGACTACCGCTCTATTATAGAAGGCGATGCGAGAAATCGTAAGGAAGAAGATTTTGGCTCATTCGGATTTGCGAAACAAGAGTTCGCTGGGGAAGAGTTAGTCGATATTGAAGACGAAGTAGAAGAAGATGACTACGATGATAGCGACGATGTCGATTTTGTGGATTTTGAAAGTGAAGAATAGAAGGGAGCTCCATTCATGACAGATACAAACAATGAAAAATCATATCAACCGATTACGTGCGATGCATTTAAGATTGGATTGGCATCACCGTATAAAATTGAAGAGTGGGCAACACGCGGTGTTGACCACGACGGAAACCCTATTGTACATGAAGTTACGAAGCCAGAGACAATCAACTACAGAACACTAAAACCAGAAAAAGAAGGTTTGTTCTGTGAGAAGATTTTTGGACCTAGTAAGGATTGGGAATGCCATTGTGGTAAATACAAGAAGATTCGCCACAAGGGTGTGACTTGTGAGCGTTGTGGAGTAGAAGTGACAAAAGCTTCTGTACGTCGTGAGCGTATGGGGTGCATCAAGTTGGCGGCTCCAGTTTCACATATTTGGTATTTCAAAGGGATTCCTAGTAGAATGGGATTGGCATTAGATATTTCACCAAGAATCCTAGAAAAAGTATTATATTTTGCATCTTATATTGTTTTGGATGCAGGGGATACAGGTCTTCAGTACAAGCAAGTATTGTCTGAGAATGAGTATCAAGAAGCGCGTGAGCAATATGGAGAAGCATTCCGTGTTGGAATGGGTGCGGAGTCGGTAAAGGAATTGCTAGGCCGCATCGATTTAGAGAAGGAATACGAGGAACTGCAAGAAGGACTTGTAGGTGCTTCAGGACAAAAACGTGCAAGAATCGTAAAAAGACTAGAAGTTGTTGAGGCTTTTAGAAACTCAGGAAATAATCCAGAGTGGATGATCCTAGATGTGATTCCAGTAATCCCACCAGATTTAAGACCGATGGTTCAGCTAGATGGTGGTAGATTTGCAACATCGGATTTGAATGACCTATACAGAAGAATTATCAACCGTAATAATCGTCTAAGACGTTTGTTAGAGCTAGGCGCTCCTGACATCATCGTTCGCAATGAGAAGAGAATGTTGCAAGAAGCGGTGGATGCATTGATCGATAATGGTCGTCGCGGTCGTCCAGTAACAGGACCAGGTAACCGTGCATTGAAATCTCTTTCAGATATGTTGAAAGGTAAGTCTGGACGTTTCCGTCAGAACTTACTTGGAAAACGTGTTGACTATTCAGGACGTTCGGTTATTGTTGTAGGACCAGAATTAAAGATCTATCAATGTGGTCTACCAAAAGAAATGGCGATAGAGTTATTTAAGCCGTTTGTAATGAAAGAATTAGTAGCAAATGGGTCGGCGCCAAATATTAAAAATGCAAAGAAAAAAGTTGAAAAATTAGAGCCAGCAGTATGGGATGTATTAGAAGATGTTATCAAAGAACATCCAGTTATGCTAAATCGTGCTCCTACATTGCATAGACTTGGAATCCAAGCATTCGAACCGATTCTCGTTGAAGGAAAGGCAATCAAGCTACATCCATTGGTGTGTACTTCATACAATGCCGACTTCTATGGAGACCAGATTGCGGTGCATCTTCCATTGTCGGTTGAAGCGCAAGCAGAGTGTAGATTTTTGCTACTTTCACCAAACAACTTATTGAAGCCATCTGACGGTGGTCCAGTTGCCGTTCCTTCACAGGATATGGTACTTGGTATTTACTATCTGACACAAGAGAGAGCTGGAGCAAAAGGGGAAGGAAAATATTTCCAACATCTAAGTGAAGCAATCTTGGCATATGAGAATGGTTATATCACATTACATTCTAAAATCAATGTTCGTGTAACAAAGATGATGAATGATGGAACAGAATTATCACAAAACGTAAGCTCTACACTTGTAAGATTATTATTCATTGAAATCAATCCTCAAGACTTAGGATTTGTAGATTGAACAATTCCAGGAAATGAATTATTGCTTGAGGTTGACTTCCATGCAGGAAAGAAACAGTGTAAGCAAATCCTTGAAAAAGTAATCAATACACACGGTGCTACAATTACAGCAGAGGTGCTTGATAACGTAAAAGCAATCGGATATAAATATTCCACAAGAGCAGCCATGACCGTTTCTATTTCGGACATGACAGTGCCAGAAGAGAAGCCGGAATTGATCGAGAAAGCTCAAGACACGGTGGATAAAATCACTAGAAACTACAAACGTGGTCTTATTACAGAAGAAGAGCGTTACAAAGAAGTTGTTAAAACATGGAAAGACACCGATGATGTCCTTACAAAGGCTCTACTAGACGGTCTTGATGCATACAACAACATCTTTATGATGGCGGACTCTGGAGCCCGTGGTTCTGATAAGCAGATTAAGCAGTTAGCTGGTATGCGTGGACTGATGGCAGATACAACTGGTCGTACCATCGAGTTACCAATCAAGTCAAACTTCCGTGAGGGACTTGACGTATTAGAATACTTTATGTCAGCCCATGGTGCGCGTAAAGGACTTTCGGATACTGCTCTTCGTACAGCCGATTCAGGATACTTGACACGTCGTCTCGTTGACGTATCTCAAGATTTGATTATTCGTGAAATCGATTGTGCTGGAGAAGGGGAAGAACTTCCAGGAATGGTAGTATCTGCATTCATGGATGGTAACGAAGAAATCGAAGGATTACAAGAACGTATTACAGGACGTTATTCATGTGAAGATATCTATGACAAAGACGGTAACCTAATCATGAAGAACAACCATATGATTACACCAAAGAGAGCAGAGCAAATCATGAAATTTGGTGTAAATAAAGATGGCGGACCAATCACAGAGTTGAAGATTAGAAATATTCTGTCTTGTAAATCTCATGTTGGAGTATGTGCGAAATGTTACGGATCTAACATGGCAACTGGAGAACCAGTACAAGTAGGTGAGGCTGTTGGTATTATCGCAGCGCAATCGATCGGTGAGCCAGGAACACAGCTTACCATGCGTACCTTCCATACAGGTGGGGTTGCTGGAGACGATATCACACAAGGTCTTCCTCGTGTTGAGGAACTTTTTGAGGCAAGAAAGCCAAAAGGTCTTGCAATCATCACAGAATTTGGTGGAGTGGCAACAATCAGCGATACCAAGAAGAAACGTGAGATTATCGTAACAAATAATGAAACAGGAGAATCAAAAGCATATTTGATTCCTTATGGATCGAGAATTAAGATTCAAGACGGCGTGACTCTAGGCGCTGGAGACGAGTTGACAGAAGGTAGTGTTAACCCTCATGATATCCTAAAAATCAAAGGACTTCGTGCGGTACAAGATTATATGCTACAAGAAGTACAACGTGTTTACCGTCTACAGGGTGTTGAGATCAACGATAAGCATATCGAAGTAATTGTACGCCAGATGCTTAAGAAGATTCGTGTGGAAGAAAATGGAGACACAGGATTCTTACCAGGAGCAATGGCAGACATCTTAGAATTCAATGATGTAAACGATGAAATGATTTCAAACGGAAAAGAGCCTGCAACAGGAGAGCAAGTAATGCTTGGAATTACGAAAGCTTCATTGGCTACGAACTCATTCCTATCAGCAGCTTCGTTCCAAGAGACTACAAAAGTTCTTACAGAAGCAGCAATCAAAGGAAAAGTAGACCCATTAATCGGTCTAAAAGAGAACGTAATTATCGGTAAATTAATACCAGCAGGAACAGGTATGAGAAAATACCGCGATGTACGTTTGGATACAGATGAAATCATAGATGAAGATTCATTCTTGGATATGGAGGATACATTCGAAGAATCAGACGCCATTGATTTTGAAATCAATGATGAAGATGATGACAACGAAGAAGTATTCGACATGGATATGATGGAAGAAGTAGAATAGACTAACGTCAAGGGGACGGGGGGGAATGCACAATACAGCATTTCATACCCCGTCCCTTTTGCAAATAAGTTTTATGATTTTGTTACGAAATAATCCTTGACTTTTTATGATAGATGTACTAGAATTATAGGGCATGCAAACAGCAATGCTGTTTTTGTGCGCAAAAATGATCATAGAATCAGCAACCAAAAACTTACAGGAGGTGAAAAGAATGCCAACATTTAATCAGTTAGTACGTAAAGGACGTCAGACATCTGTAAAGAAATCTACAGCACCAGCTTTGCAAAAAGGTTATAACTCTTTGCACAAGAAAGCTACTGACTCTTCTTCACCACACAAGAGAGGTGTTTGTACAGCGGTTAAAACTGCTACTCCAAAGAAGCCAAACTCAGCGCTTAGAAAAATCGCCAGAGTTCGTCTTTCTAACGGAATCGAAGTAA
>CAYJFY010000029.1:0-30340 GCA_964369755.1 uncultured Lachnospiraceae bacterium
GTGATGATATGTACATCGGAAAAGGAAATAGCTACATGCACGAAGTGGTTGACTCTGTTACAGCAGGACACAAGGACGGAATCCTAGAACAAAAACCTACTCTCGTGAACCTACAATGTGATATCGATCATCCAACACAGAGCATGGCAGACATGCTACACATCATTCATGAAATGGGTGGAATCGAGAATCTAAAAGGCAAGAAACTAGCAATGACATGGGCATACTCTCCTTCTTATGGAAAGCCACTATCTGTACCACAAGGTATTGTTGGTTTGATGACTCGTCTAGGAATGGACGTTGTTCTCGCCCATCCAGAAGGATATGAAATCATGCCTGAAGTAGAAGAAGTTGCAAAGAAAAACGCCGCTGCAACTGGTGGATCATTTACCAAGACAAATAGTATGGAAGAAGCATTCAAAGATGCAGACATCGTATATCCTAAGAGCTGGGCTCCATTTGCAGCTATGGAAAAACGTACGAATCTCTATGGGGAAAATGATTTCGATGGAATCAAGGCTCTAGAGCAAGAATTACTTGCACAAAATGCAAACCATAAGGATTGGGCTTGTACCGAGGAACTTATGGCAACAACAAAAGACGGAAAAGCATTATACATGCATTGCCTTCCAGCTGACATCACAGGGGTTAGTTGTGAAACAGGAGAAGTGGATGCAAGCGTGTTCGACCGTTATCGCGACCCGCTATACAAAGAGGCAAGCTATAAACCGTATGTAATCGCAGCAATGATTTTCTTAGCTAAATTTGCAGATCCTGCTACTCTTCTTGCAACATTAGCAGATAAAAATGCACCACGTAAAATGGATTAATCGGGGAATAAGCCTATGAAGAAAAAAAGAATTGTGATCGCTCTCGGTGGCAATGCACTGGGCGATACCCTAGCAGCGCAAATGGCAGCTGTAAAAACAACCTCAAGAGCAATCGTAGACTTAATCGAAGAAGGTTGTGAAGTCGTTGTAGCCCATGGAAATGGACCTCAAGTAGGCATGATTAATAATGCTATGGCAGCATTAGCTAGAGAAAATCCAAACCAAAAAAACACGCCTCTCTCCGTTTGTGTTGCCATGAGTCAAGCATATATCGGATACGACTTACAAAATGCTTTGCGCGAAGAATTGCGTAATCGAAATATTCTAGATATTCCTGTTACCACAATGATTACACAGGTACGAGTAGATGCAAACGATGTTGCATTCCAAAATCCTACCAAACCAATCGGTCACTTTATGACAGAAGAAGAGGCAAAAATCGCAGAGGCAGCTTATGATTATACCGTGAAGGAAGATGCAGGTCGTGGCTATCGACGCATGGTTTCCTCGCCTCAACCCGTTGAAATCGTCGAACTCCCTGCAATTCGTGCCTTAGTAAATGATGGACAATTAGTCATCGCCTGTGGTGGCGGTGGTATTCCAGTTACACTAAACGGAAATCATCTAAAAGGGGCAAGTGCTGTCATTGATAAAGATTTCGCTAGTAGTCTACTAGCACAAGAACTGAACGCAGACTTTTTAATCATCTTAACAGCAGTAGAAAAAGTTGCAATAAATTATGGAAAGGAAAACGAACTTTGGATCGATGACATGGATTTAGATACTGCAAAAACCTACATAAGTGAAGGACATTTTGCTCCTGGTTCTATGTTACCAAAAGTAGAAGCTGCGATTAATTTTGCTGCCTCTTCACCAGAACGCACTGCATTAATTACGTTACTAGAAAAAGCAAGAGATGGTATCACTGGAAAAACCGGAACTAGAATCCATCAATAAAATCACATTCTCTGATTTACATATTTTAATCTAATCTTAACTAAGTGACATTGCCTGTAAACAGTAAACTTAAGCCCTCTATCAACATGACAAACATGACGATAGGGGACTTTTATATTTGACATGTAACCTTCATTATAGTATTCTAAAAAAGAAAAACTTAGGATAGATCAATCATGACTCCAAAAACGTTTATAAGAAAATATCAAGCACCGATTCGACGGGTGCTCATGGTGGTGACATTCATCACCTTATATACAATCATCAGTCGCCTCACTGGATTTGGTTGCCCCTTTAAAGAATTCACAGGCATTCCTTGTCCTGGCTGTGGTGTAACTCGAAGTACAGTGGCAATTTTAAGATTTGATTTTGTCGCTTCATTTCATTATCACATATTTACTATTCCTGCTGCATTAATTATATTATATGCAGCGATATTTGCTCCAACCCAAGACTTCACCCATTGCATAACACGCGGTGATAAAATATATTGGATTATTGTACTTATAACTGTGACCGGAATGTTTGCATATTATTTTTATCGACTGTTTATCTTACAAGGAGATATCATCTATATTGATTTTTCTGATAGCCTTGTAGTTAAAATAGTAAATTTTCTGAAAGGGGGAAATTAACATGGTTCAAACAAATCGTAATTTTGTAATGTTCGTTGTACTTAGTATTGTAACCTGTGGGATCTACGGCATTTACTTTCTCTATGTATTGTCAAATGATGTAAATACAATTTGTGAAGGAGATGGTGAAACCACAACAAATTACCTGGTAGCAGTCCTACTTAGTATTGTGACTTGCGGAATCTACATGTGGTACTGGTTCTACAAATTAGGTAATCGTCTTTACAACAATGCAGCAAGATATGATGTACAGATCGATGAAAACGGAACAACCGTATTACTTTGGATGCTTTTAGGGTCTGTTGTATGTGGAATCGGATTCTATGTAGGTCAGTACTTCCTAATTAACAATGTAAACAAATTAGCTGAACGCTATGTAAACTAAACACCATCAAGGGACAGCGGAGATATGAACTAAATGTTCATCCTTTCACTGTCCCTTTTTCTCATATTAATACCTTTCATTATTTTATACGCCTAGTCTCAGGCTCTGTTTACTAACGGTAGTATATCGCCGTATTTTCACCTAGACCTTCTAAGATTTCCACTAGATTCCCATCTGATACACCTGTTACTATTTTAGTCTTACCTGTGAGTTCATCTGCCTCTTCATCATAGGATGTATACACATATGACTCAATCCCTTCATTGAAGATTGCCATGGCAGGAATCGTAAGCACACCATTTATCTCGGCTACTACAATGCTTGCAGATAGACTCATTCCACTCAGCATTCCTTCTTGTCGCTCCATAACGATTTCTACTGTGTATTTTGTAGTTCCACCTTCATTAACACCGGTATAATCAATATCAGATACCTTCGCCTCTAGACCCTCGATTCCAAGTGCATCAATATTCACATAAACCACTTGACCTACTTCTACCGATAGAATATCCATCTCATCCAAGTTCATGCGTGCCAACATCTGTGTGGATCCTTGCATGGTCAATACTTCTGTATATAAAACAAGTACTTCCTCAGCGGTTTCTTCTGCTGTGGCTTGTTCCATAGTGCCTCCACTTGTACCACCACTTCCTGACATACTACCACCTTGCATTTGTGCTGTTCCACCGCCTCCTTGTGATTGACCTGTTCCTTCTTGTGGAACAGTCCATTCTGGACGTGTTTCTCCTCCCGGTTGTGTTTCTCCTCCTGGCTGAGACGGTCCACTCGGTGTTTCAGTCGTAACAGGGAAGGTCGCAATAAACGATAACTTACTTCCACTTTGATTATTTGTCACTGCAAATTCTGTAATCGTCGCGCTTCCAACCGTCGGTGTAATATTGTTTGTAAATACATATCCAGCCGTCGCCACTAATTCTATCTCGACTTGATATACTGTATTCGCAAGAAATGTAGCATCTGCTGTGCTCCATGTCAAAGTAGATGTATAGTAAGGACTCGTTGCTAATACTGCCATCGGCGCTTCCCCTGCAACTGGTGTTGTAATCTCCAATACCAAAGGGCCCGCAAGGGATACCGGATCTGTAGCAGTCTCCTCTTCTTGTGTAGCTTCATCTGTTGAAGGTGTCGTGGTAGCATCTGAAGAAGTTGCTCCTTCTTCCGGTACGCTTTCTCCGTCTGTTACTGCTGTCGCGCTCATTAGTGTGTAACTCGTCGGTGTATAACTCATCAAATTATACTGTCCACCCATCGTCGTGTTCGGGGCTGCTTGTGTGTTCCCTGTCGGCTCTTCTGTACTTTGTTCTTCCTCTTCTACTGATGAATCTTGAACACTAGCCACCTCTCCACTCTCACTTGCAACTAAGGTAAATGTCTCCATCAGAGGTTCCACTTCTTCTAAAGCTTCCTCTACTTCTAATATGTCACGCTCTAGTGCGTAATACTCTGATTCATCGTCATCGTAATCATCTTGTTCGTCTTCTAATTCTTCTAGAGTTTCCTCTAATGTATAGTAAGTCGATTTTACTGATATCTCATCTAAGGTAGCTAGCAAAGTTCCACTCTCCACTTTATCACCTTGTGCAACATGGACTTCTAACACCTCAATTGTAGATGGCAAAGAAATAGAAATCGTATCGTCTAACTCCAGTGCCCCACTATTTTCAATCGTGGTCTGAATGTCTCCAATGGCAGCTGCCGCCTCCACAATTGGTTTATCATCTTCACTTGCAGCTGTAGTACTACTGCCAAACGCTGTAATACTACTAGCAACAACAATCAATGCCAGAACTGATACAGCTACAATCATCTTCTTATTTTTTTTCATAATTATTCTAGAACCTCCATTCTATGAAAAGCGAAGTGCTTCAATTGGATTTTTCTTCGCCGCTTTATTTGCTGGATAACTTCCAAATACCACTCCTACAAAAAGTGAAAATACTACTGCAATCAATATGATATCCATAGAAAGTGCAAAGATATAATCAACCATAACAACTCCCACTAAACTGACTGCTCCCCAGGATAAAATAATTCCGATTAAGCATCCCATTAAACTAATCACAATTGCTTCAATCATAAATTGTAATACAATATCAAAATACGTGGCACCGATCGCCTTACGAATTCCAATCTCTCTTGTACGCTCTGTCACCGAAACAAGCATAATATTCATAATTCCAATTCCACCTACAAGAAGTGAGATTCCAGCAATTCCACCTAACATCAATGCCATCGTGTTTGTCACGCTCTCCATCGTCTCTGCTAGTTCTGCTTGATTCGAAATGGTAAACGCCTCTGTGTCCGCCTCAAATCTTTGAGAAAGTGTAGCTGTAATTGCTAACTCTGCTGCCTCCCCACCTACTTCTGGTGCTGCTGTAAGATAGAACAAGTTCACATCAGAAACTGAGTTCGATACTCTCATCAGAGTGCTATACGGAATATAAGCCTCCATTCTCTCCCCACTGAACATAGACATTGACTCTTCTTCTGCCAATACACCTACAATTGTAAATTCAATGCCATCCAAGCTAATGGACTGATCAACAACATCACTATGTCCAAACAAGGTTGTCGCTGTATACTCATTGATCACTGCCACATAATTATTGTTCTCCACATCCGAATATTTTATGAACCTTCCGTTGTCGATGTCTAATTGCATCACTTCCTCGTATCCATTGGTAGTTCCTGTAATGGTTATGGACTCACTTGTTCCCTCATGGCTTGCTGTCATATTTGCACTACCTTGTGGAACTACCTCTACATAGGATTCATCTTCTGAAAGCGCCATAACCTCTTCCCAGGTATATGGTTTCCCCTTGTCGTCTGAAATACGAATCGTCAATCGATCATTTCCCATGGAAGAAATACTGCTTGTAACCGATCCTGTCGCACTCTCCACGATAGAAACCAATACGACCAGTGAGGTCACCCCAATAATAATCCCAAGCATCGTCAAAAATGATCGCATTTTATTCGACACAATGGACTTCCATGCCATCTTTAAACTCTGTAATATCATCTTGCCACCTCACTTACTTTTCCATCATTGATACGAACGATTCTCTCTGCTTGTTGCGCTACTTCTTCATCGTGAGTAATAATCACAATGGTATTTCCTTGCTTGTGCAACTCTTTGAATAGCGCAAGAATCTCCTTACTTGTCTTCGAATCCAGCGCTCCTGTAGGCTCATCTGCTAAGAGGAGTGACGGTTGTGTTGCCAATGCCCTTGCGATTGCAACCCTCTGTTGTTGACCCCCGGAAAGCTGTGCAGGGGTATGCCCCGCTCTACTTTCTAAGCCGACCTTTCCTAGAGCCCACTTGACACGTTCTGCTCGAATCTTTGGCGCAACTCTTTGATAAATCAATGGAAGTTCTACATTCTCCGCTGCATTCATCTTGGATAGCAAGTTGAAATTCTGGAAGATAAATCCAATCTTTTTATTGCGAATCCCTGCTAGTTCTGATTCCGTATAATCATTAATCGGTTGATTATCCAATAAGTACTCCCCTTCATCTGCAATATCCAAGCAGCCGATGATGTTCATCATGGTGGACTTCCCACTTCCCGAGGGTCCAACAATACTGACGAACTCCCCTTGCTTTATATATAAACTTGTATCGTCAAGGGCTCGCACTTCTTCCTCACCCATGGTATACACTTTTGAAACATTTTTAATATCTATCATAGTAATAACCTTCCCTTTCTTGCACTCTGGTAACTTTGACCCATAAGGGACAAAACTTATCTTGATGGTCTACTTCCACTCGATGAGCCACCACCCATCATTCCGCCTCCTGATGGCATTTCCATCCCTTCTGGCATCGCTCCGCCGTTCATCATTCCACCACCCATCATTCCTGGCATCATCTCACTAGACATATCTCCAGATTCCCCTGAGACATTAAATTCATAATATACCACATCTCCTTCTGCAAGTCCTTCTGAGATCTGTACGTTCATTCCATCAGAAGTTCCAACAGTAACTGCTGTCTTCCCACCTAACTCGCCAGTACTTTCATCATGGCTTGTATATACAAATGTCTCTTGCCCTTCATTCGATATCGCATCTACTGGAAGCAATAACAAATCATTATTCTCAGCTATTACGATAGATGCTGACAAGCTCATTCCACTTAGCATCTGTTCTTGTTTTGGAATAGTAACCTCAACGGTGTACTTCGTAGTTCCACCTTCTTCTGTTCCTGTCAGATCAATCTCTGTAATGCTCCCTTCCATCTCTGTTCTGGTCAAAGCATCGATGGATATATATACCTTTTGTCCAAGCGATACGGATAAGATATCCATCTCATCTATTGTCAAATAAGCTAACATATCTGTTTCTGTCTGAACCTCTATGATACCTTGTTCTACTAGAGCAGCATTTTCCGAACTTTGGGATTCTATAGTTTCCCCTTCAGTCTCTTCGTATAGGGTTATGATTTCTCCACTTTCTGTAGAAACTAAAGTATAGTCTTCCATCATCGCCTCTACCTGAACAAAGGCTTCCTCCAAATCCAAAATCTGCATCTCCAACTCATAATACTCTGCCTCGTCATCGTCTGTATCATCCTGATCATCTTCTAACTCTTCTAAGGTCTCCTCGATGTAATAATAAGTTTCCTTTACAGACAATTCATTCAACACTGCAATCTGATCTCCCTCTGCAATCACATCACCTTGAGATACTGTATACTCTTCAACCTCGATTGTATTTGGGATAGATACCATTGTACTTTCTCCTGCTTCTAGTGCCCCACTTGCTTCAATCGTTGTTCGAATATCTCCAACGCTAACTGTCGAATTCATAATCACTGATTCTGATGCCATGGCACTCATACTCTGTGTTCTCCAAAATAGGCCTCCACCGATTGCAGCCACTACTACCAATGCGCTACCAATTATAATTATTTTCTTTTTTGACTTATTTTTTTTCCTTTTCATCTTGAACCTCCATATCATTTATTGTTATTATAGTAGGAGTATAAATGGTAACCCTAAATTTTTAGAGTATAAATTCTAAACAAATTCTAAACGAAAGGTGAAAATACAATGACCATCACGCGAAAAATCTTTCTAACCAATACCATCTTCATCTGCGCTGCCTTAAGCATGTTGATGTTGGTGAACACAGTTATACTTCGTACCTTTTCAAACCATGTGCAGCCAGGACCTCCAGAAATAAATAAATTATTTCAAGATTCCAATGATTTCATATCCTCCCTTGAACTAGATACCTTGCAAGACGAACTAGCCGATTCTGGATATGAATTGCTCGTTGTAAAGAACACCTATCGAGATACTGTGAATAATGATATTAGTGAACAGACTAGAAATATCAATGCCTTCAATATCATTAATTTAGTCTCTAGCCTATTGACCATCTTAATCCTATGTCTAATCTCCCTCTATGTTTCAAATCGGCTAAAACGAGAGATTATGATGCCGCTCAATCTACTAAGTTCTGCATCAAAAAGAGTACAAAAGCAAGACTGGTCCCAGCTAATTCAGTACAAAAACAAGGATGAATATACAGAAGTTTGTAATTCCTTTGACGAAATGCTTCTACACCTTCAAGAAGAAGAAAAAAGAAAATCGTCCTATGAGCATGCCCGAACCGAAATGATTGCTGGAATCTCCCATGACCTACGAACTCCACTGACTTCTGTCAGAGGTTACCTCAAGGGGATTATGGATGGTGTAGCTAGCACGGTCGAGAAGCAACACCAATACATTAGCATTGCCTATCGAAAGGCCTGTGAAATGGATGTTTTATTACAAAAGTTATTTGATTTATCCACCATTGAATTTGGGAAAATGCCTATGAATTTTCAAGAAACTGAATTCATTTCTTTTACAAAGAATTACATCAAGGATAAAAAAGAGCAACCTGAACATGAAATCCATTTTCAACTAGAACACCCTGCACATCCAATCTCATTGTGGATTGACCAGGAACAGATACATCGGATTTTTGAGAATTTGACAGAAAATGCGATGAAATATTGTAACGATGAAGATCTGAAAATTTCTATTCAAATTAAGGAAGACGCTGAATTTTGTATCTTCGAATTTAGCGACAATGGACAAGGTGTATCCGAAGAAGATCTTCCATTCTTGTTTCAACGTTTCTGGCGAGCTGATAAGTCTAGAGAAAACACTGCCACTAGCGGAAATGGATTAGGACTCTCCATTAGCAAGCATATTATGAAGGCACATCATGGATCTGTATATGCAAGATCAGAAAATGGATTAATGATAGGTTTGAAATTTCGAAAAAGCAGATTAGAGAAGGAGAAGTAAAAACATGGAGAAGATTTTGATTGTCGAAGACGATGTAGAAATTGCAATGTTGGAAAAAGACTATTTGGAGATAAATGGATACGAAGTAGAAATGGCCAAGGATGGGAACAAAGCCCTCGAGAAGATAAAAGAAAATTCTTATGACCTGATTCTCCTCGATATCATGCTCCCTTCTAGAAATGGCTATGATATCTGTCGGGAAGTGCGTGACTTAGTGGATATTCCAATTCTTATGGTAACTGCAAGAACGGATTCCAGTGATAAAATCCGTGGACTAGGGCTAGGGGCTGATGATTTTATCACAAAGCCATTCGACCCAGCCGAACTGATTGCAAGAGTAAAGTCTCATCTATCGCGTTATCAAAGACTTACTTCACATACGGAACAGTCTTGTAGGGATGATTCGATCATTTCCTTGGGTAATATAGAAATCAATTCAAAAAGCTGGGTGGTAAGAAAAAAAGGCGAAGAAATTCACTTAAGTAATCGGGAATTCAACCTCTTGCTCTTTTTAGCCGAGAATCCAAACTTGGTCTTCTCAAAAGACCAATTATTTGAAAAGATATGGGGCTATGATTACACTGGCGATAACGCAACTGTAACGGTTCACATTAATCGAATTCGAGAAAAAATAGAAGATGACCCAAAAAGGCCATCTCTCATTGAAACTGTATGGGGTGCGGGCTATCGGTTGAATAACCGCTAGCCGCACCATCTAGTTTTTTCCTTCTTTAATTCCATCTTCTTTTAACACACTTGAGAATGTGGCAAAAAATATTCTTATATCCTCAAGAAATCTAATATCACTAGCGTATTTTCCATCTAAATTTGCCTTAACTTCAATTTCCAACTCATCTCTTCCGCTAATCTGAGCTAATCCCGTTAGACCAGGCCTGATTTTTGATGCGCCATTTTGCGCTCGGAGTTTCATTAAATCGTCCTGGTTCCACAAAGCTGGTCTAGGACCTACAATAGCCATATCACCTTTAATAATATTAAATAATTGTGGCAACTCATCTAAGCTCGTTTTTCTTAGGATTTTCCCAATACTAGTGATATAGCACTCTGGATTCTCCAACATATGCGTTGGCATATCTTTCGGTGTGTCTATTCGCATCGTTCGAAATTTATATATCATAAAAAAACTATAGTTTACCCCCACACGTTTTTGTTTAAATAAAACAGGTCCTGGAGATGTTATCTTTATGATTATTACCAGTAAAAGGTAGATAGGTAACAATAAAATCGCTCCAACAATGCTTACAACAAAATCAATCATTCTCTTTATTCTTGTCTTATACATGATTTTTCATCTCTCAATTAATGTTATACTTATTCACTGGCACTTGCATTTCCAGACATCACACTCTCAATTTGTGTTTTTGCAGTTTCAACCGAACTCATATCTGGCTCAATTATTGATAATGCTGACGATCCTCCCGAATAGCAAACTGCACTACTTCCTGTTCCAGTAACAGCAATCGATTGAATGTCCCAATTATCTCCACCTTCCAATTGTCCCTTGATTAGTGTTTGTATTTGGTCTTCTGACATATTTGTGTCAACATTACCACTCACACTATCTATAATTTCCCCAGCACCCATCAATATAGCCGGTGATATCATCTTCTCAATCATAGCTGTAATTACTGCTTGCTGATTCTTACCTCTTTGCTCATCTCCCCCAGGTACATTTTTACGTTCTCTTGAAAATTCGAGTGCTTGCTCTCCATTAAAACTATTCACCCCTTTACTAACACTCATACCCTCAATTGTAGTGAATCCATATTCAGAATTTACATCAACACCACCAAGTGCATCTACAATATCAATTACAGAAGTAAAATTCACTCTCGCATAAAATGGAATTTCCACATCATACAATGCTTCTAATGTAGACATAGAATAGTCAACACCATAGTTCCCAGCATGTGTCAATTTGTCTTTCGCTCCATTTGTGATACCTGGAATTTCCACATAATAATCACGAGGTGTATTCACCAATAATACCTGGTGTGTATCTGGATTTACAACCGCTAAAATATTCACATCACTTCGACTATTTTTAGATATATTTCCATATACATCAATCCCACTGATATATACAATAAACGAATTATCCTGTACATTCACCTCAGGTACCGTCGTTTGTATTACCGTTTTAATCTCATAGTTATAGATAATTTTAATGCTTTGTTCAAATCCAGGATGAGCCTCTTCCAAAACACCTACAAACGCTTCATTAAAAATCATCGCTTGCACATTTCCTGATATCAAAGCATCCTTCTGTGCATTTCTATCTCCATATTCTACGACATCTAGTGTAGTGCCCAACTCTGACTCTATTGCTGATACGGTATCTTTTACATCATCTCCATCTTGCGAGTACTGAACACCAAAGCTATAGCCTTTTGCATCTTCTATCGTTTCTGCAGAGTCATCTGCCAACACCGCTACTACCATGCTATCTAATTTTTCATCACCACCACTAATTGCGCCAATTGCACCATTCGTTCTTCCAACATAGAACCCGCCTATCAACAGCACAATAATCATAATACAACTGAATACTTTTGCAAATATCGCTCTTTTCTTTGAGAAAAATTGGCCTAAAAACGGAAGTAAAAACAATACAAATAAAACTGCAAACAAAATATAAAAATACATAGTCGGCAACATATTTAATAAAAAAACATTCAATGTAAAATACAAGGTAGCAAACAGCTGCACCACACTGATTCCAATTCCAATATGTCTTGCAAGCTTGTTACTATAATTTTCATTTTTTCTCTGTCTATTTCTAGCCCGTCTTCCCTTAGGGTTATATGTGGATTTTGCGGAATTTTGTACATCAAAGTCCCTCTCCGGCCTTCTATTCTTTGGTCTTCTATCTGACATAAAACTACTCCTTTTTAATTAAAAAACTTACTTATTCGTAAAACAATATCTTTCGTATTATACCACACCAACCATGCAAATTCAAGTTTTATCACTCCACACAATTGCCCCTTGAAAATCAAGTGGCTCTATCTTATGATAGAGCCACTTTGTGCATAGGGGAAAATATGAACTTTTTCTTACTGTCAACTATTTAACTCTTCGTTTGACCTTTCTGTTTTGTATCGTTTTTCAATCACAATAAATTTTTCTCAAATGATTTTTATCCTACTATATGCTGAACAATCCGTTCCACTTCTCCATTTTCATATTCCTCATGTGTTAGCCTAAAACATACCGATTCATCAATACCGTCGCGATCCACATAAATCGAGACAAGATGTGGAATCAAAAACAAGTCTACTCCTTCTCTTTTTAAAGCTCGTAAATCACCGTGATTCACATCAACTACAATCTCTGCACTGTATCCTTTTTCATTCAATGCAGACTCCAACGCTTCCTTAAGAACCTTACTTTTTCTTTTCTTAAAAACATTAAAATGACCGTCCATTCCAACTTCTGATGCACGTCCATTTGTTACCATAGGTACAATCGCTATCTTTCTTATCATATCGTTCTCCCTCCATTCGGTATTTAAATAGTACAACTCTATTATACAACAACAAGAACCGGGTGACAATATTATCAATCAACTCGCTTTCTAAATTCTTCCTATCTGATAAATGCAAGTAGGTACCGCAACTATGTGCAAGAACCATTGCGTACATTCAACGAATTTTATGTCGCCTGCCGTAGGGAAAAACAACTGTCTGAACGAAGTGAGTTTTGTTTTTTCCTACAGAATAAGGCGAAGACATAAAATCGGAAGAATAGCAGGTTCTAAGCATAGTTGCGGTACCTACGGTATTATTTGAATAATATATTATTCGAAAAATCTATTTTTTTAACAACGACTTCCCTGTCATTTCTTTTGGTTGTTCCATCCCCATCATCTCAATCAATGTTGGTGCAATATCAGCTAGGCATCCGCCCTCGCGCAGTCCTACACCTTCTCCTGCATTTACTAGGATAAATGGCACAGGTAATGTGGTGTGTGCTGTGAATGGCTCCCCATTTTCTGGATCGATTAATTGCTCTGCATTTCCATGGTCTGCACAGATAAACATCTGTCCGTCTGCTTTGCATAATGCATCAACAATCTTTCCTACACATGAATCTACTGCTTCTACCGCTTTGATTGCAGCTCCTTCGATTCCTGTGTGTCCAACCATATCAGGATTTGCGAAGTTGGTGATAATCACATCATATTTCTCTGATGTAATTGCCTCTACTACTTTATCACACACTTCATAGGCACTCATCTCTGGTTGAAGATCGTAGGTTGCCACCTTTGGTGAGTTTACTAAAATTCTATCTTCTCCCTTGTTTGGCTCTTCGATTCCTCCGTTGAAGAAGAAGGTTACGTGTGCATATTTCTCTGTCTCAGCGATTCTAGCTTGTGTCAGGTTATTGCTTGCAAGGAACTCTCCAAAAGTATTTGTAATTTCATCTTTTGTAAATGCAACCAACTTATTTTGAATGGTTACATCATAATCTGTGAAGCATACAAATGTTGTCTGTACTCTTGAACCTCTCTCAAATCCTGTGAAGTCATCATCGCAGAATGTTCTTGCAATTTCACGCGCTCTATCTGGTCTGAAGTTATAGAAGATTACAGAATCCTTGTCGGAGATTGCTCCAATTGCTTTGCCGTCTTCCACTACTACTGTAGGTAATACAAACTCATCTGTTTTACCTTCAGCGTAGGATGCTCCGATTGCAACTGGTGCGCTTTCTGTTGTCTCGCCTTCACCCTTTGCCATTGCCTTATATGCTAACTCTACTCTATCCCAACGATTGTCGCGATCCATTGCATAGTAACGTCCCATTACAGATGCTACTTTTCCTACTCCGATTTCATTCATCTTTGCTTCCAATGCTTCTACATAGCTCTTTCCTGAAGCCGGTGGTGTATCTCTACCATCTAGGAAGCAATGTACAAATACTTTGTCTAATCCTTGTTGTTTCGCAAGTTCTAGAAGACCATAGATGTGCTCATTGTGACTGTGCACACCACCGTCTGATACTAGACCAAACATATGCAATGCAGAATTGTTATCTTTTGCGTTCTTACATGCTGCTAATAATGCTGGATTTTCAAAGAAATCTCCGTCTTTAATCGACTTTGTTATCTTTGTCAAATCTTGATATACGATACGTCCTGCACCCATGTTCAGATGTCCTACTTCCGAGTTCCCCATCTGTCCATCAGGTAGTCCAACATCCAATCCACTTGCCTTCCCCTCTACAAATGGGCATTCAGCCATTAATTTGTCCATTACAGGAGTTGCCGCTTGATATACTGCATTCCCTTTTGTTTCTTTATTTAAACCATATCCATCAAGAATCATCAATACAGTTGGTTTCTTAGCCATTCTTTTTTCCTCCAAAATACTTATTCACCTATGCATACATCCTCACTTCGTATGCTTGCTTATTCTATCCTCTTTTGTCTCTTCAAGCAAAAGCTACCACGAATCCGCAATTCATGTATCATGGTTTCGTGATAGCCTATTTCATGTGATAAAAAATTTTCTATTTATAATTTACAATTTTACCAAAGTCAGCCTTAAGGGATGCTCCACCTACTAGGCCTCCATCGATGTCTGCTTGTGCAAATAACTCAGGCGCGCTATCTGCAGATACTGAACCACCGTATTGGATACGGATAGCGTCAGCTGTTGCTTGATCATAAACTTCAGCGATACACTCGCGAATTCCCTTGCACACTTCTTGCGCTTGCTCTGTTGTCGCAACTTTTCCTGTTCCGATTGCCCAGATTGGCTCATATGCAATTACTACTGTTGCAGCTTGCTCAGCTGAAACATTTTGTAATCCAATTTTTACTTGTTGACGGATGAAATCCATTGTTACGCCTTGCTCTCTCTGCTCTAGAGACTCTCCACAACACATGATTGGTGTAATGTTATGCTCTAATGCTTTTAGAACCTTTTTATTTACAGTCACATCTGTCTCTACGAAATACTCTCTTCTCTCAGAGTGACCGATTACAACATATTTCACTCCTACATCCGTAAGCATAGCTGGAGAGATCTCTCCTGTATAAGCTCCGCTTTCTTCATAGTACATGTTCTCAGCTGCGATTTCGATGTTCGAACCTTTTGCTGCTTCCATTGCTGGAATGATGTCAATTGCTGGAACTGCAAATACCACATCAACTTCATCGTTAGCCACTAGAGGCTTTAACATATTTACTAACTCTACTGCTTGGCTTGGAGTCATATTCATCTTCCAGTTACCAGCGATTATTTTTTTTCTTGCCATGATTCAATCTCCTCTAATAATGTTTATCAATTTGTATTATTTATCGTTTGCCGCTACAACACCTGGTAGGTCTTTTCCTTCTAGGAACTCAAGAGAAGCTCCACCACCTGTAGAAATGTGTGACATCTTGTCACCAAATCCCATTTGGTTTACAGCTGCTGCTGAATCTCCACCACCGATGATTGTTGTTGCACTTGAAGCTGCTAGAGCTTTTGCTACTGACTCTGTACCAGATGCAAAATTAGGCATCTCAAAGCATCCCATAGGTCCATTCCATACAACTGTCTTCGCATCCGCTACTGCTTTTGCAAACATAGCCTCTGTCTCAGGTCCGATGTCTAATCCTGACCATCCTTCTGGAATCTCTCCTGGCTTGCAAACTTTTGTATTTGCATCATTTGCAAATTTATCTGCTGCAACACAATCTACTGGTAATAAGAAGTTCACACCTTTTTCTTCTGCTTTTTTAATCATTTGTAATGCATAATCACAGTATTCATCTTCTAATAATGAGTTACCAATGCTTCCACCTTTTGCTTTTTCAAATGTATACATCATACCACCACCGATGATTAATGTATCCACCTTTTCTAATAAGTTCTCGATTACAGAAATCTTACTAGAAACTTTTGACCCTCCAAGGATTGCAACAAATGGTCTCTCTGGCTTATTTACAGCATTTCCTAGGTAATCAATCTCTTTTTGCATCAAGTAACCAACACAAGCTACATCAACATATTCTGTAACACCTACGTTCGAACAGTGAGCTCTGTGAGCTGTACCAAATGCATCGTTTACAAAAATATCTGCTAGAGAAGCTAAATCTTTGCTAAACGCTTCGCCATTCTTTGTTTCTTCAATTCTGTAACGTGTGTTTTCAAGAAGGATAACATCTCCGTCTTTCATCGCTGCTGCAGCTGCTTTTGCATTGTCTCCAACTACTTCTGCATCTGCTGCAAATTTCACTTCTTGACCTAGTAATTCAGATAATCTAACAGCAACTGGTGCCAATGATAGAGAAGGTACTGCCTCTCCTTTTGGTTTTCCTAGGTGAGAGCAAAGAATAAGTTGTCCACCATCTGCGATTAACTTCTTAATTGTAGGTAATGCCGCTACTAAACGGTTCTCATCTGTGATTTTTCCATCGATCAATGGTACATTGAAGTCACATCTAACAAGTACTTTCTTCCCTTTTACACTGATATCGTCTACTGATTTCTTGTTTAACATAATATTATGTCCTTTCATGTTGAAAATTTTGTTTGCGCCCTTGCAGAGCGTTTTTGTGTAATGGAAACGCAGTTTCCTATTACATGAAAACGCGAGTCCGGCCAGGATGACCGGACCCGCATATGGATCTAAAATTAAATTTTATTCTTCTAAACTTGCAATTAAGCTAATTCAGCGAAGTATTTAATAGTTCTAACCATTTGGCTTGTGTATGAGTTCTCATTGTCATACCAAGAAACAACTTGTACTTGTGTAGTTCCGTTGTCTAATTGTGTAGCCATTGTTTGTGTAGAATCGAATAGAGAACCATATGTGATTCCTACGATATCGCTAGATACTAATTCTTCTTCTGTATATCCGAAAGACTCATCTGCTGCTGCTTTCATAGCTGCATTGATTTGATCAACTGTTACTGAACCTTCAACAACTGCTGTTAAAATTGTTGTAGAACCTGTTGGTGTAGGTACACGTTGAGCAGATCCGATTAATTTTCCGTTCAAATCAGGAATAACTAAACCGATAGCTTTTGCTGCTCCTGTTGAGTTAGGAACGATTGAGCATGCTGCTGCGCGAGCTCTTCTTAAGTCTCCTTTTGGATGTGGTCCATCAAGAGTCATTTGATCTCCTGTGTAAGCATGGATTGTAGCCATGATACCACTCTTAATTGAAGCTAAGTTGTTCAACGCGTTTGCCATTGGTGCAAGACAGTTTGTTGTACAAGAAGCTGCTGAGATAACTGTGTCATCTGCTTTAAGAATATCGTGGTTAACGTTAAATACAACTGTTGGAAGGTCATTTCCTGCTGGTGCAGAGATAACAACTTTCTTAGCTCCTGCTGCGATATGAGCTGAAGCTTTATCTTTAGAACAGAAGAAACCTGTACACTCAAGTACTACGTCTACATCTAAATCTCCCCAAGGAAGATCTTTAGGGTCTCTTTGTGCATAAATCTTAATTTCTTTTCCATCAACTACGATAGAATCTTCTTTTGCTTCCACTTTGTCAGCCAATGCATATCTACCTTGTGCTGAGTCATACTTTAATAAGTGTGCTAACATTTTTGGGTTTGTTAAGTCGTTGATTGCTACTACTTCATACCCCTCTGCACCAAACATTTGTCTGAATGCTAAACGTCCAATACGTCCAAATCCATTAATCGCTACTTTTACTGCCATGATTAATTCCTCCTAATTGTTTAATTTATAAACCGTTTACGGTCAATTGATAGTTCTTTAACATTGTTAAAGAAAAAACAACCCTTAGTTATTGTACTAAAACCGAAACAAATTTTCAAGTAGAAATTACATATTTATTAAAGTTTAACAAAATATGGTACTCTATTCTTGAATTCTGTGTAATATTTGAATCCGCTTGCCTCTAAAATATCCTTTGCTTTACTGAAATCATAAGCGACATGCTCTGGAATATGCCCATCTGCACCTACTGTAATAATCTCCCCACCTAGTTCTCGATATCGACTCAAGACTTGAGGGTGAGGATGTGCAAATCCAAGACCATATTTCAGCCCTGCCATGTTTAACTCAATTCCTTTACCATGCTCAATGACCGTCTTCAATATCTCATCTAAAACATCCGCATACTTCTCATAACTGTATTCCGCTTGTTTCTCCTTACCATAGCGCACCATATAATCGATATGTCCTAAGACATCAAAATCTTTCACTGCTTTTACAGATGCCAACATCTGTTCAAATGCAATTCTGTATCCACTTGCATCGCCATATCGCTCAAAAAAATCAGAAACTGCCGGGTCTGTCTTCTCTACGATATGCACAGATCCAATGACAAAATCAAATTCATGTTTTTTCACAAATTCATGATAGTATTCACCTAAATCTGGTTGGATACCAAGTTCAATTCCAATTCTTAGATCTATCTTCTCTTTATATTCTTCCTGTAATTTCCTTAAATATACAAAATATTTTTCCACATCAAAGGTAAACTCTTGCTCATCTGCTGAATATAGGAAGTCATAATGGTCTGTGATACAGATCGTCTGTAAACCTCTAGCAATCGCCCCTTCTATCATCTCCTCTGGTTTCGTAGCAGAATCCGTAGAAAAGTTCGTATGCATGTGAAAATCCGCTCTTATCATAGAATCGTACCTCCCCCCATCACATGTGTTCCGTCGTAAAATACCACTGCCTGCCCTGGAGTAATCGCCCTTTGCGGCTCTTCAAACGTACATCGCACCTCATCTTCTCCAGTCTTCTCCACAACACACCAAGCACCTCTATGATTATATCTAATTTTTGCAAACACCCTGACCGGCTCTGTAATCGTATCTACCGTCATAAAGTTTAATTGATTTGCATGCAAAGTATTACTCATAGATTCTTCTTTTGGACCAATCACAACTTCATTGGTCTCAGGACGAATCTCTAAGACAAAAGCCGGATAACCTAGGGCTAGCCCTAACCCTTTTCTCTGTCCCACTGTATAGTGGATGATTCCCTTGTGTTTTCCAAGTATTTTCCCATCCGATGTCACAAAATTTCCTAGAGATAATTGAACCCCTTCTTTTGCCAACCTCTCATTCACAAAACTAGCATAATCCCCATCTGGAACAAAACAGATATCTTGACTATCTGGTTTCGATGCAATACGAAGGTCAATCTTCTCGGCAATCTTTCGAATTTCATCCTTCGTATAAGCACCTATCGGCATCAA
Organism: uncultured Lachnospiraceae bacterium; assembly: GCA_964369755.1. Taxonomy (GTDB): domain Bacteria; phylum Bacillota; class Clostridia; order Lachnospirales; family Lachnospiraceae; genus CAUPWF01. Next base: position 19,337 of record CAYJFY010000029.1, read on the forward strand.
AGTCTTCTTCAATTGCTCCTGGGTTAAATTATATAGCGCATATGTCTGATCCTTCTGCGGAGTCTCCGAATGCGTGATTGCACAACGACCATTTGGTAACTCCTCTATCTTCGCATAATGCCCTGTCGCAATATAATCTGCACCAATCCCAAGACATCGTGTCAAAAGACTCTCCCACTTGACATAGCGATTGCAAGCAATGCACGGATTTGGAGTACGCCCCTTCGTATATTCATCCACAAAATACTCGATTACATTCTCATCAAATTCTTTCTTAAAGTTCATCACATAATATGGAATATCTAGTTGTTCGGCAACTCTTCTAGCATCGTCAACAGCACTCAACCCGCAACAGCCACCCTGTTCCTCTTGCACTTCTCTTTCTTCGTCCTGCCAGATCTGCATCGTCACTCCAATTACATCATATCCCGCTTCTTTTAACAGATACGCTGCAACCGAAGAATCCACTCCTCCCGACATTCCAACTACAACCTTCTTTTTACTCATCTCATCATTTCCCATCATCTGACACTTTTCAATTTAGTATTCTTCTTCCTCAACTTCTTCGTGTTCATCTTCATGAATATCACTTTTTGGTTGCTCTAACCCTTCAATTTCAATTCCATTTTTTGTAGCATAATCCCATAGAGCCGCATGAATCGCTTCCTCAGCAAGCAAAGAGCAATGAACCTTCGCTGGTGGGAGCCCATCCAACGCTTCAAGTACTGCTTTGTTTGTCACCTTCAATGCCTCATAGATTGTCTTACCAATGACTAGCTCTGTTGCCATACTACTAGTTGCAACAGCAGCCCCACATCCAAATGTCTTGAACTTGCAATCACGAACCACCAAATCCGCATCGATATCTAAATAGATTCTCATGATATCTCCACATTTTGCATTTCCTACGGTTCCTACTGCGCTTGCATTCTCTAACTCTCCCATATTTCTTGGATTTTGGAAATGATCCATTACCTTCTCTGTATACATAATTCTTCTCCTTCAATTTCAACTCTAGCTGTTGTATATCCTAATATCTTTTTTTATTAATTACTTAACTCTGTTGCTTCTTCATAAAATCTTCATATAGCGGCGACATTTTCCTTAGGTTTTCAACAACCTTTTTAATGCTCTCCACTACGTAATCCAACTCTTCCTTTGTCGTCTCCTCATTCAACGTCAATCTCAGCGACCCGTGGGCAATCTCGTGAGGCAATCCAATCGCTAATAGCACGTGAGACGGATCCAAGGAACCAGATGTACAGGCTGATCCACTCGATGCACAGATTCCTGCAAAATCCAAACTGATCAACAAGGATTCTCCCTCTACAAATCGAAAACTAAGATTTGCATTATTAGGAAGTCTATCACTTACATGACCATTTAACTTCACATAAGGAATCTCTTCTTGCACTTTTGCAATCAAATAGTCTCTCAATTCTGTCTCGATCTTCATTCTGTCTTCTAGCGTTTCCATGGCACGCTTTACCGCAGCACCAAACCCTACGATTCCAGGAACATTCTCTGTCCCCGCTCGGCGTTTTCTCTCCTGTGCCCCACCGTGGATGAATGAGCGAAGTTTCAATCCTGTTCTGATATACAAGAATCCGATTCCCTTAGGCCCATTCATCTTGTGTCCACTGGCACTCAACATATCAATATGGCATTCATCCACTTGAATCGGAACTTGTCCGAATGCTTGCACGGCATCTGTGTGGAAAATTACTCCGTGTTTTTTTGCAATCTCTCCAATTTCCTTAATCGGTTGTATCGTACCTATTTCATTATTTGCAAACATAATACTAATCAAAATCGTACTTGGTTTAATCGCCTTCTCTAATTCCTCGAGAGATATTTTTCCATCACCATCCACATCTAAGTACGTGATCTCATATCCTTGCTTTTCTAACCATTCACAGGTATGCAAAATTGCATGGTGCTCAATCTTCGATGTAATAATATGATTTCCCTTCGATTGATACGCCTCTGCCGTAGCCTTTAGCGCCCAGTTATCCGACTCTGTTCCACCTGCAGTAAAGTAAATTTCATTCTCCTTTGCACCCAGTGCATCTGCAATCACCCTCTTTTGAGTTGTAACTACTTCTTTGTTCTTCGATGCAAAACCGTAGATGCTAGATGGATTTCCATAATGTTCTGTAAAATATGGTATCATCGCATCCAATACTTCCTGTGAAGTCTTCGTTGTTGCTGCATTATCTAAATATATTGGTTTCTTCATTTCTTCCTCTCCCTATTCACATTTCACTACTTCTATATTGCCAGACTCACTCAGCATCTTACCCTCTTCTACCAATTGGTCTAACATAATATCATCCACTGCCTGAGTCACGCTATCATTGATCTTCTTCCACACAGATTTCGATACACAGTTGCATGCCGATTGGCACCCGTCGCTAGATTGAATTCCTGAACAATCCACAATCTCCAACGTACCCTCTAGCGCCCTTAACACATCGCCCACAGAAACCTCTGCCGCATCCTTGGCCAAAATATATCCACCACTAGCACCTCTTACACTGGTAACAATTCCTGCTTTTTTGAGTTTTGACATCAACTGCTCGAGATACCGCTCGGAAATCCCTTGCCTGGACGCAATCGCAGTAATGGACACTGGGGCACCCTCTTCAAACTGTGCTAAATCTATCAAGGCTCGTAATCCATACCTTCCCTTGGTAGACATCTTCATATGCTCACCTACCTTTTCTATATAAACAATTTAATTCCTATTATCTTAATCCCTATTGTTTTAATTCCAATCATTTTACTAGGATTTAATTCAGAATACCACTTCGTATCTGTCATGTCAATGATAATTCTTGAATATAATGTATCAAAATCCATACATAGCAAGGAAGCTTATGTCACATAAACATGTTTTTATCAAAGGAGTTTTCATCCTAACCATAACTGGATTTATCAGCCGATTCATTGGCTTTTTTCAGCGTATATTCCTAAGCCAAGTATTTGGCGCTGAGGGAATGGGTCTGTATCAATTAATCTTTCCAGTTTATGCAATGGCTTATTCCCTCTGTGTTGCTGGAATAGAAACCGCCATCTCGCGAACCACCTCACGAAAACTCGCTCTAGGCGAATCCAAAAGTGCACGTGAATTCTTCTACGTTAGCACCACCTTCTCTTTATTTGGTAGTATCCTTATTGCTCTTCTTATGCAACAAAATGCCGAAGCCATCAGTACCTTGATATTGAACGATTCTCGTACCATTGACTTAATTCTAATCGCCTCCTATGCTCTGCCATTTTCTGCTTTGCACAGTTGTATCGTAGGCTATTACTTCGGATGCAAAAAAACAGAGATTCCATCCATTGCACAACTCATCGAGCAAATGGTTCGAGTGGGTTCTATATACCTCCTTTACATGTTCTGCCAAGCCAACGACTCTCCCTACAGTATTTCACTCGCGGTAATCGGCTTAGTCCTAGGAGAATTTATCTCTGCATTATTTTGTATATTTTCGTACACTCGTATGCAGAAAAAAGAACAATCAACACTACAGTTTTCTTCAAAATCAATCACATCACATTTAAAAGAGTTATTTCGTATCTCTACACCATTGACAGGAAATCGAGTAGCCCTAAATCTACTACACAGCGTAGAAGCAATCTCCATTCCTTCTGCCTTAATTCTATACGGCTTAACAAACTCCGAGTCAATTAGTATGTTTGGTGTCTTAACCGGTATGGCCTTGCCTTGCATCCTTTTTCCTACCGCTATCACATCCTCTGTCTCTACCATGCTCCTTCCTACCGTTGCAGAGACAGATGCAAGACAAGACAAAAAACAAATCAAACAAATCCTACAAAAGAGCGTTTCCTACAACACTCTCTTAGGCTTGATTTGTTTGATTTTCTTCCTTGTTTTTTCTAATTTAATTGGGGAACTTCTATTTCATAGTTCTCTAGCCGCTGAATTTATCCGCACCTTAGCATGGCTCTGCCCATTCCTCTACCTCAACACAAACTTATTATCCATCATCAACGGACTAGGAAAAACCATCTTCACCTTCATTCTAAATGCTGCTGGGCTCTCTCTACGAATTGGGAGTATCTTTCTCTTCATTCCCCTCTACGGTATACAAGGTTACCTCTGGGGAGTCTTATGCAGTCAGATTTTTATCACTCTAGGCGCCGCATTTATTTTGAGGCGATTGTGCTCAAGTTAGACAGATTCAACTCTAGATGATCGCACTTCTTTGCATACGACTTCATCATCTTCCAAGCTCCTTGGCGGCTCATCTGTTTTCCTTGCATATTACAGAACAGATATTCCGCCTCAGGAGCATCTATTAACTGTGGTCTCACATCCTCTAGATACTCCTTTAGACGTGAAAATGTTGACTTTGTCAGCGCATAAGTTTTCACCCTCTGTCCAATGACACATTGAATAAATCCAATCTCCGTGTTAATATCCTGGATTTTGATATTGAGCAAGTCCGAGATTTTAATCCCATTTTCCAATATCAAGAGAATCATCAGATAATCCCGTTTGTTTTTCGGCGCATCCCCATCTACGTATTCCAATATCGCCCTTCCAGCTTCAAGAGACACATTCTGTCTCTCTGTTGGAATATGTTCTGGTCGATGAATTTCATCCGATATGCATTCTGGAATTTTATGCATTTTAAAAAGATAATAAAAATATCCCTTTATCACCGTTACATTCCTTATAAGTGTTGCACTTGACTTCCCTTGTAACTTTAGATGTGTGATATAAGAATTGATATTACTCACTGTAATCATCTCATAGTCAAATATCTGACGAAGCTGAAAGTATTCAATCATCTTGTCCAAATCTTGTCGGTATGAGAGTTGCGTATTCTTTGACACATTTTTTGTTTTTATCAAGTAGTTTATATATTCCTTACTGGTTCTTCTCACGATTTTCATCCCCCTCGTAATAACCTCATCTCAATTCCATAATCGATATACACCATTTTAACATACTTGGATTGATTTGTCCCTCTAAGATTATACCAATTACAAAACATAAGACCATTGCTATTGTTTTCGGCAAAGCCCATTTCGCATCTGGATATTGATAGAGATAAAATAATAGAATCAAATACATCGGTATATAGAAGATGATGTGTGGCATCAGCGCAACAATGCCAAAAAAAAGTCCCCTCACCCCCAACTGCACCACAGATAATGTAACATAATTCCCCAACATAAAACCAATCCACAGAACAAATACATATACAACCACTTTATGAAACTTCGTAATTCCAAGCAAAAATAGTAGAATAAGAGGAAGAACCCTCACCCCAATGAGATATAAAAAATATTCTCTGATATTCAACTGCTGATTCATAAAGACATCTAGATAGTAAGAATTAAATATGCCATTCATGCTAACAAAATCAATCGCATAAAAATTAACATACACAATACCCAGAAGGAATCCTATAAAAAAAAGGATTAATAAGCGCTTCTGTTTGATCACATCTATCATGCAATACCCTCTTTCACCTTATTAATCCAATATATGCTTATTTTATTTCTGTATTCCCCGAAGATAGATATTTTTGATCATATGCTAAAATCGCAGCCATAGTCTTCGCATCTGTAATCTCACCATTCAAAATCATAGCCTTTAATTCTTCCACTTCATACTCTTTTACATCGACAAATTCATCCTCATCCAAATTTTGCATTGTTTTCTTTAAGTTTCGCGCAACATAGATATGAATGGTTTCATTGGTAAACGCAAGCCATGTGTTGATGTTGAGCAACCACTCTATATCATCTGTCACATATCCTGTTTCTTCTTCCAACTCGCGTTTTGCACAAACAAGTGGATCCTCACCCTCTGCATCAAACTTACCTGCTGGTATCTCCAGGGTAATTCGGTCTAGTGCATTACGATATTGAGTGACTAACAACAACTTCCCTTCATCCGTCACCGCAACTACTGCCGAAGCACCTGGATGATGAATATAATCCCACTCAGCTAATTTTCCATTCGGCAGCTCTATAGTATCCATGTATACATCTACAATACTACCCTGATATCTTGGCTCTCTTTTTAATCTCTTCATCTCTTATCCCTCCTATTTCATAAAGTAAATGACCCTTGCAATGCAAGGGTCATTTACTTCTATCTATTTGGCATAATCCGTAGCTCTGCTTTCACGGATAACATTCACCTTGATTTGACCCGGATACTCTAACTCAAACTCAATTTGCTTAGAAATATCTCTAGCCAAAAGTACCATTTCATCATCTGATACTTGTTCTGGAACTACCATTACTCGAATCTCTCTACCCGCTTGTATCGCAAATGACTTGTCAACTCCTTTGAATTGATCTGTAATAGTCTCTAACTGTTTTAATCTGTTTGCATATGTTTCTACTGTTTCTCTTCTTGCACCAGGTCTTGCTGCTGAAATTGTATCAGCTGCTTGCACGATGCATGCAATTAATGATGTTGGCTCCACATCTCCATGATGTGATTCCACTGCATTGATAACTATTGATGACTCTTTGTATTTCTTACATAGATCAACACCAATCTGGATATGTGACCCTTCTACATCGTGATCAATGGATTTACCGATGTCATGTAACAAACCTGCACGTTTCGCCATTCTGATATCCACACCGACTTCAGCAGCTAATAGCCCTGATAGGTGTGCAACTTCCATAGAATGCTTCAATGCGTTTTGACCATAACTTGTACGGAATTTCATTCTTCCTAATAGGCGAATCAATTCTGGGTGAATTCCATGCACCCCAACTTCAAGTGCCACCGACTCCCCTTCTTCACGTATCATAGTCTCTACATCTCTTTGTGCTTTTTCAACCATCTCTTCGATTCTAGCTGGCTGAATACGCCCATCTACAATCAATCGCTCCAATGTTATTCTTGCAACTTCTCTTCTAATTGGATCAAATCCAGATAATACTACCGCTTCTGGAGTATCGTCAATAATCAACTCTACACCTGTAAGCGTTTCAAGAGTACGAATATTTCGTCCCTCTCTACCTATAATTCTACCTTTCATTTCATCACTTGGAAGATGAACTACAGAAATTGTAGTCTCCGCAACATGATCTGCTGCACATTTTTGAATTGCAGTCACAACATATTCCTTTGCCTTCTTCGAAGCTTCTTCTTTTGCATGATTGGATAGTTCTTTAATCAACTTCGCAGTATCATGCTTCACATCGTCTTCAACAGTTTTTAACAGATAATCTTTTGCTTGATCGGAGGTAAGTCCTGAGATTCTTTCTAGTTCCTGTACTCGCTCGTTGCTTAGCTTCTCAACTTCTTGTTCTCGCTTGCTAAGCTTTTCTTCCTTCGCCGTGTAACTTGCTTCTTTTTTCTCAAGAGCTTCCGATTTCTTCTCTAAAGATTCTTCCTTGGACAACACTCTCTTTTCGTAGCGCTGTAGCTCAGAACGTCGCTCTTTTGTTTCTTTTTCGAGCTCGTTTTTCGTCTTAATAGACTCTTCCTTCACTTCCAAGAGAGATTCCTTTTTCTTTGCCTCGGCAGTCTTGACCGCTTCATCTATTATCTGTCTTGCCTTCACATCTGCATTGCCGATCTTTGAATCTGCATCGCTCTTAAGCTTTGTGATGGTTAGCATTCTAGTAATAGGTATCGCTAGCGCAAGTGTTACAACAACTGCTATTATAACTGCTATTAGCACAGGGCACCTCCTTATTCAATTTTTGTAAAATACAACAGTTCAATTTTATACTGTTTTCCTAGCAATGTCAAGCATTAGATTCCATACTCCTGTACACACTCTAATACTGATTTGATTTCTTCGTATGTAAAACCTTTTCGGGCAAGATATCCATATAATTTCGTTCTTTGCTCCTCCGATATGTTGTCAAGATCAATCCCTTTTCTCCGTATTGCTCTCTGGACCGCACTACTTTCTCCTTGTTCTGCGTTAATATGATCTAAGGCATGTATGATATCGTCTTCTTTAATTCCTTTTTCTCGCAATTGGAATATCAATTCCCTTCGACTCTTCCTGTCATAATGTGTTCTGACATAGGATTCTGCATACATCCCATCATTAATGTACCCAAAATTCTTCACATAAGCAATTGCTTCATCTACATTTCCGCGGGAGTACCCATTTTGTTCTAATTTTTTACGCAATTGAACCTCGGTTCTTGGCATCTGCTCTAAAAGATGTAAAGCGCGCTTTTTCGCGCGCTTTAACAATACCGTATGTTCAATCTCATTATAAATTTCTTCCGAGAGATCCATGCCCGTTTCAATTCGATACTTCTTAATCTCACCTTTATACAGCGTTAGCTTGATTCCATCCTCTAGTACGACTTTAAATTTTGTTTTCGAGATTTCAATAATGTCTTCAACCCGCATTATTCTTTCTCTTTCTTTGCAGTTGTTTCTGACTTACCTTCCGTCTCACTTTCTGCAATCAAACCATAATGCTTTCTGATTTGTCTGCTTAGTGCTTCAACAATTTCTGGATGCTCAGCTAAGTATACCTTCGCATTCTCTCTTCCTTGTCCAATCTTATTTCCTTCATAGGCATACCATGCTCCACTTTTGCTCACTAGATTCAACCCTGTCGCCAAGTCAAGGACATCTCCTTCTTTCGAAATACCTTTTCCAAACATAATATCAAATTCTGCTTCCTTAAATGGAGGTGCAATCTTATTCTTGACCACTTTTACACGAGTCCTGTTACCAACCATATCTCCACTTAACTTCAACGTCTCAATCCTTCTAACATCCATTCGTACAGAAGAATAGAACTTCAACGCACGTCCACCTGTTGTAGTCTCTGGATTTCCAAACATCACACCAACCTTCTCACGCAATTGATTGATGAAGATTACCACACAGTTTGACTTACTGATAATCGGTGTCAACTTTCTCAACGCTTGGGACATCAATCTCGCTTGCAAACCGACATGTGCATCTCCCATATCACCCTCAATCTCTTGCCTTGGAACCAAGGCCGCAACCGAGTCAACAACTACAATATCCATAGCACCTGAACGCACCATCGTCTCAGTAATCTCAAGCGCCTGCTCTCCACTATCTGGTTGCGAGATATATAATTCATTGATATCCACTCCGATACTCTTAGCATAGACCGGATCAAGTGCATGTTCTGCATCAACAAAACCTGCAATACCTCCCATCTTCTGCACCTCAGCTATAATATGCAATGCAACCGTAGTCTTACCACTCGATTCTGGTCCATACACCTCTACAATACGCCCTTTTGGAACTCCGCCCAAACCAAGCGCTATATCAAGACTCAGAGAACCGGTTGGAATCGTCTCCACCGCTACTTGCGCACGTGGGTCTCCTAACTTCATTACCGCTCCCTTACCAAAATCTTTCTCTAATTGTAATATCGCTGCTTCCAATGCTTTCTTTTTATCTTCATTTGCCATTTTATCGCCCTCCAAAATCGAACTCATGTTCGTCTTAATCATATTATGACACTTTTGCCAATTTGTCAACCACTAATTAATTCAACTTTTTATATTTCATTATTTTCTACAGCTTTCAAGTAGGAATCAGCTTCTTTTTCACTCAACTGCATCTGTGTCATCAGTTGTCTAATGATTTCTGTATTTGATTGGTTCATCGACTTCAATATATGAATAATTCCAATTGCCTCTCCCTCACGTCTGCCCTCACGTCTGCCCTCACGCATTGCCTCGCGTTTTGCATACACTATTTCACTGGAACGTGTTGCCTCTGCATACTTTTCACTCAACATCATCATCAACTCCTCCTTGCTCTTTGATATTCCATACAATTCTTCTATAATCTCTGCTTTCTCTGGGTCCTCTACTGCTAACTGTTTGACATCATCATCATTTACATCTGCCAACATAATCAACCATTTCCATAGTTCTTTGTTTTCTGAGTCGTATCCATTGGCTTTTACATACTTCAAACATTTTTCAAGTTCAATATACACAATACAGGCCAGTTGGTTTAATTCAATTCCTGTATCCGTTACACTTTTCTTAAAGTGTATGAATTCTGGCGAATCCTTAAATATTTTGGGACTTTTCTTCATAAAGACTACCAAATAGGAATGTTGCACATCAATATAACTAAAATCTGTCTTTTTCTCTCCTTCGCTTATGGCGTATTGTAACAGAATCATGTCTGATGCGTAAATATCCATTCGCTCTACAATAAACTCTTGCGCCAACACTTGCATTTCTAAATTCGCCATACCACCGGTAGCAAGTCTTGCAACCACATCATGAATGGTATCTTTTGAGAATACCGTTGCCTTTGGTATCTGTTGTTTAAACGAAGCACCTACTTCAAACTCTTCTTGATAGATCAGTGTGAGTAACTTTTCAATTCTTTCCTTATGAATATCTGGGTCAAACACTTTTTTGAATACAACATCCGACCCTAGGTCGGGCAATCGCTTCCCTTGTTCAATTTGGTGAAATTCTTCTTGTACATCTGCTGGAACGCACTGCATTAATTCTTCATATGTTTTTGTTTTATTCATACGTTTCCTTCTTTCTTAAGTATAATTGTTTATGGGTACATTGTAAAGATGTAACATATACTTTAGTCCCACGCTAGTCACTACACTGATTAGCGATGGGTTAGTACGTAAAATTCATGATGAATCACGTTCCTTGCCGTAAGGCGACTGTAAATTGACGTGATTGGTTACTTTTTCTGGGACACGTAGTGTACCTGTAAAAATAACAAGATGTAACTAGATGTTTAAATGGGATTGTTTTACTGATTAGATTTTGATTGACAGAATTGTCAAAGTCACACTATCGTGTGAAAGATTACTTGATTTTTTAGGCTTTTCTCTTGGTTACAGGCAATACACCTTGATTTAAAACTCCTCCTCTCTGAAATTGTCATTGGGTATCAAAAGCATGAAGTTTCTAAGAATGGATGTCTAGAAATGACATTCGATTCGCCGTAGCGAAAGAAGTAAATAGAACTTGCTTGCTTTTATTTATTTTATC
>CAYJFY010000030.1:0-30293 GCA_964369755.1 uncultured Lachnospiraceae bacterium
GCGAGTCATAGGTGAACTCTACACCATTAAATCCGAAGATAAATTTACGCTGTCTTGTCAAGAGAAAACACTTGACATTCTTTTTCATATCGTGTATTCTAACCTAGGTGATAAAGATGAATGAAATATTAGAGCAGGCATTGTTATATGATTTTTACGGGGAATTGTTGACAGAGCACCAGAAACATATCTATGAGCAATATGTGGTAGAGGATTTATCCTTGAGCGAGATAGCAGAGGGTGAAGGGATTAGTCGACAAGGCGTGCATGACATGATTAAGCGATGCAATAAGCTGTTATTAGGATATGAAGCAAAGTTACATTTAGTTGAAAAATTTATGAATATTAAGATGAAGTTGCAACAGTTGAATGTGATTTTGGATGAAGAACATCAGTCACAAGATGAATTGGTTTGTAAAATCAGAAGTATCTCAGAGGACATTATAGAGTTAATGTGAATAGATAGAGGAAGGGACAGTTGTTGATATGGCATTTGATAGTTTGAGTGAAAAACTGCAGAATGTTTTTAAAAACCTAAGAAGCAAAGGTCGATTGACGGAAGATGATGTTAAGCTTGCTATGAAGGAAGTTAAGATGGCGCTATTAGAAGCGGATGTTAATTTCAAGGTAGTGAAACAATTCATCAAAAGTGTACAAGAGCGTGCAGTTGGTCAAGATGTGATGAATGGGTTGAATCCTGGGCAGATGGTAATCAAGATTGTAAATGAGGAACTTGTTGCACTTATGGGTTCTGAGACTACAGAGATCCAGTTCCAACCAGGACAATCGAAAACAGTGATTATGATGGCTGGTTTGCAAGGGGCTGGTAAGACAACAACCACTGCAAAATTAGCAGGAAAGTTTAAATTAAAGGGAAAGAAACCACTATTGGTAGCTTGTGATATCTATCGTCCAGCAGCGATTAAGCAGCTTCAAATCAATGGAGAGAAGCAAGGCGTAGATGTGTTTACCATAGGGGATAATCATAAACCGGTAGATATCGCAAAAGCAGCGATGGAATACGCGAACAAGAATGGTCACAATGTAATCATCCTTGATACCGCAGGTAGATTGCATATCGATGAAGAGATGATGGGCGAGTTGCAAGAGATTAAACAAGCCATTGAAGTACATCAGACAATTCTAACGGTAGATGCGATGACAGGGCAAGATGCAGTCAATGTTGCCCAGAATTTTAATGATAAGATTGAAATAGACGGTGTTATCATTACAAAATTAGATGGAGATACACGTGGCGGTGCCGCGTTATCTATAAAATCCGTGACAGGGAAACCGATTCTATATGTCGGTATGGGAGAGAAATTATCTGACTTAGAACAGTTTTATCCAGATAGAATGGCTTCTAGAATCCTTGGAATGGGAGATGTGCTGAGCTTAATAGAGAAAGTTTCGGAAGAAATCGATGAAGAACAATCGAAGGCAATGGAGAAAAAATTTCAAAAAGGCCAGTTTGACTTCGAAGACTATCTAGAGAGCATGAAGCAGATGAATAAGATGGGTGGATTGTCCAGCTTAATGGGAATGATGCCAGGTATGGGAATGAACATGAAGCAAATGAAGGACGTGGATTCCGATCAGGCACAGAAGAAAATGGCTAGAATGGAAGCGATGATATATTCGATGACAATCGAGGAGCGTCGTAACCCAGATATTTTAACACCACAGAGAAAACATCGGATTGCAAAAGGATCTGGAGTTGATATTAGTGAGGTAAATCGTTGCATTAAACAATTTAATGAAGCGAAGAAGATGATGAAGAAACTTCCAGGAATGATGGGAGGCATCGGTGGGAAAAAAGGGAAATTCAAACTTCCTTTTTAATAAATTATAAACAAATGAATGAAAAAGAAAACAAACATGAAAGAAGAGGTAAAGAATTATGGCAGTAAAAATCAGATTAAAGAGAATGGGACAAAAGAAAGCACCTTTCTATAGAATCGTAGTAGCAGACGCTAGATCTCCTAGAGATGGAAGATTCATCGAAGAAATCGGTACTTATGATCCAACACGTGAGCCATCAGCTATCACAGTAGACGAAGAAAAAGCAAAAAAATGGTTAAACAACGGAGCACAACCAACAGAAGTAGTTGGTAAAATTTTCAAAATCGCAGGTATTGAAAAATAGGAAGCACGGAGGTGTGCGATATGAGAGATTTAGTAGAAGTAATTGTAAAAGCATTGGTTAACAATCCAGATCAAGTTGAGGTGACACAGAAGGAAGAGGATAGAGCTATCCTAATCGAAGTACATGTTGCAGAAGTTGATATGGGAAAAGTAATCGGTAAAAAAGGAAAGATTGCTCAGGCGATTCGTACTGTAGTAAAATCTGCATCTACAAAAGAAACTAAAAAAGTTATCGTAGATATCGTGTAAGGAATAGGCATCATGGAAGAATTATTACAAGTAGGAGTGATTTCGTCGACACACGGAATTCGTGGTGAAGTGAAAGTATTTCCTACGACAGATGATGTCAATCGTTTTAAAAAATTAAAAACAGTACTTGTAGACACGGGAAAAGAGCATATCAGTCTAGAAGTGGAGCAAGTGAAGTTTTTCAAACAATTTGCAATTCTAAAGTTCAAAGGGATAGACAATATTAACGATGTTCTGAAATATAAGGGCAAGAGTCTACTTGTCACCCGTGAACATGCGGTGAAACTGAAGAAAGATGAGTATTTTATCGCTGATATGATTGGAATGCAGGTTGTAACTGAGGATGGAAGTTTGTTTGGGACTCTAAAGAATGTCATGCAAACAGGAGCGAATGATGTCTATGAAATTCAGTCAGATGAATTTGGAGACGTCTTAGTTCCTGCGATTAAAGATTGTATCTTAGATGTGGACATTGAAGGGCGAATCATGAAGATTCACTTGATGGATGGTCTAATAGAATAAGATTCAAGTCTAAGGAGGGTGTCATGAATTTTCATGTATTGACATTGTTTCCAGAGATGATTATGAATGGTGTGCAAGCCAGTATCATCGGAAGGGCAATGAAGAATCAGTTATTAAATGTAGAAGCAATCGATATTAGGGAGTTTGCAGATAACAAGCATAACCGTGTAGATGACTATCCGTATGGAGGCGGTGCAGGGATGCTGATGCAGGCGGAACCTATATATCGTGCCTATCAATCCATAGAAGCTAAAGTGGGGAAAAAACCACGGGTAGTCTATCTATCTCCACAAGGACAAACATTGACTCAGGATATGGCGATTGAATACGCCAAGGAAGAGGAATTAGTGCTTTTGTGTGGGCATTATGAGGGGATTGATGAGCGAGTGCTAGAAGAGATTGTGACGGATTATGTCTCGATCGGAGATTATGTATTAACAGGTGGGGAATTACCTGCCTTGGTCATGATTGATGCAATTGCGAGGTTTGTACCGGAAGTATTGCATAATAAAGTTTCTACCGAGTTTGAGAGTTTTCAGGATGGGTTGTTGGAATATCCGCATTATACCAGACCAGAAGAGTGGCGCGGCAAAAAAGTGCCAGAGATTCTTTTGTCAGGACATCATGTGAAGATTGAAGAATGGCGACATGAAGAGTCGAAGAAACGAACAGAGGAGAGACGACCCGATTTATGGGAAAAATATCGCGAAACTAATTAGTGCTTGCATTAATGGGTGGTTTGTGGTATCATTACTAAGTTGTGAAAGAAAAGAGATGGTCCTCTGGTACAAATGATGTATTAAGAACGTCCAAAGAATAAGGAGGCACACAATGAACGATATTATTAAAAGTATTGAAACAGAACAATTAAAACAAGACGTACCTCAATTTAATGTTGGAGATACTGTAAAGGTATACAACAAAATTAAAGAGGGAACAAGAGAGAGAATTCAGGTTTTCGAAGGAACAGTTCTTAAGAAGCAAGGTGGAAGTGCAAGAGCTACATTCACAGTAAGAAAGAACTCTAACGGAATCGGAGTAGAGAAGACTTGGCCACTACACTCACCAAACGTTGAGAGAGTAGAAGTTATCCGCCGCGGTAAAGTAAGAAGAGCAAAATTGAACTACTTACGTGGACGTGTTGGTAAGAGGGCTAAGGTTAAAGAGTTAGTGAAATAATAACAATTAAAAGACAAATACGTTATGTATTTGTCTTTTTTCTAATGAAAGTAGGTATAGAATGCATTTTCAATGGTATCCGGGTCATATGACCAAAGCAAAGAGAATGATGCAGGAAAATATTAAGTTAATTGATCTGATTATCGAATTAGTTGATGCGAGAGTTCCTATGAGCAGTAGGAATCCAGATATCGATGAAATCGGTAAGAACAAGGCGAGATTAATTTTATTAAATAAGTCGGATTTGTCAGAAGACCGTTGGAACGAAGAGTGGATGAATTTCTTTCGTGACAAGGGCTATTCTGTTGTAAAAATCAACGCGAGAAATGGAAATGGAATAAAGTCCATACAAGGAATTGTACAAGAAGCTTGTAAGGAAAAGATTGAGCGCGATAGAAAGAAGGGAATCTTAAATCGTCCGATTCGTGCGATGGTGGTAGGAATTCCTAATGTGGGAAAATCTACATTTATAAATTCCTTAGCGGGCCGAGCATGTGCCCAAACTGGTAATAAGCCAGGTGTTACAAAGGGAAAACAGTGGATTCGATTGAATAAGCAGGTTGAATTACTTGATACGCCGGGTATATTATGGCCGAAATTCGAGGATCAAGAGGTAGGAAAAAAATTAGCATTCATTGGTTCGATTAAAGAAGAAATACTACAAATCGATGAATTGGCTATTGAGATGATAAAATTTTTGACGGTTGCATATAATGGAAGACTAGCTGAAAAATATGAAGTGACTGAATATGAAGATCCATATGAGACCTTGCAAAATATTGCAAAAGTAAGACATTGTCTATTGAGAGGAAATGAGTTGGATATTCAAAAAGCTGCACAGCTATTTATTGATGATTTTAAAAATGGGCGTTTGGGTAGGCTGACATTGGAGTATCCGAAGGAATATTAAGACAGGAGAAGGGACTTATGGGTATTAGAGTGGAATATAATGATCGGAATGAGCACCAAGAGGAAGATCGAAAACACAATAGAAGGACAGAAAATAAGAATAACTCTAGTAGTATTGTGAAGACCATTTTCGAATGGATTATCTATATTGGTATCATTATTTTATCCGTGTATTTGATTACGACATTTGTTGTGATTCGAACCGATGTAAGCGGAGAATCAATGGAGAACACCTTACACGACAAAGATAGTTTATTGGTAGAGAAGTTGACGTATTATTTTAATGATCCTGAGAGATTTGATATCATCGTATTCCCGTATCAACATGATACAGATGTGTTTTATATCAAACGAATTATAGGATTGCCAGGTGAAACGGTTCAAATTATTGATGGATATGTATATATTGACGGAGAGCTTTTGGAAGAAGATGTCTATGGGAAAGAAGTAATTGCAAATGCTGGATTAGCCCACGAGCCGATTCTGCTAGGTCCTGGGGAGTACTTTGTTTTAGGAGATAATCGAAATCACAGTTCGGATAGCCGTTCTGTTGATGTGGGGAACATAAGAAGAAATGATATCGAGGGTCAAGCTTGGCTAAGAATTTGGCCATTTAGTGATTTTGGAGTGGTAGAAAATGACTAAAAGTATTACAGAGATAAAAAGTGAATATTCGAAATATCCACAAGAGAAATTACAGATGTTCATTGAGGAACATCAAGAGGACAGTCGAGCAGGAGTTATCACGGTCGTAAATCAGGCGAGAAAGAAGATAGAAGCCTTACAAGTTGAAAAAGAACGATTGACTCAAATGAAGAAATATGAGAATCAATACAATCAATGTGCTTATATTTGTGGAATCGATGAAGTTGGAAGAGGACCAATTGCGGGACCAGTGGTCGCTGGGGCGGTTATTTTGCCGAAGGATTGCGAAATTCTCTATCTGAATGATTCAAAAAAATTGTCACAGAAAAAAAGAGAGTTATTGTATGACGAAATCATGGAAAAGGCCATTGCCACAGGGATTGGTGTTGTAAGTTGGAAGAGAATTGATGAAATCAATATTTTGCAAGCTACCTATGAGGCGATGAGATTAGCAATCTCAAATTTGAGCGTGAAACCAGATGTTTTATTGAATGATGCAGTGACCATACCAGGGATAGAAATTCAGCAAGTTCCAATTATCAAAGGGGATGCTAATAGTGTTTCTATTGCAGCGGCAAGCATTATTGCAAAGGTTACCCGTGATCGAATGATGGAAGAGTATGACGTGGGATTTCCAGGATATGGATTTGCAGGAAATAAAGGATATGAGTCTGCGGCTCATGCAGCGGCATTGCGTGAAATTGGACCGTGTCAGATTCACAGACGTTCGTTTATAAAAAAATATTTGGAGCATATAGATGAATAAACGCCAAATAGGAAGTGAATACGAGAAAATTGCATGTGAATACCTAAACGACAAAGGATATACCATTGTAGCAACAAATTATCGGTGCAAATTAGGTGAAATAGATTTGATTGCACAAAAACAAGAAGTCTTGGTATTTTGCGAGGTGAAGTTTCGTGCGAATTTGGATAAGGGTGATCCTTTAGAAGCAATTCATGCGAAGAAACAGAGGATTATCTCGCGTTGTGCGAGTTGGTATATGCAAGAAAATTATTTGTCAGATATTGAATGTAGATTCGATGTAATTGGTATCCTAGATACAGAGATTACACATATCGAAGATGCATTCCCCTATGCATACTAGTTTTCAAGAAAAGAGATGGGGATGAAAGATGGAGTTTAAATTTCATAAGAACGATAAAGGGATGAAAGTTGTAGAATCTCTTCCGGTTGTATATCTGGAATTTCCCAAGCTTCATGAGACCAATATGGTGCGACATGGATTTTCTACACGGATTGGTGGAGTGAGTGAAGGGATATTTTCTTCTATGAATCTAGGTTTTGCTAGAAATGATGAAAAGAATTATGTAGAGGAAAACTTTCAGCGAATGGCAGATGCACTGGGTGTAACAAAAGAAAATATGGTGTTATCAAAGCAGACGCATACTACAAATGTTGTGGTTGTGACAGAAGCAGATGCGGGAAACGGAATTACAAGGGAAAATAAGTATGAAGACGTGGATGGCATGATTACTGATGTTCCAGAATTGTGTTTGGTTACCTTCTATGCCGATTGTGTGCCGTTATTTTTCTTGGATCCCGTGAAGAAGGTGATTGCACTCAGTCATTCAGGGTGGCGCGGTACAGTTGGGAAAATCGGCCAAGTCACGTTGGAAAAAATGAGAGAAGTGTTTGGTAGCGACCCAAGGGATGTGATTGTAGCCATAGGACCTTCTATCTGTCAGGATTGCTATGAAGTGAGTAGAGATGTCGTGGAAGAATTCAAGGCAAGTTTTGCTCAGGAACACTGGGAGAGTCTCTTCTATAAAAAAACAGATGATAAGTTTCAGTTGAATCTTTGGAGAGCGAATGAAATTATTCTGCTGGAGAGTGGAATCAAAAAAGAAAATTTGACGATAGCGAACCTTTGTACGTGTTGTAATAGTGAGTTGATGTTCTCGCATAGGGCGTCCAAAGGTAAGAGAGGAAATTTGGGTGCATTTTTATCATTGAAATAATAGAAAGTGTACGGAATTGGAGAAAAAGTATGGAAGAACTAATGAAATTAATTGAAACAAACCTACCTCAGATTATTAGCTTTGGTCTGAATGTGGTATTTGCCTTTGTTGCTTTTTTTATTGGGAAATATATCATAAAATGGATAAGAAAATTTGTAAAAAAAGGATTAGAGCGCTCGAATGCAGACGCAGGCGCGATTCAATTTATAGATTCATTTTTGAAAGCGACTTTATTTATGTTGCTACTAGTAATCATAGCGGCACAATTTGGGTTACAACCGACATCAATCGCAGCGTTGTTAGCATCGGCTGGTGTTGCAATTGGTTTGGCGCTACAAGGGAGTTTGTCTAATCTTGCGGGAGGAGTTTTAATCCTATTGCTAAAACCATTTGTTGTAGGTGATTATATCATTGAGGATAATAACAAGAACGAAGGAACTGTTCATGAAATACAGATTTTTTATACAAAACTAAAGACAGTTGATAATAAAATTATTATACTTCCAAACGGAAGTTTAGCGAATAATAGCTTGACAAATATGACAAACCAAGAACATCGTCGATTGGATTTGAAGATTGATATTGCTTATGATGCGGATTTGAAAAAGGCAAAAGAGGTTTTGATGTCATTGATTATGGATAATGATAAAATCCTAAAGGATCACGATATATTTGTTGTGATAGAGGAGTTGGCGGAGAGCTCGGTAGTAATCGGATGCAAGACTTGGGTGAAGACAGAGGATTATTGGCAGGTTAAATGGGATATGTTAGAAATCATAAAACTTACTTTTGATGAAGAAGGAATTGAAATTCCATATAATCATATGACGGTGGAAATAAAAAAAGAAATGTAAATTAACAAAAAGTGCTTGAAATAATGGGAAAATTCAGTATAATAATCTTTGAGATATATGTGTGCTGAAATAGCTCAGTAGGTAGAGCACTTCACTCGTAATGAAGGGGTCGCCAGTTCAAATCTGGTTTTCAGCTTATAAAATGATGGATTTCATTCTTGAAATTCATCATTTTTAATTGAAATTATTGATTATGTATAGAAACTAAATAAAAGTGTTTCTATATAACCTTCTAATTTGACAATGTCGAGGAGCTAAAGTATTATATTTAAATGATAGATTTGATTGGACACCGGAAATGCAGAAAGTTATATGGAGTCATTTCTACTCCTAGAAGAAAATGGAATTATGAGGACGGAATTACTATTTTATTTTGAAATAAGGGTGAAAATATATGCAAATATTAATATTAGGAAATGGATTTGATATTGCTTCTGGATTACCAACCTCATATCAAGATTTTTTTACTTGGAGGTTTAGTGATATTGAAGATAAACTTAAACTATTATTTGATAAGTACGAAAATGATATACTTGAAACACCTACGAAAATAAATTTAGTAGGTAATGTTGCAAAAGAAAAGGTTATATTAAAATCATATGTAGTTAAAAGAGGAACTGAAAATAAATCATATGACGATATTTTTGATGAACTTAAAAGTGTTTTTGATGATTTGATAATGAAAAAAATTACTTATTTTGATTTGTATTTTTATATAGCCAAAAAATATAATTGTCAATTTAATAAATGGTGTGATGTTGAAAACAAAGTAAAAGATATTATTGGGAATATCTCTACTAGAAAAGATGTAAGAAAACCAAGGGATATCATGGAACAATTGACAGATAGAACAGTCATTAGATATAATTCTGAAGAGGGCATAAAAGATGAAATATATCATTTATATAAAGCTCTTTATATTGAATGTTTGAGTGATAAAAAAGGAAGCGGAACATATCAGCTCTTGAAACAGGAGTTGACAACTTTCGAAAAAGGATTTCAAAAGTATATTTCTTTAATTTATAATAGGGTATTAAGTAATCCGAGTTATAAAAATATTTATTGGAACAACTATAAATCCTTGTTAAAAGAGAATAAGGGGGTATATATTTTGAACTTTAATTATACCAGTATCAAAGATGTAGCAGTTCAATCAGATGATATCCCAAAAGAGATTAATGTACATGGTAAATATAGCGATAATATCATACTTGGAATAGATCAAGGTGTATGTGAAACAGATAATGAATATATTTTCTCAAAGACGTATAGAAAAATTGAAAACTATTCAGAACAAATTAGCTTGCCTAGAAACAGAGATATGAATAAAGAACAACAAACGATTGTTTTTTATGGACATTCATTATCAGAGGCGGATTATTCTTATTTCCAAAGTATATTCGATTTGTATAATCTGTATCATCAAACGACAATCATAGTTAAGTATAGTATATATGACGATGTTATATGTGAAAAGATTAGAGGAGAGGTATTTCGTTCAGTAACAACATTGTTAAAAAACTATGGAAGTACAATGGATAATAAAAATCATGGCAATAACTTATTACATAAGTTATTGCTAGAGGGTAGATTGAAATTTGAAGAAATTAAGCTAACTGATATGAATTTCCAATTGGATGACTTATAGGATATCATTAAAGAACTTGCTTATAGTAAGCATACTTCAAAGTTAGTAATATGTAAGAAATAGCAGGTTGATTCTCACCACATTAAGGAGGTGACGACAAATGAAAACAACAGATTATTTACAAGCGCTTGTTGGTGAATTGATTAAGTATTCGACAGAAACAGAATGGTTGGAGTATAAATGTAATTATAAAGAACCAGAACGGATTGCAAAATATATTTCTGGTTTAAGTAATGCCGCCACCTTATGTGGGAAAGCAAGTGCTTATTTAATATGGGGAATTAATAATGACACGCATGATATTGTTGGCACAAATTTTAACTATCGTAGGGTTAAGAAAGGGGCAGAAGAGTTAGAAGCATGGTTAAATAGAATTATTAATCCCAAAATAAACTTCAGATTTTATGAGGTTGAGATGAAGAAAGGGATAACCGTGGTAATATTAGAGATTCCGTGTGCTAGAACCGAACCGACTAAATTTGCAGCACAATCATATATAAGGATAGGGTCGAACTTGAAATCTCTAACGGAGTATAAAGAAAAGGAAGCGGAATTGTGGAGAAAATTCGATACAACGCCATATGAATTAAGAATAGCAAAGGAAAATGTAACGGAGGACGAAGTCGTTACGTTACTGGATTTTGCAGGATATTATGAAAAACTAGAGATTCCGTTTCCGAGAAACAGAGAAAAGATATTGGAAGATTTAAGCAATGAGAAGTTTATTTGCAAAAACGATGCAGGAAATTGGGATGTAACAAATTTCGGTGCGTTAATGATTGCAAAAAATTTGAAGAAGTTTGATGGATTAATGCGTAGAGGAGTTCGTGTGATTTGGTATAAAAATGAATCTCGTATAGAAGCGTTTAGAGAAAAAGAATTTGTTCGCGGATACGTTTTTTCGCACGAAGAAGTCATACAATATATAATGACAATTATTCCACAAGAAGAAATAATAGTTGATGCTACACGCAAAATGATTGTTGGATTTCCAGAAATTGCTATTCGAGAATTAATGGCAAATACTATGATACATCAATCACTGGAACAAAGAGGCACCAACCCTATGGTAGAAGTATTTTCGAATCGAATTGAGTTTGCAAATGCCGGTGCACCTTTGGTTGCAATTGAGCGTATTATTGATACGGTACCAGTATCACGTAATGAAAATATTGCAGGGTTTATGCACAAATGCGGTATTTGCGAAGAACGCGGTAGCGGATATGATAAGATATTAGAGGCGACTAAGGTGAATAAGATGTTGGCACCTCGTATAGAGAATCAAAGCGACCAATTTACAAAAGCAATTTTATTTGCAAAAGTTCCGTTTGAGGTTACATCTAAAGAAGACCGTATTCGAACATGTTATATGCAGGCTTGTTTGGCATATGTTAATTTTAAGCCTATAACAAACACAGAGTTGAGGAGTTTGTTCGGGTTGGAATCAAGTGATAGCTATAAGGTTTCAAGAATTATTAAAGATACCGTAGAAAGAAATTTAATTAAACCATTAGGTGAAAATACTGCACCAAGACATATGAAATATATTCCGTATTGGGCATAATCGATGTGAAGCCCATGCGGTATTTAACTTGCGCTAACTTGCAATGTAATTTTATTTTTTTGATTTAAGCAGAAAAACAATGGAAAAGTGCAATAAAAACGTTTACATTTATTGAAATTCAACTTGCACTAACTTGCAAGTGACCTAAAAGAGGATTCATTCCCCTATATTAACAATCTGGGTTAGGGTTTGAAGAACCATTGAATTTTGATATACATGAGTTATAATGACTGTAATAAAAGGAGAGACAGAGGATAAGTAAAGATGATTAAAAATATAATTGCTGCAAATGAAACAGTAAAACCAAATCAAAAAGAAATGTCTGTATTGTATGAAAATTTCCCATCATGTTTTCGCTCGGATGGCTCTTTTGATATGGTGCGATTTTCGGAATTTTTGAAAGATAAAATAGATATTTCACAAGAAGGATATGAGTTGAAGTTCCTTGGGAAAAATTATGCAAAAATGCTTGCATCTCTTGATACGGAAACGGTAATTGTTCCAGACGATGAACATAATGGACTTCCTGAAAATGTTAAAAGTGAAAATGTGTATATCAGTGGAGATAATCTTGATGGATTAAAGCATCTGCTGAAATCATACGCAGGACGTGTAAAATGTATCTATATAGACCCACCTTACAACACGGGGTCGGATGGATTCGTGTATAATGATAAATTTAATTTCACGGTGGATAATTTGACTGAAAAATTAAGTATTGATGAGGAACAAGCCCAACGTATTTTGGATTTGACAAACAGAGGCAGTGCATCCCATTCTGCATGGCTAATGTTTATGTACCCGAGACTTCAGCTTGCAAGAGATTTACTTGCAAAAGATGGTTTGATATTTGTTTCGCTAGATGATAATGAACAAGCAAATGGTAAAATTGTTATGGATGATATTTTTGGTGAAGACAATTTTCTAACTTGCATTTCAAGAGCAACGGGTACACCAACTGGGGGTGGCTTTGATGGACTTGTTAACGAAATGGACTATGTGCTAATTTATGCAAAAAACGTCACAAATGCTATAATAAGAGGACTTGAAATGTCAAAGAGTGATGAACAGATATATAATCAACTTGATGAAAATGGAAATAAATATCTTACACGTTCTTTAAGGCGGACAGGAGGCGAAGATCGCAGAGAAGATAGACCCACAATGTATTATCCATTAATAGCCCCAGATGGTTCAAAAATATATCCTTATGGTCCAACAGGGTATGAAAGCAGATGGATTTGTGCTCCTGAAACAGCTCAGAAATTAGTGGATAGTCACATGATAGAGTGGAAGAAAACAGAACGTAACGGAGAATCAATATGGCATCCATATCAAAAGTTCTATTTAGAGAATAGAACTAAAGCTCCAGGTAATATTTGGAAAGATTTCTTTGTTCCAGAAGAATATTTGTCGCCTTTGTGGGATGATATTGAAGGAAATAAAAAAGCAACAAGAGATATTAGAAACTTATTTGATAATAAAAAGGTTTTTGAAACAGCTAAGCCCATAGGGTTAATTGAAAAAATTCTTGCTATTGGAAGTGGAAGTGATGATTTGATTGTTGATTTCTTTAGTGGTAGTGCAACAACAGCTCATGCAATAATGCGATCAAATATAAACAAACAAGCTAAGCGAAGATATATACTTGTTCAGTTGGTAGAACCGGTACAAAAAGGCAGCGAAGCTGAAAAGGTTGGCTATAAGACAATTGATCAGCTAGGAATAGACAGAATTAAGAATGCATCGAAGAGGCTACAGAAAGAAAACCCTAATACAACCGCGGATCTTGGTTTCAAACATTATACATTACAAGAAGTAAGCAAGACAACACTTGATAAAATTGAAAGATTTGATAACAGTGGATTTATTACAGATACCACTGTGTATGATGAATTTGGTAGTGCCACTATACTTATAACATGGTTAGTACATGATAATTATGGATTTGTAAATAATTGTGAAATGCTTAACCTTGCAGGATACACAGCATATTGGTGTGAAAATCATCTGTATCTTATCAATCCTGGGATTACAGAAGAAGTAATTAAGGCTCTTGTCGAAAAGTACAATAGAGAAGGAAAATTCAATCCACAGAATATTGTTATCTTCGGTTACAGTTTTAACTATGTGGAGATGGAAAACCTAAAGACAAATGTAAAAATTCTTCGTGATTCTGAAAAGAACTTAAAGATTAATTTGGATATTAGATACTAAGGGGGCAGAAATTGGAACTAATACTTGAGAGACAATTAGACCATCAGCAACAAGCAGTGAATGCTATCAACTCTGTGCTTGATGAAATAACAATGTTTAAATCGAATCTTGCCTATGAGAATCCAACCTTTGATAGACAAGAGTTCCGCTTGATTAACAATTTGAATAAGACTCAAAAGAACATTCGTGCTGATTATCGTGGATGTCGTGATGAGGGGGATTATCTAAATCTTGATGTTAAAATGGAAACAGGAACGGGTAAAACTTATGTTTATACACAAACTATCTTTGAAATGCATAAAAAGCTCGGTTTCAATAAATTTATCATTGCTGTTCCATCACTTCCAATCAAAGCAGGAACAGCACAGTTCATTGATGACAGCTATGTAAAGCACCATTTTTCAGATGTGTGTGGATATAACTGCGATATTGAACTAGGGGTATTGGAAAGTCCAAAGAAAAAGAAAAAAGGATTTTTGGCTATGCCACCATCAATACGAGATTTCGTAACTGGTTCATGCCAAAATTCCAATAAAATTTATGTGTTACTCGTAAATATGCAATTGCTAACAAATGGTAATATGCTTACCCGATCAGATTATGATTATTTGGTTGAAGGTTTTTATAGACCATTCGATGCACTAAAAGCAACAAAACCTATAGTAATTATTGATGAGCCACATCGTTTTTCACGTGAGCAAAAAGCTTACAAAGCCATTGTAAAAGAACTATGTCCACAGATGATTATTCGATATGGAGCAACTTTTCCTGATACGACTGCCGGAGCGGGAAGAAACAAGGTTACCCTTAAAGATTTTAATAACCTTGTATATGAATTAAATGCCTGTGATTCTTTCAACTTAAATTTAATAAAAGGTATTGTCAAAGAACATTTCGAGCCTTTGTCAAGAAAGGAAGAGAAAGTAAAATTACTTTCAGTAGAATCAAAAACTTCTGCTATATTCCAATTTAAGAGACGAGGAGAAGATACCCAAAAATATACTCTAACGCAGGGAGATTCATTATCAATTATAGATTCTTCTTTTGATGGACTCATTATAACTGCAATTGGGAAAAACTATATTGAGTTGATTAATGGTCAAGTAAAATTTAAGGGAGAAGAGTTTAATACGGATATATATTCATCATCTTATCAAGAACAGATGTTGAAATTGGCAATTCAAAGACACTTTGAAACAGAACGTCAAAACTTTTCGGGCAGACAATTTAAAATTAAAACATTGGCATTGTTTTTTATTGATGACATCACATCGTATCGTGATACCGACGATGGTAAAGAGGCATATTTGAAAATATTATTTGAAAAACTACTTCTTGAAAAGATTGATGAAATGCTAGAAACCTTGTCAGATAACGAACAAGAATATAAAGAATATCTTAAAGCGAGCAAAGTTGATATTTCCGCTTGTCATGCAGGTTATTTTTCACAAGATAACAGTGATTCTGACGAAGCGATAGCAAGCGAGGTAGCAGATATCCTTCATAATAAAAAAATGCTAATTTCTCTTCGTAAAGAGGATGGTTCTTTTAATACTAGAAGATTCTTGTTTTCCAAGTGGACATTAAAAGAAGGATGGGATAATCCTAATGTGTTCACAATTGCAAAATTACGTTCAAGCGGAAGTGATAACAGCAAACTGCAAGAAGTTGGTCGTGGGCTTCGACTTCCGGTTGACGAAAATGGTAACCGTATCTCCAATGAAGAATTCAAACTGAATTATATTGTGGATTTTACTGAGGCGGATTTTGCACAGAAACTTGTGGATGAGATTAACGGTGAATTGCCTGAAACACAAGTGCTGTTACAAGAGACACTTGATAGAGTTGCTAAAACACGAAATATTGATCCAGATGATTTATTTATAGAACTAATGGTAAAAAAATATATTAATCGAAATTATGAAATTCTTACTGAAAATAGAGATGCTTTTTACGCTGATTATCCTGAGTTTGCATCAGGAGTGGGGCGTAATAAAGTTACCGATGTTAACAAGAATAAAAAAGAAGAAATTCATGTAAGGGAAGCGGTGTACTGTGAGCTAAAAGAATTATGGGAACGTATCAATCACAAATACTACCTGTTTTATGATACGGATTTGACAGATGAAATCCCTCAAGCTTTGAATGAAGTATTGAGAAATGCTGGCATATTTGGGAATGTAACATTGTATAGCTATAGGGATAATGTAGCAACAGAAGGAAATGCGATGGTCATTAGAGATGACATAGGGGTATCATATTCTATCAAGCGACCTATTTCTTATCACGAGTTCCTAAAGCGTATTAGTCAACAAACGAGTATTCCAATTACTACAATACATAAATCAATGTGTGAATTGTCAAAGGATAAATCTATTCCAGATGAATATATTAACGAGTACTCGGTGGCTAATATTGTTAGTGCTTTTACTGATTGGCGTATGAAAAAACTACAGACCCGATTCAAATATACTCGCTCTTCTCAATCTGTTACAGAAACTGCGTTGACATATAGAGATGGAACTTTACGTAATGTTATCAAACAAGGAAATGTAGGTACTATGTTTGTTGAAGGCACTCCTTCGGACAAATATCTATATGATAAAATAGCATTTGATTCTCCACTTGAAAAAGCAAATATTATGACAGATATAGATGAAGTTGTGGTATATGGAAAAATACCAAAATCGAGTGTTGCTATACCTACAATTGTCGGCGAGAACTATAGTCCGGATTTTATGTATGTAATCAAGCGTAAAGATGGAACAAAAGAACTGAATATTGTTGTAGAAACAAAACTTGTTGAAAATAAAAGCACACTTCGTGGAATTGAAGATACAAAAATAAAATGTGCAGAGGAGTTCTTTAAACAACTTACCCTTGACGGATATACAGTTTCTTTCCATACACAGTTAAGTAACAAAAAAGTTAAACAGATTATAGAAGAAGTTATGGATTGACGATAGAAAAAAATTACAAAAGTATGCATTTGTAATGTAAAAGTATTACAAACAGAAAGGAGGAGTTGATATGGCACAAAATAGTTTAATACAAGTTTGTGTAGATGAAGAGGTTAAAACACAAGCGGATTCGTTGTTCAATACTTTAGGTATTGACACACCAACTGCTGTAAGGTTGTTTTTAAAACAAGCAATTATGTGTCGTGGAATTCCGTTTTCTGTAACGACAAATGACGATTTTTACAATCCATACAACATGAAATTTTTAGAAGGAGCAGCAAAACGTATGGAAGCAAAAGAGGGTATTGTTGTAAAAACAATGGAAGAGTTAGAGGCACTAGAGAATGAATAAACGGTTGGTGTTTGTTAACTGCATTTTGTGGTACAATCACTATGAATGAAAAATACTGAAACGAGTAGATGAAGGGGGAGAATATGAGTAATGATATATTGAAACTGCAATGTCCTACTTGTGGGGCAACGATAGTCTTTGACATCGGTCGAGAGCTTGTGGTCTGTGAGTATTGTGAAAGTGAATATCCCATAGAGTATTTTGATGATTTAATTGCTCAAAATGACAAAAAACAAGATTTAGATTGGAGAGTAGAGAGTCTAAAAAAAGAATATAAGGAAATGGAGGCCAAAGAAGGGCTTGTATGTACCTCTTGTGGGGCAGAAGTTATCAATAATGGAAGTACGGTAGCTACTGAATGTATGTATTGTGGCAATGCAATCATTATCGTAGATAGTATTAAGGGAATGCTACAACCAGATGGGGTTTTACCATTTAAAATTCAAAGAGAAGAGGCAAAGAATCTACTCAAGAAGTTTTACAGTAAAAAGATATTATTGCCGAGCGAATTTACAGATTTAAATCGTCTGAATAAAATTACAGGTGTCTATGTTCCATTTTGGTTATTTAGTGGAAAGGGTGTTTTTAATTTTACATATGAGCCGAATAAAGTTTCGACAAGCAGAGAAGGCGGATATCTTGTTACGAAAACAAAACATTATGAGCTCGATGTCACAGGAGATATTGATTATGTGGAATTACCCGCAAATGCTTCTTCGAAAATGCCAAGCGATTATATGGATGGATTAGAGCCCTTTGATTTTAATGCACTGAGTGAGTTTTCGCCCAGCTATATGGCGAGTTTTTATGCGGAGAAGTTTGACGTGAGTGTAGATGAGTGCACAGAACATATCAAGGACAGAGTATTTTTCGATGTTGATTCAAAGGCTGATTATGCAAAGTGGAAATATCTTCAGAAAAAGAAAGTAGAGCCTACGACATCGAAAGAAAAAAGCCATACCTATCTGTTAGAAAATGAGAACATTCAGTATGTGCTACTACCAGTTTGGATGTTAAATACAAAATACAAAGGGAGAAATTACCATTATGCAATTAATGGACAGACGGGTAAAGTATCAGGAAAATTGCCAATTGATAGAAATAAGTTGATGTTACTGTCTCTGTCTGTTTTCATGGGTGTTGGAACATCTATTTCTTGTTTATTATATTTAATCATAATTTTATTTGGAGGTATGCAGTAATGAAAACAATTATAATTATTTTGATTGCCAATATCTTATATGCACTTGCTTACATTGCATTTTTCATTCAGTCATCCGAATCTTTTCAACTGACGGAAATCATATCTTCTGAGGATATAGGTTTGTTTTTTGTAGTGGTTCCTTTGTTCTTTTCACTTGTGATTACAACGCTTATCATGGTATTAAGAATCGTTCCAAAAATGAAGACTGCCCAAAAACAACTGACAGCAGCAAGTCACATAGTCAAACAATCAGAGATTAGAGTAGTGAGAGACGAATACTTGCATGAATCGGAAACGAAAAAAAGATAGTGGATACGATAAGGAGGAAAAATGTCAGTAATAGAACTACAGAATTATACAAAAAAATATGGTCAATTTACAGCAGTTTCTGACTTAAATTTATCCATTTCCAAAGGAGAAATTATAGGGTTTGTAGGGAAAAACGGTGCTGGGAAGAGTACTACGTTGAGGTCTATCTTAAATATGATTCATCCTACAAGTGGCCAGATTAAGGTGCTAGGGCTTGATAGCGAGAAGGATGAGAAAGAGATTAAGCGTAGAGTGAGTTATATTCCTAGTGAAGCCTCATTTTATGAAAATGTTACATGTGAAAAATTGTTGAGATTTGCAATTGGTTTTTCAGATATACCTGTGGAGAGAATATGTGAATTGGCAGAGTATTTTGAATTAGACTTGAATAAGAAAATTATGGAGTTGAGTTTGGGCAATCGAAAAAAAGTATCACTGATTCAAGGGTTTCTTAAAGATGCAGAGTTGATGATTTTAGACGAGCCGACAAATGGATTGGATCCATTGATGCAAAATAAGTTTTTCGATTTATTGCTGAAAGAGAAGGCAAAAGGCAGAACCATATTTTTATCGAGTCATAATCTGAGCGAGGTAGAGAAATATTGTGATAAAGTGGCTATCATAAAAGATGGCGAGTTGGTGGATTTCTTCCAGATGGATGAGGTGAAGATCAAGCAAAAACAGGTTGTGACGTATACGACTATGGAGGGTGAATCCTATTGTTATGAAATAGAAGAAGATATCAATGCGTTGATTGCAAGGCTATCCACATTGCAATTACAGTATCTTGAGATTAAGACAAAGACAGTAGAAGATGAGTTTATTGATTACTACAAGGAGGGCTAGGAATTGAAATTCGACATAAGAAATGTATTGCGACTCACTAGATTCAATCTTTTTGTGACTAGGAAAACGATTATTGGCTGGGGTGTTGCGATTTTTTGCATTATGACCTTATATATGATATTATTTTCTTCTATGCAGGACGTAGTAAGTATGAAATTTGAGGCGATGCCTCAGGAACTATTGCAATTTGTGGGAATGGATGAAGTGTCTGAACTATCGAATTACAATTCTTATTTTGGGATGATATATACATTGGTTTTAATTGCAGTATCGATTTTTGCTGCTACATTTGCCTCGGGGTTGATTTTGAAAGAGGAAAAATCAAAGTCAATAGAATTTTTGAATTCACTAGCTATAAGCAGGGTGGAAATTTATGTGTCAAAACATCTTACTTATACGATAGGAGTTGGCATTGTACTGACGTTAGCAGTTTTGTCTGCAATAGTATGTGGCTATATAAATGGTGGTGAGACTTTTGTGTTGATGGATATCTTGGCAGCTGCAAAAATTACGAGCTTTACAGCATTGTTTTTTGGTTCCATTTCCTTTATGCTTGTTGGAGTATCTCCAAAGATTGGAACAGGAGCTGTGGGCAGTGGGATTGTGCTCATTAGTTATATGATAGGATATTTGGGCGAGTTATTAGGTGAGCAGGGCGAGGCGTTATTGTATTTGTCTCCGTTTATTACATTTAGTATTCAAAAGGTCATTGCAATGAAAGAAGATACAGTGATTGCACTGGCTATATATTTGGTGATTTATGTATTGGCATTTTTTATTGGTTGCAGAGCATATCAAAAGAGAGATCTGCAGATTTGATAGGAGGATAGATTTATGGACTATGTTAGATTAGGAAGAACAAATCTTAAGGTAAATAAAAATGGATTTGGTGCGTTGCCGATTCAACGCATTGGTTTTGAAGAAACAAAAGAAATATTGCAGAAGGCATATGAAAATGGCATTGATTTCTATGATACAGCGAGGGCATATTCAGATAGCGAAGAGAAGCTTGGGTTTGCACTTTCTCATGTTCGGGAGAAGATTATCATTGCAACGAAGACGGCTGCTACAACCGTGGAAAAGTTTTGGGAAGACTTGGAGACTAGTTTGAGGCTTTTGAAGACCAACTATATCGATATCTATCAATTTCACAATCCAGCCTTTTGTCCAAAACCAGATGATGGAACAGGACTTTATGAGGCCATGTTAAAGGCGAGAGAAGAAGGGAAGATTTGCCATATTGGAATTACCAATCATAGATGGCATGTTGCAAAAGAGGCAGTACTGTCGGGTTTATATGAAACCCTTCAATTTCCGTTCAGTTATTTGGCATCTGATAAAGAACGGGAGTTAGTTGATTTGTGTCAGCAGGAAAATGTTGGATTTATTTGTATGAAGGCCCTATCAGGAGGGTTAATCACAAATAGTGAAGTGGCTTATGCGTTCTTAAATCAGTTTGATAATGTCTTGCCGATATGGGGGATTCAAAAAGAATCTGAATTAGATGAATTTTTGCAATATCAAGTGAAGGCGCCGATTTTTGGAACAGAGATGCAGAAATTTGTGGAGAGCGAAATCCTCAATCTAGCTGGAGAATTTTGTCGCGGTTGTGGATATTGCGCACCATGTCCAGCAGAAATAGAGATTCAGACATGCGCGAGAATGTCTCTATTTCTCAGAAGATCACCGAGTGCTAGTTGGACGAATGAAGTTGGACAAAAGAAGATGATGCAGGTTGAAAAATGTATCGAGTGCAATGCGTGTAAAT
The DNA here is from genome assembly GCA_964369755.1 of uncultured Lachnospiraceae bacterium. Lineage (GTDB taxonomy): Bacteria > Bacillota > Clostridia > Lachnospirales > Lachnospiraceae > CAUPWF01. The sequence continues at coordinate 21,355 of CAYJFY010000030.1, forward strand.
CGAGATGTCCATATGGGTTAGATATACCGAATTTATTGAAAAAGAATTTGGAAGATTATAAAGAGTTTATTAGATAAGGACGGGTAGTGCAAGAAAGGGAAGGATATTAAAATGGAACAAGTTGCGGTAATTAATTTCGCGAGAGATTATGTTGAGATAAATAGAGAAGTTGTACAGGCATTGAGTAAAATAGGATATGAGACGATCTCATATGAAGGGGAGAGTAATGATGCGGAGGTAGAGTTGTTCACGAATCTCAAGGAGATTAAACTTTGGTTAGATGAGCATTGGAAACATGCGAATTATTTTATTTTTATTGCAAGTACAGATGCTACGATGCGAATGGTAGCAGAGAGAATTACAGACAAGATGAAAGACCCTACGGTTTTAGTGGTGGATGGAGAGGGAAGATATGTGATTCCGATGTTGGGAAATCACTTAGGGAATGGAAACCTGCTTGCGAGTAAACTTTCAAAGGTTCTAGAAGTGGAAGAGATTTATACCACACCAGAAGAAACGAGAAGGAAGTTTTCCATTACAAAATTTGCGGAAGATAACAATATGGAGATCGGAAGCGTCCTACAAGCACGTATGATTACGGCTTCTGTTTTAGAAGGGCAACAAATAGGTTTTTATAGTGATTATGAGATTCAAGGTGAAGTGCCTACTGGGCTTGTGGTATGTCAGGATATGAAAGAGGCGTCTTGGCATTCACAGCAGATTGCAATCCGCAATCAATACGTGATTGGAATGGGGATGCGCGAAGGTGTTGCCTATGAGAACATCGAAGAGTTAGTATTTTATGCGATGGATAGCTGGAAGATGGATATGATTCAAATCCAGGGAATTGCAACCATAGATGAGCGTCAAGAGGAACCAGCTTTGTTAGAATTCTCTAGAAAGTTCAAAGTTCCGATTCTTGGATATAGTAAGAAAGAATTACTCAATGCTACGAATCTACTGCCAAAAGGGGATATGGAAGAAAAAAATCCAAATATATCGGAATGTGCAGCGATACTAGGAAGTGAGCTAGGAGAATTATTGCAGGAAAAAGTAAGTGGAAGAGATGCCACACTAGCCATTGCTAGAAAGAGAAAAACAGTTGTATTCTAAGAGTCGTCAAAGGTGGTAGAAAAATGTTATTTGATTCACATATTCATGTTTTTCCAGAAAAGTTAAAGGGAAAGGTGTTTAGCAAGCTGTCATCGGTGTCTGGAGAACCATATTACAGAGGAGAAACCATAGGGGAAGCACTAGAACATAATAAAGAGATGGGGGTTACCCATAGTCTGGTGTTACATATAGCAACCAATCCGAAGCAACAACAGGCGGTGAATGATTTTGCGGCATCGATTCAGACCAATCATGTATTGTGTTTTGGTTCGGTACATCCAAAAGCAGAAGAGCGAATCGAGGAGCTTTATCGAATCAAGGAGTTAGGACTGAAAGGGGTGAAGTTGCATCCAGACTATCAGCATTGTTTGTCGATGAATGATTGTATGATGCCGATCTATGAGACTTGCGAGAAGCTAGGCTTAGTTGTGGCGTTTCATACAGGCTTAGATCCTTATTCACCCGATGTGATACATAATCCGCCAAAGTCCATTCGGGAAATTGCAACTCGCTATCAGAACTTGACCATTATTGCTGCTCATGCTGGTGGTATGGGGATGTTTGAAGAAGCAAAGAAAGAAGTGGCTGGATTAAGAAATGTATACATCGATACAGCTATGTGCAATGTACATCTGACGAGTGCACAGCTAGAGGAAATGATTCGTTTGCATGGGTGTGATCGCGTGTTATTTGGATCTGATTCTCCGTGGAGTACGGTAGAGATGCAAAAAGCAGTAATCGAGGGATGCAACTTGACAGAAGAAGAGAAACAACAGATTTATTATAAAAATGCTTTTGAATTATTTACAATTATTTAACATCATGGTAAACTTGTAAAGCTAAGTAAGATATGTAGTCGCAGCTGCAAGTGTCGCAAGGCAAGCAGGTGAGGAAAGTCCGGGCTTTATAGGGCAGGATGCCAGATAACGTCTGGTGGAGGTGACTCTAAGGATAGTGCAACAGAAATATACCGCCGGTTTAACCGGTAAGGGTGGAATGGTGGTGTAAGAGACCACCGCCTCAATGGTAACAGGGAGGGCATATGTAAACCCCATTCAAAGCAAGACCGAAACAAAGCGATATGGCGGCCCGTCATGCTTTAGGTAGGTCGCTCGAGCCTAGTGGTGACATTAGGCCTAGACAGATGACTACACACGACATAACCCGGCTTATCGTCTTACTTAGCATTGATTAGAGAGAAGGGATGATGATTTCTATGAATAAGGCATCGTATATAGATATCAGAAATGTGAAAATTGGAGAGGGTATGCCAAAGATTTGTGTTCCCTTATTAGGAAGTTCCCGGGAGGAATTATATAAAGAACTTAAATTGCTGTCAGGTCAACCATATGATATGGTAGAATGGCGGCTAGATTTTTATCATGAGGTTCATAATGAAGATATGGTACTTGAAGCTGCAAAAATGATTCGAAGAAAACTAGGAGAGCAGCCAATCCTATGTACATTTCGAACTAAGCAAGAGGGTGGAAATGCAGAAATTTCGGGGCAAGAATATAGAGATCTAGCTCTTGCATTAAGTAAGAGTGGGCTGGTTGATTTGATTGATGTGGAATTGTTTTTAGGGGATGACTACGTGGGGGAACTTATAGGAGAAGTGCATGCTGCAGGTGTTAAGGTTGTTGTATCAAATCATGATTTCCATAAAACCCCTCAAAAGCAAGAGTTGATTCAACGAATAGAGAAGATGCATTCTTTGGGAGGAGACATCCTAAAAATTGCTGTTATGCCAACCTGCGAAAGAGATGTTTTGAATTTACTAGAGACCACATTAGAGATGAAAGAAAAACCGATAGATAAACCAATTGTTACGATGTCCATGGGTCAGTTGGGTGCGATAAGCAGAATTTCAGGAGAATTATTTGGTTCCGCGATTACATTTGGAACAGTTATGAAGTCATCTGCACCAGGACAGATTGAAGTTAATCGGTTAAAAAATATATTAGAAACACTTCATTAAAGAAACAAAAGGTGTTATAATAAATCGTTACATACAAAATGAAAAGGAGCTCGCAATCTATGAATGTTTTAGTGCTAAATGGCAGCCCTAAAGGGAAAAACAGTGTTACCCTACAAACAGCACTATATCTAGAAAAATTGTATCCATCACATCAATTTAAAACATTGGATGTGGGGAGGAAGATTAAAAAGATAGAAGCAGATTTTACTGAATCGATAGAGTTGTTGGATTGGTCCGAGATTATTGTATTTGTTTATCCTGTATATACATTGATTGTGCCTTATCAATTGAATCGATTTATAGAATTGATAAAAGAGCATGATGTTCATATCTCAGGGAAGTATGCTGCACAGATTTCTACATCGAAGCATTTTTATGACGTTACAGCTCATAAATTTATCGAAGAAAACTGTTATGATTTTGGACTAAGATATCTAGGCGGCTTGTCGGCGGACATGGAAGACCTACTAGAAGAGGTTGGAAGAGAAGATGCGAGAAACTTCTTTGCAAAAATCTTGTTCGATATAGACAATGAAATCTATTCTGATATAGAGCCAAAGAGATACAGTAAGAAAAAGGAAATCCATCAAGCCACTCTAGAAAATTCAGATAAGTCCAATATCAAAGATGTTGTGGTGATTACCAATGCCAGCCAGGAAGATGAGAATCTTAAAAATATGATAGCAGATTTTAAGAACATCTGTGCATATGAGGTAAGGGAGATTAATATTAGAGACTACCCATTTAAAGGTGGATGTCTTGGGTGTTTTCAATGTTCCGTAAGTGAGAAGTGTATTTATCCAGATGGATTTGATGAGTACTTAAGGAATGAGATTCAAACGGCAGATGCATTTATCTATGCATTTACCATAGAGAATCATTATACCCATTCAAGTTTCAAGTGCTTTGATGACCGCCAGTTCTGCAATGGACATCGTACAGTTTCAGCGGGAAAAGCCACGGGCTATATCATTAGTGGAAACTATCAGAATGAGCGTAATCTACAGATGATCGTGGAAGCACGAAGCGATATTGCTGGGATGTATCCATGTGGAGTCGCAACAGATGAAGGGGATACAACGAGGGAAATCAAGAACCTAGGTAAAAATTTAAATTATGCATTAGAGAATGGACTGAGAAAGCCACAGACCTTCTATGGAGTCGGTGGAACTAAGATTTTTAGGGATTTAGTTTATCAAATGCAAGGGTTTATGGAAGCGGATCATAAATTCTATAAGAAACATGGAATCTATGATTTTCCACAGAACAACCGAAAGAAAATCTTTCAGATGAAGATACTTGGTGGTGTGATGAAGATACCACCTGTTCAGAGGAAGATGAAGGGACAGCTCAATCATTACATCATACAACCATATAACAAGATTATTGAGGAAGCAAAACCGATATAGAATACTATAAAATATAAGAAATGGAGACATAATGAGTAAGATTAGAACAAGATTTGCACCTAGCCCAACAGGAAGGATGCACGTAGGAAATTTAAGAACAGCGTTATACGCATATTTGATTGCAAAACATGAGGATGGAGATTTCTTGTTACGTATTGAGGATACCGATCAAGAACGATATGTAGAAGGAGCGGTCGACATTATTTATCGTACATTAGAGAAAACAGGATTGATTCACGATGAAGGACCAGACAAGGATAAAGGATTTGGCCCTTATGTACAAAGCGAGAGAAATGCAGAAGGATTATATCTGAAATATGCAAAAGAGTTGATTGAGAAGGGACAAGCGTATTACTGTTTTTGTGATAAAGATAGATTGGAGTCACTCAAAACTTCTGTAGGCGGTATAGATATTGTTGTCTATGACAAGCATTGTGCGACATTAAGTAAGGAAGAAGTGCAGGCGAAATTAGATGCAGGTACTCCTTATGTAATTCGAATCAATATGCCAACGGAGGGGAATACAACTTTTGTAGATGAAATCTATGGTGAGATTTCGGTGGCAAACGAAGAACTGGATGATTTGATTTTAATTAAGTCAGATGGATTCCCGACTTATAATTTTGCCAATGTGGTAGATGACCATTTGCAAGGAATTACTCATGTAGTAAGAGGAAATGAATACTTGTCTTCAGCACCGAAGTATAATCGAATCTATCACGCATTCGATTGGGAAGTACCAACTTATGTACACTGTCCGTTGATTACCAACGAAGAGCACAAGAAGCTAAGTAAGAGAAGTGGACATTCTTCTTATGAAGATTTGATTGATCAAGGATTTTTAACAGAGGCAGTGATTAACTTTGTGGCATTATTAGGATGGAGTCCTTCAGATAATCGGGAAATCTTCTCACTAGATGAGTTGATTGCAGCATTCGATTATAAAAATATTTCCAAGTCACCAGCAGTATTCGATATGGTGAAATTAAAGTGGATGAATGGAGAATACTTGAAGGCGCTGTCGTTTGAAGACTTCTATCCTCTAGCAAAACCTTATATTGAGGAAGTGATTACAAAGGACTTTAATCTAGAGAAAATCGCAGGATTGATTAAGACTAGAATTGAAGTATTACCAGATATCAAGGATCAAATCGATTTCTTTGAAGCAGTTCCAGTATACGATACTGGGATGTATTGCCATAAGAAAATGATGACCAATGAAGAAACCTCACTGGAGGTGCTAAAAGAATTATTACCACTTTATGAGGCTCACGAAGATTATACAAATGAGGCCTTATATGAGGTGCTACAAAACTATGTGGCAAATAAAGGATGTAAGAACGGATATGCGATGTGGCCAATCCGTACTGCTGTATCGGGGAAACAGAGTACGCCAGGTGGAGCGACAGAGATTATGGAAATCATCGGAAAAGATGAGACAGTAAAGAGAATCCAAGACGCAATCGCATTACTAGAAAGCAAATAAGAGATTGAGCCAAGAGAGAGTTTTAAGAAGAACGATGTATAACAAAGGGCAAGAAATAGCAATCAAGCACAAAGAGGGACCGATGTTGGTTCTGGCAGGACCTGGATCGGGTAAGACCTATGTGATTACAAAAAGAATTGAATATCTAATCAAAGAATATCAAGTAAGGCCGGAAGAAATTCTGGTCATTACTTTTACAAAGTATGCTGCCAATGAAATGCAAATGAGGTTTCAGAGGGAGAATCAGAAACTTCCAGTTACATTTGGAACCTTTCACGGAGTGTTCTATGGTATTTTGAGATGGGCATATCGTATCGATGCTAGTAATATCTTAACAGAAGACCAACGCTATAAATTGTTGACTGAAATCCTAAATCAGGTTGAATTGGAAGTGGATTTAGACCCTTCGGAAGAAAAGGAGTTTATTGCATCTGTTTCAAGAAATATTAGTTTAATCAAGAATGGGGAAACAGAATTTGAACAGACTCACGAATTACAATGCACACGAGAAGAACTGATCAATATCTATGAACATTACGAAAGAGAACGAAAAAATATCAGAAAGTTTGATTTTGACGATATGATATTGGAGTGTCACAAATTGTTCCTTCATTATCCAGATGCATTGAAACAGTGGCAAGAAAAATTTAAGTATATCCTTGTGGATGAGTTTCAGGACATCAATCTCATGCAGTATGATACCATACGGATGTTGGCAAGTCCTAAGGATAATTTGTTTGTGGTGGGTGATGATGACCAATCTATCTATGGATTTCGTGGATCGCGCCCAGAGATTATGTTAGGATTTTCCAATGACTATAAGAAAGCGAAGTCGGTGACACTGGAGGTGAATTATCGCTCGAGTAAGCCGATTGTAGCAGCATCACTCAAGTTAATAGAAGGGAATACAAAGCGATATAAAAAGAATGTTCGTACAGAACAAACAGAGGGAGAGTCTGTTCATGTTCAAGAGGTGAAGACAAACTTAGAAGAGTGCGAGTATATTATAAAGAAAATAGAAGGCTTAAAAAATGAAGGCAAATCTTATCGTCAGATTGCAATTTTATTTCGTGCGAATATAGAGGTTCGACATTTGGTAGGGAAATTTATTGAATATGGAATTCCCTTTCAGATGAGAGAACATATTTCTAATATCTATGAGCATTTTGTTGCAAAAAATTTGATGACTTACATGAGACTTGCAATGGGAGAGGTGAAACGGGGAGATATTTTGGAAGTGATGAATCGTCCGAATCGTTATATTTCTCGTGAGGCAGTCAGTGGTCCTGAGGTCAGTTTTCAGTCATTGTCTAAGTTTTATTGTGATAAGGAATGGATGTTGGATCGAATCGATCAATGGGAATTGGACTTGAGGTTGATTCGGAAGATGACTCCGTATGGAGCGATTCAATATATTAGAAAAAGTATTGGATATAATGAGTTTTTAAGGGATTATTGTGAATATCGAAATTATAATCACGAGGAATTGTTGGAATTGATGGAAGAGATTATGGAGCAAGCAAAGTCATTCAAAACATTTCCAGAGTGGTTTACCTATGTAGAAGAGTATGGGGAGCGGCTGAAGAAGCAGACACAACAACAGAAAAAGAATGTAGATAGCGTATCCTTACATACCATGCATGGGGCGAAGGGTTTGGAGTTCGATTATACATTTATTATTGCAGCGAATGAGGGTGTCACACCGAGCAAGAAGGCGAAATTGGACAGTGAAATCGAAGAAGAGCGTCGTATGTTTTATGTTGCGATGACGAGGGCGAAGAAGAAGTTGGAGATTACTTATCCGTTAGAAAAAAACGGAAAGGAGATTGCTCCTTCCCGTTTTATACATGAATTACTCCTCTGAGTCAAGAGCAGCCTGCATTTCTTCGAATTCTTGCTCATCGAGCCATTCGTCGAATGCATCAGCTACAATCTCATATTCATCGTCTGATTCAATCATATCTAATGTTGGGTTTCCGTCTACTTCTGTGTAACGGTAGAGTAATACCTCTCCGTCTTCATCATCAAGAGGAAGTAGTGCAATGTATTCCTTAGAATCAGCTGTAAAGATACATAACACGCCACACTCTAGTTCTTCGTCATTATCAAGAGTTAGAGTCACTGTGATGTCTTCCATGGAAGCATCAGAGTTGCAGTCGCAATCTCCGCCACAAGTACAAACTTCTTTATTTTCATCCATATTAACAACCATTCCTTTCCTAAATTTTGGCAACTTTGTACACTCTTACTCTAACAGATTAAGCGCCATAATGCAAGGAGAAGCGGTAGATTATCGTAGCGGCATTTGATTAAAATATAGCAAAAAGCAAGGGAGAATCATCATGAATCAAGCAGAGAAAATGTTACAGAAGATAAGGTGTATCGATGGGTTTCAATTGAAATTGATTGCGATTATCACCATGACGATTGACCATATTGGAGCAATTTGTTTTCCTTATGACATGACATGGAGAATGATTGGTAGATTATCATTTCCGATCTTTTGTTTTCTAATTGTTGAAGGTGCTACCCATACAAGGGATATAATAAAATACGTGGTGAGACTTCTTTTATTTGCAATTATTTCAGAAGTGGTGTTTGACTATGCATTCTTCGGGAATTGGATTGTGCTTAGTAATCAAAATATATTTTTTACCTTAGCCATAGGGGTTATAGCAATTATGTGTATGCAAAACATCAAATATATTCCAATCTCTGTCGGGGCAATTGTAGCACTTATTTTCCTTGCAGATTTTCTGGGAAGTGACTATGGTTCGGGCGGAGTTTTACTAATTGTATTAATCTATCTACACCGGGAGAAACCATTTTTACTGATTTTCGATCTGATATTTGTGAACGTCCTTATTTTTGGGGGAATACAAAGTTATGCAAGTTTTGCAATCGTTCCGATTTTGTTATATAATGGAGAGCGTTGATTGCCAGTAAAATATTT
>CAYJFY010000031.1:0-30197 GCA_964369755.1 uncultured Lachnospiraceae bacterium
GTTGTATCAGTATATGAAGGATAATGATGGAGATGGAATGGTAGGAGAGTAGAAATAAAATCAAATGAAAACATTCTGTTAATAAAGTGAAAACAATTATAGATATAGTAATAATGCACAATGAAATGTGGTATCATATATAAAAATTGGCTATAATAGACATGAAAAGAGCTATATATGCGCAATTGAAATTATTTTTGCGAGGACACCACATGAAGAAGATATTGGCAATTATTCTAGCACTAACGATACAATTTACTACGGTTGCAGAAGTGTATGCGATCGCGCCCAAACCAGAACTAAGTTATAATGAGGCGCTATCTATGGAAGCTATTTATGAAGCGGCAAAGGGTATGGATATACCGTATACATGGGACGGAACACCGCAAGGAATTACGATGTCGGATGAATATGTGATTGTCAGCTCATATTTGGAGAATGGGTGTTTTTTGGTGTTTATAGATCGGATTGATCATCGAGTGGTCGCAGTCGCTAAAATCAGTGAGTCTAGTCCGTCACAGGACTTGCAGGCTCATGTGGGTGGTGTTGCGTATGATTTGGTGAGCGATTCGATTTTTGTTTCTGGAAAGGGGAAGGATATTCTCGCGATTCCAATGGAAATTGTAGAGGAGATGATTGCACAGCATGTGACTCCTGAGGATAATACATTTTCGATTACGCAAGAAGAGTATATGCATGTGAGTTATGAGGGAGACGATGATTTGTTGACGCCGTCGAGCCTTACGGTTCATGAGGGGGAATTATATGTAGGGGAGTTTGTTCTGGCAACGCATTCCATGCTACGGCAGTATGAAATCGTAGAAGATGATGGGAATCACATCACATTACATCAGAGCAGCGAGGATATTATCTTGCCGAGCAAGGTTCAAGGGATGGCGGTTATGGACGGCTACTTGATATTGTCTAGTTCCTATGGTCGAAAGACAGATTCGAAATTGTATATCGGAGAAGTAAATGGAAATAGCTATGAACAAGTGGCATCGAGTCTTGTGATGCCACCTATGTCACAGGGGATTGTGCTTGTAGAGGATGAACTCTGGATTATGTTTGAGAGTTCTGCTGAAAAATACAAATACAATGCTAGAAATGTGCAAGAGCACATATGGTCGATATCCGTTTCGGACATCCAGTATTAGGGAGTTCGATCGGCACTGTCTAACCAACCATTGTTGCCCCAACCAGCATCGATATTGCCCCAGCCATCATAGGTGGTGTCGCATTGTGCATTCGTTGAGTATTCCCTGAACGCTTCCTTATAGGAGTGTCCTAATTTTCGGTATTCATTTTTCAGAGTTTTCAATTCCGCATTGATTGAAAAAAACTCTCGATATCGCTTCCATGTCAATACAATTGGTAGAAGGATCGCCAATGGTATTGCATACTGAAATACCGTGGAAACAAAGGAGGTCATAAGGATAGCAATGACTAGGAGTGGAAGAAGTATAATAATTGTTTTAAATATCATGGTTTCAAATGTCAAGTGTAGCTGATCCACAAGGGATTTTTTTTGATCTAAAATGCGTGTTTTCTCATCAAAAAAATGTTGCAACTCCAGAGGAGGTGTGAATGTGGATTTTTGCATGTTTGTATTTGCCATAAGAAGACTCCTTTTCTTTTTATTGTAACGGAAAACACCTTCGATTACAATGAAAATTCTAAGAAGCCTAGTCAGTGTTATAGCAATAGATATTCCTCTAGGCATAGCCCCTGTTCATAGATTTCTACAGCGGATTCATGTCCTACATAGCGAAAATGCCATGGTTCATAGGAGATGCCTGTAATGTCAGTTTTGCCCTCCGGATAGCGGAGGATAAATCCGTAAAGGTGTGCATTTGCGGCAAGCCATTGGTAGACTTCCTTATTTGTTGAATCGATGCCATTTCCATTGATGTCGACTGCAATTCCTAGCTCATGTTCACTGGTTGACAGTGGTGCAACCCAACTTTCAGTTTCGATGATGGCATCTTCGTCGGACATCCCAAGTGCTTTGCACTCAGCGAGTTTCTCATCATACAATTGTTGTTGCTTCTCACGAGTTCGAAACCCAGAAAATACAGTTGGGTAAACTCCCTCGTTTCTTGCAGCATCAAACATGTCCTGTAAATCAGGATAAATTCTCGCATGTACCTGAGTACCATTTGATAAAGTAATTAAATCCATTTCTGGTACAGATTCTATAGGATTCCATTTATTTACTAAAACAAGATTCCAATTAATATCAGATTCAGTAGAGTTTACACCTACTTTAGGAAGAAGTGCAAGCAGGTCTGGACTCCAATTTCGAATTAAAATGACAGCTATGATTGCGAGTGCAAACGTGGTAAGTGTGATACATACCTGAGGCACCATAGAACTCACCCTTTTTTTATCGCGTCTACTGTGTCTTCTCGGTGTTTTTGTACGACTGTAACGATTCATATTCAAACCTCCGTTCTTTTTGTTTTCTTGAGATTATTGTATCAAGAATAAGAAGTTCGTTCTTTCTTATTCGCATATATATTAGTGACATATTTCACACAACTTTCTTACGATTTACCTACAGGTGTTGATGTTGATTGACTAAGATGTGGTGGTATTATATGATGATACCAAGGTTAAAAATAATAATCTTATGAGAGGGAGATTGGTAAATATGAATATTTTAGTTGTAGACGATGAAGTTGAGATTGCAGATTTAATAGAGGTATATCTAACAAATGAAGGCTATAACGTTTATAAATTCTATAATGGCCGAGATGCTTTGGCATGTGTAGAGTCTGTGGTATTGGATTTTGCAATTCTAGATGTTATGCTTCCGGATATATCAGGATTTCAGATCTGTAAGAAGATTCGTGAAAAGCATTTTTTTCCAATTATAATGCTGACGGCAAAAGTGGAAGATGCGGATAAGATTGCGGGTCTTACACTGGGGGCAGATGATTATATCACCAAGCCTTTTAATCCATTGGAAGTAGTGGCGCGAGTCAAAACACAGCTACGAAGATATATGAAATACAATGCGGAAGTGAAACTAAATACGCAACAAATAAATGAATTTGATATCAGAGGGCTGATTGTAAATAAGGACACCAGAAAGTGTTTCTTGTATGATAAGGAAGTCAGCCTTACTCCGATTGAGTTCTCAATTCTCTGGTACTTGTGTAAAAACCAAGGGAAGGTTGTTCCAGCAGAGGAATTATTTGAACAGGTGTGGAAGGAGAAATATCTGGACAACAATAATACTGTAATGGCACATATAGGAAGACTGAGAGAGAAGCTGAAGGAAACGGCGAAGAAACCAAAATATATTAAGAATGTCTGGGGGGTGGGATATATTGTTGAATAGAAGAGAAGACTATAAGGAGTTAAGTAGAAACTTAATGCTTCGAATTGTTGTAACGAGTTTGGTAATATTATTTGTACTTGCTGTGATTTTTGTATTATTTATTGATAATAATTTTGGCAATCTAATGGTGGATTTTTGGACTGGCTATGGTGGAATGGCAGACAGTGATGCCATATATCTATATGATACTACATTCAGAGGTAATCAAGGATTAGTATTATTGGGAATCGCTTTTCTTGTATTTCTGATTGTAATTATGGTGAATATAAGAAGTTTCACACGATATTTCACCGAGATTAATACCGGATTAGATGCTCTTGTCAACGAAAACGTTTCTTATGTCTCGTTATCACCTGAGCTTGCTACAACACAGAATAAGATTAATACAATTATGCAGACACTAGAAGAGAGGAAACTGCAGGCAAAGCAGGCAGAACAGAGGAAGAATGATCTAGTGGTCTATTTGGCTCATGATTTAAAGACACCACTCACGTCAGTAATCGGATATCTTACCCTACTGAGGGACGAGAAACAGATTTCAGAGGAACTGCAAGAGAAGTATTTGGCTGTTTCGTTAGATAAGGCAGAACAGCTAGAAGATTTAATTAATGAATTTTTTGAAATCACTCGATATAACCTGTCTACAATAGCCTTAGAGTATAGTCGGGTAAATATAACGCGTCTGTTAGAGCAGATTATCTATGAGTTCAAGCCCATGCTAGATGATAGGAATCTGAGGTGTAACTTATTCGCAGAGCCAGAGATGATGGTGATGTGTGACGGAGATAAGATGCAACGAGTATTCGACAATCTACTTAGAAATGCGGTGAATTATAGTTATGAAGATAGCGAAATATGTATTAAGGTAAGATTACAAGGCAGTAATAAAATTATTGAATTTAGAAATATAGGGAATACAATTCCAGAGGATAAGTTACAGAGAATCTTCGAACAATTTTTTCGCATAGATCGTGCGCGGGCATCAAAGAGCGGTGGGGCAGGGTTAGGGCTTGCGATTGCAAAGGAGATTGTAGAGGCACATGAAGGTGAAATAAGGGCGAAGAGCGAGGATGAAAAAACAATATTTACAGTAGTGTTACCAATTAACTAGTGAGGGAGTGCGATGCACTCCCTCACTTTATATAATAGGAATCCTCATTCTTATAGTAGAGTTGACATATTTCATAATATCATATATCATTAATAATGAACAATTGTTCTCGATTGAGAAAGAGGGTAAAAACATGGCACAAGTATTAAAAGATGAGCAAAGAATTAAGATCTTAGAATCAGCAAAAATGGAATTTCTACAAAATGGTATTCCAAGTTCAACCATGAGGTTAATTGCTAAAAATGCAGGAACAACGGTAGGGAATCTATATAGATATTACAAAAACAAGCAGGAAATAGTTGATGCGATTTTAATGCCTGTAATTACCAAGCTAAATCATTTTGATGCATTTATCTTAAGTGATGTGACAAGTATGGATAAAAGTAAGTTGGATGAGTATTTGACGAATTGGGTGGATAACTTAGTTGAGATACAAAGTGATTTTCCTATAGAAATGCATATCATTGTGAATGATGAACAGATTAATCGCGAGTATCATGACAAGCTTGTTTTGGTTATTACAGGGGTTGTATCACATGCAGCGAATGATTTTATCAGAAATGAGCATGCAATTGATATGATGTCACGAATGATTGCGCAGTCTATATTTGCAGGGATAAGAGAAGGAGTAAGCTTAAAATGTAATGAGACAATAGGCAAAGAGGATTTTAGGAAAATATTAAAAAAGTTTATGGAAAATTTCTTTTTATTTTTAGAAAATATCAGGTAGGAGGAGAAGTGTATGAAGATAGTACTATTTGGAGCGAGTGGACAAACGGGAAGTATCGTTATGGAGTTGGCCTTACAGGCAGGCCATGAAGTTACAGCGGTGGTAAGAGATGTGAGCAAAATAAAAATATCTCATAACAATTTATCGGTCAAGACAGCAGACTTATTTGACAAGGAATCTGTGAAAGTAGTGGCGGAAGGCAATGAGCTTGCAATATCTTGTTTGGGTGGCAATGCGAATAATAAGTCAACGCTCTTAGGAGATATGATTCAGGTGATTGTTCCAGCGGTAAAAGAAGTAGGGGTAAGAGAAATCTATCACATGAGTTCAGCGGGCATTCATAATGAAATGCCTGGTGTTGTTGCAAAAATATTTGTAAATCTATTTTTTAAGAATGCCATTGCGGATCATAAGACGGCAGCAGAGTGCGTGATAAACAGCGGACTCAATTACTTGATTGTAAGACCTTTGTCATTAACGGAAGGAGAGATGACCAAGGAATTCAGAACATCGGATACTTCAGTGCCAAAAGGCGGGAAGAATATTTCGCGAGCAGATGTTGCGTATTTTCTTGTGGAAGCGATTGGTAAATCGGAGTATAAAAATAAATCGATCTGTTTATGCTATTGAAAATATCTGTTCAGGACAAGACATGATATAAGGGAGGAAAAATGAGTTATATAAAATTTTCAGATGTGAAAAAAATATACCATGTAGGTGAAGTGGATATTAAAGCACTTGATGGAGTGGACTTCGAAATAAATAAGGGTGAATTTGTCATTATTGCAGGGGCATCAGGTGCGGGGAAAAGTACAATTCTAAATATTTTGGGAGGAATGGATCTTACAACTTCAGGTGAGATTTCTGTAGACGGCAAGGAGATTAGTGCAATCAATGAAAAAGAACTAACCGACTATAGAAGGTTTGATATCGGATTTGTTTTTCAATTTTATAATTTGGTTCAGAATTTAACTGCGCTTGAGAATGTAGAATTAGCAACACAGATTTCGAAGAATCCATTCGATGCAGACCAAATTATTTCACAAGTTGGATTAGGAGAGAGAAAAGAAAATTTTCCATCTCAACTTTCTGGTGGGGAGCAACAAAGGGTTGCCATTGCACGTGCATTGGCTAAAAATCCGAAGTTGTTATTATGCGATGAACCAACAGGAGCACTAGACTATGAAACCTCAAAGCAGATTTTGAAACTACTTCAAGATACCTGTAGAACCTATGAGATGACAGTTGTATTAATTACGCATAATCTTGCACTTTGTCCAATTGGAGACAAGGTAATAAAAGTGAAGAATGGTAAGATTTCTTCCGTTACATTGAATGATTGTCCAAAACCGATTGAGGAGGTTGAGTGGTAGATGAGAAATAAATTGATTCTTGATACACTTCGGACGATACAAAAATCCCTTGGAAAATACACCTTGTTGCTTCTAATTGTACTAATGGGAGTTTCCTTTTTTTCTGGGATGTTATCGATATCCTCTGCCATGGGACAAAGTGTAGATCGATATGCAGACGAGTATGCATTATTTGACTATCAAATCTTCTCGAACTATGGTTTTGATGAAGAAGATATGAATACACTGAAAGATATTGATGATAGTTTTATCGTCGAGGGTGGATATTTTTATGATGTTGAGGGGAGATTTGGAGACCATGATTATGTGTTTCGATTGGAATCATTTGATGAAGAGCATTCACTAAATAGGGTAGAACTGATTGAAGGAAGATATCCAATAGCACCAGATGAGGTGCTGGTAGAGGCGGCGAATGATCTATTCGAAGTGCCAAAAATCGGTGAGGTGGTTACCCTTGAAAGAGGTGGTTCGGAGTTGGATGAAATCCTCGAACATACAGAATATACAGTGGTGGGGGTGGTGAATACTCCCAATTATATGAGTCTTGAAAAAGGGACATCGACTCTGAATAATTTGACACTGAATTCATTTCTTTATGTTCCGGAAACGGCGTTTACGACGGATGTGTATACGACAGTATATATCGGAAGTAAGGAAGCAAGAGAATTGGACTCGTTTAGTGAGGTGTATACGGAACAAGTGGAACAAGAGCGAAAGCTGATTGAAGAGATTGCCGATACAGCGCAATCTGTGCGAGCAGAGAAACTTAAAGAAGAAATTCCCGAGGAATATTGGGAGGAGATTGAAGAAGGACAATGGACGATTTTGACACGGGATATGCATTATCCAATGACAACATATAAGGATACAGTAAGCCAAATGCAAGTGATTGGACTTATCTTCCCAATCTTCTTCTTCCTTGTGGCAGCACTCGTATGTCTTACAACGATGAAGCGTATGGTGGATGAACAGAGAGGGCAAATAGGAATTCTTCGTGCCCTTGGATACAGTCGATTACAGTGTGCTTCGAAGTTTTTGATCTATGCCCTGAGCGCAACCCTAATCGGAGGGCTTGCTGGTGTAATATTTGGGATCATGATATTCCCGCCGATTGTATATGGTACGTGGAATATTATGTATAATCTGCCACCGCTAAACTACGATACACCGTGGTTTAATATGGTGGTTGCAGTGGTTGTTTTTCTTGTTTTGATGGGACTTACAACATATAGTGCAATTCGTGTTGAAACGGCACAGGTTACAAGCGTGTTGTTGCGTCCGAAAGCTCCTCCAGCAGGAAAAAAGGTGTTTTTAGAGAAGATACCATTTATCTGGAAGAGACTTTCATTTACTGCGAAAATAACAGCACGAAACTTAATTAGATATAAACAGCGATTTTTCATGTCTGTTTTTGGGATTGCGGGATGTACATGCCTGCTTGTCAGTGGATTTGGAATGCAGGGATCGATTGGTGGGATTGCTGAGATTCAATACGAAGAACTTACGAGATACGAAGCGGTGGTATCTACAATAGAAAGTACAGAGATATCGGAGGAATTGATTTCGGAAATTACTGCGATTGATGATGCCCTCCAGATGCAGACAATTGCAACTTATGCAGCAGAAATTAGTTGCGAGGAAGAGGCAGTTGTTGCATACACACAGGTTTATGATGACGATGCTGCCCTCAAAACGATGAATGTGGTGAGAGAAACCAGTGGGAGAGAAGAACTGACACTTACAAATGACTCGATATTGATTAGTGCAAAATTATCAGAGCTACTGAGTGTGGACGTGGGAGATGAAGTAGAGATAAGAAATGCAGATGATGAGAGACAAGTAGCGAAAATCGGAGGAATATACGAGAAATATATTAATCATGAAATTATGATAAGTAGTGAGTATTACAGATCGTTATTTGGGGATACAATTGAAAAAAATTCCATCTTTATAGAAGGAAATCTAGATTCAGAAGTAGTGAGAGATGAAATCATGGAACTCGATGGTGTGAATGGAATTACATTCAATGAGAGTATTGTATCAAGCTTTGCGAATATTTCAACTAGCATGAATATTGTAGTCGCAGTTATTATCATATCCGCTGCTTCGCTAGCATTTGTTGTGCTTGGCAATTTGACTAGTATTAATATCAGTGAGAGAAAGCGAGAAATAGCAACACTTAAAGTATTGGGATTCAGACATCGGGAAACAAAAGAGTATATCTTCAAAGAAAATATGGTCTTAACGGTATTCGGAGCCTTGCTAGGAGTTGTTCTAGGGATAGGGGCTCACAACTTCATAATCACACAAGTTGAGATGGACTTTATCATGTTTGTTAGAAGTATTTCTCTATCGAGTATCATATACTCAGTACTCCTTACAATACTATTCTCTGTTGTTATAAATCGAGTGATGTTATCAAAACTTAAGAAAATAGATATGATTGAATCGCTTAAGAGTGTGGAATAAAAGTGTAATTGAATGTAAAAATCAATGAAAATACCCCGAAAAAATACATGTAAAATAATTGATAAATACAAAAAATAATGGCATAATGGAATCTTAAAGGGGAGTGTGTAATAAAACTTCGCTGACAAGAAAATAGTGCCGCTGTACGCTGCGTTTTGTATATAGAAAAGGATGGTTATTTGTGTGAGTAGACAAAAAGATGTGAATGCAAAATTTAAGAAAGTATACCCAAACTTACGTTACATGCTTGGTATGGGGCCAAAAGTGCATCGAAATGGGAAGAAGATTACCAATAAATTCAAGAGGAGAAGCTTGAAGTCGAATGTCATTCCAGATGCCTACAATGTCTGTAATACAACTACGATAGATCGTGAGTTTTCCTTGAATGTGCTTACGGGGAATCTTCCCCAGGATGTGAGCGGAAACTTATACATTTGTCAATGTCTAGGTTCGCCAGAGGCGTTTATGATGGGTGATACCAATCTAGTAAAGATGGAATTTTCGAAGGAGGGAGTGAATCTGAAGAATCGCTTCTTGTGGAATCCTGCTGCCATTGCACGGATTGCCCTACAGGATACGGTTCATCGATTCGATAATTTCGGTCTGATGTTTTTATCTCCAGGAGTGGGGATATTCTCTTATACAGAGGGGATGTATCTCTTGCCGGACGGGCGTCTTGGCATTACCAGTGACGTGGATCGACCGTGGATTGTGGAACGGGACTCTCTGCGGGCGGTTGATCCCCTAGGGAAGCGTAGTGAGTGGTTGCCGATGATGTCTGGGGAGAATGGAGATGTGATGGGGAATCTCTTTGCGGGATACAACAACTCACATGTCATCTATACAGAT
The DNA here is from genome assembly GCA_964369755.1 of uncultured Lachnospiraceae bacterium. Taxonomy (GTDB): domain Bacteria; phylum Bacillota; class Clostridia; order Lachnospirales; family Lachnospiraceae; genus CAUPWF01. The sequence continues at coordinate 9,879 of CAYJFY010000031.1, forward strand.
ACCGTGACCAATGAATTGTTCTTGGCGAATTTCCAAGGGAAACAATCGGATGGATCGCATCCATGCCAGTTGATGCTCTGGGATGGGGAGAATGACTTTACATCATGGAAGGTAGTGGATGAAGCGGGGCAGGATATCCATATTTTGCAGAGCATTCATGAGCTGATCTTCACGAGGGATTATATTTTGATTGCCGACACCGCATTTTCGGCAGGATCAGAACTCTTCAAGCCGTGGCACAGTGCTGCATTGCCGAATCCAAAGACGGTGATGTATGTGGTAGATCGACGGGACTTGAAGACGGCAGGAGAAATGGTGGTTGCTAAGAAATTGGAGATTGAGGAGAGTTGCATTCATCTGATTGCAGAGTATGAGAATCCAGAGGATCAAATTACGGTTTATATGCTACATACACCTGCCACGAACACGGCAGAGATTATTCGTCATTATGATGTGAATCTTCAAGGTGAACTGTTTCCACAGCACATGATTGGGTATGGAACCTTGCCTGTGCTAGATGTTTCCAGTGTGGGCAAACATGTGTTGGATATGAGTAAAAATCAGGTTGCTAGTTCGGAATATATCAGGGACAAGGAATACACGTGGGGACCATATATGTATACCTACATGGGGAGACAGACGCGTCCGTTTATGGAGCAAGACCTCTATGTGATGTACAAGGGATTCTCAAAAGATATCTTGCCAAAGCGTGTGTATGAAGCCTATAAGGATGCGCCGAATCGTAGGGTGGCATTAGAGGAAATGTTTGCTGAGAATGGAATCGCTTGCAACAATTCCATTGCAAGAATCAGAAAGTCAGATTTCCAATCGGAGGACAGATACGTATTTCCAGATAAGGTGCTTTTGTATACGATTTCATGTTTGGAATCGAGTGTGGAAGAGGGCGCAGGATATCTGATTGCGGGTGTGGTACAGGATGTGCCAGAGCGTGAAGAAACATCAGGGCATGAATATTGGCTGTTTGATGCGACCAATCTTGCAGCAGGACCAATCTGTACACTGGGCCACAAGGAGTTAAACAATAGCACACTCTTCCATACCGTGTATATTCCAAGTGATTTGGAAGAGGCGTTAGATAAAAGACAAGTGAAGTATCATGTTCCGTTACGAGAAGATTATCCAAGAGAGGAGTTGGAGAAGTGGAATCCATGTATTATGGATACCTTCGAGAACCTCATATGGCCATATTATGATGCGCGAGATAATCAAGAGGATAAGAAGAGACCACTTGTAGAAGAAAAATTAGAAAATATCAGAATGACTCGCATACAGCAATCAGAGGGAAGAGAACATCTAATCGGTGAGGAATGGGTGAGCGATGCGAAAGCCCATGCACAGAAGATGTTTGCAGAAGCGAAGCGGATGTTTGCGACCACGGGATGGAAGGTGGAGAGCAATAAAAATGGTTTATTGGTAGAATCAAAGCCAGTAGATGGTGTGCTGCGGTCGTCGGGGGTGGATGTGACGAGGGCGAGTGGGATCATCCATGCCAACGCACAGAAGTTCTTTGAATTTATCACTTCGCCAGAAGGGTATGCCGTGATAGACCCTGTCAGTGATCCGGATGATCACAGCAAGGAGCCGCTAGAGGTTTATCCGTGGCATGAAGGGGCTAGGCTAGAGGCAGCACTTGCGACAACGAATATTCCGATGATAGATCCGAGCGATTTTGTCGTACTCAATGCAATCGACCCAGGAGAGCGGATGTTTGCATCGAAGTCGATTCTCCACGAAGGTATGCCAGGAGGCAGTAAGTATAGTGGGGAAGGAAAGCCAGAAAATGGACACGAGAGAGCCTTGAATACCTTTGTCATCCAGGTGGAAGAGGTAGATGAGAATCATTGCAAGGTGCGATGTATTAATTATGCAGATATGGTGGGAAAAACCCCTGCTGCAATCAATAATATGATTAACAAGAAGGGGTTCTTCCCACCATTATATAAGCGGATGCATGAGGCGGCGAAGTTGTAGCAGGATTATAAGTGCATTAACTTTACTGCGTCCAACATCGTTTTTTCGTAAGCTTCCATGCCATATTTGTCGACTTGGGCCTTGTCTTTTGGGCCGTGAGTCAGACAACCAGCGCCACCGATACAACCATCGGTACATGCCATACCTTCGATAAAGTTTGCAGGACTCACTTTTTTCGCTGATTTCAGCAGAGCGAGTTTGCAAGCATCGATACCATTACATTTCTCCGCATTCAAATCAAAGTCGATGGATTGCTCCTTAATAGCCTGTGCCACAGCATCAGACAGACCGCCACTTCGGGCGAATATTCTACCGAAATATGAGGCATTATCAAGGACATCTTCATCTAAATCAGAGAGCGCGATATCTTTGCTATCAAACAAAGCCTGTAGTTCTTCGAATGTAATCACACAATCAATATAAGGGCGGACGCTATCTAGTTGGAATTCCATTTTCTTTGCAGTACATGGCCCAATAAATATAATCTTAGAGGTAGGATCGGTCTCCTTGATATACTTCGCAATCCGTGCCATCGGCGAGAGGTTGTGGGAAATGTGCTCCGTAAAATCACTAAAATGCTGTTTGATATACATGACAAATGCAGGGCAACAAGAGCTAGTTAAAAAGCCTTTTTCGGCAAGTTCTCTTGACTCTTCAAGCGCCACGGCATCCGCGCCAAGTGCGGCCTCGACCACTGTATAAAATCCCAATTCTTTGATTCCACTGATCACCTGTCCGAGTTTTGCGTATTGAAACTGACTCGAGATAGAAGGGGCTACAACGGCATAAACCTTATAGTTCTTGTTCTCATCACTCTTTTTTATCATATCGATAGAATCTAAGATAAAGGATTTGTCTGCAATAGAGCCGAATGGACATTGATATACACATGCGCCACAGGAAATACACTTTTCATTGATGATTTCCGCTCCATTATTTTCCCCTTTTTTAATTGCGCCGACTTTGCATGCGCTTTCGCAAGGTCTTTTACTGCTTATGATAGCATGATAGGGACAGACCTTTGCACAAGCGCCGCAATCCACACATTTTTCGCTATCGATGCGAGCGGTATAGTTCTCATCAAAGGAGATTGCGCCGAATTTGCAGGCATCAAAACATCGATGAGACAAGCAACCGCGACAGGAGGAGGTGACAACATATCCAGAGGCTGGACACTCATCGCATGCGATGTCAATGACTTCAATAACATTGGGGTTACGTCTGTTCCCACCCATGGCAATCTTGACACGTTCCGCCAGGATTGCACGCTCTTTGTAGACACAGCAGCGTGTGGTGGAGTCTTTTCCAGATACAATGTTTTTGGGAATATCTGAGATATTCTCTAGAAGGGTGTCATTCCAAGCGTTTTTGGACACCTCTTTTAGGACTTCATATTTTAAATATTGTACTTTGGTATCAAATTTTTTCATATCATAACCAAGCCTTTCTAAAAATAACTTACTTTAATTCGTTTTCCCATCTGCTTCAAACAGTGGGAGAGTTCTTCGATCAGTTGCATTTTGATATTAAAATTTATCGGTAAATTTGGGTTTTGGTGGGCGGGATTCACAGCTTTTCCAACATAGAAGTTAATGTCCGTGGCTTCTTCAAACAGAAGTCGGGATATCTGTGAAGCACCGTCTTTTTTATAGCCCCAAGTCGAATATAGTTCATTCTCATTTAAATAGTCATTCGCATAAGCTAGGACTTTATTGATCGTAATGATGCCCTCTGTTACCAGATCAACTCCAGAAATATTGGCCATTGGAGGCACATCAGAATCAATGAAATCTAAGGATGGTTGAAGTTCTTTTCCTAAATAACTGGCTGCGATGCTAGAAGTTGTGCCTCCACAGACAATGTGTTTGCCTTCTTTTGCAAAGAAGAGGGACATCATCTTTGTGGCATCGTTTTCATTTGAAGGCGGTCCGATGATGAGATTCATCGGCTGACGCTTTCGAATTTTGATGGTACATGCAGTCGTGTCATCGCCGGGCATTGTTCCGTAGAGAGAATTGCATTCATTGAGTAGTATGGTGTTCAATGTTTTTGCAGTAAATCCAACATGTGTTAGGGGAGAGATATAATCGATGATTTCTTGCCGATCCCAACCCAAATTCAAGATGTTTCCGATTCCTGCATGAATACACCCATCGCTCATTAGAACGAAGATATCATCTTCGTTGACAGGAATCCTTGAGGTAAGGATTTTCTTGCCACCAATAATCATCTCGTTGTAGGGAATCTCGTAGTGAGAGCCTTCTCTTAGAAGAATAACCCTTGGATTATCATATTGAATAATCTCTGCTTCCTTGTTGTTGTTAAACAGTCGAAATATGGTAAAGGTTGAATAGGCAACCCCGCGAACAGAGCATACGGGTAAGGTTTCCGCAATGGTTTCGACGCAATTGGTAATGCTCAAACCTTCTGAAATCATGGTGGAGATAATTTTTGCAGTCAAGGTTGCTAGGATATTTGCCTTTACGCCACTACCTAGCCCGTCGGCTAATACGATGGTTGTAGATCCATCATCCCCTTCGATCACCTCGACCTGATCACCGCAGAGTTCTTCATTATATTTGTTCAGGCTGCTATAGCCAATGTCAGCACATAAATTAATCATCGCTAATGGACTCCTTCAGTTTGGTTAGTGCAATTTTAGTTTCAGCGGCGGTCTCGCCGAGTAATGAAGCGATTTCGTGTACGACCCGCATCTGTTTTTGAATCACTTTGTCTGTTGTTTCAATGGTCTTCTTACTGATGGTCTCTTTTTTTGCACGCTCTTCTTCTTCATCGGTTACATTTCGCATGATGCATATAAACAGCTTGCTCTGGTTGTCGAAGATAATCGTTTCATCGACATACTTGTTGTACTCGGCTAAAAAAGTTCGCTTCCCACGAGGCGGATTTGCTCCGGTTTTGATTGCCATAAAATCAACAGGATCCAGAATTTTCACAACGGGTTCCCCTAAGACATCGGACTTTCGTCTTAAGTTGAGCAGCGTTAGCGCGGAGGAATTAATCCGTTGCACCTCTAAATCATAGTTGAGAACGATGATAGCATTTGGTGAATTATCCACAATAATATCCGAAAAGTTTTCTGCTTTTTCACACAGGTATGGCAAACACATGGTAAGGGTCGCTTTGCCCTGATAGATGGCAGTAGCCTTGTCTCTACAGGTGTTATAGCCACAAGAACCACAATCCAATTCTTGGTCGGAACTTTCTTTGCCTAACTGTTTCAATATATTGGTCAGCTCATATTCAGAAGGAGCAGGATTTACATGCTCGATGAGCTGAAATTCTTTTCTCATATATGGAGCAGGCAGACTCTCGACTTCAAAATCATTGCTACCGGCATAGTGGTACACTTGCATGAGGTCGGAAAGTGGTTTCTTTCGATATTTTTCCATGACTGGTCCACCGATACAGCTGCCGACGCAGGCAGACATTTCGATAAAACACTTGCTGAGATTTCCAGTTTCGATTTCCGATAATGCTTTCATGCAATTATCCACACCGTCTACATAGAAGTATGTGTATGCGGGATTTTTATTTTGTATTGTTTTCAAGATACCACCTGGAGTAGGGAAGAATCGAGCCAAGCTTTCTTCGATGCTTTCTTGTGGTTCGTTCAGATCCAGTTCTATATTTTCTTGGTTCATCCAGTCTGTCAGTTCTTCAAATGTCAGAGCAGCATCCACAATCCCATCATAATGATGTGCCTCATCTTTCTTTGCTACACAAGGGCCGATAAATACAACTTTTGCATTTGGATATCTTTTTTTAATATCCAGTGCATGTGCCTGCATGGGTGATACGATATCTGCTAGGTGTCGTAATAGATTCGGATAATATTTTTGAATCAGTAGATTGACAGAGTGACAGGAAGAAGTGATAAGGATATCTCTCTTGTCGCGGTCTATCATCTGCTGGTACTCGTTTTTGACAATTGTTGCACCTATGGCGGTTTCTTCAGCCGAATCGAAGCCCAACTGTTTCAGTGCGCGTTCGAGGGTTTTGATTCCAGCGCCGTCATAATTTGCAATAAATGCAGGTGCGATTGATGCAATGACAGGATCGCCAGACGAGAACAGTACTTTGGTTGCCTCGATGCTGTTTGTAATCTGTTTTGCATTTTGAGGACAATTCACAAAGCATTGCCCACATAAGATACATTCGTCACCCACGATAATAGCCTGACCGCCAGAGAAGCGTATGGATTTTACAGGGCAACATCGAATACATTTGTAACAATTTTTACAATTTGATTTTTTCAATTTTAAAAATTCAGTCATGGATGTCATCTCCTCTTATCCAGCGATTTTTGGTTGGATTTCTTTTTCGAAGAACATTTCTACAGTTTCTGGAAGTACAGAATGAATATCGTCATCCACAGAGACACAGACGCCTTGTTGACATCTAGCCATACAAAATGTTCCAGAAATCTCGATTTTATCAGTTAAGTTGTTTTCTTTGATTAAACGTTGTAGACGCTCTACAACCAATCGCGATCCCTTCAGGTGGCAAGAACTACCGATACATATTTTTACTTTCATCATATTACTCCTTTATTTGTTAAATTATTAACAATATGCTATCATATAATGAATTGATTGTAAAGAGGTTTTTATGATACAATTATATTGGCAAGACAAAATATAGTGTGAAATATTGGAGGGGATGCGAATGGATAGTGTAATTGAATGGATTAATCAGGTTATATTTGTATTGTTAGGAGTATCTACATTGATAGGAATTGCGGATTTTATTGGTTTTCTTCCGCCTAAAATAAGAAGGTATTTTAGGTTGAATCGTACGGATGAAGTATTAGAGACTTTAAAAGAGTTAAAGGTAGATATTAAGCAAATAGAAAAAGCAAATATTAAGATGAAAAATCCAGTTTCTATAAAGAAAAATGACATAAAAAAAGCAGTTGATGAAACCTTGGTTTCGTGTAAAATCAATAAAAAAGTAACGGTAGGAAGACAGAGGCCGACTACATTACCGTATTATTATGATGTAGCGGGAAAAACGTGTGGAAGCGGCGGTGCCAAGTATTTTGCAAAGATGCTTAGTTCGATGTATCGTTGTTATGTGAATGAAGGGGATAAAAATCTAGAAAAATTAAATTATGATTTTGTAGTGGCCTCAAAAGTAGGAAGTCCGATATTAGGATATGAATTTTCAAAAATAGTGGAAAAACCATTTGTTTTATGTGAAGAGCACAGGAGGTTGGAACTTCGGAATGATATGCGAGAATATTTTAATTGTGAGAGCATTCCGCCCAAAGGGGGAAGGGCGCTAATTATCGATGACAGCACGACAGGTGGCGGTAGGATTTGTGATGTGGCTAAAAAATTAAGAAGTTATGGTTATACTGTAGAGTCTTGCTTAGTTGTCTTTGAACCTCGAAATAAGGATGCAAGGAATGTGTTAAGAGAAAACGGAATAGAGCTTTATTCAGTCACACAAACACACATGGAATAAGATATGGATTAAAATGGAAGAAAACCTCTTGTGCAAAGTGTTTTTTGCGTGGGAGGTTTTTGTTGAAATCTAGGGAGTGACTCGACGAAACATATAGAATAAAAGCGAGACTACTGCGCATAGTCTTAAAGAGGGATGTGCGTTAGGTTTGTATGAAAACACAAACAATATGTTAAATGCTTGACAATTTGCTTTAACGTGATAACATAATAAAGTATTGTGTTTTAGAAGGGGGAATATTATGGTAGAAATGATTACAAACATTAACAGTATCGTAAATGGGTTTGTGTGGGGAGCGCCTGCACTAACATTACTCATTGGTACAGGTGTGGTGATGACGATTCTGACGAAGGGATTTCAGTTCACACACTTTGGACACGCGATGAAGGAAACGGTAGGAAGTCTCTTCAAAAAGAAGGATATCTTGAAGAACAAAGACAAAGATTCGATATCCCAATTTCAGGCAATGTGTACAGCCTTGTCGGCGACGATTGGAACAGGAAATATCGCCGGGATTGCGTTTGCGATTACCATGGGTGGTCCGGGTGCCGTGTTCTGGATGTGGATTGCTGCGATATTTGGAATGATGACAAATTATTCAGAGAATGTTCTGGGAATCTTTTATAGAAGAAAGAATGAGAGAAACGAGTGGTGTGGCGGTGCGATGTACTACCTTCAAGACGGTTTGGGTAGTAAGAAGGGATTCAAGAAGATAGCCAAAGTATTAGCAGTGCTCTTTGCTATTTTCGCAATGTTTGCATCTTTTGGAATCGGGAATATGGGGCAGGTTGCATCCATTCGCGAGAGTGTGTTGGGATTATATACATTTACAGGGAATTCTACAACAGATGCATGGATTCTTGGGCTTGTCGTTGCGGTAGCAGTTGCCTTAGTTATTTTAGGTGGATTGAAGCGAATTGCTAGCGCAAATGAGAGAATTGTACCATTTATGGCAGGGTTTTACATATTAGGAGCAGTGATTATTGTCGTGATGAATGCCGAGATGGTTATTCCGGCATTTGAGTCTATATTTGCCAGTGCATTTAGTTTCCGCGCGGCAGCAGGTGGTGTCGGTGGAGCGATGATTATGCAAGCCATCACATGGGGTTTTAAAAGAGGTGTATTTTCAAATGAAGCAGGACTAGGATCTTCGGTAATGGTACATTCGGCATCGAACGTAAAAGAACCAGTGATACAAGGATTATGGGGAATCTTCGAAGTGTTCTTCGATACGATTTTGGTTTGCACATTAACGGCATTGGTTATCTTAACGACAGGAATCGTAGATTTGGAAACAGGAGCATCTATCAGCGGGGCATCGCAATTGGGATTGGCGACAGAGGCATTTGCTAAGAGTTTTGGCCCAGTGGGTGGAATTTTTATCGCAATCGCAGTTACTCTGTTTGCATTTTCAACAGTACTTGGTTGGAGTTATTATGGAACAAAGGCATGGGAATACTTATTTGGAACAAAATCAATTGCAATCTATAAACTAGTGTTTGTAGCAGTGGTTGTGGCTGGTTGTACCATTGATGCTTCATTAGCAATTGACTTGTCAGACACATTCAATGGACTGATGGCGATTCCGAACTTAATCGGGGTATTATCCCTATCTGGAATTGTACTGAAGATTACTATGAACTATAGTGATAGAATCTTCAGGAATCGAAGTGATGTCAAACCGATGTTGTCCGCAATTCCTGAGATACAGAGAATGCAGGAACAAGCATTGAGAGAAGAAGAAAAATAATTCGTGCAAATTGTTGTAAATTTCGTGCAAATCACATATAATAACATTATATAGATGAAAGGAGTTGATTTTTATGGCAAACAACACGACAAATATTAGTATTCGTATGGATACAGAATTGAAAACGCAAGCGGATACATTGTTTAACCAACTAGGTATGAATATATCAACGGCATTTAATATTTTTGTACGTCAATCCATCAGAGAAGGTAAAATACCGTTTGACATATCTCTAAATCAGCCGAATAAGGATACTATTATGGCATTGCTTGAGGCGGAAAGGATTGCAAAGGATCCAAATGTAAAAGGATATACCGATTTGGATGAACTCTTTGCAGATCTTGAAAAATGATAAAGTATATTGTTAAACATACAGGGCAATTTAAAAAAGACTATAAGTTAGCGATAAAGCAAAACAAAAAAATCAGTCATTTGAATGACGTTATTGCTATACTTGCGAGAGGTGAGGTTCTACCTGAAAAATATAAAGATCATGACTTAAAGGGAAATTGGCAAGGATATAGAGAGTGTCATATTGCACCTGATTGGTTATTGATATACCGTATAGATGGGGATGTTCTTGTTTTGACGCTTGCGCGTATTGGTTCGCATAGTGAGTTGTTTTAATAGAGTAGGGATGTAATTTTTAATAATTACGTCCCTACTCTATTGTTTAGAAAATACTTCGAATTGTGAGGGTATACATATGATTACTTCTTTCACCCTTGAAATACCCTCATGAAAAGTGTACACTAAAAGAATATAAAAATGGATGCTGGGGAGAAGAATGGATGTCGTTGAGTAGGTACAAGAATCATTTTACGGACAAGATATTAGGTTATGCGGAGAAGTTAAATGAGGCGGGAGTAGTGCGAATTAAGGAAGTTGATTATGGATTTCTGGAGGATCGCATTGATGAAGGCCGTTGTATGTGGTTGTCGGGGGAAGTTTCAGGTACGAGACAGGGTGTAGTTCCAGTACAGGTTGTACTTGATAAGAATCGTGTGGTCGATGCGAGGTGTAATTGTGATGAGTTTCGTCGTTCTTACTGGGGACCGATTCAGTGTTGTAGGCATTTGACAGCCTTAGTTCTTCAGGGAGAAGAGTTGATACGTCAAGGAGCGGATATGGAGACGGAGGCGGATGCGCTGATGCTGGTGGATCGCTATGTGCAAAATGATGTGATTGAGCTCTATGGAAATGAAGAAGGTGTTGAACTAGAGCCTTGTCTCAGTATTGATCATGATTCTTGGAAGGTGTCCTTTAAGATTGGGACAAAGAAGAAATATGTGATCAAGAACCTCACTCAGTTTTACCATAATCTCAAGTACAAGCGTATGCATGAGTATGGAAAGGACTTTAAATTTATACATAAGAGAAGTGCGTTTGCGGAGTCGAGCAAACATTTGGTGGATTTTATCATGGAGAGGATCGAAGAATCCATTGTGGTACGTGGCATGCAGAAGAACTCGTATTATGATGTGGAGATTAAGCGTACGATACCGCTCACGGCAGGTTCTGTTGACAAGTTGTTTCCTAGGCTAGTAGGAGAAGTGGTTGCTTATTCTGTGGATGATTACTCCAAGTTTAAAGGTAAGGCGGTGGTGACGAGGGAGAATCCTAAGATTGCCATTCAGATTAAACCTACGGATGCAAGGGGGCAAATCGGGACGGCAGTGACTGTGAATATGGGGCATTACAATCTTTTCTATGGAAACGAAAGTATGTACTGCCTACAGAATGATAAAATCTTGATCAGTGATCCTGAGTTTGCAAGTGAAACCAGTCCACTGTTGCAGACGATATCGTCACAATCTAAGCGAGAACTGACATTTGGAACTATGGCGATGCCAGCATTATATGAGAAGGTGTTGCCAAGGGTGAGTGATTATCTGGAAATCGAAGAGATACAAGGAGAGAAGGTTCGAGAGAAATTGCCCGAAAAAGCAGTGTTTGAGTTCTTTATCGATGAGACTTCTGGGCAGGGAATTGCGCTCGAGTTCAAGATAACCTATAAGGGTGAAGCGATAAAATTATCAAAAACAGATGTAGTGGACGACTATGCATTTGAGATTGATATGATACTTATTAACTCCTTGCTCAAGCATTATGAAGAAGGCAGAAAGGGGAATTTTGTCTTTATTACGCAAGACGAAGAGAAAAGTTATCAATTTCTGACGGAAGCGGCCAAGGAATTGTTACGATTTGGAACGGTACATGTCTCAGAGAGTTTGACTAGAAAGATCGTTCGTAAGGCGCCAAAGATCACGGTTGGGGTTCAAGTAAAGAGTGATATCTTGAATCTACAGCTGGATTCTGAGGATATTGATTTTATGCAATTGCAGGACATATTGGCTTCCTACAAGCGCAAGAAGAAGTTCCACAAACTCAAGGATGGCACGTTTTTACCACTAGAGGGAGAGGGGCTAGACACATTGGCAGAGTTGATGGATGGATTGCAGTTAAGTCCAAAGGATTTCACCAAGGAACAGTTGGAGATACCAGCATATCGTGCGCTCTATATCGATAAGTTGCTCCATGGCAAAGAAGATGTGACGTATGAGAGAGACAATCAGTTGAGAGAGATTGTACGGAACTTTCGTACAGTGGAAGACAGTAGTTACGAAGTGCCAAAACACCTCAAGAAGGTATTGCGAAATTATCAGAAGATTGGCTATCGTTGGCTGTGCCTCTTGGGCGAATATGGATTTAATGGAATACTTGCGGACGATATGGGGCTTGGAAAAACCTTGCAGATTATTACACTGTTGCAGGCGAAGAAGCAGGAGGGGAGAACGTCCTTAATCGTGACCCCAGCTTCTCTCGTATATAACTGGGAAAGTGAGTTTCAGAAGTTTGGAGAAGGATTCAAGGTTGCGGTTGTTGCAGGTACACCGACAGAACGAAGAGAGATTCTTGCTGACTTGAGCGGATATGATGTAGTTGTAACGTCCTATGATTTACTGAAAAGGGATATAGAATTTTATCAGAATCAGTCATTTTTCTATCAGATTATCGATGAAGCACAGTATATCAAGAATCAGAATGCACAAGTCGCGAAAGCGGTCAAGGTGATAAAGGCGAGTCATAAATTAGCCATGACGGGAACGCCGATAGAGAATCGATTGAGTGAATTATGGAGTATCTTTGACTATCTGATGCCAGGATATTTATATCAATATGAGAAGTTCAAGACGACATTTGAAAGTGCAATTGTCAAACGAAGCGAAAGTGAAATCGTCAAAAGGTTGAAAGAGATGGTTGCCCCATTTATCTTGCGCAGGCTGAAGAAGGATGTTCTCAAGGATTTGCCTGACAAGCTAGAAGAGGTAGTGTATGCGAAGATGGACAAGCCACAAGAAGAGTTGTACACAGCCTATGTTGCAAAGGTTCGGGATGAAATCGATGGTCAGGGGTCGGCAGAATTCCAGAAAAACAAATTCAAGGTGCTTGCCGAAATTACAAGACTGCGACAAATCTGCTGCGACCCAAATCTTGTTTATGACAATTACAAGGGAGAGTCGGCGAAGCTAGCGACCTGCATGGAATTGATAGTAAGTGCAAAAGATGGTGGGCATAAGGTGCTCCTATTCTCGCAATTTCGAACCATGTTGGAAATCATAGAAAAAAGACTACAAGACGAAGGAATAGAAAGTTATAAAATCACGGGAGAGACTCCGAAGGGCAAGCGATTGCAGCTAGTGGATGAGTTTAATAAAAACGATGTAACCGTGTTCTTGATTTCCTTAAAGGCCGGGGGAACAGGTTTGAATCTAACGGGAGCGGATATGGTAATCCATTACGATCCGTGGTGGAATGTGGCGGCGCAGAACCAAGCGACAGACCGTGCTCATAGAATCGGACAAAAGAATGTGGTAACCGTGTTTAAACTGATTGCGAAAAATACAATCGAAGAGAAAATTATAAAGATGCAAGAGACGAAACAAGAATTGGCAGACCAGATTATAAGTGGGGAAGAGAACAAGTTGTCGGCTATGACGAAGGATGATTTTGTAAGCTTGTTGAGTCAGTAAATATCTATACCAAAAGTGGAATTAAAAAACATATCCTCATTTAGAAGAGGATATGTTTTTTAGTTGTTTATAGAAAAATTATATTGTATAATTTGATTAGACATCCCAAGAGCGGTGTGCGGTTAGTCATTCCCTTTGCGTATTTCTTATACGTAGAAAGGTGGTGATATTATGGAATACATAATAATTTTTATGATATTATTGTTATTGGTGATAATCATCATAAAAAAGTAATCGCCAGGTCGTCGAAAACTTGCGATTGCACTTTTAAATAAATTGCACGATGACTGACCGCTCACTTGGATGTCTTTATAAAGCTATTATAAATGATATGATGATAAAATGCAATAAAAACAGTATACAACGAATTGATAAAGGAGGAGTGAAGGAATGGTAAAAGCTAAATATATAAAATATGACATTAAGGTTACGGCAACGCCAGAAGGGTTTCCGGGATTTTTTCGGTCAAAGAGGTCGGTTTATCATAATCCGGCTCTGGCAGCTTCGTTTGAGTTGGTAGAGGCAATTGACGGGGTTGTTTATATCGATGCACTAGTAATGAAAGAGCTGAAAGATGCTGTGGTTGGCAGCATTATACAATATGTAGATGAGAATTATAAAACAGATAGTATCGAAGTGATTGTGGATGCTCAGTATGAAGAATATTTTGTTCGTAATGGGTTTGCGGTAAGTCTAAAGGGGGAAGTGGTGATTTTGAATTATCAATTCCGTGAGGATAAGGTACAGACTGCATTTGCTTATTCAAACGCGCGTCATAACTGTACACAGGCGGTGCTGTTGAGTTTTAAGGATGAGTTGGGTTTGAGTTATGATCAGGCATCTATGCTTGCTAGTGGATTTGGAGGCGGGATGTGTTGTGGAACGGTATGTGGGGCATTGACAGGATTGTTGATGGTTTATGGTGGAATGAAAGGATTTAATGCGGAACAAGAAGAGAACAAAGGTGAATTTAAGGAGGGAGTCATTTCATTCTTTGCGAAATTCAGGGAGATATACGGAGATGTTGCGTGTGATGTTTTGGTACAAAAACAGGGATATTCCCCGTGTCCATATATTATGCGTGTGTGCGTGAAGTTATTAATAGATGAATGCAAGTAGAAAATTAGGTGCAAGATATATGTATTGATCGAGAAGGAGAGCGGGATGTTTGATTTGAAAAACATAAAATTATTTGTATTAGATATGGATGGAACCTATTATTTAGGGGATAAGTTGATCGACGGAGCGCCAGAGTTTCTCGAAATAGTAGAGCGTAAGGGAAAGGAGTTTATGTTCTTTACAAACAATTCATCCAAGACCCCAGCGGATTATATCGCAAAATTGGCGAAGATGAATACTTCCATCACAGAGAAGCAAATTATGACATCTGGAGATGTTACGATTGAGTATCTGAAATCGTTTTATTCGGAGAAAAAAGTATTTTTGTTAGGAACACCTACTTTGAAGAATGATTTTGTGAATCAAGGCATTGAACTTACAGATGGATATGATGCGGATGTTGTCGTAATTGCTTTCGATATGAGTTTGACTTATGAGAACTTAGAGAAAGCGTGTACTAATATTCGGAATGGGGCGGTTTATCTAGCGACCCACCTAGATGTGAACTGCCCAACAGAAGATGGATTTATTCCCGACTGTGGTGCAATGTGTTCGATGATTAGCCACTCTACTGGAAAAGAACCTAAGTTTTTGGGTAAACCATTCAAAGAAACCATTGATATGATTATGAGACGCAGTGGTTATGCAAGAGAAGAGATTGCGATTGTGGGAGATCGCTTGTACACGGATGTTGCAACAGGTGTGAAGAATGGAAGCAATGGAATCTTAGTGTTGACAGGAGAAACGAAGCTAGAGGATGTAGAGAAGTCGGAGGTTGTCCCAACAAAGATCTATGATTCGTTATATGCGATGAGTAAAGAGTTATAAGGAGGAGCGAAACATGTATGATGTAATGATTATAGGGGCAGGAATCATAGGTTCCTTTCTCGCACGCGACTTGTCACGCTATAACTTGAAGATTTGCTTGTTGGACAAGGAAAGTGATGTTGCCAATGCGACAACAATGGCGAATAGTGCGATTGTGCATACAGGCTATGATCCAGAAGAGGGAACGTTGAAGGCTAAGCTCAACGTAGTTGGAGCTAGAATGTATCGAAAAATATGCGAGGAACTAGGTGCAGGTTATCTGGAGTGTGGTGCCTTAGTAGTTGCTTGTAGTGAGGAAGAAGTAGAAGGACTAAAGGAACTAAAGCGAAAAGCGGATCTACGAGGAATCAAAGCGGAAATATTAGATCGAGAAGCGTTGCTTGAGATGGAACCAAATCTATCGGAACATGTGGGCGCAGGAATGGATGTCCCTGAGACAGCGGTAGTTTATCCGTGGGAAGTGGCGAATTACTTGGTGGAAGATGCAATGAATAATCATGTAGAACTGAAGCTGGAAGAGGACGTAATTGCGATTGAGCATCAACCTGAACATTTTGAAATCACGACAAGCAAGGGGAAATACGAGGCTAGATTAGTCATTAACTCGGCTGGATGTAACGCTCAAAAAATTGCGAATATGATTGGTGATAACCCATTTGAGATTACACCTAGAAAAGGGCAATATTATGTTTTGTCGAAACTTGCAAAGGGTTTTGTAAATAAAATAATTTACCCGACGCCTACAAAACTAGGAAAAGGAGTATTGGCAATTCCTACAACACATGGAAATATACTGTTGGGACCCAACTCGGAGCTGTGTGAATTGGATGATTTGGCGACTTCGAAAGAGGGGCTAAACTTCATGAATGAGAATTTGACCAAGATTGTTCAAAATGTCCCGTATGGGGAGATTATTCGTAGCTATGCTGGAATTCGTGCTTGTGGAAACAACAACGACTTCTATATTGATTTTTCGGATAAGTATCATAACTTTATTCACCTTGGAGCAATCGATTCACCCGGCATGGCCAGTGCTCCAGCAATTAGCCGCTATGTGATTGATGAATTTGTAGCAGAGGCGATACGTTTGGAGGCGAAGACAGAAGTCGTGCCTTTTGAGAAACATATTGTAATGAGTAAGCTCGGTAATGAGGAGAGAAATAAATATATTAAGAAGAACCCTCAATATGGAAATATCGTATGCAAGTGTGAAAAAGTTTCTTATCAAGAAATTGTAGATGCGATTCATTGCAAGAATGGTGCAAGAACCATTAAGGGTGTAAAGAAACGGGTTCGCCCAGGAATGGGGCGATGTCAAGGCGGATTCTGTGAGGTTGAAGTGGCGAAGATACTTTCAAAAGAGCTTGGCATACCGTTGACAGAGGTGCGATACGATCAGGAGGATTCAAAGTTAGGAGAGCGGATGAAATGATAAGAGAGGTGGATATAGTTGTAATCGGAGGTGGAAGCGCAGGGATGGCAAGTGCTGTTGCAGCGAAAGAGGCCGGAGTTGATTCAATCTTAGTACTGGAAGGTGACGCTGAGCTTGGAGGAATTCTCAACCAATGTATCCATAATGGTTTCGGGCTACAGATATTCAAAGAGGAGTTGTCAGGACCGGCATTCGCAGAGCGATACATTGATCAAATGAATGAATATGGTATTGAATATCAACTGTCATCCAAGGTATCTGAGATTACAGCAGATCGCAAGGTGACCTATGTGAATCCATGCGGAGTATTCGAGGTTCAAGCGAAGAAGATTATACTGGCTTGTGGGTGTTCAGAGAGAACACGCGGTGCAATTTCCATTCCAGGTACTCGTGTGAAAGGTGTGTACACAGCAGGAACTGCACAAAAATACGCGAACATTGAAAATATTTTAGTTGGAAAGAAAGTGTTCATACTTGGGAGCGGTGATATCGGACTCATTATGGCGAGACGAATGACCCTAGAAGGTGCGAAAGTCTTAGGGGTGGCAGAATTGATGCCGTATTCAAATGGACTGATGAGAAACATCGTGCAATGTCTAGAAGATTTTGATATCCCACTGTACTTGAGTCATACAGTTACTGAGATTATCGGAGAAGATAAGCTAGAGAAAATCAAGATTCAAGAAGTGGATGAGAATCGCAATCCAATCCAAGGAACGGAGAAGGAATTTGAAGTGGATACCCTATTGCTTTCGGTAGGGCTTATACCCGAAAATGTATTAGCTTATGCGGTAGGAGTGAAGCTAGATCCGATTACGAGAGGTGCCGTTGTTAATGAGAGGTTGGAGACATCTGTCCCTGGAATTTATGCCTGCGGAAATGCACTCCATGTTCATGACTTGGTTGACTTTGTAGCCATCGAGAGTGGACAGGCAGGGAAGAATGCGGCTGCAGATTTAATGAGTGTCCAGAAAGATAGGGATGAGAAACCTACAGTAGCAGGGGAAGGAGTAGGCTACATTGTTCCTCAAAAATTTGATAAGAATAATTTGGAAGAGGTAACATTTTCATTTCGTGTTAGAAAACCGTCTCAGAAGTCGGTTATCGAGTTTTTAGATGGAGAAACGGTGATTAAGACGAAACAAAAAAACTTCTTATTGCCTGCGGAGATGGAACGAATTCCTCTAAAGCCAGAGTTGCTTAGCGCGGTAAAAGAGAATTTAACAATTCGAGTGAGGGAATATTGTGAAAAATAAGATTTTTCACATTTGTTTCGAGAAAGGGAAGTTGCCTGATGAAAAAAGAAATGATTTGTATCACATGTCCGATTGGATGTCATTTGAATGTTGAATGGAATGAACAAACAGATGAAATGATTGTGAGTGGAAATAAGTGTAAGCGTGGAGAGGTTTATGCAGCGAACGAGTTGAAGGATCCCAAGAGAATGATAACATCGCTAGTGAAAATAACAGGTGGAATACATCCCGTACTACCGGTTATCACCAGTGGAGCGATTCCGAAACCGCTTATCTTCGATGTGATGAATGAGTTGAAAGAAGTAGAAGTAAAATCTCCAATCAAAATGGGAGAAGTTATCATTGAGAATATTTTGAATACGGGAGTCGATGTGTTAGCGTCGAGGAGTATGTAGTTGGTTGTTCGTTGGGGACGGGGGTTTTTGCCAAAAACCCCCGTCCCCAATGAACTACTTCTTGGCTACCTGGATTGAGATCAGATTCAAAACAATAGCAAGGCTAAAAGTTACACCAGAAGAGAGCGAGGGAAGTGTCAAGTTCATAGATTGTGAGATGGAACCTAAGGCTGTGAAGACGATAATAATGCCCCAATACATGATGCGCCCTTTCTCTGTTCCATATTTTATCTGTATGAGGGTACTGATGCTTAGGTAAATTAGCGCAATTGATACCAGTAATACGAGGGTTTGTAATGGGATGGGACTAAAGTTGACCATTACCAAGCTTGCGAGTGTAGTGCTGACATAGGAGAGCACGCCGGCAATGAGAATGCCGATGTATCCTAAAACGTATTTACTTAGTACTAAATCATTCTTTGAATATGGGAACATCAAGGCGAGTTCCCCCCATTTTGAACGTTCATCATAGGCGAGCGCAGTAAACGGCATGGAGGCTCCGAGTAGTAAGGTCATTCCAAATAGAGTAGGACCTCCAGTTACTGCGATAAATGGAATGATGAACAGCAGGATTTTCATTTGTTTTGCTAAAACGAGCAAATCTTTTAAGACTAAGGCTTTCATCGAGTATCCTCCTTTACCAACAATAAAATAATTTCTTCTAAGGTTGCATTCTCGCATACGAAGCTGCTGTGGATGTTCTCCTTGTTCACTAAGAGTTCATATCCCGAATAAAGTTTTTTCTTGTTGATGATAGCTTCTGGTGGGATAGAATCTAATAGATCCTCTCTGATTTTCAGAATACCATATTTCTCGAGCAGAAGGTCTTTTTCCTCACTTAATTTAAGTTTTCCGTTATGGATGAATGTGATATAGTCACAGACTTTTTCGAGGTCACTGATTATGTGAGAGGACAGTAGGATGGAGTGTGACTCATCCCGAGTGAATTCATGAAAAATATCTAGGATTTCTTCTCGTGCCATAGGGTCGAGTCCACTAGTTGCCTCATCTAATATCAGGAGTTTTGCATCGTGAGAGAGTGCCACAGCGATAGCAAGTTTCATCTGCATACCCCGAGAGTAATCCTTAAATTGCTTCTTTTGCGGGAGTTGAAATTGTTCCAAGTATGAGAGGTAGGTGGTATCGCTCCAGTTGCGATAGGTGTTCTTCATGATCTTTGCAATATCGAGTGCGTTTAATACTTCGGGAAAATGTGCCTCGTCGAGCACAACGCCGATGTCTTCTTTTGTACTGGCAAAATGGGGCGTATTATTCTCTTGGCCTAAAATACGAGTACTTCCGTCATCTCTCTCTAGAGCATTCATGATAAGCTTGATGGTAGTGGTTTTTCCAGCACCATTTTCACCGACTAGACCCACGATAGAGCCGCTAGGGACGTTAAAGCTTATGCGATCCAACATAAATGTGTCGAATTTTTTGGTTAGGTTTTTTACTTCGATTGCATTCATTTTAATCCTCCTCCTCGATAAAGAATCTAAACATTTCTAGCAAATCTGTGGAATCTAAATTACACGATGGCGCAATTTCTAAAATTTTCTGCATATGTAACTCGATCTCTTTCAATTGGGCCTCGCGTAATAGTTCGATATTCTTCTCGGCTACAAAAGAACCTTTCCCATGTACGGTACATATGTATCCTTCTAGCTCCAATTCATCATAAGCCCGCTTGGTTGTTATGACACTAATCTTCAAATCCTTCGCTAGATTGCGAATGGAGGGAAGGAGTTCACCAGGCTTCAGCTCTCCAGAGATGATAGCAGCCTTGATTTGGCTGCAAATCTGTTCATATATGGGCTGGTTATTTGCATTGCTTATTATAAAATCCATTTAATCACCTACTGTTCATGTACTATATAAACAGTATACACTGTGTATATACAGTTGTCAATGGGGAATTAATAAAATAGAAAGCGTAGAGCAAAGGCACTCTACGCTTTCTATAATAATGTGTGCCCAGCATGGGCACAATCTAACGGGTTAAAGTCCCGAGTCTGCCCTAGTA
>CAYJFY010000032.1:0-29492 GCA_964369755.1 uncultured Lachnospiraceae bacterium
TGCTGCAGAGTATCCAGATAAGATTGTAGAAACATTGTCAGAGAACTATACGGTATATACAGTGAATGCAATGGATGTATCAAAAGAGATGGGGAACCCTCGTGTATTCAACTTGGTCGTGCTAGGGCTTGCTGCAAAATACATGGGATTTGCAAAAGAAGAATGGCAAGAAGTGATTAAGAATACGGTACCACCAAAGACGATTGACCTGAATCTAGAAGCATTTGAAAGAGGTTATTCTATATAGAAATAAATCTGAGCAAATAATCTACAATAAAGGAGAGACGGAAAATGGCGAGAGAAGAATTGATCAGAGATCCAAAGATGGAATGCATGAGTGCAGATGAAATGGCTGTCGTGCAAGGAGAGAAGTTAGTCAAATTAGTGGATCGTGTGTACAACAAAGTTCCTTTTTACAACAAGAAGATGAAAGAGAGTGGTGTAGAGCCAGGGGATATCAAAGGAATTGAAGACATTGTAAAACTTCCATTTACAACGAAAGAAGACTTGCGAGAGAATTATCCATTCGGACTATTAGCAGTGCCAAAGAACAAGGTGGCTCGTGTACAAGGAACATCTGGAACTACAGGGAAACTCACGTTGGCATCTTATACGGATGCAGATGTGAAGCTCTGGGGAGAGTGTGTGGCACGATGCCTTGTAATGGCAGGATTGACGGAAGATGATGTTTTACATACTTGTTATGGTTATGGTCTATTTACGGGTGGTTTAGGGCTTGATTTCGGGGCTCAGGCACTTGGTATGATGAATGTACCAATGTCGTCAGGAAATACACAGAGACAGATGATGTGTATGGAAGACTTTGGTGCGACAGCTCTAGCATGTACACCTTCTTATGCGCTTTACCTTGCAGAATCCATTCGTGAGGCGGGTCTAGTGGATCGTATGAAGTTGAAAGTAGGGATTCATGGCGCAGAACCTTGGACGGATGAGATGCGAAAGCAAATCGAAGATACACTTGGTATTGAGTGTTATGATATCTATGGATTATGTGAGATATTAGGGCCTGGTGTTGCTCTTGAGTGTCAACATCACAGTGGACTTCACGTCTTCCATGACCATTTCTATCCAGAATTATTAGATCCTAAGACTGGAAAGGCATGTGCCGAGGGTGAAACGGGAGAACTGATCTTTACAACCTTGGATAAAGAAGCGATGCCATTATTACGCTATCGAACCAAAGATTTAACAAGTATCACCTATGAAACATGTGATTGTGGCAGAACCTTACCTAGAATCTCCAAATTCAAGGGTAGAACGGATGATATGAAGGTGATTCGTGGTGTAAACATCTTTCCTACTCAGGTGGAATCTGCACTGTTAGCCATGGGAGAAGGAGTCTCTCCACATTATGTATTAATTGTAGACAGAGAAAATAATATGGATACCTTGACAGTTATGGTTGAGGTTGACGAAAGATTCTTCTCAGATGATTTATCAGAATTACAAGAACTAAAAGAAAAAGTTACAGCTACATTGAAACAAGCTTTGGGAATCGCTCCGAAAGTCAAATTGGTAGAACCAAAGACAATTGAGAGAAGTGAAGGAAAAGCAAAACGTGTAATTGATAATCGAAATCTTTAAGAGGGGGTAATGTGTATGATAATGAAACAAATTTCTATTTTTCTAGAAAACAAAACTGGACGTTTGGATGAAGTCCTAGAAGTACTGGCAGAAAAACAAATCAATATTCGAGCACTGAGTTTGGCTGAAAACGGCGAGTATGGAATTCTTCGTTTGATTGTATCGAATCCAGAACTAGGGTTAGAAACATTAAAAGCAAAAGAATTTTCAGGAAAGATTGTGGATGTAGTTGCATTCTCAGTATCGCACCAACCGGGTTCATTGAATCAAGTGGTCAAAGTGTTGGTAAGCCATGGGATTAACATTCAATATTTGTATACATTCGGCAATAATGAGGATGCGATGATCATCCTAAAAACAAAAACACCAGATAAAGCGATGAAAATCTTGAGTGAACTCGGTGTTGACATGGAAGAAGCTTTATAATTAAAATGAATCATGGAGGGCATGCATCAATGCCCTCCGTCATAAACATCAGATCATTGGACATATCGTCCAACTATTCAAATTATCTACAATAAAACAATTGAATAAGGCGACAGAGAAAGGAGAATATATTATGTATAGCTCTGTTTTATCAGCGATTACGCGTGGCTTAGAGGTCATTCTTGTAACTGTGGAAACCGATGTCAGTAAAGGATTACCTTCTTTTCAGATTGTGGGAAGTGCCTCCAATGAGGTGAAGGAGTCTGGAGAAAGGATACGAACAGCAATTAAAAATTTAGGGTATCAACTTCCGCCTAGAAAGACGATTGTAAATCTTACACCTGCGGGAATTCGAAAGGTTGGCAATGCGTTTGACCTACCGATTGCTATTGGGTATCTCGCATCTCATGGAATTATAGATTCGGCAATGCTTGAAAATATTTTGATTATGGGAGAAATTGGTTTGGATGGAAACATCCATGGAATCAAGGGGGTGCTCCCGATTCTCAATGAGTGCAAACAAAAGGGAATTCAATCTTGTATTATTCCGTATGATAATAGAAAAGAAGGGAGTTTGGTGGATGGAGTACAGGTGTATGGGGTTAAGAATTTAGAAGAAATTATCAGTTATCTCATGGGAAAAACAAGGATTGAATCATATGAAAAAGAAGATATTATGATTCAAGATGATAGGAATCTAGATATGGATTTCGGTGAAATATATGGTCAGGAACAGATGAAACGTGCTGTGGAAATAGCAGTTTCAGGCAATCATAATATATTACTTATTGGGCCGCCAGGAGCAGGGAAGAGCATGGTGGCAAAGAGGGTGCCTGGTATACTTCCAGAGCTGGATTTTCAGGAAAAAATGGAAATTTCAAACATTTATAGCATTATGGGACTGCTCAATGAAGCGTTTCCTTTTGTAGAAAAAAGACCATTTCGTGAGGTGCATCATACCATTACAAAATCTGCGTTGATCGGTGGAGGAAATCATGTAAAGCCTGGAGAATTAAGCCTAGCACACAAAGGGGTTTTGTTTTTGGATGAATTGCCAGAGTTCACAAAATCTGTACTAGAAGTTTTGAGACAACCGTTAGAAGATGGAGTGGTTCGCATCAGTAGAAATAATGGGAACTATGTGTTTCCAGCTGATGTGATGGTTGTGGCAGCCATGAATCCATGTCCTTGTGGAAACTATCCGGATTTGAATCGGTGTTCTTGTACCCAATATGAAGTGTCAAAATATTTGTCCAAGATTTCTCAGCCATTTCTGGAACGGTTTGACCTTTGTATCGATGTTCAACGTGTGACATACGATAACCTTAAGCAGAAAGAATCTAATTATAATTCTAGTAAGATGAGCAATACAATCGCAGAAGCAGTTCAAGTACAAGAGAAAAGATTTCAGAATACATCCATTACATCAAATAGTCAAATACCCAATAGTAAAATACAAGAATATTGTCCACTAGATTCCCAGTGTGATGCATTGATGAAGCAAGCTTTCGATAAACTAGAATTATCGGCAAGAATGTATTATAAGATTATAAAAATTGCGCGGACAATTGCAGATATAGAGAAGAGCGAGGAAATTTCAACCGCACATATCAGTGAAGCAATCCGTTATCGTATGATTGATAAAAAATATTGGAGGTAATATTCTATGGCAAACAAAAGTAGGGAAATCATATATTGGTTAGCTAGTCAAAGTAATATAACATACAAGAACAAGAAAAAAATATTGCCGATAATTCGGAATTCTGAGAATAAAATGGAGATTAGAGAGCAAATCCGTAGCGCGACAGAAAGAGAACCGTATTTTCTATATGACGCTGAGTTGGAGAAGGTCTACCATTCTTTAGATGTCTGGGAATTTTCGAGGGAATATGAACGTTTTTCTCAGATAGGAGGAAACTTTGTATTATACAATGAAACGAATTTTCCAGAGAGAATAAAGAGTTACGACTATCATCCTTTTGCATTGTTTTATCTAGGAGAGTTGCCAAAGGATGAGGTTTTGACGGTAGGGATTGTGGGGGCAAGAAGGTGCAGTTATTATGGAGAGAGGGAGGCAGTACGTTATGGAAAGGCATTAGCGGAAGCTGGAGTACAAATTATTAGTGGAATGGCTGCAGGGATTGACGGAATTGCACAGCGTTCTGCCTTAAGTGCGAGTGGTAAGAGTTTTGCAGTGGTTGGTACAGGAATTGATATTTGTTATCCCAAATCCAATAGAGGATTATACGAAGATTTGATAAAAAATGGAGGGGTGATATCAGAATTTCCAATTGGTACAGAGGCACTACCACACCATTTTCCTATGCGAAACAGGAACATTAGTGCATTGTCAGATGTTTTACTTATAATAGAAGCAAAATCAAAAAGCGGTTCTCTCATTACCGCAGATTTTGCTATGGAACAGGGAAAAGATGTTTATGCGCTTCCCGGAACGACCACAAGTGAGCTCAGTAAAGGGTGTAATCAGTTAATAAAGCAAGGAGCAGGAATTTTACTCAGTCCAGAGGATTTTTTAGAGGATTTGCAATTATTTAGGGCTCAAAACAAGAAAATTATAATAAAAAATGAAAATTTACTTGTAAACACTGAAAAATTAGTGTATAGTTGTCTCGATTTAGTTCCTCTAAACCTAAGTGAGATATTAAATCAAACAAAGCTACCTCTTAGTGAAGTACAAACTGCATTGGTAGCCCTAGAATTAAAAGAAATTGTGAAGGAAGTAGCGAAAAATTATTATATTCGCTTATAATCACTGAAGGAGTAAACATTATGGCGCATTATTTAGTAATTGTGGAATCACCAGCTAAAGTCAAAACAATTAAAAAGTTCTTGGGGAGTCAATATTCAGTTATGGCATCGAATGGTCACGTCCGAGATCTACCAAAGAGTCAAATGGGAGTAGATGTGGAGCATGACTATGAGCCGAAGTATATCACCATTCGAGGAAAGGGAGATATTCTTGCTGCAATGAGAAAAGAAGTGAAGAAGGCAGACAAGATTTATCTAGCTACTGACCCTGACCGCGAGGGGGAAGCTATATCATGGCATCTATCGAAGACACTGAAGTTAGAAGATAAGAAGGTGTATCGAATTGCTTTCAATGAAATAACAAAAGAAGCAGTGAAGGAGTCCATAAAAAGTGCGAGAGAACTAGATATGGATTTGGTAGATGCACAACAAGCACGTCGTGTACTCGACAGAATTGTGGGCTATAAAATCAGCCCATTATTGTGGGCGAAAGTAAAGCGTGGTTTAAGTGCGGGTAGAGTACAGTCTGTAGCTCTGCGTATTATTGCGGATAGAGAGGATGAAATCAATAGGTTTATTCCGGATGAATTCTGGAATCTAGATGCAGTAGTCGATGTAAGTGGCGAAAAAAAATCCATAACAGCTAAATTTTATGGAAAAGATAAAAAACAGACAATTCAATCAAAGGAAGAGCTCGATGTGATTCTTGCTGATTTAAAAGGAGCAGAATTCAAGGTGGCTGATATCAAAACTGGAGAGAGAGTTCGAAAGGCGCCATTACCATTTACCACGAGTACATTACAACAAGAGGCTTCAAAACAATTGAATTTTGCAACGTCTAAGACAATGCGAATTGCGCAACAATTGTATGAGGGGGTCAGCATAAGTGGACAAGGAACTGTAGGTTTGATTACATATCTACGTACTGATTCCACACGAATTGCAGAGACAGCAGATTCTCAAGCTAGAGATTATATTTCTAAGACTTACGGGTCAGACTATGTTACATTTAATCGAAAAGGCAAAGAGGATAGCAAAAAAATTCAAGATGCGCATGAGGCGATTCGACCAACTGATATTGAACGATTACCATCTGTGATAAAGGAATCTTTATCTCGAGACCAATTTCGTTTGTATCAATTGATTTGGAAACGTTTTGTAGCGAGCAGAATGAGTCCTGCAAAATATGAAACCATATCGGCAAAAATTTCAGCAAACACATATATATTTACAGCAGCAACATCAAAATTAGTGTTTCCTGGATTCCAAACCGTATATGTAGACCCAGACGACGAGCAACAAAGCAAAGGTAGCGAACTTAATTCCTTAACTATGGATTCCGAATTGAAATTAAAAGAATTTCAGCATGAGCAGCATTTTACTCAACCTCCATCACATTATACTGAAGCTATGCTCATTAAAACTATGGAAGAGTTAGGAATTGGAAGACCGAGTACGTATGCACCGACGATTTCAACTATTATTGCGAGAAGATATGTGGCAAAAGAGAAGAAAACACTATATATCACGGAAATAGGTGAGGTTGTCAATAACATTATGACACAGGCATTCCCTAAGATTGTCGATGTGAATTTTACAGCAAATATGGAAACTTTATTGGATGAAGTTGAAGAAGGTGATAAGGACTGGAAAGACATCCTTCGAGATTTCTATCCGGAATTTTCAAATTCAGTTGAAATTGCTGAAAAAGAACTCGAGAGTGTTAAGATTGCTGATGAAGTGACAGATGAGATTTGTGAGCTATGTGGAAGAAACATGGTAATCAAATATGGACCGCATGGAAAGTTTTTAGCATGCCCGGGATTCCCAGAATGTAGAAATACAAAACAGTTATTAGAAAAAATCGGTGTAAAATGTCCGAAGTGTGGAAAAGAAGTAGTTTTGCGCAAAACGAAAAAGGGCCGAAAGTATTATGGGTGCGAGACAGGAGCCGATTGTGAATTTATCTCATGGCAGAAGCCGTCGGAAGAAAAATGTCCGACATGTAATGAGTATTTAACGGAAAAAGGTAATAAATTAGTCTGCTCAAACCCAAAATGTGGGTATTCAAGGAATAAAAAATGATTTTTTCATTAATTTTTCCTGAATGCTGTTGAATAGTTGTAAATTGTGTGATAATATTCATTTGAAGAAACAATTATTCAACAATACTATTTTGGAGGAAGATAAATGAGTGTACAATTATTAGACAAAACAAGAAAAATTAACAAATTACTTCACAATAACGATGCCAGCAAAGTTGTTTTTAGTGATATATGTGAAGTGTTGACATCTATTCTAGATTCTAGTGTACTAGTTGTCAGCAAAAAAGGAAAAGTTTTAGGTGCAAGTCAATCGACAAATGTACCAACAATTAAAGAATTACTGAAAGACCAAGTTGGTGGATTTATTGACGAAATGCTAAATGAGCGTATGTTAAATATTTTGTCTACAAAAGAAAATGTTAATTTACAAACACTAGGATTTAGTGTAGAGAGTGTTGATGGTTTCCAAGCGATTATCGTACCGATTGATATCGCAGGCGAGAGATTGGGAACAGTGTTTATGTATAAACACAATGAGTACTATGACATAGACGATATAATATTAAGCGAATATGGAACTACTGTGGTTGGACTTGAAATGTTACGTTCCGTGAATGAGGAGAGTGCAGAAGAAGCAAGAAAAGAGCAGATTGTTCAATCTGCGATTAGCACATTATCATTTTCAGAACTAGATGCTGTTTCACATATATTCGATGAATTAGAAGGTGACGAGGGAATTCTTGTAGCAAGTAAGATTGCTGACAGAGTTGGAATTACTCGATCTGTAATCGTAAATGCATTGCGTAAATTTGAAAGTGCAGGTGTGATCGAATCACGTTCATCGGGAATGAAAGGCACATATATTAAGGTGGTTAATGATCATCTGTTTGTTGAATTAGAAAGATTAAAAGCTGAAAAAGAAGCAAGAAAAGAAGGAAAGAATTAAACTTTTTAAAACAATGAAAACTTTAGACAGGGCAATCTTCGCTCTGTCTAATTTTTTGAAAGGTATGGTTGTTAAGATGATTTGTGGAGAATGTGGAGTATTACAAGCAAAAAAAAGCTTTCGGATTGGAGTAGAACGCGATAGAAGCGAATACTTATGTGAGATATTAAATTATATAGAACATGAGAATAAGCTCATCCTTAAGGTTGAAAGTAGTGCGTTGAAGAAGATATCTTTGGATTTTGAATATGAATGTAGAATTAATGAGGACAAGGACACGGTTTCTTGCAAGGGGAATGTAGTAGAGCGATATCAGAGTGAAGAAGGAAGTGTAGTTGTCTTTAATATAAAAAAAGGAATTTATAAAATCTTAACATAAAGATAGTTGACAAATGAAAAAAATAATGATATTTTATTAATAAATAAATTAGCACTCATATTGATCGAGTGCTAATAACATATAAGGAGGACATAGAATGAATTTATTACCATTAGGTGACAGAGTAGTTTTAAAACAAGTGATTGCAGAAGAAACAACAAAATCAGGAATTGTGATTCCTGGCCAAGCAAAAGAAAAACCACAGCAAGCAGAAGTAGTGGCTGTAGGTCAAGGTGGTATGGTTGACGGGAAAGAAGTAGAGATGATTGTCAATGTTGGCGATACAGTTATTTACTCAAAGTATGCAGGTACAGAAGTAGAACTTGACGATGTAGAATATATTATTGTGAAACAAAGTGATATCTTAGCAGTTGTAAAATAGGAGGATAATAGAATGGCAAAAGAAATAAAATTTGGTGCTGAAGCGAGAAATGCCTTAGAAGCAGGTGTAAATCAATTGGCAAATACAGTACGTGTGACTTTGGGACCAAAGGGACGTAATGTAGTTTTGGATAAATCTTTTGGTGCACCACTTATCACAAATGATGGTGTGACAATCGCAAAAGAAATTGAGTTGGAAGATGCATTTGAGAATATGGGTGCACAATTAATTCGCGAAGTAGCTTCTAAGACAAATGATGTGGCTGGAGATGGAACAACAACAGCGACGGTTCTAGCTCAAGCAATGGTTCATGAAGGCATGAAAAACCTTGCAGCTGGTGCGAATCCAATCGTACTTAGAAAAGGAATGAAAAAGGCGACTGAATGTGCAGTAGAATCAGTAGCTTCTATGAGCAGTAAGGTAAAAGATAAAGAACAAATCGCAAAAGTAGCAACTGTTTCATCAGGAGATGAGTCTGTGGGAATTATGGTTGCAGATGCAATGGAGAAAGTTTCCAATGACGGTGTTATTACAATCGAAGAATCTAAGACTATGAAGACAGAATTGGATTTGGTTGAAGGAATGCAATTTGACCGTGGATATATCTCAGCGTATATGGCAACTGATATGGAGAAGATGGAAGCAAACTTAGATGAGCCTTATATTTTAATCACAGACAAGAAAATAACAAATATTCAAGACTTATTACCAGTGTTAGAGCAGATTGTTCAATCAGGCGCAAGATTACTAATCGTTGCAGAGGATATTGAGGGAGAAGCTTTAACTACACTAATCGTGAATAAGCTTCGCGGAACATTCAATGTTGTTGCAGTAAAAGCACCAGGTTACGGAGATAGAAGAAAAGCAATGCTTGAAGACCTTGCAATTCTAACAGGTGGTCAAGTGATTTCGGAAGAATTGGGATTAGACTTAAAAGAAACAACAATGGAGCAATTAGGTCGTGCAAAATCGGTAAAAGTTCAGAAAGAAAACACAGTAATTGTAGATGGATATGGAGATAAAGGGGCAATCGATGGAAGAATTGGTCAAATTAAGTCTCAAATCGAAGAGACTACATCTGAGTTTGATAAAGAAAAACTTCAAGAGAGATTAGCAAAACTTGCTGGTGGTGTTGCAGTGATCCGTGTTGGTGCGGCGACAGAAACAGAAATGAAAGAAGCAAAACTTCGTATGGAAGATGCATTGAATGCAACACGTGCAGCAGTGGAAGAGGGAATCATCGCAGGTGGTGGTTCTGCATATATCCACGCATCAAAAGAAGTTGCAAAATTAGTTGATACTCTAGATGGAGATGAGAAAACAGGTGCGAAGATCATCTTAAAAGCCCTAGAAGCTCCATTGTATCATATTTCTGCTAATGCGGGATTAGAAGGTTCTGTAATCATCAATCATGTAAAAGAATCAGAAGTAGGTGTTGGATTCGATGCTTACAAAGAAGAATATGTGGATATGGTTGAAGCTGGAATTCTAGACCCAGCCAAAGTAACAAGAAGTGCACTACAAAATGCGACAAGCGTAGCGTCTACTTTGTTGACAACAGAGTCAGTTGTTGCCAACATCAAGGAAGATATTCCACCAATGCCAGCAAATCCTGGAATGGGAATGATGTAATATTCTAAGTGGTAATCGCGAGGTGAATTACACCTCGCGATTTTTTGTGTTTGATAGGTGGACATTTTATAAAAACTTTGATAGAATGTTATACAGACATTCGGAGGTGAAATATGGGCGATATTTATGTAGAACAATTAATTAAGACGAAGATGGCAGGACAACCTGTTTATATCAGAATTGGAGCGGTAGCTCTGACCGTAGTGTGTATTTTTCTTGGGCTAACAATGATACCACTTCTTCTAACAGTTGGAATTGGATTGGCAGTGGTTGATATTCTTTTATTCAAAGATTCGACAATGGAGTACGAATATATTTATATGAATGGAGATATTGATGTAGATAGAATCATTGCAAAGCAAAGAAGAAAGCGTATGATGTCATTTCAATTAGAAGACATGGTTGTGATTGCTAAGGCCAATTCAGGAGAAGTGAAACCTTATCAAAAAATCAAGGTATACGATTTCTCTTCAGGTACAGACAACCAAAACGTATACAAGATGATTGTATCTAAATCAGGTACCATGGAAGCGGTTCTTTTTGAACCAAATGAAAAGATAATTCAAGATATGAAAAGACGTGCTCCAAGAAAAGTATTTACAGCATAAAATTGGTTCTTGACAACAGGAGTAGAATTTTGTAGTATTACATTTATACATTTAGAGCAAAATATGAAAGTGAGGAACAAAAATGGGTAGAATTATTGGCGAGGGAATTACCTTTGATGATGTATTATTAATACCTAGATATTCAGATGTTTTACCAAATGAAATTGACTTGTCAACAAACTTGACTAAGAAGATCCGTTTGAATATCCCGATGCTAAGCGCAGGGATGGATACAGTAACTGAGCATCGCATGGCGATTGCAATGGCACGCCAAGGTGGGATTGGGATTATACATAAGAATATGTCGATTCAACAACAAGCAGATGAAGTGGATAAGGTAAAGCGTTCAGAAAATGGCGTAATTACAGATCCATTCTACCTATCTCCAGATCATACATTAGGTGATGCGAATGACCTGATGGCAAAATTTAGAATCTCGGGTGTACCAATTACAGAAGGAAAGAAATTGGTAGGGATTATCACAAATCGTGATTTAAAATTCGAAACAGATTTTTCTAAGAAGATTAGAGAATCCATGACATCAGAAGGATTGATCACAGCAAAAGAAGGTATTACTCTAGAAGAGGCAAAACAAATTCTTGCAAAGGCGAGAAAAGAGAAGTTGCCTATCGTTGATGATAACTTCCATTTAAAAGGATTAATTACAATTAAAGATATTGAGAAGCAAATCAAGTATCCAGATTCAGCAAAAGACGAACAAGGTCGCTTATTATGTGGCGCAGGAGTTGGAATTACAGCAAACTGTCTAGAGCGTGTTGCAGCCTTGGTGGAAGCGAAGGTTGACTGTATCGTGCTAGATTCGGCACATGGCCATTCAGCAAACGTAATCAAGGCAGTGAAGATGGTAAAAGAGGCTTATCCAGATCTACAAGTAATTGCAGGAAATGTAGCTACAGGAGATGCGACTCGCGATTTGATTCTAGCAGGAGCAGATGCAGTAAAAGTAGGGATTGGTCCTGGATCGATCTGTACGACTCGTGTCGTAGCTGGTATTGGCGTACCTCAAATCTCAGCAGTTATGTCTTGTTATGAAGTGGCAAAAGAGTATGGAGTTCCAGTTATTGCAGATGGTGGAATTAAGTATTCAGGAGATATGACAAAGGCAATTGCAGCTGGAGCAAGCTTGTGTATGATGGGAAGTATTTTTGCAGGATGTGATGAATCTCCAGGGGAATTCGAATTATTCCAAGGTAGAAAATACAAAGTGTACAGAGGAATGGGATCTATCGCAGCAATGGAAAATGGAAGCAAAGATAGATACTTCCAAGAAAATGCGAAGAAACTTGTACCAGAGGGTGTAGAAGGACGTGTTGCATATAAGGGAACAGTAGAAGATACAATCTTCCAATTAATCGGTGGTCTTAGATCAGGAATGGGATATTGTGGAACTGCAACCATTGATTCATTGATTGAAAATGGTGAGTTTGTGAAAATCTCAGCAGCATCATTAAAAGAAAGTCATCCACATGACATTCATATAACAAAAGAAGCGCCAAACTATAGCGTAGATCAATAAATTTAAAATGTTTTACCATGGGAACGTGGGAAGAATGAGCATAGCTCTTACTTCCACGTTCCCATTTTTTTGTTCTAAAACCATTGTCCGTTCATATATTAAACAAAGAGGAGAGGTGGCTATGATTAGAGAACAGATTATCAAGGTATTACCGATGCGAATACGAGAGAACAAGATTTGGGAGCAAATTGACTTTGGGAGAATTCAAGAAATACGAATAAGGGCGAATCAACCCCTATATATCTATTGCGATGGTAATCAGGAGTTGCAAGTAATGGAGGAAGTGATATCAAAGGAAGATATCAAAGAAATACTGAATTATGCGAGTAAGTTTTCTTTGTTTGCGTTTGAGGATGAAATGAGACAGGGTTATATTACGATTGAAGGTGGGCATCGAATTGGATTTGTAGGAAAGGCGAATATTGAAACTGGTAAGGTGAAAAGCCTTCGATATATCTCATCCATTAACATACGGGTAGCACATCAAGTTTTGGATTGTGCAAGAAAATATTTAACTTATCTTTTGAAGGGACAAACCATTTGTCATACACTGATTATTTCGCCACCAGGATGTGGGAAAACCACATTTTTAAGGGATCTGATTCGCTTGATTTCCAATGGTGTTGGTGGAACGAGAAAAGGAAATATCGCTGTAGTAGACGAGCGGTCTGAAATCGCAGGTTGTTATCAGGGAATTGCTCAAAATGAATTAGGAAAGAGGACGGATGTCCTAGATGGTTGTCCGAAGGCAGAAGGGATGCTGATGCTCATTCGAGGGATGTCACCCATGGCAATTGCGATTGATGAGGTTGGTGGAATGGACGAGATTGCCAGCATTCAATATGCAATGCACTGTGGATGTAAAATGCTGGCTACGGCACATGGTTACTCCTTGGAGGAGATACGAAATAAACCATTGTTCAAAGACCTGTTGAGTATGGAAGGTTTTGAACGATATTTGATTCTTGGGGATAGAAACCATGTGGGACAAGTGGAAAGGATATATGACAAAAGTGGAAATGTTTTATTTGAAAATGCTTGGTAGTGTTCTGATCTTTGTATCGGGAACTTCGATTGGATATCTTTTTTCGAGAGATCTCTCAAAAAGATATATAGATTTGCAAGCGCTCTTGCATTATTTCACAATTATCAAATCAGATATTGCATATGGTGGAGTCTCCCTATCAGAAGTGTTTCACCATGTAGAGACATCTTGTAAACCACATCATAGAGAGTGGGTGGCCTACTTGAATGAGCAGTCGCGAGGGAACGAGTCTACAAGTTTTCAGCAGATATGGGAGAGTGGGATTCAAGAATATAGGAATCAGATACATCTTTCGAAAGAAGAATGGCAAGAGTTGGTTGAAATTGGTACAAGTATAGGTGAAATTGATAAGGAACAACAGATATTAATGTTGGGCTTATATATAAAAAAATTAGAGTATAGAATACAAGAATTAAATGAAGAAAAGAAAGCGAAGAAGAAATTGTATCAATTATTTGGAGTGGCGGGGAGTTTACTTATCATTGTGATATTACTTTAGGTTTTGGAGGCGATATGAGCGTTAATTTGATTTTTAGGATAGCGGCAGTTGGTATTTTGGTTTCTATATTGAGTCAATTATTAAAACAGAGTGGAAGAGACGAGCAGGCATATCTCACAGGGTTTGCTGGGCTGATTCTTGTGCTTACGTGGGTGGTTCCTTATATATACGACTTGTTTATGACCATTCAAGCTTTGTTTTCTCTATGAGGATGACAGATGATATTACAGATTGGAATAATTGGAATTATCGGAACTTTACTTGCTATCCAACTTCAAAAAACGAATAAAGAATATACATTGCTAATCGCTATCGCCATTGCGATCTTCGTGTTTATTGCAATATTGAGCGAATTGGAAAAGATTGTGGAAACTGCGCGTGAAATACAAACGATCATGAATATGGATATTCAATATATACAGACAATCCTTAAAATGTTGGGGATTACATATATCTCAGAGATTTCAGCAGGGATTTGTAAAGACTCTGGATATGGAAACATTGCGACCCAGATCGAACTATTTGGTAAAATATCGATTTTAGCACTGAGTATGCCGATTCTTCGGACATTATTGGATACGGTTCAACTGTTTTTGAGTTAGGAGAGAGAAATGTGCGGTTTACACAAAAAGATTATTAGAGTTCTAATTTTGATCGGTGTTATAAGTTTGAGTGGAGGATTTCATTCTATCAGTTATGCAAGTGAAATACGGGATGAAACATCTCAGGGAGGAGTAAGTCTCTCTCAAGTCGAAGAGGATGTTCTAGAAGAATTGGAATTGGATGAAATGGAGGAGATTGTAGGTGGTATATTTCCAGCAGCCAAGATATCAATTACAGACATCTTAGATTGTATTATACGAAATGATTTTCAAGAATTGAATGACCTAATCTTCACATATATTACAGAACAGATATTTTACGAACTCAATTACAATCGAAGTACCTTGATCCATGTTTTGATTCTGGCGATTTTTGCTGCTTTATTCTCAAATTTTTCCAATGCATTTGGAAATGAACAAATTGCTAGTGTTGGGTTTTATGTAGTTTATCTACTCTTGGTCATGGTTACCATGCAATCATTTAAAGTGATTGTGGATTCTATTATCGGGAATGTAAACGACTTGTTGAGGTTTATGACTGTATTATACCCAGCGTATTTCCTGTCCATTGCGCTTGCAACAGGTACCAGTTCTGCGGTAGTTTTTTATAATTTGGCCTTGTTGTATATCTTTTTGGTAGAGTTTTTGATTCTGAGTCTGGTTTTACCATTTATCAATACCTATATGGTGGTACAGGTCTTAAGTTATCTTACGATGGAGAATAGGTTGTCCAAATTGGCAGATTTGATTCGAACTCTGATACAATGGGTGTTAAAAGTCATGGTGACGGGTGTTGTAGGGCTTAATATTGTGCAAAGTCTATTAGCACCCTCTATTGATCAGGTACAGCGCAGTGTATGGCTCAGAGGGACAGAAGCAATTCCGGTGGTAGGAGATGTGATGGGAGGGACGGCAGAGGTAATATTAGGTACTTTGCAATTGATTAAGAATGGTGTGGGTGTTTTGGGGTTGATACTCTGTGCACTTATTATCTGTGGACCTCTTGTACAGATGTCGATTTTGACATTGTTATATAAATTGATTGGAGCGATTGTGGAGCCGATTTCTGACAAACGTATTACGGGATGCATCGGTGGATTCGGGGATGGCTGTGAAATGTTGTTAAAGGTGATTATTAGTGTTGGAGCCTTATTTTTGATTACGATTGCGATTATTACAGCATCCACATAAGAGGGTTATGTTTGAATATATTTATGAGTGGATTATGAATGTTTCTTTTTACTTGATTTTGATGACAGCCTTGGTGCAAGTGTTGCCGAGTAAATCATACAAAAAATATGTGCAATTTTATGTGGGGCTTGTGGTGGTCCTAATGCTACTTAGCCCGATGTTTAAAATACTAGGATTAGAAGATGGAGTTACAGCTCTTTATTATAAAAACACCTACCGGATGGAATTGGATGAAATTGAGGATATAACAGAATATTTAAATGAGGTGCAATTAGATGGATATCTTACCAAGCAATTTGAAGCAGAAGTTGATGAACATGAATAAAAAGCAGTGGTTGATTGTATTATTAATTGGAATCCTCCTAATCATCATTGCGATTCCGATTGAGCCCATACCAACAGAAGTAGATTCCGTATCAAATGCTACAGAATCTGCAAGTGCAAGAACGACAGAGGATTATAAGACCCAGATGGAGAATCAACTGGAGGAAATTCTATCTCAAGTGACGGGGGTGGGGACAGTACAGGTAATGATAACGCTAGATGCAACGGAGGAAAAAATTGTAGAGAAAGATACAGACATGCAAGAGCAGGAAATGCAGGAACATACAGTTTATGAGGAAGAAAGCGAGGGACAGACTCCTTATGTGAAACAAGAAATCTATCCCATTGTAGAAGGGGTGCTAGTAATTGCACAAGGAGGGGACAATGCAGTGATCATTGAAAATATTACTGAGGCGATTCAAGCATTATTTGAGGTAGACACGCATAAGATTAAAATAATGAAAATGAAATAATCACGAGGAGGAATAAAACGTGAAAAAAATCATGAGCAAGAATCAAATTCTTATTACGACATTGGCATTAATGGTGGCAGTGGCAGGATACTTAAACTACTCAGGGGCGATTTTTCCAGTAGCAGGTGAAGAGGTGGTGGAGACCAATAATGATTTGGTGAATCAGGAACTTCTAGATATTTCGGATGAAGATGTACTTTTAGAAACGGAAAGTGATATCGAAAGTTTGGATACAGATTTAACGGCAGGTGTAGAAGACAAAGAAGGAACACCAGGTGAGGCGGTGTTGACGAGCGGAGGTGCGACAGAAACCATTGCAGCAGCAAAGGTTTCGAGAGAACAGGTTCGAGCATCGAGCAAAGAAACATTACAAGCAATCATTGATAATGACCAGCTAGAGAATGAACAAAAGGAGATCGCACTCAATCAATTGATGGAAATGACATACCTAGCCGAGCTTGAAGTGACGATAGAAACTTTATTAGCGGCCAAGGGATTTGATGAGGTTGTTGTGACTTTAATCGAAGATGCCGCAGATGTTGTAGTGGCACGAGAAGAACTCTCAGATGCAAATCGAGCACAGATTGAAGATATTGTAATTCGAAAGACTGGAATTGCTGCTGAAAAAATTGTGATTACCCCTATTCAAGACATGGAATAATTGGTATAATAGAAAAGTTGTAATAAATAGAGAACCTTGTTTAGATAAAAGAGTGAAGTACGAGATATAAGGAGTAGTATAGAGTGAGTAATATTAGAGAAGAAATTAAAAAGAGACGAACATTTGCGATTATTTCCCATCCGGATGCTGGTAAAACCACATTGACAGAAAAGTTCTTGTTATATGGAGGGGCGATTAATCAAGCTGGATCGGTAAAAGGAAAGGCGACATCTAAGCATGCAGTATCTGACTGGATGGAGATAGAGAAAGAAAGAGGAATTTCGGTTACCTCCTCGGTTTTACAATTCGAGTATGATGATTATTGTATTAATATCTTAGATACTCCTGGACATCAAGACTTCTCGGAAGATACATACCGTACTTTAATGGCTGCGGACTCTGCAGTTATGGTAATTGATGCATCAAAAGGGGTAGAGGCACAGACGAGGAAGTTATTTAAGGTATGTGTGATGCGTAAAATTCCTATTTTTACATTTATTAACAAAATGGATCGCGAAGCAAGAGATACCTTTGATTTATTAGATGAAATAGAAAAAGAGCTTGGAATAGCAACTTGTCCAATTAACTGGCCGATAGGCTCGGGAAAGGCGTTCAAGGGAGTTTACGACCGTGCAGATCAGAATATTGAATTATTCTCAGACACGAAAAAAGGTACGTCCATGGGGGAAGTTCTAAAGATTAAGTTGGAGGGATCCCAAGAAAACATTGGGGATTCAGCATATGAATTGCTCAGTGAGGAAATTGAATTATTAGATGGAGCAAGTGCAGAATTCGATCAGGAGTTGATTAACCAAGGGGAGTTATCGCCCGTGTTCTTTGGTTCTGCCCTTACAAACTTTGGTGTGGAAACATTTTTAAAGCATTTCCTAAAGATGACAAGTTCTCCATTATCACGGAAGTCGGATCAGGGAGAAATCGATCCCCTTGAGAATGCTTTTTCGGCATTTGTATTTAAAATTCAAGCAAATATGAATAAGTCACATAGAGACCGAATCGCGTTTATGAGAATCTGTTCAGGAGAATTTGAGGCTGGTATGGAAGTGTATCATATGCAAGGTGGGAAAAAGGTACGCTTGTCACAACCACAACAATTAATGGCGAGTGAGCGAAAGATGGTAGAGAAGGCCTATGGTGGAGACATCATCGGGGTATTCGACCCAGGAATTTACTCCATAGGAGATACTTTGACAGTCGGTGCGGAGAGATTTTGTTACGAAGGAATTCCGACCTTTGCGCCAGAGCATTTTGCAAGAGTGCGTCAGGTAGATACCATGAAGCGAAAACAGTTCATCAAAGGAATCAATCAGATTGCGCAAGAAGGGGCAATTCAAATATTCCAAGAATATAATACAGGAATGGAAGAGATAATAGTAGGGGTGGTAGGTGTTCTCCAATTTGATGTATTAAAATATCGATTGGAAAACGAATACAACGTTGAAATTCGGATGGAAAATTTACCATATGAACATATCCGCTGGATTGAAAATAAAGAGATTGATATGGATAAGATTATTGGGACTTCTGATATGAAGAAAATCAAAGATTTAAAAGAGAGACCATTATTATTATTTTCACATGAATGGAGTATCCGAATGACACTAGAACGTAATGAAGGATTAGAATTATCAGAGTTCGGACGTTCATAGAAATTAAGAAAAAATATTTGCAAATCTCTTAGGATTTGTTATAATAGTCACAAGTGAAAAAAGAAACTGAGCCGTGTAGGAGGACATAAAATGGATAAGAATGAGAGAAGCACATATAGCATTCCAGGACAATTAGAATTGGGTGAGGTGCAGGTGGCTGATGATGTGGTGTCTGTCATTGCTGCGATTGCAGCAACAGAGGTGACTGGCGTTGCATCTATGGCTGGAAATGTGAGTAGCGACATCATCAGCAAGCTTGGCATGAGAAATCTGTCTAAGGGTGTGAAAGTTGATGTGTTAGAGGGCGTTGTGACTGTATTCCTAGCAATCAATATCAAATATGGATATGCGATTATGGAAGTATCAGCGAATGTTCAAGACAAGGTTAAGTCAGCTATTGAGACAATGACAGGCTTACATGTTGCAGATGTGAATGTGAAGATTGCATCGGTAGAAATGGAGTAAATACAGGAGTTGTTAAGGAATGCCTCTTACCCGACGGTGGTTGGGTTAGAGGCAATATTTAACAATAGGAAGAGGAGAAGATATGACACGTTCACAACAGAGGGAACATGCCTTTAAGATTGTGTTTAAAATACAATTTTCGAATGTAGAGGAAATGAAGGAACAGATAGAACTTTATTTTATGACAGAGGGGATTACAGATTCAGAAGACACCCTGTTTATAGAAGAGCGTTGCATCGGTGTATTAGAGCATCTAGATATCATAGATGAGATGTTAAATGACAGAACGGCTGGTTGGAAAACACATAGAATGAATAAGGTGGATTTGGCGATTTTAAGACTAGCTTACTATGAGATAAAATATGATGAGTCCATACCGAACAAGGTGGCGATCAATGAAGCAGTAGAGTTGGCAAAAAAATACAGTAGTGATGAAGGACCTGCATTTATCAATGGGGTGCTCGCAAAATTACTATAATCAGGAGTTGGCATGAAAACAGTTTATACAGTAAAACAGGTGAATGAATATATAAAAAACATGCTAGAAC
Organism: uncultured Lachnospiraceae bacterium; assembly: GCA_964369755.1. Lineage (GTDB taxonomy): Bacteria > Bacillota > Clostridia > Lachnospirales > Lachnospiraceae > CAUPWF01. The sequence goes on from CAYJFY010000032.1 coordinate 19,805, forward strand.
AAGATTTCTTACTAAATCGTTTGTACGTGAAAGGGGAAGTGTCCAACTGTACCTATCATGGATCTGGACATATTTATTTTTCGCTAAAGGATGAATCAGGTACAATATCTTGTGTTATGTTTGCAGGCCAGAGAAGTGGACTAGCTTTCAAGATGAAGGTTGGAGATCAAGTGGTTGTTCTTGGAAGAGTTTCGGCATATCCTAGATCTGGAAGCTATCAGGTTTATGCAAATGAAATCATCCCAGATGGTGGCGGATTGTTGCATGAAAGATTTGAAGCTTTAAAAAGAGAATTAAGTGAAATGGGCATGTTTGAGGAAGAGTATAAGAAGGCGATTCCAACATATGTCCAAACCATTGGCGTGGTTACAGCCCCTACTGGAGCTGCTGTTCAGGATATCATCAACATTGTGCAAAGAAGAAATCCATATGTGCAAATCGTGTTATACCCAGCGATAGTTCAGGGAGAACAAGCAGCACAAAGTATTGTGGACGGAATTCGTGCTTTGGAAAAATCTGTAAAACCCGATGTAATGATTGTGGGTCGTGGTGGCGGTTCTATGGAGGATTTATGGGCATTCAATGAAGAAATTGTTGCACGAGCAATTTTTGAGTCTTCCATTCCAATTATCTCGGCAGTTGGACATGAAACAGATACGACAATTGCGGATTATGTAGCGGACATGAGGGCACCAACTCCATCGGCTGCTGCGGAACTTGCTACATTTGAATATCAAACATTCTATGCAAACTTAGAAGAGAAGAAAAATAAAATGTATCAAGTGATATGCCAGCATATCACCATGCAAAAGCAAAAATCAGAGCAAAAATCAATGCAATTGAAGTATTTGCATCCTCAAAATCGATTAAGAGAACAACAACATCGACTATTGGAAATCGAGGAAAAATTACAGAACTATATGCAGGGGATTATGGAGCGGAAACGCCATCGATTAGAGGTGTTGATTACACAATTGAAAGGTCTATCACCTTTGGACAAGATCAGTAAGGGATATGGGTATGTTCAAACAGAGGATGGAAGTGGTTTGTTAGACATCACGAAGATAAAAGCTGATGATGCGATTAAAATTACTATGTCTAGTGGTGTTGTCGATGCAAAGGTAATGAAAGTTGAAATAGGAGAAATCAAATGAGTACAAAAAAAGAACAGAATGAAAATATAGAGAAACTATTTGAAAATATGGACGCTATCATTCAAGAATTAGAATCCCCAGATATTCCCCTAGAAAAGTCGTTTGAGCTTTACCAAGAGGGAATGAAAACAGTGAAATTGTGTAATGATAAGATTAGTTTGATCGAGAAAAAAGTACAAGTCTTAAATCAGAATGGAGAGTTGAATGACTTTTAGGGAAGAACAAGAGACAAAAGTTGAGAAAATTGAGGGGGTTTTAGTTGAAAACCTCCCATTGACTGGAGATAAGCAAGCTCTGATATTTGAAAGCATGGAGTATGCGCTTATGGCAGGTGGGAAGAGGATTCGTCCCATGCTTATGCACGAGGTGTATCAGATGTTTGGTGGGATGGGTAAAGAAATTGAATACTTTCTTACAGCCATAGAGATGATTCATACCTATTCTTTGGTTCATGACGATCTCCCTGCTATGGATGATGATGATTATCGGCGTGGAAGAAAAACCACACATATTGTCTATGGAGAAGATATGGGAATCCTGACTGGTGATGCACTATTAAACTATGCATTTGAGATTGCAACAAAGGCATTTGACCTTCCTGATGTTGATAGCAAAAGAGTGGGAAGAGCACTTCAAGTCTTATCGCGAAAAGCAGGCGTATTTGGGATGATTGGGGGACAGGTAGTGGATGTGAAGTCATCTGGTCAACAAATCAATTCAGATACCTTGGATTTTATCTTTCAGTTAAAAACGAGTGCATTAATCGAAGCCCCTATGATGATCGGTGCAATATTAGCCGGTGCGAAGGAAGAACAAATCCAAGAGATGGAAGAAGTGGGTAGGCTCGTTGGGATGGCATTTCAGATTCAAGACGATATTTTAGATGTTACAGCAACAACAGAAACCCTAGGAAAGCCTGTACTAAGTGATGAAAAAAATCAAAAGACAACCTATGTTACGCTACACGGTTTAGAAGAGGCTAAAATTGCAGTGGCATCTTATTCGGAAAAAGCGATTGAAATATTAGAACATCAGGTGAGAAGAAATGAGTTTTTAGAAACACTTGTACATTCGCTGATTCACAGAGGGAAGTAGAACCAGAAAGGTTTTGTATGGTACTAGATAAGATAGTAAAAGAAAATGACATAAAAAAACTCAATGAGGAAGAACTGAATAAATTGGCGAAAGAAATCCGCAGATTTTTAGTAAAGAAAATCAGTCTGACGGGTGGACATCTCGCATCCAATCTTGGTGTTGTCGAGTTAACTATGGCATTACATCTCTCCCTTGATTTGCCGAAAGATAAAATAATTTGGGATGTAGGACATCAATCCTATACACATAAGTTATTGACTGGTCGACGAGAGGGTTTCGATGAGTTGAGAAAATATGGTGGGATGAGTGGGTTTCCAAAAAGGAAAGAGAGTCCGTGTGACTCTTTTGACACGGGGCATAGTTCCACATCTATATCGGCAGGTTTAGGATATGTGGTTGGAAGTGAAATACAGAAAGAAAACTACCGTGTTGTTTCAGTAATCGGAGACGGTTCACTTACTGGAGGAATGGCGTATGAAGCGTTAAATAATGCTTCCGCATTGAAGAAAAATTTTATTATCATCTTGAATGACAACAATATGTCTATTTCCTCTAATGTAGGAGGGATGTCAAAATATCTAGATGGAATTCGTACCAACTTAACTTATCATGAAATTAAGAGTAACGTGGAAAGAACTTTGATGAGTATTCCAAAATATGGAAAAACAGTGGTGGACAAAGTTCGAAAAACTAAGAATGGAATCAAGCAATGGTTTGTTCCAGGTATGTTCTTCGAGGATATGGGCATTACATATCTGGGACCAGTCAATGGACATGATTTGCCAGGTATGATCAGAGTTCTAGAGGAAGCGAAAAATATAAAAGGATCTGTTTTGGTTCATGTACTCACGACGAAAGGAAAAGGGTATAAACCAGCAGAGCAAAAGCCTGATAAATTTCACGGGACAGGACCATTTGAGGTGAAAACTGGAAATAAAAAAGAAACAGCAGCAAATAAAAGCTATACAGACATATTTGGCGAGACTTTATGCAAGGTAGCTAAGAATGATTCGCGGATAGTTGCGATCACGGCTGCAATGGAAGATGGGACAGGTCTTTCGCAGTTCAAACAGGAATATCCAAAACGGTTCTTCGATGTAGGAATTGCGGAGGAGCATGCGGTCACATTTGCAGCAGGATTAGCCGCATCAGGTTTGCATCCAGTTGTGACCCTGTATTCTTCGTTCTTACAACGTGCATATGATCAAGTGATTCATGACGTATGTTTACAGAACTTACCAGTTGTTTTTGCAATTGACCGTGCTGGATTAGTAGGAAGTGACGGAGAGACACATCAGGGAATCTTTGATGTATCCTTTTTATCGAACATTCCAAATCTAACCATATTGGCGCCAAAAAATGGGTGGGAATTGGAACAGATGTTGGAGTTTGCATTTTCCTATGATGGTCCGATTGCGGTTAGATACCCACGAGGTGAGGCATATGTTGGGTTAGAAGAGTTTGACGCGCCGATTACTTATGGTAGAAGTGAAATCCTTTATGAAGAAGAACAGATTGCTTTGCTACCACTCGGACATATGATGGAAGCGAGTGTGGGTGTAAGAAATAGATTGAAGGATATTGGATATGAATGCTCATTGGTGAATCCAAGATTTGTGAAGCCGATAGATTTGGAGATGCTTAAGCTGATAGAAAAAGACCACGAATTACTCGTAGTTATTGAGGAAAACTTACTTGCTGGTGGCTTGGGATCTAATATTCAAATGGTGGTAGAAAAAAATAATCTCAACCTCCATGTGATGCAGTTGGGAATCGAGGACGATTATATTGAGCATGGCTCTATCGAGGAGCTGCGAAAAGAAGTATTGTTGGATGAAGAATCCATTGTGAAGCAAATCGTTACAAAGTATATTAGTATAACTGGCAATGGATACAAGGAAAAGATTGAGGTAATATGAAAGAACGATTAGATGTGTTGTTGGTAAAGCGAAATCTAGCAGAATCCCGAGAAAAAGCAAAGGCAATTATCATGTCTGGAAATGTCTTTGTCGAAGGGGAACGTGAAGATAAGGCAGGAACCACATTTGGAGAAGAAGTAAATATAGAAATAAAAGGAAAGCAAATGCCTTATGTCAGCAGAGGCGGGTATAAGCTAGAGAAGGCAATGGAGTCATTTTCTTTAAATCTTGATGGGAAAGTTTGCTCGGATGTGGGATCATCTACAGGGGGATTTACAGACTGCATGTTGCAAAATGGAGCGGTAAAAGTTTTTTCAATTGATGTGGGACGAGGACAGTTGGCATGGAAACTCAGAAACGATGAGAGAGTCGTGTGTATGGAGAAGACGAATATCCGTTATGTAACTCCAGAGGATATCGGAGAGCTTGTAGATTTTTCTTCGATAGATGTATCTTTTATTTCTCTAGAAAAAGTCTTGCAACCGATTGTGAATTATCTTACTCAAGATGGAGAAATCGTTGCGCTTATTAAACCACAGTTTGAAGCTGGAAGAGAGAAAGTTGGCAAAAAAGGGGTTGTGAGGGAAATTGAAACCCACTACGAAGTGGTCAATCGAATTATTGAGTATGTTGGAACAATTGGTTTATCTGTATTAGATCTGACGTATTCACCGATCAAGGGACCAGAAGGAAATATTGAGTACTTGATTTATTTGAAAAAAGAAATGGGTTCAAGTAAGATTCAAAATGATACAATTGATTACAAAAAGGTTGTCGAGGAAGCATTTTCTACCTTGTAAATCTGGACAGAATTGAAGTGATATAGGCGGGATGAATATATGAAGCATTTTTATATTGTGGTCAATACAATCAAGGATATTGATTTTCGTGTGGCGGATGAAATTGTCACCTTGATTGAAACGCTGGGGGGTAGCGCGTTTTATCTCAGAGAAGGGGTTCCAACGAGGGAAGAGTTGAATCAGGTAGAGTGTATCATCACCCTGGGGGGAGATGGTACGCTAATTCAAGCAGCGCATAAATTAGTGGATTACCGTATTCCTTTTGTTGGCATTAATATTGGGACACTAGGATATCTTACGGAAATTGAATATGACTCAATCAACGAGGAGATTGAGAAGTTAGTATGTGCTACTCCATATATTGAACATCGAATGGTTTTGACCGGTCAAGTAGAGGGAAGTGATTCGGAGATTGCCTTGAATGATATCGTGGTAACCCGAGATGGTCCACTGCGAATCATGAAATTCAGTATCTATGTAAATGGAGAGTACTTACATTCCTATAGAGGGGATGGTATCATTATTTCGACTCCGACTGGTTCTACGGGATATAATATGTCGGCAGGAGGGCCGATTGTAGAACCGACCGCCGCTGCCATTGTGTTAACTCCTATTTGTTCCCATAGTCTAGACAATCGAAGCATTGTATTATCGGCAGATGACATCATCGAAGTGGAAGTGGAAAATGAACGCGGAGAAGAGTCAAGGGCTCTCATCAGTTATGATGGAGGGACGGATTATTATCTTGAAACAGGTAAAAGGGTTAAGATTACACGATCACAGCAATCAGTACAATTAGTGAAATTGAGTAGTGTCAGTTTCCTTGAGACATTACGAAGGAAGATGAAGGGGTTTTCTTAATGAAGAGTGAAAGACATGATAAAATTATTAAGCTAATCAATCAATATGAAATCGAAACACAGGAAGAGCTGGTGGAGCGATTGAACCAATCGGGATTTGTAGTGACCCAAGCCACGATTTCTAGAGATATTCGAGACCTAAAACTGTCTAAGGTACAAGGAAGTGGTGGGAGACAGAAATACGTGGTTGTACAACAATCCAGTGGTGGACTGAATGAGAAATATATGCGAATCCTGAAGGATGGTTATGTATATATGGATATGGCACAAAATATCTTAGTTATTAAAACAGTGGCGGGAATGGCAATGGCCGTTGCAGCTGCAATTGATGCTATGGCATGGCCTGAAGTGGCTGGTTGTATCGCTGGGGACGATACAATTATGTGTGCAATTCGCAGTGTGGAAGACACGCACACTGTGATGGAGAAGATACGGAAGATTGTGGAGTAAATACATTAGAGAGAGTCTGTAGGAGAATAGTATGCTTCAAAGTTTACATGTAAAAAATTTAGCTTTGATCGATGAAATTGAAATAGAATTTCAGAGTGGATTGAATATTTTGACTGGAGAAACAGGTGCAGGAAAATCGATTATATTAGGATCCATTCAACTTGCATTGGGGGGAAGATACTCAGCCGATTTACTGAGAAAAGATTGCGACTATGGATTTGTAGAATTGGTATTCATAGTAGAAAAAGAGAAGCAATTAGACGAATTGAAAGAATTAGATATCTATCCAGAAGAGGGGTTAGTGATCCTGAATCGTAAGCTGATGGATGGGCGAAGTATCAGCAAAATCAACGGGGAAACGGTTACCATGAATTTGTTGAAAAAAGTCGCAACAATTTTAATCGACATTCATGGACAACATGAACATCAAACATTGTTGCAAGTGAAAAATCATCTTGCAATCTTAGATGAATATATTGGAGAAGAGTCTCTGAATCTTCGAGAGGAGAATAAGAAGCTCTATAAGGAATATAAGTCATTGATGGCGGAATTGGAAGAAAATTCCTTGGATGAGGAGAGTCGAAAGAGGGAATTATCATTCTTAGAATTCGAAGCAAAGGAAATCGATGAGGCTAATCTACAAGCGAATGAAGATGATGAATTAGAAGTTACATATCGAAAGATGGTTAATGCGAAGAAAATCTTGGAACAACTAGAAGAGGCATATCTACATTCTTGTGAACGAAGAGATGGAAATGCCAGCGAAGCAATCAGTCGAAGCCTACATGCGGTACAGAGTATCAAACAATATGATGATTATATTGAGAATCTATATGAACAGCTCAATGAAATCGATACGTTGTTGAATGATTTTAATCGTGAATTGGCAGGCTACAAAGATGAGATGGTTTTTTCTGAAGAAGAATATCAAGAAGTGGAAAGTCGATTGAATTTGTGGAATCATTTGAAGTCAAAATACGGCCAAGGATATGAAGAGATTATACAGTATCACCAAGAGGTTTTGGGCAAGATTGAGAAACTTCAGGATTATGAAACCTATCTGAATCACTTGGATTCAAAAATCGAAGAGAAGAGAATACGCTTAGAAGATAAAGCAAAAGAATTATCTGCATCCCGAATGAAACATGCGAAACTTTTGGGAGAAGAGATAAAGAGTCAACTGCAAGATATGAACTTCTTAGACATCCAATTCGAGGTTCGCGTAGAACCAACAGAGGAAATCAAACAAGATGGATGTGATAAGGTAACATTTATGGTATCTATGAATCCAGGAGAAGAAGTAAAATCGATCTCCAATGTGGCTTCAGGTGGAGAACTATCACGAATTATGTTAGCAATCAAGACAGTACTTGCAGATAGAGAACAGATTGAAACCGCAATCTTTGATGAAGTAGATGCTGGAATCAGTGGAAAAACAGCGACCAAGGTTGGGGAAAAATTAGCCCTAATTGCAAAAAGTAGGCAAGTCATCTGTATTACTCATCTAGCTCAAATAGCAGCACTTGCAAAACAGCATTTTATTATAGAAAAAAATGTAAAAAATGGTAAGACCATTACAGAAATTAACTTGTTGAATGAAAAAGAATCCATAGAAGAACTGACTAGAATATTAGGCGGAGGAGTTATTTCCGAGGCTTTAACCAAAAGTGCGATTGAGATGAAGGAATTGGCAAAGTAAAATTTAAACTTATAGGTGTGAAAAAAACCGAATCAACACATAATAAAAACGAGCGATTAGTGCTCGTTTTTTGTGTAATAGGAAACTGTATTTCTATTGCATAATAGACCGCCTCAGGCGGGAACGTGTGGAGGTGTGCGGTTGAAGAATCATATAAAGTGGAATTTTATCTTAACTCTTATATTAGCTATCTTGGTGTATTTTGGTGGTCAAGCGATTTTATTGCAATGGAATGCCCAGGAAGATATCGTTGCAACAGAAGAAGTCAGTACGAATTTACTCATTGCAGGTGGAATTCCAGTAGGAATCTACATGGATACTAGCGGAATTATGGTTATTAATACCGCAACCATACAATCTATAGATGGAAGTGAAGTTGCACCAGCACAAAATGTCGTCCAAGCAGGAGATTATATTACTGCGATTAATGGGGTTGAAATCGGAACAAAAAAACAATTATTGGATCAATTAGAATCATTGGCAGATGAGAGTGTAGAGCTAAATATTCGACGGGCCGATGAAGATATACTAGTCAGTTTTGATGCAGTATTATCAGATTCTGGAAATTATATGCTAGGACTATGGGTAAGAGATAACCTGCAAGGACTGGGCACCCTCACCTATATTGTGCCAAACGGAGAATTTGGTGCCTTAGGACATGGAATCTATGATATTGATACCAGTGAACTCTTAGAAATATCAGAAGGAGAATTATACCAAGCTACCATTAATGGTATCGTCAAGGGAGAAAGTGGAGAACCAGGTGGATTAGAAGGTGTAATCGTATATAGTCCAGCGCACAAGCTCGGAACAATTAGTCAAAACACGGAAGTGGGAATCTATGGAAGAGTAGATGATATCGAAGCATTGGAGTTAGATGAACATATCTATCCTATGGGAGAAAGAGAAGACGTGATGGAGGGAAGTGCATTCATCTTATCAACAATCCAAGATGAAGTAGAGATGTTTGATATAGAAATTGAACAGATCAATCGATTTGAGACAGAAGTCAACAAGGGTATGATTGTCAGAGTGGTAGATGAAGACCTTCTGTCCTTGACAGGTGGTATCATCCAGGGAATGTCGGGTTCACCGATCATTCAGAATGGAAAGATTATCGGTGCAGTGACACATGTGTTCGTAAATGACCCTACGAGAGGCTATGGCATTTGTATTGACAATATGCTCGAGTCGGCAGAAAATATAAATAATTAAATATGTACAGAAAAAGCGAGGAAACAACGAATTTTCCTCGCTTTTCTATGTTTGTTTGAAAGACGGTAAATAACTATGATAGATAACTAGTAATTGATAATCCAACAGCAAGTGTAGTGAGAATGATTTTCAATAAGTTATATTTAGGTAAGACAGTTTCTTATATGGTTGCTGGTATTGATGAAAATAATAAGAAATATATTTCAAAAGACTCTTGACATAAATAAATAGTTAGGTTAATATAGTTAGTATAAAGTAGTTAGTTTAAAATATCTAATTTAAATATTGAAATAAGGAGAAAACAAAATGAGCGGAAAATTAACAAAAGCACTAAATAAAATAACACATGATACAGCTTTATATGAGCTTAAACGTCTTTATTCTCACGATAAAAAGAGTGTTCTTTCATACCATGATACACTTTATCTTAATATTATCGAAGCACATCCTAACGAGTATACATCTTCACAAATTGCTGATTTGTTGAAAATTACAC
>CAYJFY010000033.1:0-29481 GCA_964369755.1 uncultured Lachnospiraceae bacterium
CACCAATATGTCCTGCGTTCCCTGCTAAAATAATTTCTATTATCGTTTCGCGCAACTCATATGACAATACTTTTAGGTTTTTCATTCTATTCACCTCTCAAATATGCTTTTACATCTTCTTCAATAGGATCGTATAAGTCTGGTTTTACATTCATGTATTTGCATGCTTCATATATTATAGGTACAACATTTGCGTGAATACCAACACAATGATGAATGTAAGGACCTTCCACAATCTTTGCTTCCAATCGTTTAATATTATCCACCTCAACCCATACGTAAGTCCCCATACACTTTGGTCCTTCTACACCTTTTGCATTTCCCAAAAGAATAGAATACTCTCCATTATCTCCATCAAATCTCACTAATGTGATTTCTCCATGTTTTGCCTCTGCTGTAATACTACCTGGATGTTCAAATGCTAATGGATAAGTAAGTTTCGGGGTTTCTTTTGCCACTGAAATAGGCCAAGGTCCGCAGTGTTGTAATAATTCTCCATGTTCGATATCTGGATGTCTAATGGTCCAATCCGCAAAGAAACTTCTTGTTTCACCCATTCCTGCAGCTTCAACTAGTAGAGAAGTAATCGCCCCATGGATATCTGTTTCACATACCACTGGAATTCCCTCTTCATTTAATAAGGAGTTGGCTGCACATGGCATAATTCCGATTTCTGTTTGCAATTGATTCCAACATTGAATCGCTATTGCCTGACATCCATATTTTACCGATAAATTTTTCATCGCTACTTTTAATGCAGCTACATTTTCAAGTTCATTTTCCTTGATCATTACTTCCATATTCGACTTACAATAAGCAACTACTTTGGAAACTTCTACTTGTTCTTCTTTCGCTTTTTTAATCTCGTCTGTCAACTCTGGCATTGGAATTGGTGATAATTGAATATTAAATTTTTCTAATAGCTCACCTTCGTTGCACATCGTAGTCCAAAAATCAAATGGTCTTGTTGAAATCTGTAAAATTCTCATATTTCTAAATGTTTTTACTACATTACACACTGCTAAGAAATCTCTTAAGCCTCTTTCAAATACCGGGTCACTTAATCTACAGTTTGTTAAGTAAGTAAATGGTATCTGAAATCTTCTTAATACTTTACCTGTAGCAAATAATCCACATTGCGTATCTCTTAATCTTATGCCATCTTCATCAGGACGTTCATCCAATGGTCCCCATAATAGTACTGGCACATTCAATTCCTTTGCTAATCTAGCACATTCATACTCTGTACCAAAATTGCAGTGTGGCAAGAACAATCCATCAATCTCTTCTTCCTTAAATTTTTTAGCTATTTTGTACATATCTTCATCGTTATAGAGAAGTCCTTCATCATTAATATCTAATATATCAACGAATTCGATTTCAAGTTCTCTGAGTCTATCAGCCGTGAGGCCTCTGTATTTAATAGCATCAGGTGCGCTAAAAATACTTCTTCGTGTTGGTGCAAAACCTAATTTAATCTTTTTCTTTTCCATCTTTAACACCTCGCTCCTCTTTTTTATAAATTGATTATATAATCTTATCAACTTAATTACATTATAAAATTAAGTTTTTATCACTTAATTTTCACTTAATTATTGATTTATACAGTTTAATAATGCATAATAAGTATAAGAAAATTAAGAGGAGATTAAATTATGTCGATCACTGCAAAAGAACTTGCTAAAAGATTAAATATTTCTGCAGCTGCAGTTTCTATGGCTCTAAACAATAAGCCAGGAATTAGCACTCAAACCAGAACATATATACTTGATTCCGCCGAAAAATATGGATATGATTTTAGTAAGTTGTCTACAAAATCACTTCCTACAGGTTACATCTATTTTGTAATCTATAAGAAACATGGAGCTGTTGTAGGCGACACACCTTTCTTTTCCCAACTTTCTGACGGGGTTTCAGAGGCATGCAAAAGACTAGGTTTTAAAATGCGAATCAGTTATATATATGAAGAAGAGGAATCGATTGCAAAACAAATAGAAGACATACAATATTCAGATTGTATTGGTTTAATCCTCCTTGGAACAGAAATGACCCCGGATGATTTCAAACCTTTTTCTAAGTTATCAATTCCAATTGTGGTACTTGATACTTTCTTCGAAACGATTTCTTGTGATTGTGTTTTAATTAATAATGTACAAGGCGCTTACTTAGCAGCTATGCACTTAATGCGCGCCACACATAAACAACCTGGATACTTACATTCATCCTATTCAATCGGCAATTTTCTTGAGCGCTCCAGCGGTTTTTATAAAGCCGTTCGTACAAATGGATATGCATCTGCTAACAGTATCGTACATCTCTTAACACCTTCTATAGAAGGCGCGTACGCGGACATGATAGAAATCATCTCAAGCAATCAAGACTTGGCTCCGTGTTATTTTGCTGATAACGACTTAATTGCACTAGGTGCAATGCGCGCATTTAAGGAAAAGGGATACCGCATCCCAGAAGACATTTCCATCGTTGGTTTTGACAACCAACCTATGTGCCTCATTACAGAACCAAACTTAACTACCATTAATGTTCCTAAACAATATATGGGTGAGACTGCCGTAGAACGTCTGGCTACCTTGTTGCAGAGCAAGAATTTACCACATACTAAGACGGAAATTTCCACCAATTTAATTAAACGGGCATCTGTCCTTACAAAAGTAAATGAAGCGTAAACGCCATATAGCGTTTACGCTTCATTTGCTTTTTCAAAATATTCACTTACTTTGTATCTACATGGTTATGAGTACCATAGTTACATTCATTACTCCTAAAACCCTTCTTTAGGTACCAACTTACTTCTCCTATCTGTCGGAGCCAACTCTCCAGCATGTATCCCTGCAACCCTAGCATGGGCACCTAACATATATGGCAATGCTGCTGCTTGCTCTAGATAGTACTGATAGAAGGTACCCCTATCTTCCTGTGTCTCTACTCCAAACATACTATTAGACATCAATCCGCTATCTAGCGATCCCACTTGAAATTCTCCAATTAAAATCGGCTTATTTGTCATGGCATGAATACGGTCAAATTCTTCCTTATTTACCGCTTCTTTATAGTAATTCATAGAGAATACATCGCAGTACTCACACCCTTCAACTAGATCATCTGTTGCTAACCACCCATAACGAAGTCCAAGGTTCAAATGATTTTTATCCACCGCACGATATGCTTCTGCTGGAACCCTAGTATATTCACGTATAATTCTTCTTGTAAAATTCTGTAAGTCCACCTTCGCTTCTGTCGACAACTTGCTTGCACCTTCTATCGGCAGCTTAAGACCCTGAAATGATTCCAGATTCAGCCCAATTCGCAACTGTATTATATCCCCACGATCGTAGTCGTTTGGTTGTCATCTCCTCCCAGATTCGATGCCAATCTTCTCCCTCACATTCTGTTTGTATTTCCTCACACTCTGATGTAATTGCACCAGAGAACATAGTTTCTTCTGTAAGTATACTCTGTATTGAAGCTCACAAAAATGTAAAAAAGAACATTTATCTATGTAAAATACTTATCAATCAATCTTTGAACTTCTTTCATATTCAAAAAATGTTCGTGCGTTTCATAACTCAATATTAGAGATTCTCCAGTGAAGATTCCACTATTATGAAAAGTTTCAATTTTCTTGATGGCTTTATTACTATACTCTGGTATATCCATCATTCCAAGATGCTCCCAGTAATATTCTTTTCTCGTTTTTTTGTTTAAAAGAAGAAAATCAGGATAGACCCTTCCATAGTTTTTTAATCTTACTGGCGCCTCATATACATATGGAATCTCTAGCTTGTAGAATTTATCCGCCAATATTTTCTCAGATTTAGACCTAACCACTTCCCCTCTTTCTGTCAAAAATGATTGTTCTTCATCTATCCTATATTTTATTTTTTCTTCACATTCTTTTTCTTCTAATTTTTTCTCTATCCACAGTTTCGCATATTCATCATCACTAATCCAAAACGGCTCTACGATCTGTTGTCGATCATAGGACAACTTCTCATAAATTTTAAAAAGTACGTTCATATCTGCCTTCTGTATCATTCCCCCTCTGCCTATGATAGTATTGAGCGGTATTTTTATTATGAATGATCCGTAGAGTTCCCTCGGACGCTCCTTCTAGAATCTTTTCACACTCCACTAAGACTTCATCCAGTTCCATTACTAATTTTAAATATTCTTCTTGTAAACTTCCCATAGCAACTCTTCTCCTTCCAATCGTATAAGCCTATTTATCATTTACATATAACCTGCTAATATTTCTAGACTATTATATGTATTCGGGTGATATTTGGATGTTCTGTTTTCTTGATTTTACATATAAGGCACCAATATTTCTAGATCATTATATGTATTCGGGTGATTTTGAGTGATTTACTTTCTTGATTTTACATATAAGGCACCAATATTTCTAGATCATTATATGTATTTGGGTGATTTGCTTTCTTGATTTTACATATAATGCCTCACAATATTGACGAATTTATATGTACTGATATTTGTAGTTTGTATTAAGATATTTGTTAATGAAGGAGATGGGAAATCCCACCCCCCTTCATTAAATCAGATTAGTTTTATTACTTTGTCCACTTCTTTAGCTCTTCTTCTGTTGCTAATACGTAGTGGTCTCCACCGATATGATGTTGTTTTCCATTGTGATAATCCACACCTTCTGCCTTGCTATCATAAGTTAATGATGTTCTGGTTTTCTCTAGTCTTGGATTTGGAATTGGTATTGCACTTAATAATGATTTTGTATATGGGTGAACTGGATTCGAGAAGATTTCTTCCGTGGTTCCTGTTTCAACCAAGTGTCCTAGGTGAAGTACTCCGATGTGATCTGAGATGTACTTAACCATAGATAAATCATGTGCGATAAATAGGAATGCTGTTCCTGTTTTCTTCTGTATCTTCTTCATCAAGTTAACTACTTGCGCTTGAATCGATACGTCTAGTGCAGAGATTGCTTCATCAGCGATTACTAAGTCTGGGTTCATTACCAAGGCTCTAGCAATTCCAATTCTCTGGCGTTGTCCACCTGAAAACTGGTGTGGATAACGTGTCGCATGCTCTTTGGAAAGACCAACTAGTTCAAGAATATCGTAAACTTTTTGATTTCTTTCTTCTGTGCTGCTATATTCGCTGTGAATATCTAAGCCCTCTGCGATGATGTCGATTACCTTCTTCCGAGGATTGAGACATGCCATCGGATCTTGGAAGATCATCTGCATCTTGGTACGAAGTAGCTTTTGCTTTGCATTCGATAGTGGTCCTGAGATATTCTCTCCATTAAAGATTACTTCTCCACCTGTCGGCTTGTATAGTCGAATGATACTTCTACCTGTTGTGGATTTTCCTGAACCTGACTCTCCAACTAATCCATAAGTGGTACCTGGATATACATTAAAGGAAATTCCATCGACTGCTTTTACTGTAAATTTTCTCGAAACTTTAAAGTGCTGTTTTAGATCTTTCACTTCGAGGATTGGTTTCTTTTCCATCTTATTTATCCTCCTGTTTCATAAGTTCTATTCTCTTCTTGAGCGCCTCTGGCATCTCTACCTTCGGTGCGTTTGGATGCATCAACCAGCTTGCTACCTTGTGAGTGTTTGAACCTTCCACATCAAACATTGGTGGTTCCATTCTCAAGTCGATATTGAGCGCGAATTGGTTTCTTGGAGCGAATGCGTCTCCTGGTACTTTGTTTGCCAAGTTTGGCGGTGTACCTGGAATAGCATATAATTCATCTCCATCTGTATCTAAGTCTGGCATTGCCGATAACAATCCCCAAGTATATGGATGTCTTGGATCATAGTAGATTTCTTCTACGGCACCTGATTCAATAATCTTACCTGCATACATAACATTTACATGGTCTGCTACCTTGGCAACAACACCCAAGTCATGTGTAATATAGATTACGGATAAATCTTTTTCTTTTTGAATCTTTTGTATTAATTCTAGAATTTTAGCTTGGATTGTAACGTCTAGAGCTGTTGTTGGCTCGTCACAAATCAATACATATGGATCGCATGAAAGTGCAATCGCGATAACCACACGTTGACGCATACCACCTGATAATTGGTGTGGGTAGTTCTTCATTCTCTTCTCAGCGTCTGTGATACCAACTAATTCTAATAATTCTACTGCCTTTGCATGTGCCTCTTCTTTTGATTTCTTATAATGATAAATCATTGGCTCCATGATTTGTTTTCCAATTGTCATTGTTGGATTCAACGATGTCATTGGATCTTGGAATACCATGGCGATTTTTCTACCGCGGATTTCCTTCTGTAATTCTGATTTTGATAATTGAACGATGTCAACTTCTTTTGGTTCATCTGTGTATTCGTCATTCCATTTGTACTCAATGCTACCACTCTCGATGATTCCATTAGAAGCAAGGATTCCCATGATTGCCTTGGTTGTTACTGACTTCCCTGAACCCGACTCACCAACGATTGCAATGGTTTCCCCTTTGTATAGGTCAAGGTTTACCCCACGAATCGCATTTACTTTTCCACTATCTGTCTTAAATGAGATGTTTAAATCTCTGATTTTTAATATTCTTTCTCTATTTTCCATATCTTACATCTCCTTCATTGTTGGATCGAATGCATCGCGCAATCCATCAGCCAATAAGTTGAAGCTAAGCATTAGAACTGCTAGGACAACCACTGGGATAATAACCATGTAAGGATATACTAGGAAAGATGCAAAACCATCATTAATCAAAGAACCAAGTGACGCCTCTGGAGCAGGCACACCCAACCCTACGAATGCCAAGAATGCCTCATAGAAGATCGCATTTGGAATCGAGAACATCGACATAATGATTAGTTGTCCAAAAATATTTGGCAAAATGTTCTTGAAGATGATGAAGAAACTACTTGCACCTAATGTCTTCGACGCTAGAACAAACTCTTCTTCTTTAATCTTCAATACCTGCGCCCGCGCTATACGGCTCATCCCAACCCATCCTGTAATCATAAGAGCAAGGATGATTGTGTAAATCGACGCGTCCAAAACGATCAATAATAATGTAAGAATTACAAGTGATGGAATCGAGCTGATAATCTCTTGAATTCTCTGCATTACTGTATCAACTTTTCCACCAAAATATCCGCTGATCAGTCCGTAAATCATACCAAAGAAGATGTCGATTACAACGGCTGAAATTGCAACAAATAGGGAAATTCTAGTTCCCAACCATGTACGTAGGAATAAGTCACGTCCCATCTTGTCTGTACCAAAGAGATGGTCTCCATTTGGCGCCAATGACTGAATCGATGTATCAACCAAGTCAAATTCATAAGGGGAGAAGAATGGAGCTATAATTGCCATTCCTGCAATAATCAAAATAATGATACCACCGATACATGCACCCTTATTCTTCATTAATCTTTTTAGAAAATCCTTCCAAAAAGGAGAGATAGGCAACGCTTTGTCATGGTAGATATCTTGTTTGTCTCCAACAAATTCAAAGTCGTCTTGTAAAAATTCTATATTTTTCATGTTTTCCATGTCTATTCCCCCTTCCCTAATCTAATTCTTGGATCGATGATACCATAAGAAATATCTATGATAAGCATCATTACAATGTATAACAAGCTGTATAAGAACGCAATCGCCATGATTACGTTGTAGTCGTTTGCATTAATCGCATCCACTAGAAGTCGTCCAAGACCCGGGATTGCGAAGATTTTTTCCAATACCATAGAACCTGTAAGTAAGTTAACCATAATTGGTCCCAAAATCGTAATTACAGGAATCAATGAGTTACGAAGCGCATGCTTGCGAATGATGGTACCACGGTCTAAACCTTTTGACTCTGCCAATAAGATATAGTCGCTTGAAAGTACACCTATCATCTCCGAACGTGTAAAACGTGCCACATTGGCAATAACACTGAATGACAGTGCGATGACTGGCAATGCCGAAGATAGGATTATATTATTCGAATCAAATAATATAGGGAATACTGGAATCTCTACACCAAATAAGAGTAGAAGCAATAATCCCAATACAAAGGATGGGATACTTACCCCAAGAACGGCAAACACAGTTGCTGCCGAATCCCAAAATGTGTTTTTCTTTAGAGCTGCTAGAATACCTAGCAAGATACCTACGACCGTTCCAAGTGCAACGGCTGCTATACCGATTCCAAATGAAATCAGAATCTTAGGTCCAATTAATGAAGATACTTCCATATTTTTTGAAATTGAGTAGGATTGACCGAAGTCTCCTGTTAACATATTTCCAAGATATGTGACAAACTGAATATGCAGCGGTTCGTCCATTCCGTATTTTTCAAATATCGCTTCTTTCTGTTGTTCTGTTAATTTCTCATCATTGAAAGGAGTACCCGGCATTAATTTCAGCATAAGGAACAAAATTGCAAGAATTATCAAAATGGTAACAGAAGCTATCAGCAATCTTTTTAATATATATTTTAGTGTTGATTTGCTCATTGTTTACCTCTTTCTACCTGTCATATATAAGGAATACACCATAGTTGCCCATGGTGTATTCACAGTAATTGTTTTTTATATTACTCTGCTACTTTTATGTTCTTGAATACGTAAGGAACACCAACTGCATGGGTTTCGATTCCTGTTACGCTTGGGTTGATTAGTGAAGCACCACCAACTTGGAATACAGAGATAACTGGAGCATCTTCCATTAACATTGCTTCAGCTTCTAGTAATTGTTCCCAACGAGCTGCCTCGTCTGGATTACTTGCTGCTTCTGCCATTAATGCATCGTACTCTGGATTGCTGTAATCACCATAGTTGTAAGAGTTTCCTGTAACCATTAAATTCAAGTATGTTGTTGGGTCAGCATAGTCAGGTCCCCAACGTGTAAGAACGATTTGGAAGTCACGGTCTTTTTGCATTTCGATACGTGCTTCTTTTGTTTGCATATCCATTTCTACGATAAGCCCTGGAAGAGCTGATTGAAGATTTGATTGGATGTACTCAGCTGCTGTCTTAGCAGGATCTGCGTTTTCATATAACATTTTAATTGTAATTTCATCTCCAAGTTCTTCTTGAGCTGCTGCAAAATATTCTAAAGCTGTCGCTTCATCTGGTACTAGGAACTCTCCACCTGTCGCACGGAAGTCTGCACCGTCTGGTCCTGTTGCAAGCTTTGTTGGAACAAATCCGTTACCAACGATAGAACCATCTTTCAACACGTTGTCAGCTAAATCTTGCTTATTAAGTGCATATGCGATCGCCATACGTAAGTTTTCATTTGAAAGATTTTCATCGTTCATGTTTGGTTGTAGGTACCATAGGTATCCTTCAAGAACTTGTGTGAATCCTTCGTTGTCTTTGTATCCATCGATCAAACTGCTGCTTACTTTTGTGAAGTCTACGCTTCCAGCCTCGTATGCTGTTACACTAGAAGAAACCTCTGGTGTGATGTTGATTACTAAGTTATCAACTGATACATTTGCTGCGTCCCAATACTTTTCGTTTTTCACAAACTCAAGTTTTGTTCCAACTTCTCTTGTTACTAATTGGTAAGGTCCACAAGCAAGTAAGTTCTCAGGTGCCATTCCGTATTGGTCGCCTTGCTCTGTAGCAAAAGCTTCGTTTACTGGATAGAACACTGGGAATGTCATAAGACTTAAGAAGTAAGGTGTCTTTTGTGTAAGTGTAATCTCTAATGTCTTGTCATCGATTGCCTTAACACCTAATTCTGATTTATCCATCTCTCCTGCCATAACTTCGTCAGCGTTTACGATAGAAGCATTTCCTGTTGTGTATAGGTATGCATACTCCGCCTCTGGGCTTGTGATCGCTGTTTGCCAAGCAAATACGAAGTCGTTTGCTGTTACAGGCTCATCGTTTGACCATACTGCGTCATCACGGATTGTAAATGTATAAACAAGTCCGTCTTCGCTCTCTGTATACTCTGAAGCCAATGCGTTGATGATGTTTCCTTCTGCGTCAACATCCATCAATCCATCCACTGTTGCGTGGATCATCTCGAATGACATACCATCCGTTGCGTACATTGAGTTCATTGAGATTACGTCGTTTTCTTTTGCGATACTAACTGTTACGCCATCACCGCTTGCCGCTGGTGCTGCGTCTTCTGTTGCTGCTGCACTGTCTCCACCTTCAGCTGGCGCTTCGTTGGATCCACAAGCTGCTAAAGAAAATGTTAGTGAAAACATTGCAATAAGTGCTACTAATTTTTTCATAATTTTCCTCCTGTTTTGAATTTTTGTAAAATTAGTTTACCGAGATAAAGCAATAAAGCTCCATACTCATTTCACCATTTTATGAAATTTTTGTGAAAATGTCAAGTATTTCTTCGATTCGCCTTCGCACGTGTATGATAATACTCTTGTTTTGCTAGGTACATTTGACGATCCGCTTCCTCCAGCCTCTGGTCAAAATCTGCTCTCGTATGACTGCAT
This sequence comes from uncultured Lachnospiraceae bacterium, assembly GCA_964369755.1. Classification (GTDB taxonomy): domain Bacteria; phylum Bacillota; class Clostridia; order Lachnospirales; family Lachnospiraceae; genus CAUPWF01. The sequence goes on from CAYJFY010000033.1 coordinate 10,442, forward strand.
GCCACACCAAGTGATAGCATCTCATACTCTCTTTCTTGTACCTTAACTCGGAGCTCCCCAACCTTATTCAAGAAGATTTCTTCTTTTACTTCCGTATCTAATATAACAAATTCATCTCCACCAACTCGATATATTTTGTTCCCAAACACCTCTCTTAGCAGATCCGCACATGCTGTAATCAACATATCTCCATATTTATGTCCTTTCGTATCATTCGTCTCTTTCAGTCCGTTGATATCTACATAGACAATACCCACAAACCCTGGGTGTTTTCCCTTGATCCGGCTTACTTTTTCGCGATAACTGTGCCTGCTATTCACACCGGTCAACTCATCATAATAACTGATCTTCTTAAACTTATTCAACAAAAAGTGTCTACAGTTATTTCGATCATTGTATCCTTGTGCCAAGTCATACACAAAATCATAACAATTCCCATAGCCACAGCAAAAACAATTAATATTTCTATCTTCTTCTGTTACTTTCCCAAGAGACAAAAATGCTCTCTCCATGTCTACATCAGAGGATCTTGTGCAATCGATACTTCGATCCGTATAGATTCGACAAAAATCTTCAAAAACAAACTGTTCATCAAAATGCTTCATCAACTTCTCGCCATCTGCCTGATTTGTTTTTGACTTCATCTCATTCATCACAAAATCAATTTCATTTTGCCTCGCATTCTTCGATGTTCCCGTCCCCACATTGCAGCCTTGCTCACAATTCAGCGCATCAACAATACGCGGCACTGGTCTTCCTTCTTCTATATCTTGTGCATATTCATCAAAATACTTCGTAACGTTATCAATCCCCTCCACCTGTTTGATCCACAAGTTCTCCCCAAAATGATATCGTATATTCTCAGCCAGTCCTCCTGGCCTTGGGAATGTAAAACCAATGGAACCTTCTAATTCATCAAATTTTTCTGACAAACAACCCTCGATATCCACCTGTTCTCTCTCCAAATGTTTCATAAAGACATCGTATGTCACATTGTATTCGAGCACGCCATTGGTGTGTTCGCTTTCACACTCCCATTTCTTCCCGATACAAGGGGACAGGAACATGATTTTTTCCTTTTTGCCCAAGTACTTCTTCAAATAAGTCCCAAGACAGACCACTGGACTTTGAATCGGCGATAGTTTCTCCAACAAAGTTGGATAGTATTTCTCAATATAGCAAACAATGACTGGACATGGCTGTGCTATGATATTGTCAATCTTCCCCTCTTTGATAGCCTTCACATGTCCCCAAGTGCAGATATCTGCGCCATAGGATACATCATAAATCTGGCGTACCCCGATTTGTTTCAAATACCCTAGTACCTTGTCAAAATTCGGGATATTAAATCTAGCAGATGGTGCAACAACGACTGAAATCGCCTCTCCTGCTGCAAGATCTCTGAAAAAATATTCTGTATCATCCATATAGTCTCTTGCATCATGATCACAAACAGAGATGCACTCGCCGCAAGAGATACACACATCTTCCTTGATAAAGACCTTCCCATTTTCACCATCAAAAAAAGCCTTGTTCGCAGAAGTAGGGCAGCAATAAATACATTTATTGCAACCCTGACATTTTTCCTCATGTGTATGTATAAAACTTATCTTATTCATGTTTCACAACCATTCCCTCAAGGTTCACAACTTGCTTGTGGATCTCATTTGTTGACTGAGACATCTCCACGGCAGTTTGTGAGTTATTGATAATTACGTTGGAAATACTATTCAAACTCTCCTCTACCTGAGCAATTGAATCCGACTGTTCATTCGATGATGCATTAATCTCATCGATAATCGCAACCGCATCTTCTGTACTCTTCACAATTTGTTCAAGTGCATCCGCAGTATCCTTAGTAATCGATTTTCCATTATCTACTGCTCGAATCGTATTCCCTATCATATTCTCTGTATCTTTTACTGCATCTGCACATAATTTAGCCAGGCCTCTTACTTCCGCTGCAACAACAGAGAATCCTTTTCCAGCTTCGCCCGCTCTCGCAGCCTCAACTGCTGCATTCAAAGCGAGAATATTCGTTTGGAAAGCAATGTCTTCAATGGACTTAATAATCTGCTCAATCTTCTCCGCCGCCAGTGCAATATCGTCCATGGCTTTGGTCATCATCTTCATCTGATTTCGTCCAACTTCTAGCTGAACATTGGACATCCCTGTCAGTTCCTTTGCAAGCCTCGCATCATTTACATTCTTTTTGCTAACCACTGCTACCTCGGAAACTGTCGCTGCAATTTGCTCCACCGCAGCTGATTGTTGAATGGAACCATCTGTCAACTCATTTACGACAGGAAGCATCCCATCTGCCGAAGAAGCAAGTTTCGAGGAAATTGTTTGAATGCGATTCACCATTTGATTCTGCAGTGCTTTTTGTCGCTCAATCTCCTGCATCTTTATCTCAATCTCTTCGAGTAGTTTTTCACTCTCTTCCTGTTTCAGCTCTGCTGCCTCTATTCGGAGCACCACAATTTTTACAAACACCACAATCGCAATTCCCGCAACCATCATAAAGGATAAACCTTTTGCCAGATATGTAAAACTATATCCTGGTATGAAATATCCGTTAAAGATCGTGAATATGGTTGCGATAACAAAGGAAATAATCACATTCAACAGGACTGCTTTGTAATGAAAAAATAGCCCTGTAAGCGCAATCCCTGCTGCCATTGCACTGTAAGTATGGGGGCTCCCCTCGCCTACTAGTGCTGGAACAACCACCGCACACATCTCTGATAACACCAAAATATAAACACGCTTGTTATAAGTATCTTCTAAGCCGAGCACGAATGTGAGAAGAAAACTCAGAACGCCAATCCCAAATATAAGTCCAGCAATCAGATAATCACCGGTAACCATATAAGGAATCGGCATCATAAGATAGAATGTAATCGCAATAGCGATATTTAATTTAAAAATGTTTTGTGGACTGTATTGATCTACTGTGTTTTGCATTCTCATTTCTCCTAATTATAACATATACTACAACTTCTCAATTTTCTTCTATAAAATTTCTCGAATCTTCTCAACATACTCCATACCCTCGTCGTAGTCGTAAGACTCAATTCCCGTTTTGATACCCTCAAGATATTCGCTAAGTGGCGGTTCCCACTCGAATTTACAGAGTTCTCCTAATATCTTCTCGATTTCTCCGATATCTACATAGTCAATCGCTTCTGCCAATGCCTCAATCTTCTCTTGCAATAGAGCAATCGCTCCAACTACCTTATTCTCTTCCACCTCTTTTTTACTCGCAAGATATTCCCGAAGAGAATCTAGCACCTTGAGAAATTCTGCTAAAAAGCTTTCTACATTTCCATCGATGTACAACCAGTCTTCCTTGGATGCCGCAGTTTCTAGTGCCAAGGCCTGAGCCGATAAATCCAGCGCACCAATGGATGCGGACGCACTCTTTATGGCATGAACCTCTGTCTTAAATGCTAGTAAATCACGATCCATATGCAAAGTTCGTATATAGGCATGCTTCTTCACCCCATCCGCATAATAAGTACGTATAACATCTAAATAACTCTCATAGTCTCCACCTAGAGAAGATACCCCTTTTGTAATATCAATTCCATAAATCTCACCATAATCCATAGGCTCTTTGTCAAGAATTGTAGTTGGGTCCACTGGAATCTGTAATTCGGCTGGCAACCACTGTGCTAGAATCGCATTCAACTTGCGCATTACAATCGGTTTTTCCAAGAAATCATTCATACCTTCTTTGATGAATAAATCACGAATTCCTATAATTGCATTGGCTGTCAGAGCAATGATTGGGAGATTCTGATAATATTCACCATCCAGATTACGGATTGCAATGGTTGCATCGACTCCGTCCATCTCTGGCATCATATGGTCCATGAAAACCAAATCATATTTCTCTTTCTTCACCATCTCCACTGCAATTCTTCCATTCTCGGCGGTATCAATATTGAATTCATATGGTTGCATCAAACCTTTTGCAACTTTCAGATTCACGAAATTATCGTCTACCAATAAAATCTTCGCTTCTGGTGCCTTGAATTGGTTCACCTCTGCATTTTGATATTGCATGGATGACGTATTATTCAGGATTGCTGCTACTTGCATACAGTTTGCAGGCAAGATAAAGGTATATACCCCCTCTGCAAATTGTGCATTTTGAATCTGGGTACACATCACAATCTTGGTGTTACATTCTTTCTTCTCTACTAGCTGTTGTACTTTCGCAAGATGTAATGCTGGTGTAAAGATGAAATCATATTCTTGCTCTTGTACCTGTTCAAACAACTCGGATTGGTTCCCGCAAACCACACACTCCGAACCTAATTCTTCGATTGCAAGTTTCAGATATTTCACATACAATTCTCTCGATTCATACAATAATACTCTCTTCTTCTCTGCAACCCTGGCAATTGGCTCATATTCTACTAACTTCTGCTTCACATCTACTGTAAATGTAGAACCACTGCCGTATACAGAGTGTAGTTCTATATGGCCTCCCATCATCTCACATAACTGCCTCGAGATCGCAAGTCCAAGACCTGTACCCTCTATACTTCTATTTTTCGTCGTGTTTACCCTCTCGAATTCCTCAAAAAGACGTGTACGATCCTCAACCTTGATTCCTACCCCTGTATCAAAGACATCAAACTTCAGTTTTACCTCTTCTCCGATCACCTCACCCGTCACATTCAATCCCACGTGTCCAGTGTGAGTGAATTTAATCGCATTGGTAAGAAGATTGATTAGAATCTGCTTGATTCTTCCCTCATCTCCCATTAATTTTTGCGGCAAAGTATGGTCAATATAGGTAAAGAAATCCAAATGTTTCGCCTCCACACGAAGTCGCGCCATTGTAATGACATCATTCAGTAAGGACGACAATGTATATTCTGCATCAACAATATCCAACTTCCCTGATTCAATCTTGGAGATATCTAAAATATCATTGATAATCGTCAATAGGTTGGAGCTTGCCTGTTTGATTCCTGCTGCATACTCCGTCGCAGGATGATCTCCCAAGTCACGAAGCAAGATTTCCGACATTCCTGTAATGGCATTCATCGGTGTTCTGATCTCATGACTCATATTCGCAAGGAAATTACTCTTGGCCTGTGAACTTGCAATCGCCTCATCATGAGCCTTGCGTAATTCCTCTTCCCCATCTGCCTTCTGAATGGCACTGGCCAAAAGGGAACCACAGATGTTTAAGATATTCTCTTCCATCTCTGTAAAATGCTTTGCTTCATCAAAATTATCGATACGCAAGAACCCCCATGGTTGTCCCTTGTGATACATTGGCGCCACGAGTACCGCCTTCATCCCTTCATAAGTCAAAAATACTCGCTCCATCTCTGGAACTTCATTCGTTAGTATATTGACAACCTTTCCCTCTAAAACATACTCTAGAAGTGTAGGGAAGTACTCCTTGTATTTAATCAGTTTTCCGCCTTTCATGCGCGCAAGAAGCGCTTTTGCATACTCATCTCCATTGCAAGGATCAAAATAAAGGTCTGATTCAGGCATATCATCTATGCTTGGAGCCTCCATTTTTACCGCTCCGTTTCCTCGTCTCCACTTAAATACACTCTTACAATATAGTTCTCCATCGATGGTAATATTCTGCCATGCAGTAATCCTAGCTCTTCCGAATAATTGACAGATTTCAATAATGCACTCCCCTACCAACTCTTGCACATTATCATCACACGCCATCAACTTTTGGGACATCTCTGTCACATAAGACAACATCTTATCATGCTCTAGGATTTCACGTGTACGCTCTTCGATCTGCTCTTCTAACGTATGTTGGTGCTCTTCTAGCTGCTTCAGTGCGATATCCAGATCATTTTGTGATCGCTTCAACTGGTCTACATCTAGATTCCCTCCGACAAGTTTCACAGCCTTGCTATCGTCATCTCTCTGTACGATTTCTGCAAAGGTTCTCATCCATATCATGCTACCATCTTTTTTCTTAACTTGTATCTCTTCTAGGTAGGACTCTTTCTGTCCACTGATTACACTGTCAAGATGTCCTAATAGTTTTTCATTGTCTTCTGGACTGATTAATTCTTTTACCCAGCCCGATGTATTCAGGGTAAGGTCTCCTTTTTCATAGCCCAGAATTTCATAAAATTCATCACTGTAGATGATATCTCCTGTAGGACAGTCTAATTCCCAAACGGCAAAATTCGCAAGCCGAACCGCCACAGAAAACCTCTCCCTCTGTGCATTCAAAGCCTCCATAGTTCTACTATAATCATCGGTATCAATCAAAACACCTAACATTGTTTTAGGCGAGCCATCCTCATCATATTCAATCACTCTTGCGCGTGCCAATACCCAAATCGGTACTCCATCTTTTTTATTCAAGTGCAATTCTAATTCAAACTGTTCTGCCTCTCCACGCATGTGAGCCAATACTTTTTCTTCCATCGCCTTCAAATCATCTGGATTCAGCATCTTAAACCATGTGTGGATGGTCGGCTCCAATTCCGCTACATCATACCCCAGTATTTCTGCCCATTTTTTACTATAAAACACGTCATCTGAGTTGCAATCCCAACGCCAATATCCCATCCGTGTTATATCGATTAATTGAACCAATTCATCTGCATTAAATATTTGTTCTAATTCTTGTTTCATTTTAAACTCCTTCACTGCACCATCTATTCACAGGATTCCGAAATCTCTTTAAACACATCCGATATTTTTAGAAACACCTTCACTAGTTCTGGGTCAAAATGTTTTCCACTATCTTTGAGGATGATATCACATGCCACAGAATGGGTATATGCATCCTTATACGGTCTCTTGGAGATAATCGCATCATAGACATCTACGATGGCCATCAAGCGGCCACTGACTGGAATCTCTTCTCCTGCCACTCCTTTCGGATATCCGCTTCCATCCCACTTCTCGTGATGTGATACAGCAAACTCTGAAGCAACACGCAAAAACTCTGTATCCTTCAAGTCATTCATCGAGTTCTTAATCGCTTCCTCCCCATACAAGGTATGAAGTTTCATCACATTAAACTCATCCTCTGTCAGTCTACCTGGCTTTAGGAGCACACTATCTGGAATTGAAATCTTGCCTACATCATGCATCTGTGAGGCATGGGCATATAGTTCTAGGTCCAGATTCTCAAACGCGCCACCATATAACTCATCTTCTTTTGCTTTTTCTAAAAGAATTTTTAGATAATTTTTCGATCTTATAATATGTCCACCCGTAGAACCATCTCGCCGTTCCACCATGTCCGACATCGCCTGTACCACAGCATATTGTAATTCTTGTATCACCTTCGTCTTATCACGTACCATAACTTCCAAATTCTGGCTATAATTTTGGAGTTCCTGTTGCTGATTGGTTAATTTTAAATGCAAAGCAACCCTCTTCAATAATAACGGAAATGAAAAGGGTTTTGTTATGTAATCAACGGCACCGAGATCAAGTCCTTCATATTCACTACTGGAATCGTCTTTTGCCGTCACAAATATAATCGGAATCTCCGAAACTGGACCTTCCTCTTGTTTTACTAAGGTAATAAAATCAAACCCTGACATCCCCGGCATCTCCACGTCGAGCAAAATCAAGTCAGGAATGTTGCGCTCTAGCACTTTTAACGCTTTTTCTCCACTTGGAATCAACATCACATCATATTGTTTCTCAAGCGCCTTTCTTGCAATATTTAAATTGGTTATATTGTCATCAATAACCATAATCTTTTGTCTTCTAGCATTTTCCATCATCGAACCTCACTTCTAACCTAAAACACTTACCTATTTACATAAGGCTTTCACCCTATTAAAAGGTATCACGTTTTATAGAGAAGTGCAATGATTATTTCTGTTATTTTGATTAAAAGTACTTCTCTTCAAATTCTTGTATCTTTAGAGGCTTACTAAAATAATATCCCTGTCCTTTTTCACAGTCTAAGTCCTTTAGAATCTGAAATTGTTCTATGGTTTCAATCCCTTCTGCAACTGCAGTCATCCCCTCAAACTCTTTGCAGAGGTTTAAAGCCACCTTCGCCAATATCTTGGATTTATCATCCAGGTGTACATCTCGTGTCAAACCCATGTCAATCTTAATCTCATCAAAATCTGAGAGTTTCAATGAGGTAAGATTGGAATATCCCACACCAAAATCGTCTAAAGATACGCTAAATCCTTCGTTTCTCAATTCTGTAAGCACGTGAGTAAACACCTTATCATCCGAATGGCTAATTGTCTCCGTGATTTCCACGATAATTTGGGATTTACGCACTGAATATTTTTCACACATTCCAGCCAAAATCTTCGCAATATTTTTCTTCATAATGGTGTTTCTCGAACAATTCACCGAAACTTTAAAATCACAATCAACCTCTTGGTTTCTCCAATCGTTTATTAATTTACATATCGTTTCGAATACATAGAAGTCTATCTTGGAGATCAAACCCTCTTTCTCGTAAAACGGAACAAAGGAATTCGGAGATTGAATATTGCCACTTGCATCCAGTCGACGAATCAATGCCTCTGCGCCATCTAGTTTCTTTGTTTTTAGATCAATCTGTGGTTGCAAGAACACCAGATACTTTCCATTTTTTATCTCTCGATCTAGATTCTTACTCAACATTGTGGTATAGGTCTTACTCCCTGTCAACGAATCATAACTAAGACTCCTATCAACATGGTCATCTCCTTGTGCATCCTCTCCCTCTTTGGCTTCGAAATTTCCATTCCAAGTAAATCCAATCGATGCCACCATATCATTTTCTTCGAAAATAGTATTTTTTAGTTGGTTTATCATGTGCTCAAAATCAATTTCATCGATATTCTTAGCCAGTGCTACAAATTCATCCCCATCCACACGGAAGATATCATCTCCAAAGATTTCGGTAAGAATCCATGCCATCTTTTTGAGAATCTGATCCCCATATCGAATCCCCTTTTCCTCATTAATTCTCGATAGCCTTGTAATATCAACATAAACCACACCGAGAGAAGTGATAGATTTTTCATCTAATTCTGTCAGAACTTTGGTATAACTATGACGATTTTTCACACCTGTAAGCACATCATAATAACTGAGACGATTCAATGAATCCATATATTTATTTCGATTGAAGAAATCTGCGATAAATACGGACAGTGAAGCTAACAACCAATGTTTATCTAGATTTGCACTCGGATTGTCAACTTTTAGCATACCCACAAAATCACCGCTTGAATTAATAACCGATACACATAGCATCTTGTCGATTCCTTGATTCTTGAGGATCGAATATGCAACTTCGTCTTCTCCAAAGGTATCTTCTATACTGTCGCAATAAAGTACTCCTTCTTCATTAAAATTGTGGAAGAAGGGCTTTAAGAATTCAAATGGCAAATCCTGAAATTCCTGTTTTCTAGGTTTGGTTGTTTCATCCGTCCATTCGTGGGTGTCATTGGCACTCAATCCATCTGTGGAGATTTGCATCACCACAGCCCTAGAGGCTGCAAAATATCCACAGATAGCACCTAAAATCTTTTCGATCGACTCGTCCGGCGTTCCATATGTTTGCAGTCGCTTGATACACTTAATTAAAAGGTTTTGCTCGTCTAACTTTTCTGTCAGCTCCTTCTCTAGCGAAATTAATTTTGTGATATCTGTCGCAACCTGCAACTTTGCGATCTTTCCATCTAGAACAATGAGCTTGTCGCGAAACAAATAAGTTCTTTCAAATTTTGGATTGTAGTAATTCCACTCATAGAATTCATGCTCCGTTACGCAGTTATTGGTACAGAACTCACAAGGTTCTGTCTTCCCATGAAGAATTTCGTAACATTTTTTGCTCCTCCACTCTTCTTCGCTTGGATTGCCATACATATGGAGCGCTTTCTTGTTCATATGCAACATATCGTATGTATCTGGATCTATAATGTAGATGAAGTTATCTGTATTGTCACCTATAAATGCAGCAATTTGATTGTGTTTATTCATGACGCATCTCCTTCCTCAATACCACCCTCTAGTTCTCTTGTTTTTCCGCCAATAAAAAGATGGAAACCATCTTGATAATATATTGAAGCGTTCCGATTTCTTTCTCACTCCAAACCCGATTGACATTGCCATCCTCAATCCCGAGCACGACTCTAGTAAATCCTTTGCCCTTTGCTTGTACTAACAAATAAGCCAATTCTGTATCATGGTGAATGTGATTGTGATACATGATTCCATTCTGTTCCAATTCTGAATAAACCCGTTTCAATGCTTCTACATCAATATTTTGAAAGTCACTCTTTATGGCCTGCATTGCATGAGATGTCCATTCATAAGTGATGCTATAAGTCTGTCCGTCATCAAATGTCTGTGCCACATAGCAGCGATCCACATTCATCTTTGTTCCAAGGAGACGAATCACGGTATTCATCGTTTTCTTTCTATCCTCTGTTTGACACATCAAATCGCAGGTAGCATAGGTCAATTCCGCATCAAAATGCGATTCCACATGTCGCCTTGTATTGTCTACCTCTGTCAACTTCTTCATTCCCTCGTCCGCTAATTTTTCCGAATAAATTGTATAACAGTCTTTTCCAGCCATCTTCGAGCTATACAATGCCTTATCTGCACACTGATAGAGTTCATCATAGGTGTGTGCATGCTTGGGATAAATTGCTACTCCGATACTCCCTGAGATCTTGTAATCATTGTTTTCACCCGAATAACTATTCTTAAATGCATTTACAATAGCCTCTGCCTTTGCCGTAATCACCTGACTGTTAGACACATCCTTTACAAATACAAGGAACTCGTCACCTCCAATTCGTCCAATAATATCTGCACCGCGAAAATTTGCTCGCAAGTTTTTTGCAATATCCATTAAGGCGATATCTCCAAAATAATGTCCTAAATTATCATTCACAGATTTGAAATCATCTACATCGATAATAAATAATGCATGTGAGGACTCCGGTGCACTTTCTATGCTATGTTTCACCGCATATTCTGTCGTCACCTTGTTTAGACAGTTCGTCAGCAAGTCTGTCTTTGAGAGAACCTCTAGTTTCTTTTGCTGATTGATATCATAGGTCTTTCCAATGGAAAACCGTGGATTCCCATCCTGATCATACATCGTCTTATATATAATTCTATAATATCGAGCCTCTCCACTCGGTAAGATAAAACGAACTTCTGTCGGCTCCACGAGACCTGTTTTCAAATTTTTATCAAAGGATAGGAACGCATCCAAATCATCTGGATATACCATTCCACTATCTACAACATAGGAAGGAAATGGTTGTTTCTCCGCTACCAATCCAAGAATATTTCGCCCCTTCCCAAAGAACTGTATGGTCGCCATCTTGACATCATAGACCCAAAACCACTCTTCCGTCAGTTCGGCAACTGTAGTGAATAAATCCTTATATGTAATGCTATTATAATAATATTCATCAAAGGCTGCATCTTCCTCGCCCCCCGCTAGCTGAGACCGCAAATCACAAGTGCAACAAGCTAACAACTCCTGTCCATCGTCATCTCGAATATTTAATTTATACAAGTCTACACTAAGAGGGATTTCCTCTCCTGTGTTTTTTAAGTCCAACCAACCAAAATGGTTTTCCCCTTTTTCTAACGTTAGAGCAAGGTGATGATCAAAAGCACTTTTCGACTCTTTTCCATCAGGTTGAACCTCTGGCATGCACTCATAAAACTTCTGATAGAAGTCCTCTTTTGATTCCATATTATAGAATTTCACTGCATATTCGTTGCAGTAAACACACTCTCCCTTTTCGTTTAACACACTGATGTACATTGGAATGTTGTCGATAAGTAAAAAAAGTTGCTCAGCTGTAAATTTCATCATTTGCTACTCCTCTCTTAGATATACCATCACATACTCCGAATTATTCTCCAAGCGAATCGGTGTATTCCATGTTCCCATCCCCGATGTCACTATCATATTCCTGTTACAACCGTCACCGTTCCCAGTGAGTTAATATATGTCGATACCAACAATACACCTGCTGAAATTAATACAATAAAAAACATGAAACTCTCCTCTTGCTTTCTTCTTTCAGCCCATGTAATGTTTGATCTGAAAATTGATTTTACTTATATTCATTGTACCAATTTCACCCTTTTTTGTAAATAAGCAGTTATATTGTCATAATATGTAGTTTTTGTTTACACCTTTGCCCTATCTCTGTTATAATTATACTAATAATTCTGACAAACGAAGGGGGGATTTGCCCATGAAATTTCTTGTTTCTATTCTATTTCGTGCCTGTGCCGGTTCCATTATAATCTGTGTATTGATGGAATCTGTTACTCTCCTCGGCGTTGTATGCGGGGGCAGCGCTGGACTTTTCTTCTCCTTTTTTGCCCATCGTATTCAAGACCGTGGTCATCGTAACTTTTGGGGAGGTTGGGCATTTCGATATTATGCTTTACTGTTTCGCGATATCCTATCCTCTACTTTTGGCGTTGTCCGTAGCATCTTTTATAAAAATCAACCCACGATTTCTATCTATGAAAACACCGCTCATGTCGGAGAGCGTGGCAAGGTTCTCGTAGCCAATAGTATTACATTGACCCCGGGTACCATCACCCTAGAGGAAAGAGAAGACCACTACACAATCCTAAGCTTAAACCTTTTGGACGGAGAGGATGATGGACGACAAATCTCCGAAACCTTTGAAATGAGAATTCCTGAGCCACTGCACAAATAAAATATCTGAAATAAATCTAGGAGGATGAATGCATGATTGTTTTTTCCATTCTATTTATTATACTATGTATCGCTATCTGTTTCTTTTTATTGATCCGAAGCCGTGATGCCTTTTCACGCTTATTATTCTTAGGCCTATTATCCACTTTTATTATCTGTTCCATTGTATTGATTGCGGTTTTCACTGGAAAAGGGATGTATTTGGATGTCGCATTAACGCTTGCACTATTGAGCTTTATGGATGTGCAATTCTATGCCGTATACCTGCGCCGAAAGGGGGATTTGTAGATGCTGATTCTATCAAATATCTTGATTATACTTTCACTCCTTCTGATGACTTGTGGCATGATTGGACTCATTCGTGCTAGAGGGTTTTACCGGCGACTATTGGTTTCTGCCCTCATTGATACCATTGGTGTTTTGACACTTTTATTGGGGCTAGCACTTCGTGCGCCGACTCTATCATTTTCATTGAAGGTTGTATTTTTGATGATTACCATATTTTTAATCGCACCACTCATCACCCACAAATTAGGACGTTCCCCTTATATGTCGGGTCTAAAGCAAGAAACGGAGGACTCACATGGATAATATGTTTCTATACTGTGTTTTATGTTTTATGGTGGTTGCTGCCATTTTAACTGTCATTACAGACAAGCTATTCACTGCCGTAGTGTATTCTGGTGTACTATCCGTGTTTACCGCCCTCTCCTACCTCTTATTAGGAGCACCAGATGTAGCCCTAGCCGAAGCAGTCATCGGATCTACTCTGGCTACCGCAATTTTCCTAGCAACATTGAGAAAATATCGAATTTTCACCATTTACATTGTTGGTAAACTAAAACACCCGCTTTCCTCACAAGTGGTGCAAACCATATCAAAGACACTACAAGAGTCGGATATCGAACCCAATATCTTGCATTCTCAGAGCGATGCCCATTCCTTGTTTGCACATCCCAATTGCGATTTGGTGATCGAACAAAACGGGGATAGCATCATCCTACATGGAGAGACGCATAGTCAGTATTTTTCTCACATCACGGAGGCTCTATCGGAAGAAATCATAGCAAACACCGTATTGCTCGAAGATAGTATCAATGACAGTAGCATTCATTATAAAGGAGATGACGCACTTGATTAGAAAACTGACCCCAAATCGAAAAATTATCAGTTTCCTCTTTATCTTAGCCTTAGGCTCTGCCCTTTTTATTGCGTATTTCGCTCAAGGGAACGCTAGCAGCTCACCTCTTGCACGGGAGATCTTTGCTCGCGGAATTCTAGAGACAACTGCTAACAACTTAGTAGCTGCAGTCTATCTGAACTACCGCTTGTTTGACACCTTGCTAGAAGCCTTGCTGCTTCTCGTGTCTGTGATTGGAGTATCGCAATTTGCAACCCTTTCTAGTACAGAAAAACAACACCCCAATCGCAGTGTTCGTCCAATGCCGCGTGGCTTGAATTCTTCACGGGTCATGATTGGTTCACTCATTCCTGTTTACATGTTAATTTCTCTCTTTGGTACCTATGTCATCATTACTGGAATGGATGGTCCTGGAGGCGGATTCCAAGGAGGTGCAATCTTAGCCGCAATCGTAATCAGTACGCATTTTGCTGAGGGGCGGCAGTTAATCTCTATTTATGCTGCTACCCTTGCTGAAAAATCCATGTATGTACTAATACTTGCAGCTGGCATCGTATTTCTAGTTACTTCCACAAATTGGTCATACGAACACCATCGAATCTATTTACTACTGATTAATATTTTAATTGGCCTAAAGGTCTGTGCTGGTTTATCTCTGATATACCTACACTTTATGTCACTTGGATCGGAGGAGACAGATGAATTTAAACATCGTTGAAATTGTTGGTTTATTATTATTTCTCATTGGGTTTTATGGATTGATTGCGCGACGCAATATCGTCAAATCCATTCTATCACTGGGCATCATGGACATCGGAATCATTACCTTCTTTCTCGGAATTCGCTATCAATCAGGCATGCAGCCTCCGATTGGTCCAGAAGCAACACAAGAACTCTCTGCGGATCCCATACCACAAGCGCTGATGATTACCGCAATCATCATAGGTGTAGCCGTCACTGCAGTTGCACTTATGATGTTTTCCTCACTCTATCATCGCTATGGTTCGACAAACTGGAAGAAAGTTCATGAAATACGCAAGGAGGAACAAGAAGACTAATGGAATTATACTTGATCATCGTACTCCCAATTTTAGCATCATTATTTCTATATCTGCTACCGAGCAAAATAACTACCACACTTTCTGCATTGGTGTATGTGGCTGTATTCGCCTTTACTCTACAGATATTTTATCGTGTTCGATTTTGGGGAGAAATCCTATCAACCAAACAAGGAAATGAGTTCTTGGGCATCTCGCTCTACTGTGACCAAACTGCAAGCGTTTTCTTAGTACTTGTGTCCTTCCTCTTCCTATGTATGTTTTTATATACCAGTGTTCGTGAGCGGACAAACAAACTATTCTCCTTCTTATTCACCGTTCTGGAAGGATTGGTCATGCTCATCTTCCTATCTCAAGACCTCTTCAATATCTATGTAGCAATTGAAGTTTCCGCCATAGTATGTGGAATCTTAATCATGTTTAAGCACGAAAGTCGTTCCATCTATGATGGACTTGTATATCTGCTCATCAATATTGTAGGGATGCTATTTTTCTTACTAGGAATCGGCATGGTCTATCGCCAATTGGGCGTTCTCGATCTGGATGGAATTGCAGCTGCCATCCAAACCAGAGCTCCTGAAGACTTAACCTTAGCGTTTGCCCTACTCATGACAGGTACCTTACTAAAATGCGCCATTTTTCCGATGCATTTTTGGCTTCCCCTTGCTCACGGCACACCCGGTGCGCCAACTGCTGTGTCAGCAATTCTATCTGGAATCTATGTGAAGAGCGGAATTTATCTGTTCATGCGTATGCAAGAAATCTTCCAAGATGTATTCCCAATTCCTGAGTTATTCTTTTGGCTTGGTGTAATTACATCCATTGCTGGAATTCTTATGGCAATTTGCCAAAGTGATATCAAGCTTATTCTCGCCTATCACACCATCTCTCAAATCGGATTGATTTTGGCTGGATTATCTACTGGTGATGAAAAAGTTCAGGCAGGAGCCGTGCTCCATATCGTGAGTCATGCTATATTCAAGTCACTATTATTTTTGACCGCTGGAATTTTAATCAAAAAATACGGAACAAGAAACATATATAAAATGGAAGGTGTTATGAAGAGCCTTCCACTCACTGGAATTGCCATCGCTTGTGGCATATTAGGCATTACGGGTGCCCCACTATTCAATGGTAGTATTTCAAAGTACTTCTTGGCACAAGATGAAACCCTTGTAGTAAATGTGGTATTTACAATCATAAACTTCGGAACCATTCTTTCCTTTACAAAATTCGGTCATATATTGTTTGGGAAGAAACAAAATTTTAGCTATAGATATGATTTTCTTTCTACATCTGTTACATTGACACTCAGCGCCCTCTGTTTATTGAGCGGAGTATTCGCAGAGCCCTTTTTACAATTTGTGTTGGGTTTGAGCCTAGATATCGGCTTTCATGGATATATTGAGAAAACCGTAATTTGGGCCTGTAGCTTTCTCTTTGCCATACTTTTATATCAAAAAATATTAAGCAAAATCAAACGATTAAAATCTGGAATAAGTTTCTCTCTAGATTTCAATAATATTGTATTCTGTATCGGTGGGAGTTTTATGCTCATCCTACTCTATACCCTCTTTTCCGTGACAGGATTCTAGCAGAAAATCGATTGCATAATCGACTTTATTTTGTTAAGATATGAGAGATAAAAACAAGACAGAAAGAGGATGATATACAATGACGTCAAATAAACCAAACTATACACGAATCAAGCTCGCATGTTATGCTACGAACGTATGCATGTCCACAGTGATTATCATGCCTGCATTATTATTTCTCACCTTCCGTGAACTGTATGGAATCTCCTATACCTTACTCGGATTATTAACCGTGATTAATTTTTCCACCCAACTCCTTGTTGACCTAGTATTTTCTTTCTATTCAAGTAAGTTCAACATGGAAAAAACAATAAAAAGCATCCCGATCATTGCCATCATTGGGTTTTCAATCTACGCAATTTCTCCAATGATATTCGAACAGTATGCTTATCTTGGCTTGGTATTGGGAACGATTATTTTCTCTGGAGCTAGCGGACTTGCAGAAGTCTTAGTCAGTCCAGTCATCGCCGCAATCCCTTCTGAGAATCCTGACCGAGAAATGAGTCGTCTACACTCTGCTTATGCGTGGGGAGTAGTGTTTGTCACTATCTTCTCTACCATCATATTGCAAATCGTAGGAAATGAAAATTGGTACATCCTAGTATTCTTACTCTTGATCGTTCCGACTTTTGCCTGTATTTTATTCTTTGGAGTAAGTTTGCCACCCTTGCATGCTCATGAAAAAGCTGGAAGCATCCTGAAACTCTTCAAAAACAAAGGAATGCTATTCTGTTTTTTCGCTATCTTCTTCGGTGGAGCCAGCGAGAACATTATCTCTCAATGGAGTTCTAGCTACCTAGAGCAAACACTATCCCTACCAAAAATCTGGGTTGACATCCTAGGTGTTGCATTTTTCGCTGTCATGTTAGGAATCGGGCGTAGTTTATATGCAAGTCGCGGAAAAGATATACGAAAAACTATGTTATTCGGAGCAATCGGTGCGAGTATTTCCTATTTAATCGTAATTTTTGTAGATATACCAGCCATCACCATTCTTGCTTGTGCCATCATCGGATATTTCGTTGCCATGCTCTGGCCTGGAAGCCTCGTTTTGGTACAAGAAAAATTCCCTGCCGCAGGAGTCGCAGTATTTGCACTCATGGCAGCAGGGGGAGATATGGGATCGGCCATCGGCCCTCAGTTAATGGGAGCCGTAACCGACTTCACAATACAAAATAAATTTTTAATGACACTCGGAACTAATTTGGGTTATTCTCCTGAGCAATTTGGAATGAAGTGTGGAATGTTGATTTCACTATTCTTCCCTCTCGCTTGTGCGCTTCTATTGTTTTGTGAACGCAAAAAGAATACATCTATTTCCGACGAAACCAAATAGGTACATGCACTTTCTTACATTAACATCATTTTATCCCATACACTGAAGTATATATCCACCTGTGTCTGATCGACAAAATCAACTGGCGTACCAAATGCATAAAAATAAGTGTGCGTATCTGTGTTGAATACTACAGCATCCCATTGCTTCGTATCCTCATTCGACCCAGTATACCAAGTCGCTAGATACGCTGGATACGTTAACATCACCGAATAGTCTTCGTACTCAACGATTGAAAAATTCTGAGTTTCATATCCTGTGATTTCAGCTGCTTTTTCGTAAAAATAACCTTCCACCTCACCCGAATAAGTAGCATAGGATGATAGGAATCCAGTGTTTATAATCGTTGTAAGACCATCCTCTGTCAAGTCCTTATAAAAATAACCACCATTATAATCATTATTCGTTTCAATGATAGTTGTCCCCGTAAATCCAGGACCGCCTGACAGAACTGGTACATAATCCTCTAGCATCTCTGCCGTCTGAGCTTCCATTCCTTCCTCATCTCCTACAACATCTGCATGGGCAAAGTAGAAACCACTTCCCATATAGGCATCTGCATCCCCAAACATACTCTGAGGATATAGCTCATTCACGATAAGATCTACCCCTCCATCCATGGTATAACACACATAACTCGCCATCTGTCCGTCCACAAGAGGATTTGATGTCAATGTTTTCCATACACTATCCAGCATAAACCAGCGCAAATGATCTAGGTCTTGGAACTGAAACTCGTCCGTGCTCTGCCAACCCTGTTCTGCGGTAAGCAAAGTTGAATCTGTAGACCAATCCACTATCACATATCCCCCATCATCTAGACGAATATTATTGGTTGAAAAATTCAACCCTGTCAATTCCGTAAGTCCATCCAGCAGAATCTCAGGAGTCAAATCCCCCTCGTATTCCATCTCAAATTGGCGAATAGTACCTTCTGGTGGGTCTACATTTCCATAACTCGCATCTGTATAAAGTGTCGCTACACTTAACTGAGCAGACTCCTCTACCTCAGTGATTCCTCCTTTTTCCTCTTCCGCCTGCGCTGGTACATCCGCAACTTCTTCCTGACCACATGCCGACAGAACAAAACCTAATGTTACAACCAAAACAATACATAGAATTTTTTTCCTCATATAACCACATCCTCCTTTATATTTGTATGTTCGTTCGGAATTCCAAGCCCTTATTTTATAAGGCTTTTCACTCCTATATT
>CAYJFY010000034.1:0-26798 GCA_964369755.1 uncultured Lachnospiraceae bacterium
ATCTTCATCCCCCACAACTTCCTTCACCGCATCAGGGAGTTCGGGGACAACCGTCGGCTCTGGTGTATTTAAGGCTTGATTTACAGAACCAAACATTGGGACAACAAACCCACATCCAGTGAGTGACAATGTGATGAATAGTGACAAACAACTTAGTTTCCATTTCTTTTTCATAGTGAATGACCTCCTATCTTTCTCTTTAAGTATAGCGTAATGCTAAGTGGAATAATTGTCAATATAAAGATCAGAAGTTTCCTATTACATGAAAAATAAGCTCCCCGCAAATGGGAAGCTTATTTGTATCGAAGACACTTTGTTCTAGAATTTCTTGTCCTATACTAATCTCATCATGATTTCATTGCTGCGTGCGATGAAGTTTGTCATTGCATCAGCATCTAAAGGCTTGTTCGATAACAATGCTAGGTCATAAAGTTGTTTGCAAATCAACTCTGTAGTTTCTCCTTCGTTGTTAGCAAGGATGTATTGAACCAATTTGTGATTCGCATTTAAAACTAATGTATAGTCATCACCACCAAACATGCTTGGATCCATACCCATCATAGCATATTGCTTCATCATCTCTTGCATACGGCGAGATTGCTCTGAAGAAGTAAGCATAGCAGCTACATTCGCAGCCTTTAGTTTTTCAACTTTTACAGTTACTTTTTCTTTGTTTAACGCCTTTTTAAATACTTCGGTAAGACCAGTAGATTTTTCTTCTAGGTCTTTTACATCATCTTCACTAGATTCTTCTTTGAAGGTATCTGTCAGGTCACCGTCGATACGCTCGAATTTGATGGTATCGTTACGTTGCTCTAATTGAGAGATGAATGGAGTATCAATGTTGTGTGTTAAGATTACTGCGTCCATTTCTTCTTCACGGAACATGTTGATGTATTGACTCTGCTGTTGTTCGTCTGTTACGTAGAACACGGTTGTTTTTTCTGGTTCTTTTGATGCATCATCTGCAGAGGATTCAACAACTTCATCTGTATTTTCTTCTGTTGCTTCAAGGGAACCGCCATTTTTTGCTACATAATCTTTTAATGTAAGATACTCATGATCTAGATTCTTAAACAGAATGTAATCATTCATCTTATCGCAGAATTTATCATCTTTTAGGCAACCAAATTTAATAAATGGGCTGATGTCATCCCAGTAACTTTCATAAGCTTCTCTATCTGTCTTGCACATTCCTGATAATTTATCGGCAACCTTCTTCGAGATATAATCTGAAATCTTAGTCACAAATCCATCGTTTTGAAGTGCACTACGTGATACATTAAGTGGCAAGTCTGGGCAATCGATGACACCTTTTAGAAGTAATAGGTACTCAGGGATAACTTCTTTGATGTTATCGGCAATAAATACTTGATTGTTATATAGTTTAATCTTTCCTTCGATTGATTCATACTCTGTGTTAATCTTAGGGAAGTAAAGAATTCCTTTTAAGTTAAATGGATAGTCCATATTTAGGTGAATCCAGAATAGAGGTTCTTTGTAATCCATGAAGACTTTGCGGTAGAATTCGATATAGTCTTCTTTGCTGCACTCGTTTGGATGTTTTGTCCATAGAGGAGTTGTATCGCTTATGGAAACAGGGCGTTTGTTGATCTTCACCTTATCAACGGCAGGAGAAACTTCAACCATTTTCTTCTCGCCATCTTCGCCTTCTTCCTCTTCAAATTTTGCCTCTTCATGAATACGTTCCACTACGATATCTTCTTCTTGAAGTTCTGATTCTAAGATTGTTTCGTATTCTTGTTCTGCATTCTCTTTATCCAAGAAGATTTCCACTGGCATAAATGAGCAGTACTTGCTGATAACTTCTTTTGCGCGATATTCATTTGCAAATTCTAAGCTATCTTCATTTAAAAACAGTGTGATTTCTGTTCCGACAGTCGTCTTTGTTCCTTCTTCAATCTCATATTCGGTTCCACCATCGCAGTTCCAATGTACAGCTGTAGCACCATCTTTGTAAGATAAGGTGTCGATTGTAACATGCTCTGCTACCATGAATGCAGAGTAGAACCCTAGACCGAAATGTCCAATGATTTGGTCTTCGTTTGTCTTGTCTTTGTATTTTTCTAGGAAGTCAGTGGCTCCTGAAAAAGCGATTTGTGTAATATATTCTTCCACCTCATCGGCAGTCATCCCTAGACCAGTATCGATGAATTTTAGAGTTTTTTCCTCTGGGTTTACAAATACTTGAATCTTAGACTTGTAGTCATCAGAGAATTCGTATTCTCCCATCATCTCTAGTTTTTTTAATTTCGTAATCGCATCACAACCATTTGAGATTAACTCACGAAAGAAAATATCATGGTCTGAGTACATCCATTTCTTTATAATAGGAAAAATATTTTCACTGTTAATTGATAGATTTCCACGTTTTGACATAATAATAAACACTCCTTTTATTTAAAATTTTTTATCTAGATAATATTGTAATACGGGAAAAAGCAAATGTCAAGAAGAAATTAGCACTCTTATCAAAAGAGTGCTAACAAATTATAATTCTTCAAATATTAGACCATTTTGCTTTAGGAAATTCTTTACTAATTTATCCCATGTGACATCTAGAGATTTATCCAGGGTAAAGGTATTCATGGAAGTTCCAGTCGTACAGTGGAGCATGTTGTTTTCGAATTGAAAATTCATATACATGCCCTGTACATCTTCGCGCTTAAATTGGGGAAGTTCTTGCTCTAATGTACGTGTAATATTAGCGTTTGAAAGGGCAAAGATAAACTTAAAATGTAGCGGAGTATGCTTACCTTTGATTAATTGATAACAGTATTCACGAAATTCTTGCCACTTGGAGTAGACATCCTCGCATTGATTGATTTCATCTGTTTCATTCTGGAGGTAGTAGTCTTGTTGGATATAGCCATCAAAGGTGAACTTTCCAAAGGTGGTGAGGCTTCCTTCTATAAATAAAAAATTATCAAATGTCTCCGAGAGTAATAATTTCTGCATGCATTCTTTTACTTCTGTAAGTTGTAGTGAGATCATAATAAAATCCTCCAAATTCTGTTATCATTATAGGTTGTTCGTGGTTTAAAGTAAAGCAAGACTTTACAAATTCATCAAAGATTTTTATAATCAAAGGGAATAGGATGAATCGAAAGTGATATATAAGGAGTCGAGATGATAAGATTAAATAAATATTTGAGCGAAGCAGGGCTTTGTTCCAGACGTGAAGCGGATAAATGGATTACAAGTGGGAGAGTGACAGTGGATGGCAAGATAGCAACTCCTGGAACTATGGTAGGAGAGGGGCAGACGGTCAAGGTTGGGAAAAAGATTATTGGTGCCAAGAATAAAAAAGTCGTATTATTAGTTAATAAACCTGTCGGAGTCGTATGCACGGAAGACATGAGGGAGAAACACAATATTATTCGATTCTTAAAATACCCAACTAGAGTGACTTATGCAGGAAGGTTGGACAAGGATTCGGAAGGTCTGTTAATCATGACCAATGATGGGGAATTGATTCAGGAAATTATGCGGGCGAAAAACGAACATGAGAAGGAATATAAGGTCACGGTAAATAAAGAAATTACAGATGAATTTATCAATCAAATGTCATCGGGAGTTCGGATTACAAAGACAGAGAAGGGGAAACTGATTCTTGATGAGGTGACAAGACCTTGCAAGGTTGAAAAAATTGGAAAATATACCTTCTCCATCATTCTCACCCAAGGTCTGAATCGACAGATTCGCAGGATGTGCGAGACCTTGAATTATAAGGTGACACAATTAAAACGGGTGAGAATTATGAATTTGGAGTTGGGGCATCTGAAGTCAGGAGAATATCGGGAGACTACAGATGAGGAGCTAAATCTACTTCGAAAAAGTATTAGTCTTTCGAAGTAGATCATAGGGTTCAAAGGAGTAGATTTTCAACAGAATAGATTTCAACTTTTTGGGTTTTTCCCTTTAGAATGATATCTTCTTCTACTTTTGAGAATGCTACTTCGTCTTTTAATTTGTCATAAACGGCACCGCTTACTAGAATGCAGCCGCGTTTTGCGTTGGATTCTAGTCGTGCGGCAATATTTACTGTATCACCAATTGCAGTGTAGTCCATACGGTTTTGTGAACCAAAGTTGCCAACGACGGCAGAACCATAATTGATTCCCACACCAATACCTACTTTATAACTGTAGTTTTCAAAAAGTTCTTTTTCTAGAATTGCTCCTTTTTCTATAATTTCTAAGCTACATTTTACTGCTTTTAGTGCACTTTCCTCATCTTCTAGAGGTGCGCCCCAAAATGCCATAGCACAGTCCCCTACATATTTATCAAGCGTGCCACCGTATTTGAAGATGCATTCACTCATCATGCTAAGATATCTGTTTAGAATGGCTGCAACAGTATCTGGAGGCAAAATCTCAGAGAGTGGTGTAAATCCTCTTATATCAGCAAAAACAACAGCAATCTCCGTTAATTTTCCTCCAAGTTTGAGGTCTAGCGCTTCACTTTCTAAAATCTTCGATACCAGTTGCGGTGCTACATATCTTTGAAAGGCAGTTGTGATTTTATTTTTTTCCATTGAGGATTTGAAATAATTAAAGGCAACGGAAATAATATAGGCGATTGTAATCGCAGTAACTATATAAAAAATATAAAATACATATCCTAGATTCCATGCAAGGATACAAAAGGCAAACCATAAAGCACAAAGTGTAATCCATACAATTGTTAATCGAAGTAATTTTTTCTCATAGAAATACAGTAATACAAGAAAAGTTATGATGAACAGCAAAATTTGTTGAGGAAATTCCAGTATTTCTGTCTTTAAGTTACCATTGATCAGAGCTGCAATCGCATTGGCTTGATATTCTACTCCAAACATTTTACTCGATTGGTCTATCGCAGTGAGATATTCATCGTTCAATCCTAGAGCGTATGGACCAATTAGGACAATTTTTCCAGTGAATAAATCAGGGTCTAGTTTTTCTTCCACCAAGTCCACCAGAGAATATCCATCATCGTAGGAGCCGGGATAAGAGGTAAAGGGGAGATACCAGCGTCCCCTGGTATCTGTATGAGGTGGACTCGTGGCATCCGTCCCAAGAGACTTCATGTACTCATGGTAGATTGTTTCATTGAAGGATGGGAATTCTCGACCATCAGTAAGAACAACCTCACCCAACACATGCCGTAAAATACCATCGCTGTCTAGCATCGCATTTAAGTGTCCAGAGGTAGATACTTGCGCTAGAGCATCAAAAGGTTCTTCGACTTGCAAAACTGCAAAATCACTCATATAAAAGGAACCGTCTTCTAATGTGACTAACTCAGAGCCAAAAGTGATACTGGTTGCAGTTACAACATTTCCAGCAGATTGCACAGCCGCTACTAACTGTGCATCTTCTGATGATTCACTTTCGATTGTATATAAAGTATCGATACCGATTACGGCTGGTCTTTTGTTCTCATCTGCATTTAATTGATTGATTGCAGCGGCCATAATGTCACGGGACCATGGCATTTGTCCATAAGCAGCGAGAGACTTCTCATCCATTCCTATAATGACAATTTCTGGATTGGGGGAAGTGTGAGTCTGATAGACTTCATCAGATATTCGGTTTGCAGTTGGAATAAAGACTTCTAGATTTAAAACTAGACAAATAAGTATGCTTGTAATTAAGGAAAAGGCAATTCTTAAAAAAATTGCCTTTTTAAACTTTATGATATTCTTAATCATTGTCTGAATCCTCTTCAGAATCATCATCATCAGAATCATCATCATCTGAATCATCATCATCTGAATCATCATCTGAATCATCATCCGTTGAGTCGTCAACTACAGGTGCTGTAGGTGTTGGTGGTTGTGCCGCTGGCGCTTGTGGTGCAAGAGTTGGGGCGTTGTCCGAATCATCATCCGAATCATTATCGTCATCTGAATCACTGTCGTCATCTGAATCATTATCATCATCTGAATCATTATCGTCATCTGAATCATTGTCGTCATCTGAATCATTATCGTCATCATCATCCAAATCATCGTCATCATCATTTGATAATCTCAAAATATTATTGAGCTTAGAGTTGTTAATTTTTTTAATTTCATTTTCTAAGTCATCTTCCTCTGATATAGCTGTTCGTGCAAAATCAGAGATATCATCATCTGAGGCTTCTAGAATTGTAATTTTATCTTCTAAGTCATCCTTGTCAAATATCGCAGTGTAACCAGCGTCTAGTGTATTTTCAGCGAGGTTTGTACCATCATCATCGATAGCGTTTACAGCTACTTTTCCAGTGAAGATGGTTGTTTTACTTGACACTTCGTCGGAATCAGCAGTGGTTTGAACTAGGCCTGATGTACCGCGAATGCCTGTAATCATATTGGAAGTTTGGATGTTCATGGTTTCGTCTTCTTCAAGAGGTTGCGTTACATTGAAGAAGAGATTCCCTTCTAGCAAAGTGATTAGAAGGTGTTTGCCATCGTTAACGATAGAAGAACTAGATAGTTGATCTAATTTAATTGCTTTGCTATCGTCGAGACTGATGTAAGCGGACGAAGCATCGGCAGTACTGACCGCATAGCCGCTTTGTAGTTTCATTCCCTCAAAAGGTTCAATCAAGGCACCATCTGCATTTTCAATGGTAATGTTACCTTCAAATTTTTCGAGTCGCATGATATCTGCGCTAGCACTTTCGATTTCTTCATTTGTTTGTGTGTTTTCCTGATTAGAACAAGCTGTAATAAACAAGAATACAACGGACAAGGTGATAAGCGCAATGCTCTTTGATTTAAAGAATTTCATAATTAATTTACTCTTTCTTTCTACTTATTACATTAATAGGTGAACATAGGGTAATATCCGAATGCAGATATTACAACCAAGCTTGGCTTTGCTTAAATAAGGCAAGTAATCTGCCGTCGAGCTTTCCAGAATCTACCATGGAGTTTAGAATTTGAAAAACATGGTCAATCGGAAAGGCTTTTTTATAAGGTCTATCACTTGCTGAGATGGCATCAAAGACGTCAATAATGGTCAATAATCGTGTGGGAATATCGATTTCATCACCCTTTAGCCGATTGGGATAACCACTGCCATCTAAAAACTCGTGGTGGTTATTGGCCCATTGGGGGACCTTTTGGTATTGGTTTTTAAAATTCATTTTCTCTAATATATGCTTTGTCATGGAGACATGGTTTTGCATTACACCCTTTTCCTTCTCTGTCAAGGTGCCCTTTACAATGGTTAAATCTTCGATTTCGTCTTCAGTAAGCCAAAGATGTGGATTTCCAGCCTCGTCTAGATAAGTCTTCGTACCCAAATTTCTTATTTTCTCCAAAGTATCTTCATCTAGATAAGGGAGGAGGTTCACATCGTTAATAAAGGTTCGTGTATCCTCTAGGTCATTCAAGATGTCAGTGTAGTCCTTGCCTTGCTCAATGCTCCGTAATTTTGTTGTAAGTGAGATAATATCAAATCGTGTCATCACTCGCTCGTGCTTGCGCTCTAGGCGTGTTTTTTTATTCATAACTTCAAGCGGGGTGGTGAGTTTTCCGATATCATGTAGCCAGATACTCATTAGAAATAATTTCGCATCCTCATCTGTGAAGTTGACATCAGGTTGTGGATTGTCTGATAACCACATCAAAAACTTGGTTGCATATCTTGCCATATTATGTGTATGAGATACATTATACGGGGTTCGGATATGCATGATTTCAGCAAATGTTTTCACAATTGAATCCATCAACTCTTCGATTTCTTGAACGTAATTCATGTTCGTCAATCGAATTGCAGCTTGTGAAGCAATTGCGGTTAAAATCATTTCATTTTCTTCGCTGAATGATATGATTTGCCCATCTTTATCTTGTGCATTTAGAAGTTGTAGTACGCCGATGATTGTACCTTTATCATTTTCCATGGGAATAACCAGCATAGATTTTGTCCTGTAATTTGTTAGCAAATCATACTGTTTTGGACCAGCAAAATCAAAGAGCTCACTACTGTATACATCAGGGATATTAATTGCCTTTTCTTCTAGCACACTGTATGCACAGACATTTTTTCTGTCGAGTTGAACCGGTGGGAGTGTGGCTTGTTCATTTTTTCCACCTTTTTTAATGTTTAAACTCCGCGTCATCATGAAACGAAACTCTAGAACATCTTCATTTAAAATATATAAAGTTCCGCCATCACAATTTGTGATATCTAGAGCAGCATTTAGCATTCTTTCCAGAAGCACTTCGCCATCTTTTTCAGAAGACATCGAAATAAACACTTCCAAAAGTTCCTTGGTCTGAGAAATAATCATAAGCGGATACAACCTCCTTTCCTAGCTAAAAAATAATTTGAATTTATATGTTTTACTTGTTCTTCTACGGTTAACAGATAATCATCCGTACTGTATGGGTCATGGTGGAAGATACACATCTGTTTACAGCCTGCTTCTGATGCAACTTGTATAGCATCTTGCCAAGAAGAATGACCAAATCCTTTTTTGAATTCTTTGTAGGTATCACTGAACTGGCCATCACAGATCATAAAATCCACATTTCTTGAAAATTCCACTAAGAATTTTCTGGAGTTTTCATCGATTTCATAGTCTGTAGAATAAATGATTTTCTTGTCATTACATTCTATGCGATAAATAGTTGAACCGCCAGCATGGTAGCTCTCCTCGATTATGATGTGAAATTCACCAATAGAAAAATTTTCAGTAATATCAATAAAATTTACCTGAGCAGTATAAACATCGGAGTTTACAGGCCAGATTGGCTCTCGCATCATAGTATGAATTTGCTCTTTTATTGAGCGTCCATCCTTCGGTTTCCCGTAGATGTTAATCGTAAGTTTTGGATTAAACAAGATTCTACTTGCCAATAAGCCGATAATATGGTCAATATGAGGATGGGAGATGAGTATGCTCAACTCTTGTTCCTCTGTGCAGTCTATGTAGTGGTCTAGTGATAATAAGCCAGTTCCAGCATCTAGAATCAGGTTCTGCTTATTGTATTTTATAAGGGTGCAAGCCGTGGCACCACCAAATATTTCATATTCCTTTGCATCAATCGGTATGGTTCCTCTTGTGCCTAAAAAGTGTATTTCTAAGTAATTCAAAATAGGTTCTCCTCCTATTATAACAATGAATGAAATGTGATTTTTATTGCATGTATTTATAAATTTTTATAAAATCACTATAACGCAACCGATATCGAATGTCAATTTGTATAGCAATGTTATTGGAATGATATGTCAATGTTGATCACTGATTTTAAGGGTATTTGGTCATTGTAATCAAAGGAAACTTGATAGAACCTACTCTTGTAGCAGATAGATTTCGTTGGTTTCATCATATCAATCAGCCCATTACGTTCATGTAGTCCTAGAGCGAGCATCTCAGTCTTCGTATAGCGCATGGTTGTTTGTTGAATCAAATCTAATAAATCTTCATCGGCCACATCTTTACTTGTATAGATATTCATACTACTAATACTGACAACAGTATCTTTTTTGGGAAATGCGGGGTATCCAATCACCTTGGTAGGTAGATGACTGAGAATACGATAGATCCCACCATATTTCTTTACTTTGTATTGTTTGGCCTCTCTTTGGTCTATGACAGAGGCAATGGCGATTAATTTATTCTTTTTATATAGACCGAAAAAACTAGCATTTTGTAAATGATTTTGAGTTAAGGTTGCTACAGAAAAATCTGGTTTTAATGCAGAATCATCATAGAAATCTGAGGCTTCCTTTAGGGTGCATGGTGCTACAAGATTATCATAATGGCTGCGAACAGTTCTACCTGTTTTAAAAATGAAAGTATTGTAATTACCATGATAGGAATATAAGGGCATGTTTTTTCGCTTCTTTTCCAACATTTTCTGTACATAGATATTATCGGCTAATATGGTGGTATAATAATAGTCAACTTTTCCCAAAGTATTGTCATGAATCCATTGATAGCATTTTGCAATGTATGGAAATTGTTTGTGATATTCACTTCGGAGTTTTAATCCAGTCAAATACCCGATATTACACGCTCTGCCTCCTACGATTCCACGGCGAATAACACAACAACCTATTCCCATTAGTAGGTAATCAGCTCTTGTGTCTCGTACGATGAGACAGACAACCTCATCTCCCTCTTGTTCAAAAGAAAATAGAGGATCTTCGCCACGCAGATATTGAATTCCTAAGTTTCCATCGAAACTTTGCTGGGCAAAGACATCTGCCATTTCGGCGGAGTCTTTGGCTGTAGCCCTGGTAAATATATATCTATTTTGGGAGCTCATCTAAATTTTCTCCTATCGGTATGTTCATCTTTTGATCTACTTCCCCTCCAATGCGCAAGTTCATTCCCCAAAATAAAGACCAGATGGCGGGAGAGGCATGCCCCATTGCTTGAATTCCTCTTGGGACAACGTTGTGAAGTTTCGAGAATTCCTGTCTCGCTCGAAGGCAAGCTTGGCTCAATTCTTTAGGCGATAATTTCTTTGGCTGAAAGGAAAGCTCCCCATAATTATAATCTTCTTGCAACCACCATTTATCAAATAAGAGGCGATTCTGTTCCCGTAGTCGATCATAAAGTGGCGTTCCGGGAAATGGAAGCAAATGGTTGAAGGCAGCCGTATAAAATTTATGTTTTTCAGAAAAGTGAAGGGCTTCTTGGATGGTAGATTCATCGTCTTCATCATACCCGAATACAAAGGTAGCATAGATTCCGATTCCTGCTGCATGAATGCGACGAACCAATTCGTCTCTTTCTTCTGTAGTAATGTTTACTTTCTTTTTCATCTGTAAGAGATTTCCTTCATTAAGACTCTCAAATCCAATCAAGATTAACTCACAACCACTTTCTTTCATCATCTTGAGAAGCTTTGGATCGTTGGCGATGGATAGGGTGCCTTGGCTTGCCCATTTTATCTTACATTCCTTTATCTTTGGTAGCAGCTCATAGAGATGAGAACGATCGGCAAATAAATTGTCATCCACTAGAAAGTAGTACTTGTGGCGATGCAACTTGATGTCCTGAATAATGGAATCCACAGGTCTACGATAGTAGGTGCAGTTGTAATAGCTACTGATTGCGCAGAATTCACATTGAAAACAGCAACCTCTCCCCGTCTCTACCAATGAGACAGGGAGATATTTCTTACCTTCAAAAATAGAGTGATCAGGAAGGTTGTCGCTATAACAGATGGTACCATGATATTGCTTTTTCGGTACGTTATTTCTATAATCTTCAATCACTTGTGCCAAAATCCCCTCAGCGTTCCCTGTGATAATAGTATCCGCATGTTCTCCCGCTTCCTCTGACATTAAAGTAACGTGATACCCTCCCATAATCACAGGAATTCCTCTGTCTTGAAATTGTTCTGCGATTTTATAAGAACGTCGTGCTGTATAGGTCTCAACCGTGATGAGAACTATATCTGTTGGAGCATCATAGTCAATCAACTCGATACGGTCGTCATAAAAAGCTACCTCCACATCCTTGGGCATAGCAGCTTTTAGAACCGCAATGGTAAGGGGCTCCATCTTCCAAGTCCCAATATATTTTTCTCCTGTTTTTTTTCCGATTGCTGGGAGTATCATTGTTATCTTCATATAGTATCCTCACTTGGTATATCAGAGTTGTCGCACATCACCTCAGGGGTGTAGTAGTGATAGCGATCTGCGTATTTCTTATAGCCCATGTTCAATGGTAGAGAAAGCCATGGACTATGACGAAATGGAGCTAAACGTTTCAAAATATTGCCTGTCTTATAAGTTTCTTTAAAACTAAATGTGATACCGTCCATCAATTCTTCTGCCGTCATTTTGGCAGGTTTGAATACCACATGTTCCACATCGTATAGTGCCCAGTTGTGTTCGGTAATTCGATTCCGCGCTGCTAAATCTGCATAGAGCTGTGTCTTTGGAAATGGTGTAAGCACACTAAACCTAGGCAAATCAATCTTCGTCTTAATGACTAGATCCACGGTTCGCTCAAACACAGATACATCTTCTTCGTCTCCACCAAAGGCAAAGCATCCTTGCACCAGAATTCCATTGGAATGTAACTTGTTCATAAGTTCCTTATAATCGAGAAAGCGATTGCTTACTTTACGAACATAACTTTGAGATTCCTCCACAATGGATTCGAAACCGATGAGTAATCCCTTACAACCGCTTTTGCGAAACAGGGTAATCAACTCATCATCCAACCCTGCCGAAGAAGTCACTAGACCAAGCCAATATTTCTTCAGCGGTATCATTGCCTTGAAGAACTGTTTGGCATATTCCACATCTGCAATCAGGTTTACATCAGGAAATACAATGACCTTGTCTGGCAGGTTGCGAAGTTCTGCAATCACATCCTCCACAGGCCTTGGGAAGGTAGTTCGACCAAAGGCAGCAGGGTAGGCACAGAAGGTACATGGATGTGCACATCCACGGATGACCTCCACTGTTGCAGTGGTGATGTACTTTTTCTTCTTTAACAGGTGCCTGTGTGGTTCTGGCTTTCCCCCGATGGTATAGTCCTTGTTTTGTGCATACAAAGGTTTTAGGTTTTTCATCTTAAAGTCGAAGAGCATCTGAGGAAATGTTTGCTCAGCAAACCCTGTCATCACTGCATCTGCATGTTCCATAGCCTCTTCAGGCATAAGTGAGGGATGAACGCCTCCCAAAACTACTGTAATTCCACGCTTTCGAAAGTAATCTGCGAATGCGTAACATCGAGGAGCCGTTCCAGTGATACAGGTAATCCCCACCAAATCACATTGGAGATTCAGAGGAATTGTCTCTACTGTTTCATCATAGATTGCAACCTCCGCTTCTAGTTCATCTGGAACTAACGCAGCTAAACTGGATAATGTTAAGGGCGCATATTGCAAGGTCTTTGCAAATGAGCCGTTATATCTATGCATAGCACCTGCTGGTGCGATTAAGGCAATCTTCATCATATTTCCTCCATTTGAAAGGCGCTAGACCAATCACTATGTTTGGATAGTAATTCGGGTTTGATATCGCCTAGTTTTTTTCCTTTTTCTAAATAATAATTTATATATTGTTGCTTGGCATCTCCATAAACAAGGTATACTTTCGCGGGATTTAATTGCTTTAAATCACGGCATAACTTGTAGTGATAACTTTCACAGAGGAGTTTATCTAGTGTATGTTCTAGGTTGATAAGTATATCGGTGTCCATTGACGAAGAATTCACATTAGGAACCTCACTTCCTAGATATAATACATACCCTCCATTTTCATATGCCAATAGACAAAACCGTTGACTTAGATGTAAGTTCTCTTCATAGTTCGGTATAGAACTTAATTCGTCCATAATTTCGTTTACAAATAACTCATTTAGTTTCTCGCCGTGAAAATCCACAGTTTTATCTGCCTTTCCCACGAATTTCAAAAGTGGTAATCCATGAGATTTTTCATACTCGACCACCTGAACAGCATCATGGATTCGATAGCGATAGAATCCACCTGACGTTGTGAAAATCACCTCATATGTCATGCCTTTTTCTAGCTCTGTATAGGAATAGATTCTTCCTGTCTTCGTGTGTAAAAATTCAAAATAATGAGAGTAGTAGCTGAGGAGCGATAATCCAGTTTCCTCATAAGGTAAGGTCATAAAGGCTTCGGTAGATAAAATCCCTTTGGGTTGAATGACGACACCTGGGAATAATGCTCTGATTTCCTCACTTGTGTGTCTGGCTAATCCATCACACCAACAACTGATGAGTGTTAAGTTTGGCCAGATTTCCCTATATTTTTTAGCCTCAATACAGCCTTGAATCCTTCTCAACCTCTTAGGCGAAAGAGCGGAGTACAAAGACTGGGCATGCGTTTCCATATAATTCAGTAATACAAAGAGATAACTGGGATTCCATACAGATATCAACCTTAGGTTCCTCTCTGACAGAAGTGCTAAACAGGTTTGGAAATAGAACTTCTCCATATCTAATTCCTTGCGGATACTTTTATCTCGCACAAAGATTTTGTCAGTCAGTTTCTGCTCAAATCGTCCAAAATATGCCGTATCGTCTTCAAATCCAATCGGAATTCCACCACTGGTGTATTTATCTTGATGGGTAGGAGGTGTGATGGACCAATAACTCTTCCCACCTCTAAGCTTTGGATAATTCTTATACAAGGAATAAATCCAAGGTTTGATTCCCCATAAAAACTCTTGCTTTAGGGAAGCGGTATAGGGGATTAATTTGGTCGCTCCACCGCTTCCGCCAGTGAGTTCAAACATTAACACCTCTTCAGCAGTCAATACCTTTTTGTGACCTGTGGCAATGCGCTCAATATCTTCTTTATAGTCTGGATATTCAAGAATCGGGATGTGCTTGCGAAAATCCTCAATGGTTTTTATCTCTGCAAATCCATGGTTTCGTCCAAAGTCAGTGTCCTGATTCTTCTTGATAATCTGAAGAAGTAAAGCCCTCTGAACTTGTTCCACGCAACCCAGATTCCGATAGAATTTCGCAGCATCTTTTTTATATAAGCGCATAATTAAGGTGTTGATAAACCAAACAGTTAGCCCCATAGAAATGCCTCTTTATCCTTCTGGTAGTTGTATTTCTTTAGACTGGTAATACAGACCAGATCTTGTCCTAGTGCATGATGAGGGTTTTTTTCACAGAAGAATGCAGTGTGAGGATTCTTCATCTGTCGCTCCGTGATGTCAGCCACTCCTACACGTAATTTATCCTTGGTATCGCTATACTCCACTACACCAGTTTCTTGATTGTAGTCCTTATGGTAGGAGCGCCCAAAGGCATCCATCACTTTTTGCACTTCATCTGGTGTGCGTTCTTTATAGCACGGATAAAAAGAGTCAAAAAAGGTGGGGAGAATCTTGTATGTCTTATATCCTTTGCAGATGATGAACCAATAGAATTCATCGTAATCTCTACTGTATGTTTCGAAAAATCTTCCAAAGATTGAAAAAAGTGGGTGGTGGGAATTCCAATAATCCTTGTGGACGATTGTATCACCCGAAAACACGCCATATACCTGTTGGTCATCTATTGGAACTTGAATGATTTTCTGAGTAGAAAACCCATAAATGGTATTGGAATCATCAAATAATACAATGCAGTAATCCTTTTCTTCTAAATCTGCTAAAAACACTTCCCATATCATATTGTCATAGAATAAATCCATTAAGAAAAACATACGTTTTTTATCCTGTATGGATAGTTCTTTCACATCTACAATCTTGCCATCAAGCGTCTTCATAATTTATTTCCTCTCATCATCCAGTCCAAATTGCATCCCTTGTTTCTTAAACACTTCTTTGCGAAATAGTGGGTTATATAAGAGATAGGTAATGAAGCGATATGGACTGCGCATATTTGTCTTCAAATCTAGGGCACGACTGATAATCGAACTCACACTGTTAAACTGTGCACGACAACCAAATGACACCTCTGTCAACTCATCTGGCGTCATGTTTTTTGGCAAAAACGAGGCATAATTAAAACGATACTCCTCATGTAGCCACCATTTGCCATCGTAAAGTAGGCGATCTTCCTTCTTCATTTCCTCATATAATGGGGTATTCGGATAAGGCATGAGGATATTAAATGCTGCAAATGTAAACTTGTTTCGAATTGCAAATTCACAGGTTTTTTGGATACTTTCTTTTGTATCACCATCGTGACCAACGGTAAATGCTGCCCAAGTCTGCAAACCATAAGCTCTCAGTTTTTGAATCTCATCACGGTATTGGTTGCGTGCTTTTGAGATATTAGCTTGTTTGTTCATGTGTTGAATATTGTCACCATTGATAGATTCAAACCCAATAACATGACCGAGACATCCGCTCTTTACCATGAGTCGCATCATCTCATCATCTTCCAACATGTCGATGCTTCCTTGGCTTACCCACTTCACTTTAAGGGGAATTAGTGCACGAAATAGTTCCTTTGCCTTTTCTCTGTCTGACACGATATTATCGTCTACAAAGAATAATAGTTTTCGCTTTTGTGATTGGATCTCTTTTACCACATCTTCCACAGGGCGACACAATTGTTTTCCACCAAAATAAGATGTGGAAGCACAGAAACGACATCCATAGCGACAACCTCTAGAAAACTGCAATAGCGTAATCGGAAGATATCCCTTCCCTTCGAATAAATCTCTTCGCGTTAGGATTCCTTCTTGTGGAATCGAACAGCGTTTGGCATCATAGCGTGGTTTTAATTTGTTTTGTTTTGCATCTGTAATCATTTCCACCCAGATAGCCTCGGCATCTCCTGTCATAATCGAATCTGCAATCTCTGCTGCTTCTTCAGGAAGCAAGGTGATGTGCATTCCTCCTAAGAGTACCTTTACACCACGTTTTTGATATTCACGACAGATCTCATATGCACGCCTTGCAGTAAAGGTCTCTACTGTAATGGCAACCAAATCGGTTGGCTGGTCATAGGGAATCGCCTCACAGCGGTCATCAAATAATTCCACCGTCACATCACTTGGTGTAAGTGCCGCTAGAATTCCCAATTGTAGGGGTTCCATTCGCCCCTCATCCACATACATACTGTGTCCTTTTCGCCCGATATTAGGCTTTATTAATGTTAGTTTCATCTGTTTCCTTCCCAAGTAATGCCCCTTGTTTGCGTCTGATTTCTATTCCCGAAACAATGTTGATGATAAAATAATACCAAGATTTGGTTGATCCAAGTCTTAGATGCGCTCCCAAAAATCGTTTCAAAATATTCTTGATACTATAGAATTGATATCTGGCGTCCCGACAAGAATCCCGCAATTCTTCTGGTGTCATCTTTGCTGGAATAAATGCTGTATCGCCATAGCGATAAGATTCATCTAACCACCATCCATTCTGGAAGAGGAGTCGATTTTCCGCTTGTAATCGTCTATAAAGTGGAGTCCCAGGTAGCGGAATCAAGGGATTAAAATTAGCCACTGCAAAATTATGTTTCATTGCAAACTTTAGAATCGTATCTGCTGTATTCTTATCGTCAGCATCGTAACCAATTACAAAAGTAGCATAGATCATAAATTTATATTGATGTAATGTTTGAATTGTTTTCTCATAGTCAATCATCTGAAGGTTCGCACTCTTTCCCATAGATGCTAAGTTTTCTGTATTCAGGGATTCAAATCCGATTAACACGCAGATGCAACCACTTTCCTTCATCAGTTGGAGTAGTTCTTCGTTCTTAGCAATGTCCATACTAATCTGACATGCCCATTTCTTACGAAGGGGGCGTATGGCTCTAAATAATTCTTTTGCACTTTTCTCATCGTAGAATAGATTGTCATCAATAAAGAAAATAAATTTTTCCTTCACAGATTGCATTTCTCTCACGATTTCATCTGTGGACTTTTGAACTACGTCTCCAGGGTACATGGTCTTCACACTGCAGAAATCACAGGCAAACCGACACCCTCTAGAGAATTGTACCAAACCCAGTGGGAGGTACTTGCTTTTGTATGGATTGCGCTTACTCTGATAGAGAGGAATCATTGGGGCACTCTTTGTTCTTCCATCATAGAGTGGACTCACATATCCCATCCTCACATCTTCTATAAATTCTGGCCATACACTTTCTGCGTCGCCACAGAGTACAACATCACAGAAATTTGCCGCCTCATCAGGGCATACAGTTGGATGAAATCCTCCCATGACAACGAGGTTATCTGAAGTTTTATAGCGTTTCGCCAATTGATAAGCCCTCTTTGCAGAAAACGTATCAAAAGACAAGGCGATGATATCACTATCTAATTTATCTGGTAACACTTCTTTTCGATCATCTATGTAATCAGCGATGACATCCTCTGGTAGAAGTGCATCCATAATTTCAAAAAAGATAGGCTTTAGGGCATCGGCCCCCTTCCCTTCAAACATTGCGACTTTGATTATCGTTATCTTCATAAGTTCTCCCGTTTAGTACCCATTGAATTTAAATCCGATATTTGCACCTAGAAGCACGGCTTTTTCAATGAAAGAGTTGTTGGTGGATCGTCTAGTACGATTCAAGACCTTCTTCCATGTATAGGTTTCCTTCCATACTTGCTTTGAGATTTCCTCCAATCGCTCAGGCGACATATGCTTTGGTTGAAATACAGCATGTTGCTGATTGTACCTTGTCCAATCCTTCGTAATAATACGGCCTTGACTCTCAAAATCATTGTATATCTTGGAACCAGGAAGCGGGGTTAAGATTGCATATCGAATCATATCCAATCCCATATAATCTACTTTCTCAGGCATCTCAAGGAGCTGCTCCTCTGTATCGTGGTCAAATCCTAGAACAAAACAGCCATTGACTGAGAGATTGTAATGGTGCATTCGATCTACGATTTCCTTGTATTTCTCCGTATTGTGATATTTCTTTCGAACACCTTTTAGACTGTCTTCGCTCAGAGATTCGAACCCAATTAGCACACCTGTGCATCGGCTTCTTCTAGCAGCCGCTAGTAATTCATCATCAAATGCAGTATCGGCAGTGGCGTTGCAAGCCCAACGAATTTTCATCCGTTCTAACTCGTACATTAGTTCGAGGGCATATTCGCGTGGTTTGAAAAAGTTAGGATCAAAGAAGATCAACTTATCTGTTTTCAGAGATTTTATCTCATCTACTACTTGAGAAATTGGACGTGGATTGCTTCTCCACATCTTACTGATGGCACAGAAGTCGCAACGATTATCACATCCTCTATCAGCTAGAAAGGTAGGAATGGATAAGCTTTTCTTACTATTTTGTAGATCCCTTCTTGGTGGCACGATCTTACTTGCATCATAGCACGGGTGGTCATATATTTTCTTAGGACATTGATTCACGTAATCTTTGAAGAATTGTGGCAGGGAAACTTCCCCCGCTCCAACAATTACGGTATCTGCATGTTGCATCCCTTCTTCTGGCAGAGAAGACACATGATAACCACCGAATACAATATAAGAACCACGTTTTTTAAATTCCTTTGCATGTTTATATGCTTGGGTAGAAGAGGCTGTATCGAAAGAGAGACCTACGATATCGAATTTCTGTTTATCGTAGGTTACTTTTTGACTCATTTCATCCCAAAGGACAACCTCTGCATCAAGTTCTTCGGGAACTAAAGAAGCTAAGGTTGGCAGAGTGAGAGAGGGATAGCAAAATAATTTTGATACACTCCCTCGATAAGTTGAATCATCTGGGTTCCAGACATGGATGAATAGTATTCTCATTGGATTCTCCTCTAAAAGCCGCCGGAACGACCACCACGGCTGCCGCCATAACCACCACGACTGCTACTGCTACTTTTTTTCGGTCTAGCTGTTCGGGTTACCGTTTCCCTGATGAAATCATCGTCGGTTCGGGTTAATTTTAAACTATCTTTTGACATAAAGTCTTTTGCTTGCGTTTTTATCACTGCAGTCTTCATCTGAGGGACGAAGATACCAAAAACGATACCGCCACCAAACATGAGTCCAATAACGAGTGGAGCTACAAATAGAGCTAAAATATTGGTTACCATACCTTCAGCGGATTGGTAAGGTGCACCATTCACCGCTGCAGTTAGGAATTCTTCTGTCAGGTCTAGATACTGGTTCATCGCATCATAATAATATCCATCTGCAAGTAAGTCGGGAATCTCGGAATCAATTGCATCTAGGGCTGCTTCGGTAAAGGCGTCTTGACCAAAATTACGGGTAGAAGTAGCATATCCTCTGTCATAAGAGTTCATATTAACACCGAAAACCAAACCATCGCGAGTCGGGTCTAAAGCTTCATAATAATCACAGAAAGTCAGAAGTTCATCTCTTGAAATCGCCTCATCCATGGTAAGGATTGTGACATCAAAACTGTAAATGGTGTGAAGGTGAATGATTCGGTTGAAGAGTTCTTCCTCTTCTGAATCGGTAAGTATATCAGCTGCATCAATCAATGGATCGAATCCATTGAGCATTCCATTCTCGGCTGCTGCTTTGCTCTCACCTGCAAGTGCAGTAACTGAAAACGGCAGACAAAGTATGGAAGATAGTAAACAGATCAGTATTAATAATGTTGTTGTTTTTTTCGTCATCATAATAGTCCCCTCCTATAAAACAAACAGAAACATGATTAAAAGCCCCAATAGATAACCAGCCGCTGTGATTCCAAGGAAGAGAAGATTTCTCTTTGTCTTGTCGATTGGTAAATCCCCAGATACTTTTCCTGTTTGCCCGTTGATAGCGAATTTGTACATCTTGCCGTTGTATTTTGTATTTAACATCCATACTGGGAGCAAGGCATAGTGAATGCTCTCATCTGTCATATCGATAGAAGAGGAAGTTTCACCGACCGATGTGTAGCCAGTTACTGTTGCCTTCATGGCATCTTTTGTGGAATTGATGATACGAGTCTTCGCTCTAGGCGTACTGTCTTCCACACTTACATCGAATTTATCCGCAAAGAATCCGGCCATATAAGAAGAGGAAAACTCCTTCAACTCATCATAGTTGTAAGGTTCCAATCCATCCATATAATTGTCATCCATCTTGGTAGAAGCATCTACAGGAATCTTAGTGAACTCGGCACTTCCCTCACGGCGAGCACTATAATATCTAGTCGTAGTTACGTTATAATCTCCTTGCACTCGGGTATTCACTTGGCGTGCATCAAAAGTCATGCCACCGCTTCCCTTGCCAGAGAAGAGCCAAAATGGAACATATACGCCCGCAATCTTTGAAATGCGATTTTGGCTCTTGAAGGTACTAGGTAGCAAAATTTTGCCACCATAGAACTCTCTCAAGCGTTGTTCGGCATCTTTCTTATCTAGCTTGAACGGCAAGATGAAGTCAGGTTTCACCATGCCCGTTACATTATTTGTCATAACAATCGGATTCCCGCAATACATACACTCCGTTGCAGCAGTATTTGCATCAGATACAATCTCTGCCCCACATGAAGTACAATTGAATCCTGATTGCATCTCCATCATTTCGGGTTCTGGTGTAGTATCCTCCTTGGTAACCTCAGCCTTCTTCCAATCAATCGGCTCAGTAACTTGTTCTGGAGCGTCTTCTTTTTTATCGAAGAAATCTTCGGGATATGTAGTTTCGCAATAATCACAGATAATCACCTGTTTGTCTACATCAAAGTGTACAGGTCCGCCGCAGGCAGGAC
The DNA here is from genome assembly GCA_964369755.1 of uncultured Lachnospiraceae bacterium. Taxonomy (GTDB): domain Bacteria; phylum Bacillota; class Clostridia; order Lachnospirales; family Lachnospiraceae; genus CAUPWF01. The sequence continues at coordinate 21,101 of CAYJFY010000034.1, forward strand.
ATTGGATCTTCAATATATCTTCAGTCATAACTTTATATTTCCTTCCTTTATAATCAAAATTTTATTCTCAGATTACATTATATCAAAAAATGTAGAAAAAAAGAAGAACTTCTCGGTGAGAAAGAAGTTCTCCTTGATGATATGTAGGATTTGTCGATGACTAGAAGCTTCCTGAGCGTCCACCACGACTGCCGCCGTAGCCACTGCGGCTGCTACTTCCACCGCCGCCTCCACCGCCTTTTGATTTAGGAGAGTATTTGCTAGAGCTAGATTCATTTATAAAGGTATCCTCCTTGGCAGATACAACAAGGCTTCCCTTTACTACAAAATCTTCAGCTGAAGTTTGAATGACAGCCGTCTTCATCTGTCGTACCAAAATCCCTTGCACAATGGCCATTGTAATCATTAGGCTGAAAATTGCCGGGATACCGATGATATACAAGAGTACACTTTCCCAATTGAGTGGGGCGCTATATGGATTGCCGGATTGAGCTGCCACGATGAATTCTTCCGTATAATCCAGATATTGATTGAATGCATTGAAGTACTCTCCTGATGTGAGAATCGGAGCAATCTCTTCGTCTATGATATCAAGCGCTGGGGAGGTAAAAGCCGCCTCGCCGAGATTTCTGGTAGAGGTGGCATAGCCTCTATTAGAAGGATTCATATTCAGCGCAAATACAAGCCCGTCCCTCGTGGGGTCTAATCCCTCATAGTAATCGCAATATGTGAGGAGCATATTGCCGTCTGGAACATGGGACATGGTCAACAAGGTAATATCAAAATCATATTTGGCTTGAAAACTTTCTATGCGTGAAAATAAAACAAGTTCCTGTTCGGGTGTAAGGATGTCAGCAGAGTCAATCATGGGGTCAAATTCACCAAGTAAACCGCCTTCCCCGACATAGTTTAAGGTTTCCGCAGGTACTTCAATTCCTGTTTGTTCTTCTAAATAATTTTCCACATTGTTGACAAAATCAGTGTACATATCTACATAGAGCATACCAGAGTCAGAATATTCTTCTGCATAATCTTCACTGGCAATCATGTAGTCGATTATTGCAGAGCCAATCGTATCACTGTGTTGTCCATATCCGAAATAGTCCCATTCATAACGATTCGTTGAAAATAGACCAAAGATGAAAACAATACCATTTTCTCCTAAGTTAGATAGATTGTAACTATTGACATAATCATAAAAATCATCTATATGACTAAATTCTCCAGCTGAAACTAGAGTGATATTATAATTATATGTTTCACTTATCTTCGTAATCCTAGCTTCTAAAGCTGGTTTACTATCTTCAGGGATTAAGTTCATGTCGTCACTAATAGAAGTGTTATCAAGGAAAGGTTCATTTTCGCTTGCATAAATTGGAACGGAGAAACACGAAGATAATAGTAGTAAAATCGTAAGGATACTAAGTAATTTTTTCATATGAATAATCTCCTTTCCTATGTGAATATATTATACGAGCCTAGAGCCAGAATGGCGAGGTTTATAAGGAAGAGGGCTACGGATATAATTTTCTTCTTGCGCTTATCAATCGGCAAATCTCCAGATACCTTGCCAGTTTGACCGTTGATGGCAAATTTATACATCTTCCCATCGTATTTTGTGTTCAACATCCAAACAGGTAGTAGCACATAATGAATCTTCCGATCAGACATCGAAATATTAGACTTTGACACGGACACACTTGAGTAACCAGTTACAGTCTTTTTGAATGCTTCATTGGTAGAATTCGTGATTCTAGTAAGTGCTCTTTTCGAACATGCATTGACATCCATGTCAAATTTATCTGAAAAAAATCCAGCCATATAAGAATTAGAAAAAGGTGTTAATTCTTCATAGTTATAAGGTTCCAACCCATCCATATAGTTATCTTCCATCTTATTTGACGCATCTACGGGAACTTTAATAAATTTTACATTTCCTGAGCGAAAAGCAGAATAATATTTGGTAGTAGTAATAATATAATCGCCATCCCGATGTTTATTGACTTTTCTTGCACTAAATGTGACATCCCCACTCCCATTTGCAGAGAATAGCCAGAAAGGTACATACATTCCCGTTATTTTAGAGATTTTATTTCGATCCTTAAATGCATTCGGTAAAAGAATCTTTCTCATGTAGAATTGTTTTAATTTCTTTTCTGCTGCAGCTTTATCTAGTTTGAAAGGAATGATTAAATCAGGTTTCAAAGTACCAGTCACATTGTTGGTAACGAGAAGCGGACTGCCACAATACATACATTCTGTTGCAGCAGTATTGCTATCAGCAAGAACTTCAGCACCACAAGAAGTACAAGAGAAACTACAATCAACAGTCATCTGTTCATGGTCTTTGATATATCCTGCTAAGTTCCAATCGATTTTGGGGTCATTTGTTTCAGACGTGTCATCCTCTTTCTTGCTAAAAACATCTTCAGGAAATCGATTATTGCAATACTCACACACAATCATCTGAGTGTCGATATCAAATCGCAAGGGGCCTCCACAAGTGGGGCACTCATATTCTAAGATTTTTTTGTCCATAAAAAACTCCTTTCTCTTCAATGTATGAATTATAGTATAAGAGATAAAAGAGAAAAAAACTTCGTATATTTGTGCAAGTTGATAAATTTTGTGATTTATTACTTTGTATACAGAAGAAATAGCTTGAATACTAAATGTTAGTACAAATATGATTGACATTGAGTGAAATATAGTATAAATTTTATATATGGAGGTGGTGGAATGGAACGATTGCCAATTATACCAAGGGAAGTATACGCAGAGGATATACGATTTATACGTAAGAGATTGAGATTGACCCAGAAGGGATTTGCAGAATTAACAAATGTATCATATAAGACTGTTCAAGGATGGGAGAGAAGTGAAAAAGGGATTGTTGGTCCTATTGTACCACTAATTCAAGCTCTTCTTAGTTCGGCAAGGGTGTACGAAACATTAACCATACCAGAGAAGAGGATGCCAGTTCGATTATGGTATATGTATAGAAATGAAGTATGCACGATTATTGATGTGGATGAAATGCAGAGGCATTTAAAGTTGTATAATATGGTGGAAGATATTTCTTTTCGTGCATTTGGAAGGAATACAGAGCCTACTTTTGAAGAATATGAATCATTTCTAGAGTCAAGATGTTTTCCAAGAACTAGAGATAAGATGAAGCTGATTCTGAATGATTTGAATATTCCATTTTATGACCCGATGTTAATTATTGAGAAGACAAAAGGAAAGATGGCAGAGGATGATTTTTGGATTCGTATTGAGAGGTAAAACATGATAGAATTATTTAAACAAGATATTGTAACAGAGGCGAGACAATCTTCAAAAGGAAATCAGCTAAAGTGGAAGAATCAAAATCTTTGGTATAAGGCTGATTATACAGGGTATGAAGGTTATGCAGAGTATGTGGTATCAAGGCTTTTAGAGCTATCTACTCTTGATAGAAATCTGCTGGTAAAATACGATACCATAGCGATTCAGTATAAAAACCAAGAATATTTGGGATGTGTAAGTAATGATATTTTAGATACGGAATGGAAGATGATAACATTAGAACGCCTATTTCATAATTATTATGGAGAGAGTTTATATAGTACACTTTATAAAATTCGAGATGAAAGAATCAGGTTAGAATATTTAGTAGATCAAATTATAAATATTACAGGATTAAAAGAATTTGGAATATATATATCCGTGCTTTTAACGATAGATACCATGTTTATTAATGAAGATAGACATATGCACAATATTGCTGTATTAAAAAATGAGGCTGGGGATTATCGTTATTGTCCAATCTTTGATAATGGAGCATGTTTATTATCAGATGTAAGAATGGATTACCCATTGAATGGGGAGGTTGAAACATATATTTCTATAGCAAAGCCAAAGACGTATTGTGATGATTTTGATTTACAGTTGGATATTGTGGAGCAATTATATGGACAAAACCTAAAGTTTTATTTCAGTGAGTCTGATATGGTCAGAATTTCAGAACACGACGAGTTATATTCGAGCGAGGTAAAGAAAAGGGTACACCAGATATTATTAGCGAGAAAAAGAAAATATAAATATTTATTTAGGCAGTGAATTTAGAATAGGATTTTAAATTAGATTACAGGAGAATGAGATGAAGATAATAATTTCACCAGCTAAGCAGATGAAGATAAATGATAATGGGATTGCACCAATAGGACAACCAGTTTTTATCCAAGAGTCCACACAACTCATGGAGTGGATGAAATCCCTTGAATTCCTAGATGCAAAACAGTTGTGGAACTGCAATGAAAAAATAGCAGAGCAGAATATGAAGCGGCTGGAAAATATGGATTTGTATCACGGACAGACTCCTGCTTTATTATCCTATGTTGGGATACAATATCAGTACATGGCACCCACAGTATTTGAAGAAAGTATGTTGGATTATGTGCAGAGTCATCTGCGAATATTATCCGGATTTTATGGATTCTTGAAACCGCTAGATGGAGTTGTGCCGTATAGACTTGAGATGCAATCAAAGATAGAAGTGGCACAGAAGAAAACGTTGTACCAATTTTGGAATAGAAAGATATTTGATGAGATGTTAGAGAAGAAAGAAACAATTATCAACCTTGCATCTAAGGAATATTCCAAGTGTATTGAAACGTACATAGAGCCAGAACAACGATATATTACTTGTGTCTTTGGAGAAATTGTTGATGGGAAAATTGCTCAAAAGGGCACCTATGCTAAAATGGCAAGAGGTGAAATGGTTCGTTTTATGGCAGAAAATAATATTCAGGATATAGAGGGGATAAAAGGGTTCAATGGACTAGGATATAGATTTTTGGAAGCGGAATCCACAGAAGATAGATTTGTGTTTGTGAAAGAGTCGGAGGAAGATAAATGAGAGCAATAGAGGACGGTTTGAAGACAGCATATATAGACAGTAATTGGAACTCAAATCTAGCATATAGACCTGAGTTTGTTTCTAATGATTATAAATCAGGGAAAAAGGTACTGTCTACAATTGAAGAAGAATTGAGAAGGTGTGATGAGTTCTCGATAAGTGTTGCATTTATTACCTCGGGAGGAATTACTCCTTTGCTGCAAGTATTGGAAGAATTAGAACAGCGTCAAGTGCCCGGAAAGATTTTGACAACAGACTATTTAATGTTTACTGAACCAGAAGCATTGAAAAAGATTTCACAATTAAAGAATATAGAACTAAAGATGTTTTGTACAAATGGGGAGAAAGAGGGCTTCCATACAAAAGGATATATATTTCGAGAAAAAGATGTGTATCGAATTATCATCGGTAGTTCTAATATGACAGGAAATGCAATTACGGTAAACAGGGAGTGGAATACAAAAATAGTATCGACAACAAAAGGTGCTGTAGCAAAAAATATCGTCGATGAATTTGATTTGTTCTGGAACAGCGAAAAAGTAAAAGATATTACAGAAATCATTGAAGAATATGAAACAAGATATCGCATTATTAAAGAGCAGAAAAGAATAGCAAAATCAGAGTTGATAACAGATATTCAGCAATATCGATTAGCGCCGAATAAGATGCAGACAGCGTTCGTACGAAATATGATTGAATTGAAAAATAATGGTGAAAAACAGGCTTTGCTATTGAGTGCGACGGGGGAGCGAGTTATAATTGTGACAAGTCCTAAATGTCCTTATGAATCAAGGGATT
>CAYJFY010000035.1:0-25422 GCA_964369755.1 uncultured Lachnospiraceae bacterium
CTCTTGTCTTCTTTCAAAACAAAAGTCGATATCGACGTAGGGCATAGATACACGTTATGGATTTAAGAAACGCTCAAAGAGTAGTTGATACTTTACTGGATCAATATTCGTAATCTTTAGACAATAAGAAACCATGCTACCTGCCGCCGACCCTCTTCCTGGTCCCACTGCAATTCCTTGATTCCTAGCATAATTAATGAAATCCCATACAATCAAGAAATAATCCACATAACCCATGTTTTCAATCACATCCAGCTCATATTCCAGCCGCTCCACATATGCGGAATCATTCTCTCCATATCGCTCTCGAAGCCCCTCATAGCATAATTGCCTTAGATACTCTTCGGATGTCGCTCCACCTGGCACATCGTACTTTGGTAGTTTTGTCACGCCAAATTCAAGCTCCACATGGCAACGTTCTGCTATCTTCTGTGTATTTTCAATCGCTTCGAGTGCATAGGGGAATAATTGTTTCATTTCCTCTTCCGATTTTACATAGTACTGGCCACCGTCATATCTCATTCGATTCTCATCCGCAAGCTTCTTTCCAGTCTGCAGACAGAGAAGGATATCATGCGGCTTCACATCGTCTGCATTGGTATAGTGAACGTCATTCGTTACAACCAATTCAATCCCCGTCTCTTTGGACATACGCATCAGTTGCGGATTCACCATTGCTTGTTCTGATATTCCGTGGTCTTGCATTTCTAAAAAGAAATTATTTTCACCAAAAATCTCCTGATATTCTAGGGCAATGTTTTTCGCTTCCTCGTACATTCCACTCATCAATGCCCGCTGTACTTCTCCAGCAAGGCATGCACTGAGTGCGATAATGCCCTCACTATATTTTGCTAGCACTTCTTTATCCACACGCGGCTTATAATAATATCCCTCTACGAATCCAGCCGATACAATCTTCATGAGATTCTGATACCCTTGGTTGTTCTCTGCCAATAGCACTAGGTGATGATAGCGATCTTCCCCTTGCAAAATCTCTCGTTCAAACCTAGAATTTGGTGCCACATAAACCTCGCAGCCAAGTACAGGGTTGATGCCTGCTGCCCGCGCTTCGCGATAAAACTGAATCACACCATACATGACACCATGATCTGTGATTGCTGCACTCGTCATCCCTAGCTCTTTTACTCGTGCCACATATTCTTTTATCTTATTCGATCCATCTAATAAACTATATTCAGTATGGACATGTAGGTGCGCAAAACTCATTTCATCACTTCTCTTTCTCGTCTCGTTTTTCTTTCTATATGAATCGCTTTTTGATCGGTCCGATGCACTCTCCCAGTATATCAAATGAGGTGTACGTTTTGCACGCACACCTCATGATCATTAACCGTTGAACATAAATGATATCAATCTATCAATGTCTTCTTTCTCGTATGCTATGATTTCAAGCTCTGGTATCTCTCCATTTGAAAAAATATTTGCCATTGAAACATATTGAGAAAGTTTTGATTTAAGATTTAATCTATCTCCCTCTCCTGTTACTAACTCCACCTTACCTACGCAGCTATCAACTACACTAAAAAACTTCTCAATATCTGTGATATTTTGTACTTTCATTTCTTTCCCTCCTATTATTCAACATCAACGTTTTCGTTCTGCTATGTATCTGCATTTCTTACACTAATTATAACTTATTTCTTTCGGATTGCAATATGTTTTTCACCCAATTCAATCCTACCACCCTTCAGCAATCTACCCACTGCACGTTTAAATGCATTTTTACTCATATTAAACTCCGCCTTGATAAGCTCTGGGTCTGATTTGTCATTGAAAGGAAGTTCCCCGCCCTCTGCAACCAACCGCTCCCATATTAATTTGGCGTCTTTGTCCATCTGAACTTCCACTCTGTCCTTGGTACTTAAGTCTAACTTGCCATCTGCCTTCACTGCAGTGACTCTAGCCTCGATTCGATCACCAATCTTCATGCCTGCGTACACTTCATTCTGCGCAATTCGTGCCGAGTATAAATTATCAACTGCCACAAATAATCCAAATTCTGGACTAGAATCATATATGATTCCCGATACTGTATCGCCCTTTTCGTATGGCGAGTTCGTTTCGAGCAAGTGATATACCTTCATCGTCGCACAGAGCCTCTTACTCTTATCCACATACAAGGCCACCAAGCACTCGTCTCCCACTTGTACTTTTTGATTCTGCTCTTTGTACGGCAAGAACAAGTCTTTTTCTAGCCCCCAATCCAAGAACGCACCGAACTTATTCACATCTGAAACTTTCAACACTGCGATCTCATCCAACATCAATAATGGCTTGTTCGTCGTTGCAATCAATCGATCCCCCGAGTCTTTATACAAGAACACTTCAATCGGATCCCCGATTTCCGTCCCCTCTGGAACCTGTTTCTTCGGCAATAACACTCGATCTTCTTCATTTCCAAGATATACTCCGAAGTCAACCTTCTTCACTACCATTAACATTTGTCTTTTGCCTAATTGCATATTTTTCTCCTTTTTCATCGTCGAATCATCCGAAGAAGAACCACGATAGTTTTACCTTTTCTGGCTCGGTAATCAACTCATATGCATCTGGAGTCAATTCTTCTTCTAACAATTCTTTGCCTTCTTCTGGAACCACGCCATAGGTTGCGTCAACAAAGCATAATTCCGGATATAAGCAACACCACCAATTCGCACCGTCTGCCTGTCCTATTTCCACAACTAGCGCCTCATACATCCCGGCTGGAAATGTCACGTCTCCATAGCTTGTTGTTGGAAAATAAGATTCTCTCACCACTGCCGTAATCTCATACTCATATCCTAGTTCCATAACTAGAGTGTTGCAAAGTTCTTCTATGTTCTCCAAATTACTTTCTGCCCACTCCTTGGTTGCCTGCAGGTCCTGTTCCCCCATCAATTCTTGCTGTAACATTGCGATGACTTTATCTTTTAGCACAAGTTTCAATGCTTGATCTTGATCACTATCACTATTTGCCTTGATATGAAATCGTAAAACATCCTCTGCAATCGATTCCTGAGTCGCCCAAAGCTGTGCTCTTGCCTCGACACTCATCTGGCGAACCACTAGCCACATCGCAATGATTGCAATCATCAATGCCAGACCAATCCGTATGATTTCTTCTCTCACTCTGTGTGTTTCTTGCTGCATTTTCATTCTTCTATGTACCTCCACTCATGTCATTCATGATTGGAGTATGCACCGATTTTCAATCCTTATTCAAATCACTATCCTTTTATCTCGATAATCTTTCGCACACCTAAGACTTGATTCGTAATATGTCCCACAATAATCTTCTCTGCATCTTCGCTATTCCCACTCCTCATGGTTTCCACCAATGCGGTATGCTCCTGTGCAATAGACTGTCTCACTGCTGGGTTTTTAAGATATTCAATTCGATAGCGATACATCTGTTCCCTCATATTATTGAGGAGCACTACTAGCTTGTCATTATTCGTTGCCTCATAGATCACATCATGAAACTGCACATCGGTTTCCGCAATCTGCGTGATATCTCCTCCCTGTATCGCTTCCTCATATGCGCGCTCTTTTTCCTTCAATAATGTGATTTGCTCTGCTGTAATCTTCTTGCATGCAAGCTGAACAGCCAGCACTTCCAATGCTTCCCTCACTTCTAGCACATCACGCAAATCTTTTTCCGTGATTTCTGCCACTTCAGCACCTTTTCGGGGAACCATGAGAACCAGTCCCTCTAACTCCAATTTACGAATCGCCTCGCGAACGGGTGTCCGACTCACGCCCAACATATTTGCCAATTGAATCTCCATCAGGCGTTCTCCTGGCTTCAACTCTCCTCTTAGAATCGCTTGTCTGAGTGTCAAGAACACCACGTCCCTTAGGGGCAAATAATTATCCATCAATAATTTTATCTCTGTTGCCATCTCTACTTCCTCCTCGCACAGTGTACATTGGTCAAGAACACTTGCTTCGCAATCCCCTTCTTGTTTAGAATGCGAATCGCTCGCTGTCCTGCATCTTTGTCCGTGAATATGCCGAAAACCGTAGGTCCACTGCCGCTCATCATCGCATTCAATGCTCCATGTTCCTTCATCACATCCTTTATTTCCTCTATGACTGGATAATCCGTAATCGTAACTTCTTCTAGCACATTTCCCAATTTGCTGGCAATTCCCACCAAATCATTCTTCTCAATCGCATCTAACATCCCATCAATGTCTGGGTGCTGACGAATCTCCACTGCATCTAATTTCTCATAGACTTCTTTTGTCGAAACATGGGCTGCAGGTTTTGCAATCAGAATGTAACATTTTGGCATCGAACTGAGTGGAGTTAGAATCTCCCCAACTCCCTCTGCTAGCACAGTGCCCCTCATAATACAATAAGGCACATCTGCTCCTAGCCGCCCTCCTCTGTCCATCAATTCTTTGTTCGACAACCGCAAGTGAAACAATCGATTTATCCCCCATAAAACTGCAGCTGCGTTTGCACTTCCTCCTGCAAGCCCAGCCGCAACCGGAATCCGTTTCTTCAATGTGATCTTCACACCTTGCTTCACTCCAAATTCATCCATCAACAATTTTGCAGCTTTGTATGCGATATTCCTCTCATCTGTAGGCAAGAAATTTAAGTTCGACTCTAGAACAATTCCTGATTCTTCCCTAATCTCTAGCCTTACATCATCATATAGATAAATCGTCTGCATCACCATCTTCACATCGTGGTACCCATTCTCCCTTCGCCCCAAAACATCTAGGGCTAGGTTGATTTTCGCCAGTGCTTTTAATTCTATTTCTCGCATAAAACCTACTCCTTTGTATTCTGTATACAATCCATTTATATTATACTAATACTTTCCTTAAAAATCAACAATTTCTGCCCAGTTTTCACATCTTTTTCCTCTAGATTATTAATCTCCAGTATTCCACTCACCGTAGTATGATATCGCTTTGCGAGAGACCACAAATCATCGTTTTGTTTATAGATATATCCCACGATTCCCGCCTGATTCTCTAGCTCTGATCTGGTAAACGGACTCAATTCTGCTCGATCAATCACAGAAATCATCTGCCGTGCCCTCACAAATGTTGCAAAGCAAAGAATCGCTTTAATCTCCGCCTCTTCGTTACTTGCCATCGTAATGGATAATTGTTCCAAGTTCGACTCTATATCATAGATTATTTCTGCATTCATCGGGCATTCAATCTCATGGCTAAATGGAATCATCCCTCTCCACGATCCATAAGATTCATTGTCATCCCCCTTTACATATAGGAAATTTACATGCAATATCCCATCCACCAAGAGTCCACTGTCTACTCGAGTGATTTTCTCGACTTGAATATTGCCTGAGCAATCACAAATCTGCAGTAACTCATCTTTTAATTCTGGCAATCCTATCACTTCCACCAACTTGCATTTGGATTGATTCTGTAATACCAAGGACTCCATTTCTACCTCTCTCTGCTCTAGCACACAGTTCTGTTCCAAGGCATAGAGGTCTTCTAACAATTCCACCTCCTGCTCCCTGTAAACATCTATATCCATCTTCATCGTCGCCTCAATGCTCAGAATACGATTCTCACCATCTTCATCCATGTGCTGCTCAACCGAAAGTTCTCCTATATTCCATCGGAGTGTGTGATACATGCTATCATCCAAACCAAAACATTCTATGCGACCATCAAACTCCACTGTTTGAGAAACCCAATCTTCCTTCCACTCATCCGAAATATACATACAAAAAAATTGAAATTCTCCATGAAAAGCAATTTCGTCCTGACCATTTCTCGTTTCTAATTTTGTACATCCTATCTTGCTCATCAAAATCTGCCCGATATTCTCCTTGGTCGCTGGCAACCTCACCTCTTCCTTGATCCGATACGTGTCCTTTTTCGAAGATGCCATTTCCAACATCGGGAGTGTTTTCTGCCGCTTATAAATCGGGAGCTCTGATTCCACATCCACAGATATTTCATCCATTGCAATACGATATGCCTGTAGTTGCATTTCTATCATAGACTTGAGGCTTAGCTTTCTCGAGTGTATTACATTGGCTTGAAAATCAATCTGATTGCACTCTACACGGTACTGCGTCCCTTCCCCCCCTTCTACATAGATCATTTCCTCAATCGGAATCTTGCCCTCCATACAGTTTGTTCGTTGCTCTTCATTATCTGTCGCGTATAAGACTTGATAACAAAGTGTTCCAGACACTTTCACATATTGTTCCAAGCGCGTCACATGATCAATGTACATCCTCCCATCGGCCTGCATAATCGTCACAACATCCTCTTTCATATCTGGAACATTTACATCCTCATCCAAATGAAACTGATGTGTAATCAACATCCCATTCACACATGTCTGCATTTCCCTTTTTACTAATTCCATACATCCCCTCCATTTTCTTAGTATTGACAGCATTCCATTTTCTTAATACATCGGTTCAAACACAATCGGTTTCCCATATTCTTCGATTTTAATCACTATGTACGGGTAAGTCTCTACCGTTTGTATCGTTTCATCCTTCCTCGGACCTAGCAAATTCGTGCTTACCACCACCGTAGTCTCTGTCTCGTATATTTCTACTACCTCTATGCTATATCCACTTGTATCTTGCGCGCCATACCCCCGTATGATATAGGTGTGCCCTTGGTCTGTGTACGATAGTTTCATTTTATTCTTCAGATTCTCTGCGACCAATTCCTCAATTTCATTGGGCAATTCTACTTCATCAATTATCGTATATTCAATATCAGAAATCCGCTCCTCACTCACTTCTGTCACGACACATCCAGTAGTTAAGAATGATAAAATGATGAACAATCCTACAAAATATCTCTTTTTTCGGATTTTTCTACCTCTTCCAAATTTCTTCTGTAATAACATATGAAGTAATCTGTACTTTCATAACCACTTGTGTTAAAATAGTCGAGGAGGATTTTTTATGATACGTTATATTACAGTTGTGGCATTTTTAGTACTATATCTCATCTTTTCTATGCCAGTATATTTTATCTATCACTTAATTCGAAGGTTTAACAAAGAAAAGGGAGATTATTTAGCATTCCACGCCGTTCAGAATGCTTTTGGTGTAATTTTAAAAATATCTGGAACAAGCATCACCGTCATTGGCAAAGAAAACATTCCTGAGGATGCAGCCTTATTTATCGGAAACCATCGCAGTCTGTTTGATATCCATATCACAAATATACACTTTCCAAGAATAACGGGCTATGTAGCAAAAGACGGGCTATTGAAGGCTCCTATCTTACGCGGTCGCATGAAGGATATTTACTGTCTATTTTTGAATCGTTCTGACCCTCGTGAAGGCATGAAGATGATATTGACAGCCATCGAATATATAAAATCTGGGATTTCTATGTGTGTATTTCCTGAAGGAACTCGAAGTGAGGGTAGTGAAACAGAACTATTGGAGTTTAAAGAGGGAGCATTTAAGATCGCAAACAAATCAAAATGTGCCATCGTTCCCATCTCAATCAGTCATACTCGCGACATATTCGAACGTCAATTTCCAAAAATCAGAAAAGCACATATCGTTATAGAATATGGCACTCCAATTTATATGGATGAGTTAGATGCGGAAACGAAAAGACATATGGGCGCATATTGTAGAAATATTATCATAGAAACTTTAGAAAAAAATGAAAAACTTTACTATACAACTCAAGGAGGAAATGAAACATGCAAAATGTAACAACATTCACACACCCACTGATTCAACACAAAATTTCATTATTAAGAGACAAGAGTACAGGAACCAATGAATTTCGTAAGCTCGTAGAAGAGATTGCAAACCTGATGGGATTCGAGGCCCTTCGCGATCTTCCACTAGAAGATGTTGAAGTCGAGACACCGATCGAAACTTGTATGACACCAATGATTGCTGGTAAAAAACTAGCAATCGTACCAATCCTACGCGCTGGACTTGGAATGGTAAATGGAATCTTAAACTTAGTTCCTTCCGCAAAAGTTGGACATATCGGACTTTATCGTGATGAAGAAACACATCAACCACACGAGTACTACTGCAAGCTTCCAAGCCCAATTGAAGAGAGAACCATCGTCGTACTAGACCCAATGTTAGCAACGGGTGGATCCGCTGTATCTGCTGTAGACTTCATCAAAGAACATGGTGGAAAAAACATCAAATTCATGGCAATCATCGCTGCACCAGAAGGATTGGACAAGCTAATGGCTGCCCACCCAGACATTCAGATTTATGTAGGTTGTGTTGATCGTTGTCTAAACGAAGCGGCATATATCTGCCCAGGTCTAGGTGATGCTGGGGATAGGATATTTGGAACCAAATAATTTCCAAATTATCCGTAGCCACTTCCTCTACTCTGAGAACCTGCTATTCTTCCGCATTTGTTGTCTCTGTTTGATTCTGTATGAAAAAACAAAACTCGCTTCGCTCAGACAGTTGTTTTTCCATACAACAATCGACAAAAAATGCGTCGAATTCACGCAATGGTTCTTGCGAATAGAGGAAGTGGCTACTTAATTATCTGCAAACTCTAATAATAAGTAGGTAAGTCAAAAGATTTTTTTCATAAACCACGAACGATTCTCTGATTTTTGCAATGCTATACTCTACGATGGAGAACAACGTATTCAGGAAACGGAAGGAGTGGTTAAGATGTTCAACAACCTAGTAGCCACCATGACAGCTTGTAGAAATCATTACGCCCATACGGGGAGATTTCGAGAGTTGTCATGGTGTCTACGGATGTGTTACTTTTTATAGTCTCCACTAGCCCTTACGTCTTTTAATTCTGGTCCGATATTTTCCAATGGCTCAAATCTCACATCATGTGGATAATCCTCATATGTCCATTCCATTGAACCAATATCCCTAACTTTCACACTCATCTGGCGCTTTAATAGTTTCAGCGTCAAATCAGTTTGTATTTCTCTATAATCTGGATTGTCATACAAATTAATCAACTCATCCATATCTTCTTCTAGGTTGTATAAGTCACACACATCATCTCCATAGATTGATAATTTGTAAGCCCCTTCTCTTATCATTGCACCTACTCCAAGTGATGTCGGAACATGTGGTGCATTGATGATATGACCTGGTATCGGTTCTTTGTATGTAGGACTTCCTCCTCCTGCCTCACATATGACAGTGTCCTTGCCTTTGAAGATTTTTTTATTTAAGTCCTCAACCCAACTTTTCCCAACCATTGTAGGGGGTATCTCAACACCCAATGCTTCCAAAAGTGTAGGTACCAAATCAACCTCTTCTGTCAGACCCGAGAATATGTTATTTTCCCATCTCCCATCTGGATGCACTAGGATTGTCGGTATTTTTGTTAGACAATCGTAAAATGTTGGGTTTTTATGTGTCATTCCATAATCTCCGAGGAGTTCTCCATGATCGCTAAAGAATAGAATAACCGTCTTCTTATCTTTGCCTGTTCTATTCAATGCGTCTAGGATTCGACCCACACTATCATCAACATAGCTAATCTGCCCCATGTAATATGCAATGGCTTTTTTTAGGTCATCATCGCTACACAATTCCATCTCCGAGTGAACACGAAACACTTCATTTCGAATCGGCTGCTTATCCTTATCATATAAATTTCTACGTTTTGATAAAACAACTTCCTTTGGGTCATACATCGTATCATATGGCTTGGGACAACAAAAGGCTGGATGTGGATCTTGGTAATTCAACCACAGGAAAAACGGTTTATCTGAAGTATCATTCATAAAATCAATTCCCATTGTCGTTAGCTTATCTGTTATATTAAATTCGTGATTTTCATCTAATGTGAACGCACTGAATGAATGTTCATAGTCTGGATGCCCATCATAATTTCCCAAACACACCTCATACAACTCATCCCACAACTCGTGTAAACGGTCATATGTAAATAAATGATTTTTTCCAAACATTCCTGTTCTATAACCTGCTTTTTTCAAAGAAGTTACGATATTTGGCACATCAGGGCTAATCGTAGACCAATAATTCCTATGATTGTGTTCAGAAAAGTATGTGCTTGTTGCAAATGAACAGCGCGATGGTCCGCACAGCGGCGCTGCACAATACATATTATCAAATTTGACTCCATTTTTTGCCAAAGAGTCTATATGAGGTGTCTTTATTGTCGGATGACCATAACAGCCTAAATAATCTTGCCTCATTTGGTCTGGCGTTATTATGATTAAATTTAATTGTTCCATTGTTTTCTCCTCTACCACCATTTAATCAATTCAGTAACCTGATCTCTCAATTTAACAAATTCAGGTGAAGATACATTTCTTGGTCTTGGCAAGTCATTGATGATTTCTGTTTTAATTTGGGTCGGCTTATTGGTCAGAACAATAATTCTGTTTGATAGATAAACTGCCTCTTCAATATTATGCGTGATAAAAAGAACAGTAGTCTTAATCTCTTGCCACATTTTAATCAACTCATCTTCTAGCTTGTATTTTAATGTCAAGTCGAGCTGTCCATAAGGTTCATCCATCAACAAAAGATCTGGTTCTGTCGCGAATGCTCTTGCAATTACTACTCGTTGTAACATACTTGCTGAGATTTGACTCGGATAATAATTTCTATATTTTTCAAGTCCTACAATTCCAATTACTTTATCCACTCGTTGTTTAATTACATCCTCTGGTAATTTCTTAATCCTTAAACCAAATTCAATATTTTGCTGCACATTCAACCACTCCATCGTAGAATATTCTTGAAAAATATAAGCTAAGTTCTGCACAGATGGATCTATGTCTGCACCATCTACTTTTATTGTTCCCTTATCCGGTTCATAAATTTTAGTAAGCGAGTTTAAGAATGTTGTTTTTCCACACCCGGTAGGTCCTACAATGCATAAAAACTCACCATCTTCTACATCAAACGAAACATCATTTAGTACTAACAAATCCCCAAATCCTTTGGTCAAATTCCTAACTTCCACTTTATTTTTTTTACTCATGCTACCATCCTTTCTCTACATTTGCTCAACTAGTTCCGTTATTTCATCACGTAAAGCCAAGAATTCCGGACTTGTATATTTTCTAGGTCTTGGAAGGTCTACTACGTATTCTTTCACCACATTCGTTGGTGTGTTTTTCAATAGTATAATTCTATCTGCCAAATAAATTGCTTCTTCTACATTATTTGTAACAAAGATAACCGTTCTCTTGTCACTGTTGCATAATTTTTCAATTTCTTCTTCCATCAGATATCTAGTCTGGGCATCCAAATGTCCAAATGGTTCGTCCATAAGTATGATTTCTGGATCATTGCAATATGCTCTAGCAATTCCTACTCTTTGTTGCATACCACCAGAGAGCTTAATTGGATAGCTATTTTCATAACCTGTCAGACCTACCATATCAATATATTTTTGAGCTCGTTCTTTCCACTCACTTTTCTTTACTTTATTAACTTTGGGGCCAAACGCCACATTATTCATAACCGACATCCATGGAAATAACGCTGTGGTTTGATACACCATACCACGGTCAGTCTTTGGACCATCCACCTCTTCTCCATTAACGATTACAGAACCTGTTGTTTTACTTTCAAGTCCTGCTAATATTCTCAATATCGTTGTCTTCCCACATTGTCCTGGTCCAAACAATACGACAAACTCATTTTCATATACATCTAAATTCAAATTTTCTATTACTTCATTTACTTCATTCTGTGTTCGACTCTTTGAGATAAATGTTTTACTCAAGTTTTTAACAGATATCTTTAATTCCCTCTCACGTTCCATACACACAATCTCCTTTCTATCCATCGCATAAGATTGGCTAATATAAATCCAACAATTCCAATTGCAAGCATTCCTACTAGAATTTGAACCGTATCGCCATTATTCATACCTGTTGTTATAATCCATCCACATCCTTGATTCGAGCTTACCATCTCTGCTGCCAATACCGCCATCCATGATGTGGATAACGAAACCTGTAATCCTGCAAAAATATAAGGAACTGCACTTGGTAGTATAATCTTAAAAAATATTTGGAATTGGTTTGCACCTAAGAGTCTCGCTGCTCCTACTAATTGTTGGTCTACTTTATTTGTTCCATCCATAGAGTTTAGAACAACATTAGCAAATCCACCCATAAAAATGATAAACCATTTTGTCTCTTCTCCAATTCCAAACCATAAAATTGCCAAAGGTATCCAAGCAAGTCCAGGTATTGGACGAATAAGATTGAAGATTGGGCTTACAAATGCATTTATTGTTTTTGAGTATCCCATCGCAACTCCTAAAATAATACCAATCACTGAGGACAAGCCGTATCCAATGAGTACACGTTGTAAACTAAACCCTACATGTTGTATCAAATTATATTGTCCTATATTATTGGTGATTGATGACGCAAAGTACTCGAATACATCAAGTGGATTTGGGAATATCAGACTTATATCGGTATATGCTACCGCAAAATACCATACTAAAAACAAGAAGAAAATTGAGCAAATCCCTACACCAACAGACACTGTTCTATTCTTAATATTGTTCATTTCCTACCTCCTCACGAACTTTCTTTCTAAAAAGTCTAAGATTGCAATCAAAATCGCTCCCACACCTGCTAATACAAACATTCCCATAACAATAATATCAGAACGTCCGATTGTCCTAGCAATCTGTAGCATATATCCTACTCCTTTTGTTGCTGCTACCAATTCTGCTGCTACCAAAGTCATCCAAGCCACACCTAACGCCACTTTTAAACCTGTAAATATCATTGGCATAGCGGTTGGAATCGCTACCTTAAATAAAATTTCCCGCTTCTTTGCACCAAATGTCTTTGCTACATTGACATGTACTTCTTTGGTCTGTTTTATTCCTGAATACGCATTTAATATCATAGGTATAAATGCCGAGATAAATACAACCATGATTTTAGATCCGATTCCAATTCCAAAGATAATCACCATAATTGGTACCCATCCAATTGGAGGAATTGGTCTAATCAAGTCAAATACTGGCTTTACCCACATGTCTACTGGCTTATACCAAGCCATCAAAATTCCAAGTGGTATCCCAATCACGGCCGCTAATAAAAATCCAAGTAATACAACTTGTAAACTAGCTAAGATATGGACAATCAGAATACTTCCGTCTGGAGATGTATCCACTAATTTATTAAAAAATGCTTCTAGTACCATAATAGGACTTGGCAATGCATATGTTGGAAATATCCGAAGTATGTCTGTTACCAATTGCCAAATAAAAAGAAATACTACAATTGATATAACAGAAAACATCATATATTTTCTATTTTCGCGTTCTAGTTTTCTTCTTTCTTCCTTTTCGCTTATATTGTTATTCATGCTATAACATCCTTTCTTTAAAAAGAGGGTATCGGGAAATAGGTCTACCCCGACACCCTTCCATTATTAGATATTGATAAATTCTAATTATTGTAGTGCATCTTTCAAATAATCTGGTGCAATATTATTCTTGAAATTCTCTAGCCCTGTTTCGTCTAATTTATCTTGACTTGCCATAAATTCTGCATAATCAGTCTCTATTACACCCAATTCCATCGCCTTAGCCTCTTCCGTAGTAACATATGTTTTCAACTCACACTCAGCTCGAACATCTTCTTCAGTCGCTGTTGATCCATTATCTTGATACCACTTATAGACTGCTTCAAATTTCTTCTCAGGATCCGCTTCAAATTCATCACCTACTGAATATAATACTTTTAAGAAGCTTGATATTAATTCCTTCTTCGAATCATCTTCATATACTGCATTTGGAATAATGATTTCTTCATACACTTGAATTCCTAAGTCATCTAGTGTTGCTGCTCTTACCATTGTGTCATCTGTTTGGAAACAATAAGGGGAAACTAAACCTGCTACATCGCCTTGATCCGATACAAACGCATTAAATACTTGTGGAAAATCCATATGTACTGTTTCAACTGTAGCATTTTGTGCACCAATTGCTTCTAGCCATTTCACTATTGTATACTGCGAAGTTGTTCCTGTTGTTTGAAGAATTTTAGCCCCTTCTACTGTTGCTGCATCACCCAAGATATTAGGATATTCCGCAACTGCACCTTCTACTGCAGCCATCTCTGAGTCAGCCTTAATCCACACTTCGTTCCCACCACTACCATTGATATGAGCTCCAATTAACTTCGCATTAAAATTTGCAACTCCAAAGATATATGCTCCACCTGTAGGTGCTATATCAAAAGAATCTGTCGAGAGAGCTTCATTGATAGGTGCTCCACTTGAGAACATAACTGGCTCTATCTTAAATCCATTTGCCTCATCTAGCTTGTTATCCATAATATATCCAATCTGTGCTGATACAAAGAATGGCTGACATGCAACCCTCAACACTGGCAATTCCGCTGATTCTTCCACAGATTCTTCTGACGATCCACCTTCTCCTGCTGAGTCACCATTAGCCTCATTACTTGATGGAGAGCCTCCACATCCGACTAATAAACTACCCATCATTGCCATTGTCAATAATGCTCCAATAATTCTCTTTTTCATACTTCTTTCTCCTTCTCTTTTAATTTTTTTATTTTAGAGAAACGTTCTCTAACGCTTCTTCAAAAATCTCATAGTCAATATTATCCTTCACATTCATTAGATTTTCTGCTTCCATATTTCCAGTATTTACAAGGAAACTCGCATATTCTTCTGCGAATGTTCCAAACTGTGCTATATCATAATTATCCGGTGTTACATAGGTCTTAAATCCACATTCTTTCTCTATATACTCGATTTGAAGCAGTTCATCATTAACTTCAGAGTTTTCATACCATAATTTTGCATTGTCCACCTTGCGGTCATCACTACTCTCTAGCGCAATGTTTGCTTCTAAAATCAATTCGATAAAAATTCTAACTTCCTCTCGCTTTTCTTCATATATTTCACTGTTTGCAATAATCACCTCATAAAATGGAATATTCAGGTCTGTTGCGGAGGCAACAACCTCATATCCACTATCTTCTGCCATAAAAGAAAATGGGGCTGTAAGTGAGGCATATTCCCCTTCCCCTTGAATTAGGTCTTCATAACTAGAATCAAAGTTTCCCAAAACCATTTCAACTGACTCCTTGGGAAGTCCTATAGAGGCAAGCCACTTGTTTGCAATATACTCTGACGTAGTATTTGGAGAGATCAAAAGCTTTTTATCTTTCACAATTTCTGAAGTTCCATGTATATTAGGATACGTGGGATTCACTCCCTTTGTATCAAAAACTTCATGTCCTCTTTTGGCATAAATATTATTGCTATCCGCCGTACTAATATGTTCCGCCACCAAAATCGCCTTGTCTTCTGCGATTGCATACACAAATGCTCCACCGATCGTTGCTACATCCCAATCATCTATCGCCTCATCTTCAATCTGTCTATTCCCATCCTCAGAGTAAATCAATCTCAAATCCAACCCTGCCTTCTCATCCAATTGATAATCCATAATATATTGTAATTGAGCACTTAAGAAATGAGGTTGAACCGACACCCTCAACTGTGTTAAATCACCACTTTGCTCTTGGCTTATGTCTTCGTTTATCTCTGGAGCTTCCACACATCCACATAAACAAATTATCAGTACAATACTTCCAATTAATTTGATTTTATTTCTCATTTCATGTCCTTTCATACGTATATTCTATTTATTTTTAGACTTCTTTACCATGTAAGATTCTTACCTATATTTTAACTTTTATGACTTTCAAATACTATTTTGACTTTTTATTACTATTTTGACCTTTTGACACCTTAATCCTATATAGCAAAAAAATCCAAATAAATTGTAGTCTATTAATCTACATATTTATTTGGATTTTATCTATTCTTTTCTATATTGCAGCGGGTTTTTCCCTGTTTTACTTTTAAATACTTTCGAGAAATAAGCAACACTCGAGTAGCCGAGTCGGTCTGATATTTCTTGAATCGTGTAATCTGTTTTTGCTAGTAACTCCTGTGCCTTTTTCACTTTATATTCTGTTAGATATGTCAAGAATGTCTTCCCTGTTTCCTTCTTAAACACCCTACAAAAATATTCCGTGTTAATTTTCAACTCATCTACAACATCTACCAATGAGATATTGTCGGAATAATTTTTTTGCACAAAGGCTATTGCCTTCTTGGTGTAGATAGAGTACGTAGTATTATTCATATTTCCTTCTTCGGTTGTCGTAAAAAGCTGTAGCACAACTGAATATAAGATGGAAAGCTTTGCAGCTTCTCTGACTTGATTTTTCTTATCTTCAATCTCCTCTTGGACCTCAATACTCCCAAGGCTTAATAATGATAGTTTATATGCATATAATATATCAACCACCATATTTTTTATCTCTTTCACATTAGAATATTTCTTTTCCTTTGCCAACTGAACCATATCTTCAAAACACATTTTCACTTTATAATAGTTATCGTTGTAGATCGCCTTAACACACTCCTGTTGTATTCGCATCAGTTCTGCTTTTACAGCAAAATCTTCATTCTTAGAATAAACGTTTATGCTTATTTTATCTTGATAAAAGTTAAGTTCATATGCCTCTCTTGCTTTGTCAAATGCTTCCTTAGGAGTACTACACATTCCAGACATTCCCACTGGAATACTATAGATACTAGAAATATTTTTTGCTGCTGTCAGCACTTCATTATACTGACTCACATTTGATACCCCGTCTCCACCTTCAACCAGCTGATAACAATTCTCACTTCTGTCATAATAACTCCCTAACATACATACCTTTTCAAGGCTACCAAATTCGTTAAACGCCTTATCAAACTCATTCCTATAACAAATCGCATAATAAGTTTTATAGGGGTTTTCTTCCCACTCATAAATCTCCTCGATATAACTCTTTTTTTTCTCCGATTTTTCCATTCCCCGAACATAATTATCAATAATCTTCTCAATAGACTCTATCGTAACTTCTGTTTTTAATATATATTCATTTGCGCCATATTTCAGCGCTTTTCTTGCGTAATCGAAATCATTATGGGATGTAAGTAAAACAAAATATATATCTTTTTTTATAGACTTAATCTTCTCTAACAATTCAATTCCATCCATATTCCCCATCTTGATATCTGATATAATCAAATCTGGATTATATGCCATAAATGCTTTGTATGCCTCCTCTCCACTCGATACACAGGCTACAATTTCAATTTCTCGTTCTACCTTCTGAATCATCATCCGAATCCACTCTCGGATCGGTAGCTCATCATCCACAACCATTACCTTCATAATAATATCCACCCCATAGTCTTATTTAATGTCTTGTATATCAATTGGTAACTTGACTACAATTTTTGCACCTTCTTCATACGTAGCATCGATAAATACACCATAGTCTTTTCCATACCGTTTCTTTATCCTCTGTCTAATATTATTTAGTCCAATTAAATTAGATTGCTTATTTTGCTTATCAACCTTGTCTACACGCTTATACAATCGCTCTAGGTTTTCTCTATTAAATCCGATTCCATCATCCAAAATTGTAATCTGCAAGCCATCCCCTTCTATTGCAAATAGAACTTCTACCGATATCCGCTCCTTCTCATCTCGAAGACCATGTTGCAGAGAATTTTCAACCAATGGTTGTAGAATCATTCTAAGAATTTGCTTATCATACAGTTCTTGCTCGCAGTGTATCGAAACAACAAATTTATCTCCATACAACACTTTTTGCAGCTTTGTATATTCCTCTAGTAGCACTATTTCTTCTGCTACAGTTACATATTCTGACTTATAAGATAAAATATACTTTAGGATAGCCGTAAATGCATTCAAGGTATCAATCGCCCCCTTCTTATCGTCCATGTCCACAAGACACTTAATTGAGAACAATGTATTATACATAAAGTGCGGACTCATTTGAGCCTGTAGAAACCCCAATTCCGCCTTACTCTTCTCTTGTTCGGAATGCTGCACTTCCAAAATCAAATTCTTAATCCTGTCATTCATAAAATTACATTCATCACAAATTCGATTGACTTCTTCCCACCCCTTCACATCAAACTTGGTATCATCATTCACGTCTCGCCCTATTTTTTCTAGTTGATGTACCAACAGTTTCAATGGCGCGGTTGTTCTACTAGAGATATATCGAAAAAATACAATTGCTATAACAATACATATAATAGCAACAAACCATAAACGATTTGTCAAGTCATATACATCTCTCAAGATAAAATCAAGTGGTATCTCTTCTATACAACTCCAATGTTGTTGACCATTTGAAACCTTGGAAAACAAAAACTCCTCATTGTTTTTACTAATAATTTGAAATGCGCTATCCTCCACTCCATCGCTATCTTCCACTTCATTTTCAAACATGTTATTAAACACTTCCATATCATAATATGGAATCCCAAGCATCTCCTTATTCGTGTGAGAAACAATTTTTCCTGTATCATCCACTATATACATCTCATTGTTTTCGACCAAGTCAGCATACATATTATAAATATTATCTTCTGGTACATTCAATAGGAACATTCCAATTATATTTCCTGACTCATCCAAATATGGACGAACCAATGATGATATATACTCATCCTCATGATAATCCTTATACGTAGACACCCATATCATCTCGTCCCTATTCTCTACTAAGTCTAAATACCAAAGTTCTTGTTCATACTGTGTAAACTCATAAGATAGTTCTTCATTCTTAGAGCTATATGAAAATCCATTCTTCAACGTAATCACATACTCATAGTCTACACTGCTGAGCTGGTATGCCTGCTGATTTAAATAATCAATCATCTTAAATTGCTCAATAATTTCTAATTCTTGTGTTGCCTCGAAGGGCTGTACTGTTTCTGGTATATCCACAAACGCATTATACCAATACAAATTAAATACCCCTTCTGCCTCTTCACAGATATCTGTCACCTCATCTGAAATTTTCGTCAAGACATCAATACGTGACTCTGCTATTTTGCTCGTCATACTATCACTAAAAAAATGGGTAGAGTATAAGCTGATTACTCCCACCGTCAAAATAATCAATACACTTCCAAAAATACTCAAAATATCTTGCAATCTATAGGTATAGTGTTTCACTTTATCTTCCTTTTTTCTAGCAATAGCCATCGTTTGTCCCCTTCTTTCTCCAAACGGATTATTGTTTTAACTGATGTAGTTCTTGATAGATATCCCTCTTACTAACGCCTCTATCCTTTGCGACTAGTTTCATCGCCTCTTTTTCCGCATGCCCTTGTCTTGTGTAATACTCCATATGTTGTGTCAATTCCATCTGCAACCATTCCAGTTTTTCCTCTTCCTTTTGTTGCTCCCGATCTAAGCCCTGAACTATGATTACACATTCCCCTTTTACTTGGTTTTCAGTATAATATAGATATGCTTCGGTGAGGGTGGTTCGATTGACTTCCTCATATTTTTTTGTAAGTTCTCGACATAGCGATATCTCACGTTCCCCCAAATGATCATAAAGCTCTTTCAACGTTTTTGTCAGGCGATGTGGTGACTCGTAGATAATGATGGTACGTGTTTCTTTCTTTAATTCTCCTAGGATTTCTTGTCGTTGCTTCTTCACACTTGGCAAGAAGGCTTCGAATGCGAATCGTCTCGTACTCTTACCAGATATAGTTAGGCCAGTAATGCAAGCTGCTGCACCTGGGATAGCGGTCACTTCTATTCCACTATCGTAGCACATCTTTACCAACTCTTCTCCTGGATCAGATATCCCTGGTGTTCCAGCGTCCGTGATCAAAGCAATGTTCTCACCATTCATCAAACGATCTACTAGATGTCTTCCCTTATCGAACTTATTATGTTCATGATAGCTTGTCATCGGTGTTTTTATTTCATAATGATTTAAAAGCTTAATACTATTCCTTGTATCCTCTGCTGCAATCAAATCCACCTCATTTAGGATTCTAACACATCGAAATGTAATATCTTCCAGATTCCCTATGGGTGTCGCACATAGATATAGAATTCCTGCCATTATCGTCCCTCCTTCTTCATCTCGCCATAACATGCTAGCGCATCTGCTGTGTAGCTCCCGTCTGCATTGTAGATAATGAGTGGTGGCTCCACAAGAATTCGCGAGCGTGCGCCCTTAATCCCCTCAATCAATACCATATTTGGCTCTTTGTCCACATAAGGATGTACAAATCGCATCCTCTTCGGCTCTAGGTCATGCTTCATCATACACTGCATAATCTCAGCCACGCGAAAGGGTCTATGCACCATATAGAATCTCCCCTTATTGTGCAATACCCGAGCCGATTCCCTGATAACATCCTCCAAATCACATAACACTTCATGTCTTGCTATGGTTTTACAATCCGCTTCGTTCTTGATTCCATGCTGATGAATCATATAGGGTGGGTTCACTGTAACAACACGGAAAGAGGCATAGCCAAATAATTTGCTTGCCTCCTTGATATCCCCTGTTACAATTTCTATTTTCTCTTCCAAATGATTGAACTCGACACTTCTGCGCGCCATATCTGCGCTCTCTTCCTGAATCTCTAGCCCAACAAAGTTCTTTCCATCCGTCTTTGATTCTAACAAAATAGGAATAATCCCTGTTCCCGTTCCTAAATCAAGGGCATTCTCTGTGGATTTCACCTTCGCAAATGCTGCGAGCAAAACCGCATCGATTCCAAAGCAAAATTTTTCCGGATTCTGTATAATGTGGTATCCCTTTACCTGTAGATCATCCAGTCTCTCATTCTCAGCTAACTTCACTGTTTTCTTGCTATTATCCATTGTCTCAGTCTCTCTATTTATCCAGTTTTGATTCCATCTCTTTTTTCTCTAATTCCTTCAATTGACGCATCTCTTCCTTGCTCAATTTCGGCTCATTTTTCTTGCGTTTCTTCTTAAACTTTAATTCCTTGACTGGATATTCACGAATCTCTTTTTCGTCATTATCCAAGTTCACAACAACTTTTACCATCTGACGCAAGACACTAACACTCTGTACCTCGCCCTTGCATCCATCAATCGTTGTAACAAAATCGCCATTTGATGGTAGCTTACTATTCAAGTCTTCATACGCCTCTTGCTCATTGGTCAAACAACACATCAAGCGACCACAGACTCCTGATATCTTGGTCGGATTGAGCGATAAACTCTGCTCTTTCGCCATCTTAATCGATACCGGTGAGAATTCTGACAAGAAGGAATGGCAACAAAGCACGCGACCACAAGCACCTAGACCACCTTTGATCTTCGTCTCGTCACGCACACCGATTTGTCTCAATTCAATTCTTGTTCTAAAAACATTTGCCAAATCTTTTACCAACTCACGGAAGTCAATTCTTCCATCTGCCGTAAAATAAAACAATAATTTATTATTATCGAAGGTATACTCCGCCTCAATCAACTTCATCTTTAGATCATGCTTGCGAATCTTCTCCAAGCAAATCTTGAATGCTTCTGCTTCTTTTTCTTTGTTTTTTTCGCTATGATCTATATCTGCTGCAGTTGCAACTCTAAGAACCGGTTTTAGTGGTGATGTAATCACGGATTGATCCACATCCTTCACCCCTAATACAACTGTTCCAATCTCGACACCTCGAGCAGTCTCCACAATCACTCGATTCCCCACCTTCAAACGTTCTCTTCCTGGCGCAAAATAGTATATCTTGCCCGCAGTTCTAAAACGTATTCCTACAATTTTCACCATTCCCTAATTCTCCTTTATAGTAAGTAATAACAATTCTATCGTCAATTCAAAATTCACATTTACTCTCAATCTGGTCTTAGCAGTCTCCAACGCCTCTAAGACATTCTCAATTCCCTCATAGGAAATGACATTCGCTAGTTCCCCAATCTCATGCATCTGATCTCTGAAAACAAGGCGATCCAGATTTCTAGTAGCCTTGTACATCAGAATATCTCGATACCATATCGCCATAATATCGAAGAAATCCTGAATCTCTAATTTATAATTTGTGATATCCTTTATCATCGATGATAATTGGATCACATCTACATCATAGATACGCTTCAATAGATAAACCGCTTTCGCCTTAATCTCATTGAAGTGCTCCGACCTTGCCAATGTAATGGCTTTTCCAATATTCCCTTGGGCAAATGCCGCACAGATATTCGCCTCATACTCTGGTACTTCTAACTTCTGCATGAGATAAGCCTTCACCAAGGCATCCTTCACATTTCGAAGTTTTAATGCGATACATCTCGATTGTATCGTAGACAATAAGGCTCCATCATTCTCAGCCAATAAGAAAATAATCGCATAAGAAGGCGGCTCTTCTATCGTTTTCAGAATCGCGTTTTGTGCCTGTTCTGTCATCTTATCCGCATCTGCAATTATGTAGATTTTATACTTGCTTGCATACGGTTTTACTGCTGTGTCACTCACCACTTGTCTTCGTATTTCTTCAATGCTAATCGAATTCGGTTTCTCATGCGACACGTAGATTATATCTGGATGATTATTCCCCACTGCCTGCTTACATGATTTACATCCCCCACATGCATCTTCTACGCTCTCCTCACACAACAAAACCTGGGCAAACAAAGTCGCAAGCATCTTTTTTCCAGATCCTTGCTCTCCGCTTATTAAATATGCATGACCTACTTTATCTGAACGAATCGCATTCTTGAAATAATCGATAATCTCCGAATGTCCGATTACATCTCTATAACAACTATCCATAATTACCTCTTGTTCACTACTAACTCCTATGGGTTACTTCCCAACCCATCCCCTTAGACATTAGTGCTTTATGGTTCTAGTATACCACACTTTTGCGAACTTATATAGTCTATTATTTCATCCATGCAATTCTCTAATACTGCATTCTCAAATCTACGTTCTATCCCAGCTTGCTCAATCTTCTCATCCAAAAAATCTTCCGTATCCGCTAAAAATCTACGACACAACTCTGCATACTTCGGATGCTCTTGTTTCCGCTCCCTACGAAGTGCCCGCTCTAGTCTATCTCCATCATCCACTTCAATATATAAAGGAACCAAATCCTCTCCCCCTAGATATGCTTTCATCTTCTCATAGGATTCTAAAGTTCCAATCATCAAATAGGAATCCTTCCCTGTGTCAATCTGCCCGTCATCTAAGGTAAAATACTTCCATACCCCATGAACCGTTTGATAAGCACGCAGTTCTATGACCTTCCCAGACCTCACTAATTCATCGCACTTTTGCTCGTCCACAAAGAAATACTGCACCCCCTCCTCTTCACCCTTTCGAATCGGTCTCGTTGTATAGAGTGTAACTGTTTTCAATTGAGAAAACCGCTCCCCAATCTTTCTATATATTGTATCCTTCCCTGTAGAACTCTTACCCATGATATAAAATATCTTACCCATTTTATTTCTCACTTTCTCTCAAGTTTCAATCATCCAACCCTTGAATCCTGATTTATCACCTAAACTTGTTTATGTATTACAAATCCGTTTTCTTCATACTGCTTCATTAACACTTCTATTTCCTCAGTCACTGCTTCATCTGGTGTAACAAACGGGATCCCTGGTGGGTAGAGATAGTAAAAACATCCATTGCCGCTCATCTGTGCATCTGTCTTTTTCTTCCCACCAGCTATCGCTTTTAACAGTGGTAGCATATCGTCTTCGTTAACAGCGCTTGTAATTTCTGAATCGATCTCTAGCAAAGCATTTGCCAATCGATTCATCCCTTCCTCTGTGTCGCCAATCGATGTCATGCCCAGTACATACTCGTAGCCAACCATCTCCATCTGTAACTGAAATCGTTCCAATAATACCTTATATAATTCCCTGCTACTTATATTCGTATTTCTAGTAGAGATTAAAATCTTTGATGGCTCCATATTCTCCATCTCTATTAACTTCAAATGCTTCAATTTTGATAACTTACTTCTCAAATGGTCTAGCTGACCCATATATTCCCAAAATAGGAACGTCTTCGCCTCTTCTAATTGTCCAACACATCTATCAATGCTCGCCATCAACAGATACGATGGACTGCTCGATTGAAATACCTGTAGATATTTCTCTACACGTCTTCTATCTACAAGCTTTCCATTCACATGCAAAAGCGCCGTCTGCGTGAGGGACGTCAATGTCTTGTGCAGGCTATGTACTACAATATCTGCCCCACATTCATTGGAGTTATGAAATAGATTAGCATGAAATCCCAGGTGTGAACCATGAGCTTCATCCACAATGAGTGGAACACCATATCTATGTGCTACCTCCGCAATTGCTCCAACATCTGAAATCACACCATCATAAGTAGGAGATACAATCACAACTGCTCTAATCTCTCGCTCTTCCTCTAGCGCTTGCTCTACATCCCGCGCTTCAATCTCCCCTAGAATCAGCGTCTTCTCATCAAACTTCGGATAGATATACGTCGCCTTCAATCCATTCAACTCCAAAGCATGGTAGACCGAACGATGATTATTTCGCGCCACCAATATCTGATCTCCATAATTCGTACAAGCCATAATTGCTGCTAGATTCCCAGCCGTGCTACCATTCACCAACATATAAGATTGCTCACTATGAAACAACTTACTTGCACGCTCCTGCACATCAAGCAGCAAATCCGCTGGGTGATGCAAATCATCAAACCCTTCAATTTCCGTGATATCACAATCGTAGGGCAGTAGGCTCCCAAATTTCTCAACATTACGCTTATGCCCTGGCATATGAAATCCATACATGTCCGATTGACCATATGCCTTCAATCTCTCATCCAGTCTCATATCATACTCCATCTATTCCTTGTAGATACATCAATCCCAATTTAATCGGTTGTGCTCAATTGTTTCGCCCTTTTCATATTTCTCTTTTGCTCTTTCAATATCATTGATTTCTTCATCTAGACTAGTATCTTCTATTTTCAATCTCTTCGCCAACTCTAGAATCAATCTTTGATCTTCAACCGTTAACTTCTCTACAGCTTCCCTTATATCTTGAGCTAATGACATACCTGCCTCCTTATCAATTTAATCTATCATTTAACTTTGATTTCATACCATTATAAAGCATATCGCTGTATCTGTACATATGTCTACATACTTTGAACATAAAAAAGATAGTATAAGATTGCAATTAATGCTATACTACAAAATATAAAAACATTATCTTAAACTAATATAATACAAGGAGAAAACTTATGGTAAAACACATTGTAGCATGGAAGATAAAAGATGAATATTCCAAGGAAGAGAAAGAAAACATTAAACAGAATATTAAAAACGAATTAGAGAATCTAAAAAATCTAATTCCAGAATTAGTGGAAATTAGTGTTACTACTGATTTGATGGCTAGTAGCACAGCCGACCTTATGTTAGATACACTCTTTAAAACAGAGGCTGATTTAAACATCTATCAAAAACATCCAGACCATCTAGCTGCAGCAGGATATATCCGCTCTGTAATTTCAGAACGTAGTTGCTTAGATTACGAAGTATAAGGTTGTTTATGG